>NZ_CP092284.1:1360816-2041224 GCF_023311895.1 Marinobacter sp. M3C
CGGCAGGTTCGCATGGCCCCAGGCATCGCGGAATTCGTTATAGCGAGCTCGCCGGCACTCCGCACAAGGGCGGTGCCCTGCGGCAAAAGCCGTAACTTCATCGAGAAAGAACAGTTCGGTGTATGCGCCGGGAGACATCAATTCTCGCTGCCTGCCTTTGAACTCCAACAGACAAGTAATCCAAGGCTTGATCTTGAACAGGCGCTGCACTTCTTTTTCGGCGTTGTGCAACACACCTCTATTACCCATGAACGTGCCGCGAGCTACGACACTCTCAATAGTACCCGCGGGCGTTACCCGGTTTTGTAATGGCATGGCTACGGATTCCTTCCTTGCGCGCATTAAAATGTGACCATGGTAGCGACTACGTAACGGAACCACTGCTCTAGCAGTGCTCGCTCCTCCTCCTGGAAGTCACCTTCTGGAAAGTTGAGCTGCGCTTCAATGTTGTCTTCGGTCGGGCACCGGAAATTTACGAATGGAAAACGGCTATTCAGTTGCAGGATAATTTCAACAATGCTTGATGATCTACCCTCATAGCCGGCATCTTGGCCAATTGCCTGTATCATCTTCAGTGTAAGCGATATCGCCAACCTGTCCACTCGACCATTGCCTCCAGATACAGCTTCCCATTTCAGAGAATGCACTGCCTCTCTGCGGCGATTAAACCCTTCGGGCAACGGCTTTGGGCCAGCCACAGCAAACTTGCTGACATCATCACGCTTGAGATCCTGAGCCTCATGAAACAAGGCTGCCTCAAACTCGTCCGAAAACAGTTTAATATCAGCTAACCCCATTTGAATTTCATGAGCAGACAACCACTGCAGTTTTCCATGTTTCACAAACAGCGGAAAATTTACGCGCGGGCTGAGGTAGAAATAACTGTTGGGGGTCTTCTCATCAATTGCCACTCGAACCAATGGGTAGCGCGCACTCAATTTGTTGATCAGCTCTGAAAGTTCATCCCATGGCACACTCTTCAAGCTTTCCCGATTGGCAATCGGCGAAGCAAAACTTACGATGTAAACCGTTTCCGGAACCAGAGCTGAGAACCTTTGTGAGAAACCCAGCGTCATGAATACCGGTTGCCGTCTTTTCGTTTCCCCTCTTTTGATCAAAGAATCGATAATGAAGAGCGATTTTGGAGAGCTTTGGCTGGAATACGCTGCAATAATCTCATCTTGCTCCGGATCACAAGATTGTTCCAGGTGCTGACGCAACGCGCGTTCAATATCTTCAGAAGAGTGCGTTTTATGAGGCAAATACTCCTCGCTTTCTGAAATCATCTCTGGAAAATCCGCACCGTAGGGATCGCTCATAGGCTCATCGGTATGACACTCGGGCTTCCTCAGGAATACACTCCAATCAATACTGGCCCCCGGCTTGTATTCGGAATCGAACTTTTCCTGAAGGCAGGAATCCATGCGTTTCTCTACCCCATGTTTGCGCTCTACAAACGACGCAACCTGATCTTCATCTACCGATCCCGCCAAGTACGGATAGTGAATGCTGAGCTCTCCCGCACCCTGCGTTTCCAACCGCTTATTTACACAGCCAAACAAACGGTCGATTCGCCCTACCCGCTGCTCATTGTCACCTGGGGAGCCCGCTATTCCGTAGTGGTGAACCTGATGACAGTTCATATGCAGGTTCACGCCCTCCTGAAAAACGGAGGTAGATACCAGAACATTTGGGTAGAAGGGGCTATTAAAGCCAAGAATAAGCCGCTGTCGCGCATTATTGTTTTCGCCACTGGCGTACCAGGCCGGGCTTGTTAACCCCGTCAGACTTCGCCACCGGCCGCGCCAATCATCCAGTTTGTGATCAATAATTTTTCCGCACAGTGCCTCAAAGGTTTCAAGAGCTGCCGCAAAATATCGCAGCATCAAAGAGCCTCTTATTTTTGGTGTTACGAAATTATAAAATTCCCGATAACGCTGCTCAACATTCTGCGTTCTGACGTTTTTCCGAAACTCGACAAACCACCCGTAGAGCTCAACAATAACCGGGCTGGCATAGAGGAATCCTGCCTTAACATAATTGGCGAAATTCTCTGCTGCACTTCTGCGACTTCCGGCCCATTCTTGAAGCTGAATGCGCAAATGTTCAGGTAGCTCCTGGTAAACCAACGGCCAAAAGGAGTACAAAGGCTTGTGATACCGGGATTCCGGCTGGTCACGCCCCCCGAACGCCTCACGACGATCTCCAACGCTCGGCCATAACGCAAACCGCTCATACCGGGCAGCGGCACCGTAGTTAGCCCTGCCACGGGCAAAGTCCCCGTAATAACAGGTGTATCCACCCTCAAGGTAGTCGCAGGCTGGCTCCAAAAACAATGAAAACAGGCTTTCCGGTTTTGTAAAACGCAGGCGCACATTTGCGCAGTCCGTTTGGCCGCCGGCACCCTTTTTCACAACGAACAGCTGCGCCACGCGCGAGGCAAGGTAATCCTCTTCATCTGGGTCTGCATCGTCCTCTTCGGCTTGCACGTCATCTATATAGTCTTCAACAGCGGTGTCGCTAGCCAGACCGGCAATAAACGATTCAAATTCTTGCCGGGAAAACCCTTTCAGCTTTGAACGAACATCAGGATCTGCAAGGGACTTGCCCCAACCCTTTAACAGCAACTCACCCAAGAGGTTGTCGTAACGCTCATTGAGCCGCTGCGTCAACTCGCGCACCGAGGGTATCCGGCGAACAAAAACCAGGTGTTTGAGGTCACTCATATCTGCTTCAAACAGCTGTTTTTCAGAGGGAACGCATTCGTCAATCAAACAGTCGTATTTTGGGTGATTCGGGAACTGTCCAACAGCCTTGTAATAGCTGTCGGTCAGTGCCACCAAGAGCTTGGTATCTGGCGCGGTGGAATAATCACTCTTACCTTTTTCTGTGCTGGCGCCGTCAGTGTCGTCTTGCGACGAAGGTTCTGATTCACGCAATAATTTTCGACCTACAGATTCAAAGCCTTCCAGGTACCCATACATCAGCCTCTTGCCTTCTTTCTTCTTATTGAGCTCAGTTACCAGACCCTTCTGATAAAGAGCAAAAAAACCTTCTGCCTCCGGCTGCCCCTCAAACGTGGCCGCCATGCCTTTCTCATGGCGGTAGTGATGCTTGCTATGCAATTTGCCCTGGCCTTCCATTAGCCGCATACGGCGCAATGCATATTTCTGCAACAACTCGGTCGCTCTTTCGTCCTGGCTACCGCCGTATTCCTGCCCATCCAGAAAATAACTAAAAATACTGCCTACATCAGCCGGCCGGGTGTGGCTTGGCGTCGCTGTGAGCAGAAGTACCTTGCTGGCAAGCCTGTCATCACCAGGCCCAAAAAAAGCCCGGGCTGCGGCCACACGCTGGGAGCCGCCACCGATATTTCTGAGGTAGTGGGCTTCATCAATAATGATAAGATCAAACCCTGCGGCACCAAGCCCATAGTCGCTTTTGAGGCTCTTGCGAAAGCTTGTTGCTATAGCCGCTGCTTTCTTATCATCCGAGATCTCTGGGTTATCCTGCGGGTCGGTATCCCGCAGTAAACCGCTCAGGGAGTGGATGGTGGTGAGATAGAGATGACCAACGCCACGATTGACTGCGGCGTCCAAACTCGTAAGCGTTGTGCAGATTTCAACACTCGGCACTAGCATGCCATCAACGCCATTTTTAACGGTGTGATCCACTGGCCGGTAATGCCAGCGCACCAGGGTTTCAAATTCCCTACGCCAGTGCAGGCAGAGATCGCGGTTGGGAGCCATCACCAACACTTTCGCATTGGGCTTCATCTTCCATAAAAGAGCTGCCACTCCCAATGCCTGAAACGTCTTGCCCATACCAACTTCATCGGCCAGCAACGCCAGACCGTGTTCGGAAAGGAGGTTCCAGAGGTAGGCAACACCCTCGGTTTGCTTGGCTGCCATCGATTCCCTGTCATCTGGCCGGTAATACCAATCTGGCTGGCGACGGTCAAAGTTGATCCAATCTGTTACCGTTTCCGGGCGCAACTTTCCCCAGCGAGTTTCGGTCATACGGTTCCCCGGTTAGGTTTCATCCGCCGATACTCGCGCTTCAGCCACTGGCGATAGTTTTTATCAAGATTTCGCGGCAAGTTAGGAACGGCGACACGCAATACCTCCCACCGGTGCAGCATTGCCTCATTGTCAGTGCCACCAAACTGCCCCAACTGCTTGTTGGCCAAAACACACAGTTCATTAACCTCTTGCGCCAGAAACCAGTTGAACAGGCCCCCAGGTACAGTACTCATCCGTAATATCGTCTTCTCAACAAGCTCCTGCAAGCAACCCGGCCGAGTGAAAACCCAGTGTTCCAGCTCCTTCAGAGTCGAGCAGTTTTCGACAATGGCCAAATAGTGATGGCAGGCTGAAAACAAACGAAAGTAACTGATGTCTGGGGTTTCCATTTCCCTGACATCGTTGAGGCCATCTTCCTCGGCATACAAAGAATCTACCAACACCTGGCCGTCTTCCGTTTCACTAATACGATAACTCACATCATCTGACGTCGGTGCGCCTGCCGAAAGAATCAGATCATCAAACAACCCTCTAATATCATCATACTGCTGAGCCCGGCGGTAATCGGCCCGTTCCTCAATAATGAGACCCGACCCCGCTATAACGCTATCCAACACAACCTCATAGCTATGGTTAGCCAACAAGTGCCTGGTTTCAGGCGCTCGCAGATACAGCTTCCGCAAATCTCCGCTATCAGCCCCCCACTGCAGCTGTTCAGGATCAGCCCGGCCCGGCAGTTTAAGCTGGTATCGATCACTCAACGGCTCCTTCCCTACCCATGTCCCAGAAACGACGTATCGCTCCGCCTGCCAGTTGAAAACCACCCGTAGGTCAAACGGCAATGCCTTGGGAACCAAAAGTTGCTCCTGCTTCGCTTGCTCCGGTGTAGCAAACAATTCCGGCCCAAAATGAAGCTGCGCTCCGAGATAGTCGGAAACAGGAGCCGGGTCCGAGAATATGAAGCCGGCCTCAACGTTGAAGGTTTCACCCCCGGCATTCGTCGGTAAATTTGCGCCTGGCTGAGTGAAGTTCCAAGAGCCAATCGCCAGAGCAGAGGGTGTTTTCCAAAGCTTCACATGAGCCATACTCAGACGATCGTCGGGCTTCAGCGGGCTACTATGAAAAGACAAAAGACCAGTTTCATGAAGATCATTCAGGCCCTCCTTCCAGCACGTACGCAGATACTGGTTTTCTACCCGGTCTGGAACTACCCGAACACTCATTGAGTGATTGTTTGTAAACGTCTGTATAGACGTTACAAGGCCCGCAAGATCTCCAGAAAAATAGGGTGACCAAACGGCCAGCGCGGCCGATTTGTCATCTGCGAACAGATGTCTCAGAAACAACGGCCCTGTCAGGCTGTTACAAAATACAGCACCGTGTTGGCTTCCTTTCTGCCCTGTTACGTCCAGATCCCAATCAAAACGCTGCTGCACATTTTCAAATATCGGTTTGAAAAAACCGGCAACAGAATCCGCCAAGGGGCCATCCGTAACCGGTAAAAAGTGAAAGACCTCACGGTTACGCCCCCAGCCACTCACCGTAAGGTTTGCGCTACCGCAACCAAGGATTGAGCCCTTTTCGCCCTGCACATACATAACTTTCGGGTGGAACAGGCTGTTTTCTGAAAAGTGGACATCCCCATTGGCAGGCAATAGCTCTGGCAAAACGCCATGCACCGGGATGGCCGTTCGTTTATTCTGATCAGGCTCAATAAACCGCTTATCACAGAACACCTGAACATCAATCCCCCGCGCACTCAGCTCCTGCTGCATGGCCTCGTAGTCCATGCGTAATTTCGGAGAGTCCATTCTCAAAATCACAGGAAGCAGGTAGCTCTCGATGAACTCGATATCAATAACAAAGCTGGTCAACCAGACCTTCTGGATTTCACCAAGCGTTCTTATCTGATCAGTGAAGGTATTCAGGAGCTTCACCGGGCACCTCCCTGGTATCCGGATACCAGGTTGTAAAACTGGTAAATGTAGTAGGTGTTTGCCCAGGAACCGTTGGCGCGATTATCTGTTTTTGGCAACGGCTCGGTTCGGCCATACAGCCGAATTTCACCGCCAGGTGTTGCTTCTAACCAGCGAAGTTGGCCGCGCGTTTTCATTATCTGGGCATGATATTTCAGCAACCCCTGCAACTGGTCTTCCACATTTCCATTCACGGCTACATCCAGCAACTTCTGTAACCTTCTACGGGCAGTGCCTTGCAGAGTCGGCAGTAAATCACCGGCAGCCCAAATGCGAGCGGCAGCATCGCGCAATGTTTGATCCGTTCGTCCCAAACTTTCCCAATAACCGCGAACATCACGCACCGACTGCACCTTCTTGTGCCGCGCCAGCCTGAAGAGCAGATCAAGCTCAGCAAGCAAAGGCTCAACAATCTGAATAAGCCGGAGCTTTCGGCGCTCGTCAGCCACCTCACACCGTTCTTCAGCCGTAACAAAAATAATTCTTGGCACCAGCTTTTCGCCCGTAGCCGCTGCATAGTGATCTTCCAGAGTCACCAACAGAGCCCCGGCGGCGCCCTTATTCAGGCCGGTAACATCCAACCAGAACGCTTTGGTTTCAACGCCAACCTTCCCCTGTGTCGAAAAGGCATTTCTATAGGCATCACGCAGTGCTACTGGAACATCGCGAAATTGTCTTCGGGGCGGAATCTGGGCTTTAGAGTAGTGGACATTCAGCAAATCGATAATGTGTGCTTTTGCTTGTTCGAAACAGTCGCGGAGCTCGCTGTGGTTATCCAAGAGGGTATTAAAAGCGCCCCATTTTTCCTCTGATTTCTGATGGGAATAACGGTAGCTGTGATCGAAAAAGCCCATTTCTACAAACGGCGTTTTATATCGCCCACTGACACCCAAGCCCAGCTGACGAACAAGCAGGTGTCCTTCCTTTTTGTCGGTGAACAACAATGAAGGATTCTGATCGGACTCTTCCATTGCTCTGCGACCATTGCTTCCACCGAGAATACCCAGCGTATCGATATCAACTTCTTCGGGCTTATCGACCATTGAGTAGGTGAAAATATTCTCCAGGTAGATCAGGCAAGCATGAATAAAGGGCAGACTCTCTTTATCTCCCACCGCCGCTGCCAGTGCCGGAGAAACCGTTACAGACTCATCCTGAAGGATCGAACGAATGACTCCGTGATGCAGCAAATTAAGCGTAAAGTTTCGCACATCGTTGGAGACGGAGTTGACTCGACTGTTGAAGATTTTTTGCCCGAATGCGGACCAGATGACCAGTTGGCCGAGGGGGTCTATATAAGAGTCTCCAGACAGAGAATCATCGTATTCAGTGATCAGTGATTGGAGCTTTATCATGAGGTGCGAACCGTTCCTTGTTTTCCAAAATCCTTGTGAGCTGCTTAATACAGGTTCCGCTGGAACCCAACAAACACCTCGCGGATATTACCAACCGGCCCAAGTTCGCTAACCGCATCACGCACGGTGTGGTATTTCAGTTCGATCAGTTGCGGCAACTTGTCTGGATCGAGCTCAGTAACGCCGCGCTGGACGTAGTGATCCAGTACAAACTTCAGAAACTCGTGTTGGCGGTAATCGTATTGGCTGTAAATACGCTCCAGGTGAGCGGCCACCCGCTCGGAGCGAGTTATCGGCGGTAGGTTGAAGGCAACGTAAGCCAGCACGTCATAGATGTCGCTCTTTTCTGCTTCGATCATCCGCCCGATTTCTTTCAACTGCTCGATGCCATAGCCCTTCTCTTCCAGGCCGTTCAAAAGCTTGATGCGGGTATCCGGCTGGCTCCAGAGTTCGCGGAGTTTGTCCTCATCGGCGAACCATTCGGGCAAGTCACCATGTAAGTGCTGGATAAACTCGGCGGCAGACATGGGTTTGCCGTCCGGGCTCCAGAAGCTGGTCGCACTCATGTGCTGGATGGTGCGCTCCTTACCATCGGCGAGCTTGATCTTGATCTTGCGCTTCTGCTGGCAGGTACAGGGCTGCGCACCACACTCCGGGCAAGGCTCTGGCGGCTCTTTTTCGCACACACAGGGGCGCTCGCCGCATTCCTTACAGGGTTCAGGAGGTTCAATCGCGCAGTTACAAGGAATCTGACCGCACTGATCACAAGGTTCTGGCGCCAATGGCTCGCCATCCCACTCGGGGTCGTTAAAGTGCTCGTAGGCCCTCACGAAATCGTAAACCGTGAAGTAGTCCTTGCCGTCGAACAGGCGGGTACCGCGCCCGATGATCTGCTTGAACTCGATCATGGAGTTGACCGGGCGCATCAGTACGATATTGCGTACGTTGCGGGCGTCGACGCCAGTAGAGAGCTTTTGCGACGTGGTCAGGGTGGTGGGAATGGACTTCTCGTTATCCTGAAACTGTCTAAGAAAACGCTCGCCTTCCTTGCCGTCGTCCGCTGTGACCCGCTCACAATAATGCGGGTTTTTGTTGGTTTTCATCTGATTGATCAGATCACGCACCGCAAGCGCATGCGCTTGTGTGGCGCAGAACACCAGGGTTTTTTCGCGCTGGTCGATATGATCCATGAACACTCGAACCCGGTATTTCTCTCTCGCTTCAATTTCAATGATGCGGTTAAATTCCGCCTCGGTGTAGCGCCGCCCCTCTTCGATTTCACCTTCCACAACATCATCGTCGCGGGTGTAAACGTAGTCATCCAGCGTCGTCGCGATCTGCCTTACCTTGAAAGGCGTCAGGTAGCCGTCGTTAATGCCTTCTTTGAGGGAATAGATGTAAACGGGCTCGCCGAAATAAGCGTAGGTATCGGCGTTATTATCACGCTTGGGCGTGGCGGTCAGGCCGAGCTGAACGGCGGGGCTGAAATACTCCATGATGCCGCGCCAGTTGCTCTCATCGTTGGCGCCACCACGGTGACACTCATCAATGATGATCATGTCGAAAAAGTCTGGTGGGTAATCACCGAAGTTGGGTTCAGGGTCGCCGTTCTCATCCCGACCGGTCATAAAGGTCTGAAAAATGGTGAAGAAAACACTGCCGTTCTTGGGCACCCGGCCGTGTTTGCGAATAGTCTCAGGGTCGATGCGCACCAGCGCATCCTGAGGAAAGGCCGAAAAATCGTTAAAGGCCTGATTGGCGAGAATGTTGCGGTCAGCCAGAAACAAAATGCGCGGTTGCCGGCCTAGATCACCGGAGGCCTGCGCGCCCAGAGTCCAGCGGGCGTGAAACAGCTTCCAGGCGATTTGAAAGGCAATCGCTGTTTTGCCGGTACCGGTCGCCAGCGTCAGTAATATGCGTTCACGGCCATCGGCCATAGCTTCAAGCGCTTGTGAGATGGCGTTGTGCTGGTAATAGCGTGGCTGCCAGAAACCGCCTTTGTCCTCAAACGGCACTGCTCCGAAACGCTCGCGCCACACATTGAACTCAGAGAAAGTTTCTGCCCAAAGCTCCTCTGGCGACGGGTAGGCTTCTATTGGCCCTTCTTTACCGGTTTTCATATCCACCCGGTAAATTCCTTTGCCATTGGTGCTATAGGCAAAACGGACCTGCAATCGTTCAGCATACTCCTTGGCTTGAGCCAAACCTTCTGTCACTGGGGACAAGAGCATTTTGGCTTCAACGACACCTAATTTCTGGCCTTTATAGATAAGAACATAATCCGCTCTCAAATGTGGGCCTCGCTTTCCGCCGCCAATTAGACGACCAGGGGCAATTACTTCTCGTCGCACCCGGCTTGCCGGCACCACACCCCAGCCTGCAGCCCTCAATGCCGGATCAATATGTTCTGCTCTGGTATCTGCTTCTTTCATAGCTTTCTCATACTATTGGCTGGTTTCCAGTGACTCAGTAGCTAAATCAAGAGCGAGTCAAGAACTTCTAGTACACAAAAAAACGCTAACTCACTGGTATCATTAGCCGTTTTCTAGTCTTCATCTGGCAAGCACTCAAATTACAGCCTGAGAGTCAAAACCCAATCAAGAACTCAGGCCCACCAGGGAACATAACCAGCCCTGGGATGCTCCATATCTGCATCTCGTATTAAGCCCGCCCCCTTGGCTTTTTTGATGACCCCCGAAGCCTGGGCAGCGTTCCGGCTCTCAATGCCGAATCGTTCGCACAAACTGGCGTTCTTCATACGCTCTCCGGTCAGAAACTTTAGAACGGCATGATGATAACAGGCCCGTATTCTCTCTTCCGGGGTCATCTGGGCGAAATTTCTTGGCCCATAAAGCACCACCTGCATTGCGTTCCCTTCCTCACGGAACAAAGGAGGCGGCAACTGATAGAGTTCCACCGCGGCAACCACTTTATCAAGGCCACTGCCTTGCTCTTCACACATCCCCATCCGGCGCATAAGCGCAGCCAATGCTTCGTTACGCGACCGAGGTGGCAAATCTATCATCCGATCTGCAGGCACCAGCGGCATTCCGGGGTTGGTTATTTCCATTCGATCCTGAAAGACTTCAATCTGAGGCCCCGCCCCGGTGATTGTCATATCTTGGTGAATCAGGGCATTGGCCGTCACTTCACGAACGGCAATGGTAGGGAAAAGTGGCTCTTCTGAACGCAAAGCAACATCAATATGCTCGTTTTTCGGCAGTATTCCGTTAATGAACTCAATCAACCCTTCAAAGCCAACGGCATAGCCCTTTTTACCCTCAACGCGGTGACTTACCTGCGCCGCACGGTTTCTACCAGCGTAAGCGATGAAACGAATAGATTTGCGCGCCAGGCGGCTCTCGAACTGAGTGAGGTCAAATGCAAAGAGAATCGCACCGAGATTGGTAATATTCCAACGATCGCCTACGTCTTTGCTTATGAGCCGCTCAGCTTCAAGCTTGTCAAAGATTCCAGCGCGATTATCCGGCAGCGGCTGCTTGGTGAGTTTGAAATAGCTGCTGTAATCCAACAGGTTCAGCACTTCGTCCCCGCTGACATATTGTCGGGCTACAGAATGCTCCCAAGTATAAGGGCGCAAACGCTCAATCAGTTGTTGATACCGTTCCGGGTAGTCGGTCAGTTTTGGTGTAGCGCTGCCGATTCTTATGTAGGGAATGTTCTTAAAAGCAACCGGAGCAGCCGTGGCCGCAGGAATTTCAAGAATAACAACCCAGCCTTTGGGGTGTTCAACGCGCCGAAACTGAAAAGGAACACTGGGTTGAAGTTGACGGGCCAACCAGAAAGCCAATTCTTGCCCATTTGCTTTCTGGCTATCCGGGGTGAAGTGAGTGCCGATAACGTCAAGAGAGCCATCATCGATACCCCATAGCATATATGCCATGTCTTTACCTACGAGTCGCGCAGCATTAGACAAAGCGGAGCAACGAACACCGAGAGTATCCGGATCAACGTTGTCCTTTTTGAATTCAAGCCAGTCTGCCTCGCTACCGTGGGAAAGCAACTCGTCGATAAGGTCAATGTCTCTTCGGGAGGTCATAAAGTGGTCACCCGTTCTTCCTTGATCACAGTCAGCTCCGACGAATCGTTAACCTCTAAACCGCCAGTTTCAATCATGCGACGGCCTCTTTTTGTTGCTTGTCTGGCATTTCCGAAGTCAAAGCCCCGGAGAAGGCTTTTTGGAGAAGGGATTGTTTTAATTCGTTTAAAGCGGCTATTTTTCTTTCACTGATGCTTGCCAGACGACAAGCTTCGTTATTTAAGAGGTCCAACGTAACCACAACCTCTCTTTGGACGCCTAGAGACGGGAGAGGAATCCTTAGTTTTTTGGAGTCAGGCACCCTCATGTGCAACACGGTTGAACCAGAGCCGAGCCTTTGTATCTGATGCTGAATAAAGTCCGACAAAAAACAATAAAGCAGAAAGCGATTATTCAATTTCTCTGGATCAGCTCGGTAAGAAACAAGCCGCTGGCCAAGAAAGATCTTTTCATCAGAATCCAGAATGCCAACTTCACCCATGGGCGCCTCGCGTGTCAGGATCACGTCACCCCTTCGAGGTATCTGCCGCCGAGTCCATTGCAGATAAACCGCCTCCTCCACGTACTTTACGGAGCTTAAATTTACCTGCCCATTTCTGACATTAGTGGTTCTAATCATTTTATATAGCGTTGGATAGTCAACTTTCGGTGCTGTTTTGTTAACGCAGTCAATTATTGATTCGCAAGCCTCATCCACCCCAACTTCAGGACAACTCAAACTTAATTTTTCAATAACATTATTCAAATAACTGTCAAATAACTCCCGAGCATTGGCGAGGTTCTTTTCAGTGTTAGCAATCGCCGCGTCGATGCCCTCGAAGGCTTCATCGAGGATGGCGACCATGCGCTTTTGTTCGGCAAGTGGCGGAAGTGGGATCAGGTGATTCTCGATAAATTCCTTCGAAACACGCTTGTGACCAACGGCGCCGGACATTACTCGCTGGCCAGCATCCCGAAAACCGTCTTGTGATAAGTAATAAAAAAGAAACTCGGACGCGAGCTCGCCACTCGGGCGAAAAACTATAAACTCGCTCGAACCGAAGCCAACTCCATTCACAAGGCCACGGGCGATGCCCAACTTACCGTTTTCAAAACATGGCGTTATCTTAGCCAACAGCACGTCATCATCAGCAAAATAGGTATAACTTCCAGAGACCTTTCCGAACGGTTTTTCCTCCATCGAAGAGAAAAACTTCTCCCTGATCCCCAGATCGCTCATAGGCACAAATGAGACCAAATCAGATTGATGCAAACGCTGCCTCGCCTCACTTTTCGGCGGCTTAATCAAACACGCCTTGCTAAGTGGGACGTAATTCCAGTCTTGCCTCATAACATCCCCCGAATCCCTTCCAGTATCTCTTCACTTTCCTTATCCAACGTCTCAATCTCATTGATGATCACTTCCGGATCGCGCAGCGGCGCTTCAACAGCCTGGTTCGGGTTCTTCACCGACAGGTCAAAGTTCTCTGGGTCCACATCGTCGATGCTGACACTCCAGGAATTATCGGAGTCTTCAAAGTTCGCCTGCCGCGTGACAAAGTCTTTCAGGTCATCATCATTCAACGGGTTGGTTTTACCCATGCTGCGGCCAGGATTAAGCTGGTAATACCAGATATCCCGTGTCGGTGAACCTTTTTCAAAGAACAGCACTACGGTTTTAACGCCTGCCCCAAGAAACGTGCCGCCGGGGCAGTCAAGAACGGTATGCAGGTTGCAGTTTTCCAGCAGTTCTTTACGCAAAGCCTTTGATGCGTTATCCGAGTTGGATAAAAAGGTGTTCTTGATCACCACCGCCGCCCGGCCACCGGCACGTAGATATTTGATGAAATGCTGCATAAACAAAAAAGCGGTTTCACCGGTTTTGATGGGGAAATTCTGTTGGATCTCCTTGCGCTCTTTGCCGCCGAATGGCGGGTTGGCAAGGATGACATCAAAGCGATCCTTTTCCTGAATATCGTTCAGGTTTTCAGTGAGACTGTTGGTGCGCACAAAATTGGGCGCTTCGATGCCGTGCAGAATCATGTTCATGATCCCGATCACGTAAGGCAGGCTCTTTTTCTCTTTGGCGTAAAAGGTTCGGGTTTGGAGCGTTTGCAGATGGGCAGTGGACATTTGCCTGTTATCACCCTGCCCGTCGGTGCCATAACGCATGTAGTCGTGCGCTTCGCACAGGAAGCCGGCTGAACCCGCAGCTGGGTCGTAGATGCGCTCACCGATGACCGGGTCAATTATTTGAATCATGGCGCGAATCAGTGGCCGTGGCGTGTAGTATTCACCACCGTTACGCCCAGCATTGCCCATGTTCTTGATCTTGGTTTCGTAAAGGTGCGACAGCTCGTGCTTCTCATCCTGAGAACCAAAGCTGAGTTCGTCGATCAGCTCAAGCGCATCCCGCAAGCTATAACCGCTGGCGAATTTATTACGAATTTCGCCAAAGATTTCTCCGATTTTGTACTCAATGGTATCGGTGTTCGCCGCGCGCTCTTTGAAGCCGTGCAGATAGGGAAACAGATCAAAACTGACAAACTTGATCAAATCGTCGCCAGTCAGGGCGTTGTCGTGGTCAAAGTTGCCGTCAGTCTTCTTGGGCGCGGCCCAGCGGGACCAGCGATGGGCTTCATCAATTATAAACTCGTAAGACTGCCCACGCAGTTCCGCCTCTTGCGAGCGTTCGAACTCCAGATCATCCAGATATTTGAGGAATAACATCCACGAGGTCTGCTCGGTATAGTCAAGCTCGGTGGCACAACCGGCCTCTTTCCAGAGGACGTTATCGATGTTTCTGAAGGTCTGTTCGAACATTGAGTTTCCAGATTTTGATTCTATTAAACTGTTGTGCAGCGTGACTGCGCTCATTCCTTTGGCCATAGCTTACGGTGTTCTTTCCGGGAGTATTAGACCAACAAAGTTTTAAGCTCGCTGACTTAACCGCAACGGGCTAAAAAGGCGGGCAACCTGTTTCTTCTAGTGAAACGAATTCTGCTTGATCTATACCCATCTTCCAAGCCTTTGGTTAATTTCAAAGACACGCCTGCAAATCCTACACTGGGTACGCCCCAGCCCATCTCACTGCACAAACCCCATAGCCTGCCCAATCACCCCATCCGTTTGCTGAATCTGCTCTGCCCTGAGGCGTTCAGGCGCACCGTGAACTCTTTGATTTCAAGTTCCCTGAGTACTGGTTGAACTTGTGGATGCTCAGCGCATCGGCATCTTCTGGCGGTTTAATGCCCAGAAACGTCAGGCTTTGTTCGGTATTGAAAAGGCTTAGGGTATGTTCGTATCCCGAGGTGAGGTAAAGCCGACAGCGATAGATCTGTAGCAGCTTCAGATCGTCATTAGACGCAGTAATGTCTTGGTCCACCTCGCGGGCTTCGTTGATAAGCTCGCTCCACAGCAGCATAGGCAGGCCTCCACAATTGTTAAACGTACTGTAGCGCCTAGCTACGACAAGCCATGTCGCCACAGCGCCACAAACGTAAATAAGTAGTGATTTTTTACACTCCCTTGTTGGCGGGGTTACATGTCCAGCGGCTAATATTCATGGCTCGATACGCCGCCAATAGCCAGATGAAAGGGTTTTCCTGATAGAATTGGCGCTTGAAAGAAGCCATTCGCGCCACGCATTCGGAATCCGTAAAACGGTCAGAATTGAGTATTTAATGATTACCAACGCACCTTCAGAAAACCGGACTAATTTCTCCGCAACGCCTGCAAACACCGGGCCTGAGCCATCCCGTCGCTTCTGCGTGGCCCCGATGATGGAATGGACAACCCCGCATTATCGTTACATGGCGCGCCAGCTCAGCACGCACGCACTGCTGTACACCGAAATGGTCACGACCGGTGCTTTGATCCACGGCGATACCGAGCGTTTTTTGCACCACAACGCGGCAGAATATCCGCTGGCGTTGCAGTTAGGTGGCAGCAATGCCGGCGAACTGGCGCATTGTGCGGGCCTGGCGCAGCAGTTCGGGTTTAGCGAGGTCAATCTGAATGTGGGCTGCCCCAGTGACAGGGTGCAGAACAATATGATCGGCGCCTGCCTGATGGGCCATCCGGAACTTGTAGCTGAAGGCTTTAAGGCAATGCAGGCGGCTACGGACATTCCGGTCACGGTGAAACACCGCATTGGTATTAATGGCCGCGAGTCTTGGGATGAGCTGTGCGGCTTTATTGAAACGGTGGCAGCCGCGGGCTGTAAAACCTTTATTGTTCACGCCCGTATCGCGGTTCTGGAAGGGCTGAGCCCGAAAGAAAACCGCGATGTGCCGCCGCTGAAGTACGATTGGGTGTATTACTTGAAAGCCAAGTATCCGCAGCTGAAAATCATCATTAACGGTGGCATAAAAACCGTGGATGAATGCCACCAGCATCTGGCCCATACCGATGGCGTTATGCTGGGCCGCGAGGCGTACCATAACCCGTGGATTCTGACGCAGGTAGACAGCGAGTTTTTCGGCGAGCCGGAAAAGACTGTTAGCCGCCATGACACTCTGGAAGCCATGTATCCGTTTATTGAACAAGAACTGGCGCGCGGTGTGTATCTGGGCCATATTTCAAGACACATGCTCGGATTGTTCCATGGTGTTCCGGGTGGGCGCCAATTCCGCCGTTACATCAGCGAAAATGCTCACAAACCGGGCGCCGGGCTAGATGTTTTGCGCGAGGCCCTGGCCAAGGTTCCACAAACGGGAATTGCCACTGTATTTACCGAAGCGTAATGCCATTTAATGGCTGAATAACCTTTGGTTGTCTTGTTCGGCCTGCGGTGGCCCGTTACTGTAGTGATTCGTACTTTTTTAATACCAACATAACCGACGTAGCAGGACATCAGCGCGAATGAGCAACAAGCTTGAGCAACTGAGAACCATGACCACCGTCGTGGCTGACACCGGCGATCTGGATGCCATTGCCGCCTGGCGCCCGCAAGATGCCACCACCAACCCGTCACTTCTGCTCAAGGCCGTTGAGTCTGACGCTTACCAGCCGATGGTCGACAAGGCCATTGCCGCGGCAAAACGCCAGGCCGGCGCAAGTTCGGGCCGACTTGGTCTGGCTACCGATATTCTGGCGGTGTTGGCTGGCGGCGAAATTCTGCGGCTGATTCCTGGCGTGGTGTCTACCGAGGTAGACGCCCGCCTGTCGTTTGACACCATCGGTACACTGTCGCGCGCAAGGCGGATGGTAGAGCTTTATGACCAACAGGGTATAGATACCCAGCGCGTGCTGATCAAGATTGCCGCCACTTGGGAAGGCATCAAAGCCGCCGAGCAGCTGGAAAAAGAAGGCATTCGCTGCAACCTTACTCTGCTGTTCTCGTTCGCCCAGGCCGTTGCCTGTGCACAGGCCGGGGTGGCACTGATTTCACCGTTTGTTGGCCGTATTATGGACTGGCATCTGGCAAACAGCGGTCGCGACAGTTTTCCAGCCAGTGAAGACCCAGGCGTGCTGTCGGTGGCGCGTATCTACAATTACTACAAAACCAACGATTTCAACACCGCGGTGATGGGCGCCAGTTTCCGCAACGTCGGGCAAATTGAAATGTTGGCCGGCTGTGACCGGCTGACCATAAGCCCGGCGCTGATGCAGGCGCTCCAGAACGAAACGGGTTTACTTGAATGCAAACTGAGCCCGGAAGGTGCCCGCTCCAAAGACAAGCGCAGCCACATGGATGAAAAGCAGTTCCGCTGGGATTCAAACAACGATGCCATGGCGACCGAAAAGCTGGCAGACGGCATTCGGCTCTTTGCCGCCGACCAGCTAAAACTGGAAGCGCGGATACGCCAACGGGCTGAAGCCATCGCCTAAGCTCTTGAATTCGAGCAGGCCCTTTAATAACCCGGAATACATACAGGCTCGGCACCGCGCGGAAGCTGCGCAATAAACCTTGAGGACACACCATGCTAGCCATTCTTCATCCTGACACACCAATGGACAGCGAGGCTTATCGCATCACGTTGAATTTCCTGGAAAATTTACCAGGCGTTTCAGTACGCGTCCACGAAATTCAAGGTGCCACACAGCGGTTAACCGAAGTGTATTTGCTGGGCAACACCAAGGGCCTTAACAAAGAAGACATAGAAGCGCTGCCGGCGGTCGAACGGGCTATCCGCATTTCCGAAGATTACCGAATTCTGGGACGCCATAAAGACAACAATCGTCAAAACGGCTTTACCTACAACGGCGTGGAATTCAACCAGTCTAACCTGAATATTTTTGCTGGCCTGTGTGCGGTGGATGTGCCCGAACACGTCGAGCAAATGATGCAGGCGCTGGAACAGCACGGCGAAGTGTGTACCCGCATGGGTGCGTATAAGCCGCGCACCAACCCCTATTCGTTTCAGGGCCACGGCAAGGGCTGCTTGCCCTGGGTGTTTGAAAAAGCCGGCAAGCACGGTATTAAGGTGGTGGCCATGGAAATTACCCATGAAAGCCACATTGAAGAAATTGATAACTGTCTGGAAAAGCTGGGGCGCCCTACCGGCGTCATGCTGCAAATTGGCACCCGCAACACCCAGAACTTTGAGCTTCTGAAGGCCATTGGTCGCCAGAGCACCTACCCGGCGCTGCTTAAGCGTGGCTTCGGCATTACCTTGAACGAGTCTTTGAACGCGGCGGAATACCTGGCGTCGGAAGGCAATGCTAACGTCATTTTCTGCCTACGCGGTATGAAAACCGAAGCGGGCCAGCCCCACCGCAACATGGTAGATTTCGCCCACGTACCCACGGTAAAACGCTTGACCCGCATGCCGGTGTGCATTGACCCGTCCCACTCTGTGGGCAGCCGTGACCGCGCGCCGGACGGCATTCTGGAAGTGATGCACGCCACCGCACAGGGTGTTGTAGCTGGCGCCAACATGGTGTTGGTAGATTTCCATCCGAAGCCGGAGAAAGCTCTGGTAGACGGTCCTCAGGCGCTGTTGATGAACGAATTGCCGGCGTATCTGGAAGACATCCGCCTGTGCCACGACACCTGGAAAAAACGCCAGGCAATTTATAAGACTGTTAAGGATTCGCTGGCCAAATGATTGTATACGGACACCGCGGTGCCAAAGGTGAGGCTCCGGAAAACACTCTGGAAGGCTTTGCGCATGCCTATCGCCAGGGCATACGCCATTTTGAGCTGGATCTGGTGCTGTCGAAAGACGGCATTCCCGTGCTGGTACACGATTTAACGGTGAATCGTACAACCACGTTTAAAGGTAATGTCAGCGATTACACTCTGGCAGAACTGACCGGTATGGACGCCCGCCGTAACGTCAGTTCCTGGCCGAGCCCGGTAGGCATCCCCAGCCTGGATCAGTTGCTGAATCAGTTTGACGATCTTGAACACTTACAGCTGGAAGTAAAAAGCGATAAATCCCCGCGCATGAATGTGCTCAGCAACCGGCTAACGGAAATCATTCAGGCACGACGGCTTTATGACAAAGTGGCCGTAACTTCGTCTGATGTTCATTTTTTGAAGGAAATTCGCCGGCGTAATCGCAATATTCGGTTGGGGCTGGTGGCGGAGCGCAAGTTTCCGCGGCCGATGACCATTGCCAGCCGTCTGGAAGTGGAATACTTGTGCATCAACTGGAAGTTGCTCAGCAAGGAGCTGGTGGAGCATGCCCACCGCAAAGGTATGCACGTATCGGCGTGGACGGTAAACCGCATTTTCGACATGCTGGAACTGGAAAAAATGGGGGTAGACAGCATTATTACCGACTACCCGACCAGCACCATGACCTACTTTGACAATCGTAGCCGTTACCGGCGGGCTCTGCCCGACAACAGTAGTGTCACTGTGACGGGCACTCAGCAGGCGGCGGGCACTCACTAAAACCGCTAGAAAATCCGGTTCAGTCCGTTCAGTGCTGCTACCCGATAGGCTTCTGCCATGGTCGGGTAGTTGAAGGTGGTATTGATAAAGTAGTTTAGAGAGTTTGCTTCACCTTTCTGATTCATGATGGCCTGGCCGATGTGAATAATTTCTGCAGCTTGGTCACCAAAACAGTGAATACCCAAAATTTCACGGGTTTCACGGTGAAACAGAATTTTCAACATGCCCACCGCCTCCCCGGTAATCTGCGCCCGTGCCAAGTCCTTGAAGAACGCCTGGCCCAGTTCGTAGGGCACTTTTGCTTCGGTCAGTTCGCGCTCGGTTTTACCCACCGAACTGATTTCCGGAATGGTATAAATACCGGTAGGCACGTCTGACACAAAGCGGAAGTAGTCGTCTTGGACAATGTCAGAGGAGGCAGACCGGCCCTGGTCATAGGCGGCACTGGCCAGGCTGGGCCAGCCAATAACATCGCCGACAGCATAGATGTTCTCTACCTCGGTGCGGTAATGGTCGTCTACCGCCAGTTGGCCGCGGCTATTCGCCTGCAAGCCAATATTTTCCAACGCCAGCTTGTCGGTGTTACCGGTGCGACCGTTACACCATAGGAACGCATCCGCCCGAATTTTCTTGCCAGATTTAAGAGACAACACCACGCCGCTGTCGTCACCGTCTACGGACTCGTATTCTTCATTGTGCCGCACCAGAACGCCATTGTTGCGCAGGTGGTAACTCAGGGCGTCGGAAATATCGTCATCCAGGAATTGCAGCAAGCGGCTGCCCGGGTTGATTAAATCCACTTTCACGCCAAGCCCGGCGAAGATAGAGGCGTACTCCGAACCAATCACCCCTGCGCCATAAATAATCAAGGTCCGCGGCGTGTGGGATAGGCTCAGAACGGTGTCTGAGTTGTAAATACGGTGATGACGAAAGTTCAAATCCGGCGGTAAATAAGGGCGCGAGCCCGAAGCAATAATTGCTTGCTTGAAGTGCAGGATTTCCACGCCTTTGCTGCCGCGTACTTCCAACTGGTTTGCATCAACAAACGAGGCGCTGCCGTTGATCAAGTCAATACGGTTGCGGGAATAAAATTGAGTGCGCTGTTTAACCTGCGTGCCGATCACTTTTTGAGCATTCTGCAAAACACGCGGAAACGAGAACCAGCGTGGTTCGCCGATGTCGCGGAACATTTGGTTGGTGTTAAAGGTAATGATCTGCTTGACCGAGTGGCGCAGGGCTTTCGACGGAATGGTACCCCAGTGGGTACAGTTGCCGCCTACGGTGGTTTTATCTTCAACAATGGCTACGCGCTTGCCGTTTTTCGTTGCGTTCATCGCAGCGCCTTCGCCGGACGGTCCGGCGCCGATAACCACTACGTCGTAATGATGCTCTGGCATACCCGCAGTAACTCCTTATCTGGGTCGCAAATTATACGTTATTGTCTGTTTTCGCTCAGCTTTTAGGACGAGTGGCATCGGAGCCCAGACTGCTATCTGCTTCGCCCCCAACGCGTTCGGTGTTTTCTTCACATTTCTGGGTGTTGCCGCCGCATATATCACAAGAGGAGCTGATGCCCAGTGCGCCAATGCCACCGCAGGTACCGCTGATCGGTTTGCGGCCAAAAATAACGCCCACCGACATGCCCGCTACCAGCAGAATCACAATAAAAAACACCAGAAAAAAAGTACCCATGCTGTTCTCCCGCTACTGGGTTATAAAGGATGAAAATGCCGGTGTGTAGTGGGTTTCAAACCCCGCCTCACCGCGCACTATAAAATAAGCCGGTATATTCTCGCGGACCGCCAACGCCATGGCATCTTCGAATCCCATGACATTAAAACCGGTAGCCAGAGCGTCAGCGCGCATACAGTTTTCCGCAATCACTGTGACCGACGCCAGGTTGTGGGTAATCGGTTTACCGGTTTCCGGGTCCAGTGTATGGGAGTAACGCTGTCCGTCAAATTCGTAATAGTTACGATAGTCGCCGGAAGTAGCCAGGGCACGATCATTCCGGAAACTGTCCACAGCTAAGGCTCCGTCCACCACTCCACCCAACGCGACTATGCGATTCACCTGCTCTGCGGCATCTCCGGGTGTTTCGATGGCCAAGCGCCAGGCCGAACCATCGGGCTTGAGCCCTCCAACACTGACTTCACCGCCGATTTCGACCAAATAACCGCTAATGCCTTCTGCTGCCAAATAGCGGGCGACTTCGTCAACGCCGTAGCCTTTGGCAATAGCACTTAAATCCAGATACTGCGCTTCACTGGTACGTATGCCGGGGGGCTGGTCGCGCAGCTCGATTTTTTCATGACCGGTACGCGCTAATATTCTGGCCAACGTGGCCTCGTCTGGCATTTTTTCTGGCCGCGCATTCGGGCCAAACCCCCACAGATTGACCACAGGGCCTATAGTGATATCAAAGGCGCCGTCAGTGAGCGCTGACACCGTTTCCGCTTCCAGCAGCACGGTATACAAAGGGGCTGACAACGCGGTCCAATCGGACTGGTCTGGCAGCGTATTAAAGCGTGACAGTTCTGAATCCTCGCGCCAGGTCGACATGGCTGCGTCTACGCTCTCCAGAGCCTGTTCAATACCGCCGGCAAGCTCCTGAAGCCTGGGCTGGTCCTCTTCCATCACCACGCTGATGTGGTAACGGGTGCCAAAGATCGGCCCGGAGATTTCCCAGATCTGTTGTTCCGGCTTAAACGAACAACCCGCCAAGGCCGCCACAACCAGTGCAAAAAACACACTGATCATGACCGCCCGGGCGGGTTTAACCATGTTGAATAACATCGGTATTTTACTAGCCTCCGAAGTCATCCAACATGATGTTTTCATCTTCTACGCCCAGATCTTTCAGCATCTTGATAACCGATGCGTTCATGATGGGCGGCCCGCACATGTAAAACTCGCAGTCTTCGGGTGCCGGGTGATCTTTCAGATAGTTTTCAAACAGCACATTGTGGATAAATCCGGTGTCACCATTCCAGTCGTCGTTTGGCTGGGGGTCAGACAAAGCCACGTGCCACTCAAAGTTATCGTTTTCTTTGGCCAGACCGTCAAAGTCTTCGACGTAGAACATTTCCCGTACGCTACGTGCGCCATACCAGAAGCTGATCTTGCGCTTGGAGTTCAGCCGTTTGAGCTGATCAAAGATGTGGGAACGCATGGGCGCCATACCGGCACCGCCGCCCACAAACACCATTTCCGCATCGGTCTTCTTGGCGAAGAACTCACCAAACGGACCCATCACGGTCATCTTGTCCCCTGGTTTCAAATCAAACACAAAACTCGACATGATTCCCGGGTTGTGGTCGGTGCCCGGAGGTGGCGTGGCGATACGGATGTTAAACTTCAGCACGCCCTTCTCTTCCGGGTAGTTGGCCATGGAGTAAGCACGGATCGTATCCTCCTTGTTGATGGCCTTGTAGCGCCAAATATCGTGCTTGTTCCAATCTTCACGGAACTCTTCTTCAATCGCAAATTCCTTGAAGTCGATTTCGTACGCCGGGCATTCCAGCTGTACATAACCGCCAGCACGAAAGGCAACTTCTTCACCCTCTGGCAACTTCAGAATCAATTCTTTGATGAAGGTGGCCTGGTTGTGGTTGCTCACCACTTCGCATTCCCACTTCTTAACACCGAAGAACTCTTCCGGCACTTCAATTTTCATGTCCTGCTTTACCGGAACCTGGCACGACAGGCGCCAGCCTTCTTTTTCTTCCCGGTTAGTGAAGTGGGTTTTTTCGGTGGGCAGCATCGCACCGCCGCCTTCAAAAACCTTGCACTTACACTGGGCGCAGGTGCCGCCGCCACCACAGGCAGACGACAGGAAAATACCGCTGCCGGCCAGTGTGTTCAGTAGCTTACCGCCGGCTTCGGTTTGCACCGTGTGCTCGGGGTCGTCGTTAATTTCGATGGTCACATCACCGGTACTGACAAGCTTGGAGCGGGCCGCGAGAATAATCGCAACCAGCGCCAAGACAATCACGGTGAACATGACTACGCCGAGAATAATTTCTGTATTCATGGTCTCGCCTTTTCGTTTATCCGAATCACCGGGTGAATTACAGGGAAATGCCGGAGAAAGACATAAAGCCCAATGACATCAAACCCACGGTAATAAAGGTTATGCCCAAGCCACGCAGGCCTTCCGGTACATCGCTGTACTTGAGTTTTTCCCGAATGCCGGCCAAAGCCACAATCGCCAGTGCCCAACCTACGCCGGCGCCGAAACCGTACACCACACTCTCACTGAAGGTGTAGTCGCGCTCTACCATGAAAAGGGCTGCACCCAAAATGGCGCAGTTCACGGTAATAAGCGGCAAAAACACCCCAAGTGCGGCGTATAGCGCAGGTATGTACTTGTCCAAAACCATTTCCATGATCTGCACAATCGCTGCGATTACACCAATGTACGTAATCAATCCCAAAAAGCTCAGGTCTGTGTTGGGCAATCCGGCCCAAGACAACGCACCTTCACGCAGGATGTTGTTGTAAATCAGGTTGTTCACCGGCACGGTAAGGGTTAGAACCACCACAACGGCAATACCCAGACCGGTTGCGGCTTCAATTTTCTTGGAGATCGCCAGGAAGGTGCACATACCCAGGAAGAAGGCCAGAGCCATGTTTTCAACGAAAACGGCCTTAATCAGCAGGCTGATGTAATGTTCCATCAGAAGGCCTCCTTATGGGTGTGGCGTGACATTTTGTAGTCTGCCTCCTCCACCTGTTCTGGTTTCCAGGCACGCAAGGCCCAGATGGCCAGGCCGATAATAAAGAACGCGCTGGGCGGCAACAGCAGCAGCCCGTTGGGGACGTACCATCCGCCCTGGCTGACAGGCACCATCAGGGTAACGCCAAATAGCGAACCGGCACCCAGCAACTCACGGAAGAAGGCGACGAACAGCAACATCACCGAGTAGCCCATGCCGTTACCGATGCCGTCAAGAAAGCTCAGCCAGGGGCCATTCTTCATGGCGAAACCTTCAGCGCGACCCATAACGATACAGTTGGTAATAATCAGACCAACGAATACCGACAGCTGCTTCGAAACTTCATAGGCGTATGCCTTTAGCAACTGATCCACCACGATAACCAGAGAAGCAATAATGGTCATCTGGGCGATGATGCGAATACTGTTCGGAATCTTCGCCCGCACCAGCGATACCGCCAGGTTGGAAAACGCAGTTACCGCAGTAACGGAAAGACACATAACAATGGTGACGTTCATGCTGGTGGTTACCGCCAACGCTGAACAGATACCCAAAATCTGCAACCCAATCGGGTTGTTGCTGAAAATCGGTTCAAACAGAACCTGTTTCGCGGTCATTTCGGACATGATCAGACCTCCCCTTCACGAAGTTTCTTGAGGAACGCCGCGTAGCCACGATCACCCATCCAATAATTTACAAGATGCTCCACACCGCGACTGGTCAAGGTGGCACCGGAAAGCGCGTCCACTTTGTGTTGCTTGTTCGCGGTATTGGCATCAACTCCGCCTTTTACCAGGCGAATCTGCGGCTCGGTTTTGTCTTCGTCGTAAACCTGCTTGCCTACCCACTGCGACTTCCAGCGCGGGTTATCCACCTCGCCACCCAGGCCTGGTGTTTCCGCGTGGGCGTAAAAGCCCAAGCCTTCGATGGTATTCAAGTCGCCCTCAAGGGATACGAACCCATACAAAGTAGACCACAAACCATAACCGTGAATCGGCAGTACAACGCGCTTCACCTCGTCGCCTTCGCGCAACAGATACACCTTGGCTACATTAGGACGACGCTTGATGCCCGCCAGGTCTTCCTTGGAAGGAATATTGGTGGACATATCGGGGTTCGACGCGGCTTTGTACATGTCGTACTTCATCGGGTCTTGAACATTGACCGATGCAGGCTCAACAAAAGCGCCAGAATCCAAATCTACCAGGCGAACGTCAAAGCGGGTGAAGATATCTTCGATCTGCTCGGCACTGGCAGCTTGCGGCAACATGCCCGAGGCCGCCAAAATGTTGGTTTTGATGTCCAGGTTCTGATTTTTGATCTGAGCCGGGCGCAGCATTACTGCAGCAGTCGACACGATAACTGAAAACACAATACTCAGTACCAAAGCGACCATTAATGTTCTGGCGACTGTTTCTTTAGCTTTAGCCACGAGCGAGCCTCCGTTTAACATTGGCCTGAACAACGTAGTGGTCCATCAGCGGGGCAAACAGGTTGGCGAACAGAATCGCCAGCATGATGCCTTCGGGAAAGGCCGGGTTTACGACACGTATCAGAACGGTCATCACGCCCACCAAAATGCCGAAGCACCAGCGGCCGGTGTGGGTCATGGCAGACGATACCGGATCTGTCGCCATAAACATCATACCAAAGGCAAACCCACCAATCACCAAGTGCCAGTGTGCCGGCACGGCAAACATGGGATTCGTTTCTGACCCCACCACATTCATTAGCAACGAAGTGGCAATCATGCCCAGCAATACGCCCCCAACAATGCGATAAGAGGCTATTTTCATGATCAGCAGCACAGCGCCACCTGCCAGCACAGCCAGGGTTGAGGTTTCACCCATAGAGCCCTGAATGGTCCCAATGAATGCGTTCGCCCAACCAATCTGGCTTTCCAGAGCTTCAACACCGCCGCTAGCAGCCCAGCTCAGGGATGTCGCGCCGCTAAAACCGTCGACCGCTGTCCATACCGTGTCACCGGAGATCTGCGCGGGGTAGGCGAAGTACAAGAAAGCACGGCCGGTCAGCGCTGGGTTGAGGAAGTTTTTGCCAGTTCCGCCAAACACTTCTTTACCGATCACGATACCGAAGGTAATGCCCAAAGCCACTTGCCACAAAGGCACGGTAGGCGGGCAAATCAGCGCAAACAAAATCGAGGTTACGAAAAAGCCCTCGTTGATTTCATGGCGACGCACGGTGGCAAACATCACTTCCCAGAACCCGCCGACAATAAAGGTCACCGCGTAGATGGGAATAAAATAGGCCATACCGTAGATGAAATTATCCAGCAAGCCAGCACCCGCGCCGGTTACCGCCAAAGCGTTAATAAACGCCGTGCGCAAACCGCCGTCTCCGATCAAAGCCTCCGGGTTGGTGGCCAGGTAGCTGTTGGCCTGAAAACCGATGTTCCACATACCGAAAAACATGGCCGGAAAGGTGCATAGCCACACTGTGATCATGATGCGTTTCAGGTCAATGCCATCACGCACGTGAGAGGTGGATTTGGTGACCGAACTGGGCGAGTAGAAAATGGTGTCTACCGCTTCGTAGAGCGCGTACCAACGCTCGTGACGACCGCCTTTTTCAAAATGGTGCTCTATTCCGTCGAGAAACTGTCGGATAGCCATAACTTAGCCCTCGATCTCGATGCGGGTCAGGTTCTCTCGGAGAATTGGCCCGTATTCATATTTACCCGGACACACGAAGGTGCACAGAGCCAGATCTTCTTCATCCAGTTCCAGCGCGCCCAGTTTCTGGGCCATTTCCGTGTCACCGACAATTAACGCCCGCAACAGCTGGGTTGGCAATATGTCCAACGGCATGACGCGCTCGTAAGCGCCCACTGGAACCATCGCTCGCTCGCTGCCGTTGGTGCTGGTATTGAAGTTGAATCGTTTGCCACCGGTCAGTTTTGACAGGTAGATGTTTAGCGTCGAGAATTTATTCACACCCGGCGACAGGTAGGCCATGAAGTGCCTGCTATTGCCTTCAGCCAGCACCGACACCTGATTGGCGAAGCGCCCTAAGTAGGCGCAGGTGCCTTCGGCCCGTCGGCCGCCAAACACTGAGCCCGATATCGGACGCAGTTCGCAGTCGGTTTCGGTTTCGCCATCCAACAACTCAACCAGACTGGCTCCTAAACGTGTACGAACCAAGCGAGGCTTCAGAGCTTTTGGACCGCCAATTGAGACAATACGCTCAATCGGAAGTTCACCGGTGACGAACAGCTTGCCAATATCAATCACGTCCTGGTAATTCACAGACCACACAGTTTTGCTGAGCGATACCGGGTCCAGGTAATGAATATGGGTGCCTACGTTACCGGCAGGGTGAACACCGTCACACTGATTGACTTCAATAGCATCAGATTTGGGCACTGCCACGTTTGAGCCCGGCTTACCTGTTACAAACACCTTGCCGGTGGTCAGTTTGGCAATAATGCTCAGGCCATTTTCAAAGGCCTTGCTGTTTTCGGCAATGATGATGGTAGGGTCTGCGGCCAGCGGGTTGGTATCCATCACCGACACGAAGATTGAATGAGGCGCAGAGTCAATAGCCGGCACTTTGCTGTACGGACGCGTTACCAGCGTCGCCCACAACCCGGATTCGATCAGGTTATCAACAACCTGCTGGCGCTCCAGGCCCGCGATATCGGCTTCGTTGTAACGCGCGAAGATTTCCGCCTCGTTGCCATCAATTTCGATGACAATCGACTGGAAAACCCGACGGTCACCACGGTTGATCTCTTTCACCACGCCCGCTGCCGGTGAGGTGTAACGAACGCCTTCGGTCTTCTTGTCCATAAACAGCAGCGTGCCGCGTTTAACGCGATCTCCTTCCTTCACAACCATCGTCGGCTTCATGCCGTTATAGTCAAAGCCGACAAGTGCCACGTGGCGAATCGGTTTGCCGTCGGTGATGGTCTGTTCGGGGGCGCCGCTGATGGGAAGATCCAGGCCTTTTGTGATCTTTATCATTAGCCTCATCCAATCATCAGAAACTATTCGATGTATTTACCACGCCAGACGCATTACCTCGAACTCCCTGCACATACCACACCGGTGTGGTGTTGAGTGGCTTGCCGTAAAGCGGTTAGCGTTACGCGAGCACAGACCGGTGGCAGAGGAAGGGTAAGAAGCGGGCGTCAGACATATCCAAAATCGCGCTAATTATAGAGAGTCGGGGCCCGCATTTCCACCGCAAAGGCCCACCAGTTTGTTGCTTAAGGTGAAGTGGGTGTGTTTGTGCCGTGCCGAAAAAAAGCCCCGACAGCCAAAACTGAAGGGGCTTTTTTTCACTCATCAGGCAATTACCTTAGAGCCAGCACGACCAACTCAGCCGCGAACGCGCTTGGGGAAAATAGGATAGTTGATGCCGGCCATCTGGCTAACAACCCTTATAACCTGTGCGCTGTAGCCGAATTCGTTGTCGTACCAAACGTACAGAATCAGGCGCTTACCGGCAGCAATCGTTGCTTGAGCGTCCACAATACCGGCGTGGCGCGAGCCAACAAAATCGGTCGACACCACTTCTGTGGAGTTTACATAGTCAATCTGCTTTTGCAGTTCGGAGTGCAGTGCTATATCACGCAGGTATTCGTTAACACTTTCTACATCCACCTCTGTTTTCAAGTTCAAGTTCAGAATCGCCATGGAAACGTTCGGCGTGGGCACGCGAATGGCATTACCCGTCAGCTTGCCTTTCAGTTCTGGCAGCGCCTTTGACACCGCCTTGGCGGCGCCGGTCTCGGTAATGACCATGTTCAGCGGCGCACTGCGGCCACGGCGACTGCCTTTGTGGTAGTTGTCGATCAGGTTCTGGTCGTTGGTGTAAGAGTGCACCGTTTCTACGTGGCCATCTTCAATGCCGTATTCGTCGTAGATCGCCTTCAACACCGGGGTAATGGCGTTGGTGGTGCAAGAGGCGGCCGACAGAATTTTGTCGTCGTCAGTAATCCAGTCGTTATTGATCCCGAAAACAATGTTCTTGATGTCACCTTTGCCCGGCGCGGTCAGCATGACGCGGCTGACGCCTTTGGATTTCAAGTGCAAGCCCAAACCTTCTTCATCGCGCCACATGCCAGTGTTATCAATCACAATGGCATTGTTGATGCCGTACTGGGTGTAGTCCACCTGATCTGGCCCGGCGGAATAAATTACCTTGATGAAGTTGCCGTTGGCGATCAGCGCGGAGTTTTCCGCGTCAACACGAATAGTGCCATTAAAGGGGCCGTGCACGGAGTCGCGACGCAACAGGCTGGCACGCTTTTCCAGATCGTTGTCGGCACCACCATGGCGCACAACAATGGCGCGCAGACGCAGGTTGTTACCGCCGCCGGCTTTTTCAATCAGAATACGGGCCAGCAAGCGGCCGATACGGCCAAAACCGTAAAGCACTATGTCTTTGGTGTCGTTTTGGGCATCTTCTTCCGACTGGGAAGCGTACAAACCTGCGATGGATCCGATTTCCTGGGTAAGAAACTCGTTCAGATCGCCACCAATAGCACGGAATTTAACCGCCAGTTTACCGATATCTACGTGGCCACGCCCCAGTTCCATAGCGTCCATCGCCTGAAGAATGGGCAGGGTGTCGTGTACCGACAACTCGCTGTCTTCTACCTGCCGCACGTAACGGTGGGCGCGAATGATGTCAATCACTGACTGATTAATCACCGAGCGGCCGTAAACCGACGTGACCACGTTGTTACGTCGGTACAGGCGTCCAATTAGCGGGATCATGGCTTCGGCGGTAGATTCGCGCTCTGTCCAGTTCGACAGGTGCTGGTGGATCTGTTCGTGGCTCACGGTTTAAGACCTCTGGATAGAAACGTTTTGGGCATGCAAAGTAAACATGGAAAAAATCGGGTGAGGTATTATCCAATTTAACGCCGCCTACGGCAAATCCAACGCCCGTTTTTGCAGCCACTCGACCCCTCATGCACTGCAGCGGTAGAATGGCCAGCTTATTTACCGGCTCTCGAATTCGAAAAAGGCACATTTTCCAACATGACTAGCACTACCCTGCTTGCCCCGGAGTTTCCAAAAAAGCCTGCCGATCATCGTGTCTGGGGTCAGCTACATGGCAGCAGTGACGCTCTGGCCATTTGTGAAAGCGCGCGCAGCCATCAGGGGTTAACCCTGGTGATCACCCGCAGCACCGCCGACGCCATCCGCTTAGAACAGGCAATGCGTTTTTTTCTGGGCCTGCCAGCGGAAGAAGACGGCCCGGCCATAAGCGCCGATGGCCTGGAATTGCTGTCACTGCCAGACTGGGAAACTCTGCCTTACGACCAGTTTTCACCTCATCAGGATATTATTTCACGCCGTATTCGCACCCTGCACCGCCTGCCCTCTACCCAACGCGGCGTGCTCGTCGTGCCTGCGCGCACCCTGATGCACCGATTGCCGCCGGTAAATTACCTGCAGGGCAACACCCTGCTATTGAAAGTTGGCCAGACGCTGGACATCAACAGCTGGCGCTTGCAGCTTGAAGCGGCTGGCTACCGCTATGCCGACAACGTTTACGAGCACGGCGAATACGCTGTGCGCGGCGCCATTCTGGATATTTTCCCTATGGGCGCCAGCCAGCCCTACCGCATTGATTTGTTCGACAACGAAATTGAAACCCTGCGCACCTTTGATCCAGACACCCAGCGCTCGGTTGATCGCATCCAGCAGGTGGAACTGCTGCCGGCGTTTGAATTCCCTTGGGATAAACAAGCCCGTTCGGCGTTTCGCGGGCGCTGGTTCGAGCAATTCCCCAACGCAGACAAAAGCGCGCCTGTGTATCAAGACGTCAGCCAGGGCATCACATCGCCAGGCATCGAATATTACTTGCCACTGTTTTTTGATGCCACCGCCACGCTTTTTGATTACCTGCCGGCCAGCACCCGGGTGTTCACCGCTGACGGCCTGAACGAATCGGTACAGCAGTTCGACAGCGAAACCCGCAACCGCTATGAAGACCGGCGCCACGACCGCGTGCGGCCAATCATGCCGCCAGCCCAACTATTTTTGCAGCAGGACGAGCTGTTCGGGCTACTCAAGCAGTTTCCACGGGTAACCACACGCACAGCCACCGACGACGGCAACGGCAGCGTGAACTGCGCCGCCCTCGAACTGCCAGACATAGCCATGGACGGGCGCGCAGCAGACCCTGCCGGGCGCTTGAAACGGTTCATCACCGAATTCGACGGGCGCATTCTAATTTGTGCCGAATCGTCTGGCCGGCGCGAAGCGCTGATCGACAACCTGGCCCAACAATCCCTGCAACTTCAGGCGCTGGACGGCTGGCAAAGTTTTCTGGATAGCCCGAAATGCAATTTGGGCATTACCATCGCGCCTATGGAGCAGGGCGTGGTGCTGCCAGACCGTCAACTGGCGCTGATCACCGAAACGGCTCTCTTCGGTGAGCGGGTGCTGCAGCGCAGGCGCCGGGAAAAGCCCACTGAACTGAACGACGACGGCTACCGTGACCTTTCGGAACTGCGTATTGGCTCGCCGGTGGTGCATATTGACCACGGCGTGGGCCGCTATCAGGGTTTGGAAACCATCACCGTGGAAGGTGAAGCCAGCGAATTTCTGATGCTGGAATACGCCGGCAGCGCCAAGCTGTACGTGCCTGTGTCTAGCCTGCATCTGATTTCACGTTACGCCGGCAGCGACACCGAACACGCGCCGCTGCATAAGCTGGGCACCGATCGCTGGAACAACGCCAAGAAAAAAGCTCTGGAGAAAATCCGCGACACCGCGGCTGAGCTTTTAGACGTGTACGCCCGCCGCGAAGCCCGCAAAGGCTTCAGCTTCGAGAACCCGCAGGAAGCCTACCGCACCTTTGCAGCGGGCTTCCCGTTCGAGGAAACGCCGGATCAAGAAGTGGCTATTATGGCAGTGCTGGAAGACATGACCAGCGAACGCCCGATGGACCGATTGATTTGCGGCGATGTGGGCTTTGGCAAAACCGAAGTGGCCATGCGCGCCGCGTTTGTGGCCACCTGGTCTGGCAAACAGGTGGCGGTGTTGGTGCCCACGACTTTGCTGGCGCAGCAACATTACGAATCTTTCCGCGACCGCTTTTCGGATACCGCTGTTAATGTAGAGCTGCTCAGCCGCTTCCGCAGCGGCAGCCAGACCAATAAAGCGCTGGAGGCTATGGAAAACGGCAAAGCCGATATTGTTATTGGCACCCACAAACTGCTGCAAGGCGACATTCGGTTCAAGAATTTGGGCTTGGTGATTATTGATGAAGAACACCGCTTTGGCGTGCAACAGAAAGAAAAGTTAAAGGCGCTGCGGGCTGAAGTCGACATGCTCAACCTGACGGCCACACCCATTCCCCGCACCTTGAATATGGCCATGGGCCACCTGCGTGACCTGTCCATCATTGCAACACCACCGGCGCGGCGACTGTCGGTAAAAACCTTTGTGCGTCAGCGCGACGAACCCATGGTAAAAGAAGCGATTCTGCGGGAAATCCTGCGTGGCGGTCAGGTCTATTTTCTGCACAATAATGTCACCACCATTGAAAAAACCGCAGCAGATCTGCGCCAACTGATTCCCGAAGCCCGCGTTGGCGTGGCCCACGGCCAGATGCGCGAACGCGATCTGGAACAGATCATGACGGACTTCTACCACAAGCGCTTCAACGTACTGGTGTGTACCACCATCATTGAAACCGGCATAGACGTGCCCACCGCCAACACCATTATTATCGAGCGCGCAGACAAATTTGGCCTAGCCCAGCTGCACCAGTTGCGAGGCCGGGTGGGTCGTTCCCACCATCAAGCCTACGCTTACCTGCTCACGCCACCACCGAAAGCCATTAGCTCCGATGCAAAGAAGCGCCTCGAGGCCATTTCTGAAGCCCAGGATTTGGGCGCCGGTTTTATGCTGGCCACCCAAGATCTGGAAATCCGCGGCGCCGGCGAACTGCTGGGAGAAGAACAGAGCGGGCAAATCGAGAGCATTGGTTTTACCCTGTACATGCAACTGCTGGACGAAGCGGTAAAAGCCATTCGTGAAGGCCGCATACCCAACGCCGAGATGCCATTGAGCCACGGCACCGAAATGAATTTGCGCATTCCGGCGCTGATTCCAGACGATTACCTGCCAGACGTTCATAACCGGCTGATGTTGTATAAACGCATTGCCAGCGTTTCCAATGATGAACAATTAAAAGAACTTCAGGTGGAAATGATTGACCGCTTCGGATTGCTGCCACAACCGGCTAAAAATCTAATGCTCCAGGCGGCGCTGCGCATGCGTGCCGAGGCCCTGGGAGTGGTTAAAGTAGACGCTGGCAAGGAATGGGCGCGACTGGAGTTTGGCAACAACACCAGCGTGGACCCGTTGGCGCTGATTAAGAAAGTGCAATCCGACCCCGGCGAGTACCGCCTGGAAGGCGCCAACAGTTTCCGTTTTCGGCTGAACGACACCTCAACCGGTGGTAAGCTGGATGGCATTGCCGCTATGTTCGATGAACTGGCACCGGCCAAATCCTCAGGCCGGCCTAGATGACTGTTGGAGAAACTGATTTGCGTAAACACCCGAGCTCACTTTTTACGATGGCCGTGCTGATTGTTTTGACACTTGGAGCGGGCGCACCTCTGGCGCAAGCCAGCGACCGATATCGCGCGGAATTCGTAATTCTGGAACGCATTATTGCGCCCGAAAATCTGGTCGAGAATATGAGCGGGCAGACTGTCACCCCCACGCCGCTTATTAACAAGGCGCTTTGGGTAACACCTGAGGGCGGTGGACCGCGCAGCTCATTGAACCAGGTCAGCGGCCTTTATCTGGACAGTGCCGCTGCGCGGCTGACCAACAGCGGCCGGTTCCGCATTCTGGCCAAAGCCGGATGGCTCGAAGATTTTCCGCAGAACTACGGTGGCGAACGCCTGGCGGTAGCCATTGGCGACTGGTTGCCGCAGGCCAGGCAGCGTGACGTGGAAGGTTATATAAAAATCGATCGCAAGCGCTTTTTGCATGTAGAAGCGCACCTGAACCACTGGCAAGATGCTGCTACAGCGGCGCAGCCCGGCGCTCAGGCTGAACCACAACTGCTGACCTGGATTCGCGAAACCCGCCGCATGCGCAGCAGCGAAATCCATTTTTTGGACTCCCCTACCATCGGCGTGTTGATCTATTTCGCAAAAATCGAGAACTAAGCCTACAAACCCCCAAGCTCGGCAACGGAAGCCTGTAGCAGGGTTTTCATGGCAACCATGCCATCGCCAATCGCTCGCTGAATGTCCACCATGGTGATGACCGTGTTGGACTTGCCGGCCGCATAATTAACCACCAGGCACAGGCTGACATAACGCATACCCAGCTCCGCCGCCAAAGCCGCTTCTGGCATACCTGTCATACCCGCCAGATCACAGCCATCACGCTCCATACGGCGGATTTCCGCAGCGGTTTCAAGGCGCGGCCCTTGGGTGGCACCGTAAACCCCGTGACTGGAAAAGCTTAATCCCAGACGTTCCGCTTGCTCGATCATAATCGCCCGCGCCGGCTCGTTATAAGGCCAGCTGAAATCAATGTGGGTAACGCTATCCAGCTCGCCCTCAAAAAACGTACCTTTGCGACCCCAAGTATAATCAATCAGCTGGTCCGGTATGACAATGTGGGCCGGGCCCATATCCGGGTGTATGCCGCCCACAGCGTTAACGCTCACCAACATGCGTACGCCGGCATCAAAAAGCGTCTGGATATTGGCGCGGTAGTTAATCTGGTGAGGCGGTATCCGGTGTGGGTTACCGTGGCGGGCCAGAAAAAGCACACGCTGCTGGCCCAGTAAACCACTGGTGAGCACCGATGAAGGCGCACCCCAGGTATTAGTCACGCTTTGCTCACCGGTTATTTGCAAGCCTTCAAGTGCGGTCAGGCCGGTGCCGCCGATAATGCCCACGGGGTGTTCAGCGAGGTTTTGCATGACGGCTCTCCACAGAACTTTCCTGGCCTGAGGTTTGTTCGCGGTCGTCGCGCAAAGAGCGCTCGCCCGCCTCGTTACTGGCGTTATCGCCGCCCTGGCCACCGTCGGAACTGTGTTCCAGATGCTTCAGCTTAACGCTATCGGCCACGTGCAGGGTCTGGGTCGGGAACGCCACTTCGGCCCCATGGCCAACAATAATGTCGCTGATTTTTAGCAGCACGTCCTGCTTCACTTCGTGATATTTCACCCACTCGCGGGTTTTTGTGAAGGTGTATACCATGATGTCCAGCGTGGAATGGCTGAACGCCAGAAAATTCACAATCAGAGTTTGGCTGGCTTCAATCTCTTTGTGATTTTTCAGCATCGTGCGAATATCGTTAACAATGTCCTGTATGCGGCCTATATCGTCATAGCGCACGCCAATGGTTTCATTGATTCTGCGGTGAGACATACGTGACGGGTTTTCTACCGCAATGGTGGTAAACGTAGCGTTGGGTACGTAAAGCGGGCGTTTGTCAAACGTACGGATGGTGCACATACGCCAGCCGATCTGCTCTACCGTGCCCTCAATATTGCGATCTGGCGAGCGTATCCAATCGCCTACCTTGAATGGGCGGTCGAGGTGAATAATAAAACCGCCAAAAAAGTTGGCCAGCAGGTCTTTAGCAGCAAAACCGATGGCAATACCACCCACACCGCCGAACGCCAGTACACCGGAAATACTAAAGCCCAGGGTTTGTAAGGCAATCAAAACCGCAGTAATCACCACCACCAACCGCGACAGCTTACTGATGGCGTTGACGGTGGTGTAATCCATCGGTTTTTTCATTTTAACCGGCGACACTAACACCTGCTCAATCTGCTTGATCAGGCCCAACACAGCCCAGCTCACCACCCAGATGAAGCCAATTTGAAGCAAGGCGTCGTTGGCGGTAAACACATCCGCTTCGGAATAGTAGTAGGCCACTTCCGCCGCCCAGTAAACGCCCTGCAACCAGATAAAAAACACCAGAGGCAAACGTATGGCGTGCAGTATGGCGTCATCCCAGATATTGCGGGTTTTAACAAACCTGCTTTCCAAGGCGGCAATCACGTGGCTGGCGATGTAGGCCACCGTTGCGGTACCAAATACCAGACCAAACACAATAAGACCCACGCGCCAGCCCGAAGACAGCAGCTCGAAGTGCGTCATCCAACCATTAAAGGCCACTATGCCTTCCTCAATCATGGAATCCCTCTTATGCAAAACCGAAGAATGCGCCAGGCAGCTCTGCCGGTGCTCTGTACTAACAGGTTAAAATCGACGTACTAAAAAATGAACACCGGCATCCCTGGCTTTAATCGGACAAACAGTGCCACCAGGTCGGCGTTGCGCATGCGCACACAGCCGTGGGACAACGGAGTGCCCATAGGCTCGGTGTCAGGAGTGCCGTGAATGTATATGAAGCGGCGAAAAGTATCGACCCCGGGGCCGCGATTTACGCCCCACTGCCGGCCGCACAGCCACACTATTCTGGACAGAATAAAGTCACGCTCGGGGTGGGCCATGGCCAATTCGGGGCTGTAGATTTCGCCGGTCGGGCGGCGGCCACGGAATACGCGGTTCAGCGGTTGCCCGGCGCCAATCATGGCGCGAATATAATGTTGGCCCCGTGGGGTGCAACCGCTGCCATCGAGTTCGCCGGCACCGTTCCGCGCCGTGGACACCGAATAATCACCCATGCACGTAGAAGCTACGTCAAACAGTTGCAGACGCTGGCGGGCTATATCAATAATCAGATGGCTGACAGCAGCAGCGCCGATAACCACAATAGGCTCCGTTCAGGCTTAGTGGCGGCACTGGCTGATTACAACACAGCCAGTGATTCCTGGTCGCAGGGCATAGGCATCAGCATTGGGTCTTTCGCCTGCATGCCGGCTGCCAAAAACGGCACCAGCCGCGCAGCAATTTCCTGCACGCTGGTTTCCACGCCCATCTTGTTGGCTAGAATATCACGTAAAGCTTCGTTACTGGACATAGTGAAAGCGGTGGCGCCAAGCATAAACTGAATGCGCCAGTAGCGATCGACCGCCGACAACTCTGGCGTAGCTTCTTTTAACAAGCGCATGAAACGGCTGAAAGGTTCGCTGTATTCCTGCTCCAGAAATTTTCGCAAATGCCCCTGCGACTGAGTATAAGCCAGGCCAAGAAGCCGCATGAAAATCGCAATGCCGCGTTCACTGCGCTGTGGCATTCGCACCGCGCTTTCGGTCAGGGCACGCAGGGTCTGGTTTAACGTTGGCGCTTTGCCATCACAACTTTTTTCCAGATCGTCAAACGCAGCTTGGGCGGTGGCTGAAAAAGGCGTTAAAAAGCGGGCAAAAACTGCTTGTATCAGGGATTTTTTGGAGCCAAAATGATAATTTACGGCGGCAAGGTTCACTTTCGCCCGGCTGGTGATCATCCGCAGCGATGTTTCAGCAAATCCGCGATCGGCGAACAATTCTTCCGCTGCGTCCAGAATGCGATCTACAGTATCTGATTGCGCCATTGTTAATCCTAATTCCAGTAATAAACGCGTGTTTTAAACATACGTTTGAAAAATCAATTTGTCAAGTTAGCGCTATCCTCTCTGTCGCCTACCGGGCTGCCTTCCACCAAGCCCTGGTCCAGCCCCTCTTGGCGGCTGTCCAGAAACACCTGTTGCAGCCTCTGGTACGCTTTGTCTGCCTCTACCAGATAGAACAGATACAGGCGCACGTATTTGCGCTCGGTTAATTGCCGCACCAGTGTGTGCTTCTCCGATGCTTCCCGTAATCGCGAAAAGCTGTGGCCTGCCAGCGCAGGGTTGAACGCCGCCATACGCTCGCACTGCCACACCAGCCCATCGGCCCCCTCTAGATGCGCCACATGGTGCCTGGCGTCCCGCAGCATTTGCCGGCGCTGCTGCACTAGCTCCCGGTTTGACGGGCGCGAACTGAACACCCTGCGCACCGGCGGCAATGCCAGCAGCAGCGTCGTAACAAACACACCAAAACCCGCACCGCCCAGCCACGCCGGCAATAAGCCAAGCACGCCGCCAACAAAGAAAACAGCGGCAACGGCCACCGCCAGCAACCACAGATCCCGGCGCCTTCGCGCAGCAGAAAGCCGGGCGTTATCCGGCCATCTCTCCATCGCCAGCAAGTCGTAATCGGCCAGCAGCACCCGGTCACATTGGCGCATCATCAATCGCAGCTGTCGCTGGTGGCTGGCGGCTTTGTCACGATTGCTGCCAGAGGAAGCACCGCAGCTGCCCACAGTGTCGGTAGCCATTGCGTCAGACGGCTGCTTGGCACTTTCATTTGAGCCGATCGCCGGTTGAGTGTTATTTTGAGTGCCCTGGCCCGCAACCGCCGCAGCCTTATCCGCCACGGCCGGCGCCGGGTCTGCCGCCCGGCCTTGGCGCAATACCGCGGGCGCTGCGGCTGACGGCGCCGTTGCAGGTGCCTGTCTCGCTTGGGTGCCAGTGTTCTGGGCCATGGGCAATTCCACCTGAAAATGTATGGACTTATTCAGATTAACGGCGTCGGCGGCAGAATCTTGAGGTGCGCGTTGTTCCTCTGGAATCATCTGGTTATTCTGGCCCACCGTATGCTACGTCATCTTTTCAACCGCACGAGGCTTTCCCCATGTTTACAGGCATTGTTCAGGGCATTGCGACCATTGAAGACGTTGTCACTGCGCCAGGGCTCAGTACGTTTGCCATCGCCTTGCCCGCCGGCAAAGCCGAAGGCGTGACCATCGGCGCCTCGGTTGCCATTAACGGAACCTGCATGACCGTCACCCGTCAGCAGGGCAATGTGCTGTACTTTGACGCCATGCAGGAAACCTTGCGGCTGACGACTTTGGGCGCTCTGGTGGCCGGCAGCCGGGTCAATTACGAACGCGCAGCGCGCATTGGCGATGAAATCGGCGGGCATTTACTATCTGGACATATTCACACCCGCGCGCAGGTTGTCGATATTGTGCGCAGCGAAAACAACGTCAGCCTTTGGTTTGAGGTACCGGCAGACTGGGCCCACTATGTGTTTGCCAAGGGCTACATTGCTGTTAACGGCGCCAGCCTGACCATTGGCGAAGTGCATGGCAACCGCTTCAATGTGCATCTGATTCCAGAAACCTTGCGCGCCACCGTATTTGGTGAAACCAGCGTGGGCCAAAGCGTGAATATTGAAATAGACAGCCAGACCCAAACCATTGTCGACACCTTGGCACGCTTGGGTTACGGCCGCCCTGCCGTTTAATCCCGTGGCGTGTTCGGAAGACGTGATTAAAAGGCGTGACTGAAGGCGGTGATCAAAAGCGGTCATTGAAAGCCACGAGCGCCCGATGTTAACGGCTAGCTTCAAGCACCACAAATTTCGGGTTAGCGTCTAGCTGGCGCACCTGGGGGAAAAAGCGGCCGAGGCTGCGGTGGTATCCCAGATGCCGGTTGCCCACCAGCAACAGTCGTCCACCGGGGCGAAGATGGCGGCGGGCGGCGGCAAACAGCGCCAAGGCGATATGATCACCCACCATCCCACCGTCGTGAAACGGCGGATTAAGCAGTATCAGATCGAACTCGCCACCATCTGCGGAAATGCTGTCGGCATGGTGGAAAGAAAATGCGCTGTGGGGGAATTCGCGGGCGGCGTTGGCAGCGGCGCTTATAACCGCCTGGCTGGAAACATCGCTGAAGGTCAATTCAAGGTGGCTGTTAGCCGCAAGCGCTGCCAAGCCAAGTACGCCATTACCGCAGGCTAAATCTAACACCCGCGCGCCTGGCGCCAACGTTGCGGCTGCCTGCGTAACGTGGGACAGCAATGCCCGGGTGCCGATATCCAGCTTGTCGCGGGCGAATACCGCCGGCAGAGCTGCAACGCTCAGTGCTTTTGCTATTTCAGCGCCCGCAGCAAGCGAGTAGCCCTGCCACGCAGGGTTCCAGTTTGCTAATTCTGCGCTTCCTTTTCGGCATATTACCACCCGCGCTTTTTTGCGCGCAGGGCACACCTTTTCGGTAACAATCGCTTGGGCAAACACGTCCACACTGCGGTCTGGCAGATGTTTTATCATGCCGCCCGCGAGTAGCACGCCGTCGTCTGCCAGCAAGGCATTTACCCGTCTAAGCAGCCAGGCCAGGTAGTCGCCATAGCGGGGAATGCGCATAACCACCAGATCAAACGGGCCACTCATTACATTGACGCTGCACCGGCTGGTTATTGCCGTTTCCTGCGTCAAAACCGGGTCGTCACGCCAGCTCAGCGGCGCGGCCTGATGGCTCGAAATGCTGTGCAGTGGTGGATTCAAGGCAAGATTGTGAGCCAGCACCGGCCCAAGGGCCGCGCTGTCGGCCAGGATAACCGGCTGCAACCCCCATAGCCCTAGCGTAAGAGCGCCGAAGTTGTCATCCACCACCAGCACCCGCGGGTGTGGTTTGTCCGCCTGCTGTTTGTCCGCCAGCCACTTGTCGTCCATCCAATGCGTGGCCTGCTGCAACAGCAGCTCATCCGCCGCATCCCAGGCTTGAAGGCTGGCAGCGTTGGCATTTGGCTTCGCTGCCCTATCAAGCGTTGGCGCAGGCGCCGCACGCTCCAGATTCAACGGCCATATCACTGACGAAAGGCCCGATACACCGTAAACTTGTTGTTTTCCGCAAGGCGTTCAACCGGGCCAATACAACGACGAATCAATGCCTCATAAGGCAGGAAGTTGTTGGCCACTAACCGCAGCTCACCGCCGTGTTCCAAGTGGCTGGCCAGGTCGCGCACAAAGCGCTCGGTCATGGTCATATCGGTGCGCACGCCGCTATGAAACGGCGGGTTAGACACCACCGCCTGCCAGCGGCCGTCTAGCCCGGCAATGCCGTCAGACGCAATAATTTCGCCCCGTGCACCCACTCGGTCATAAGTCGCACGAGCGCTCAGCAGCGCCTGCGACTGCACGTCTACGGCGTCAACGCTTAGGTCCGTGTTTTCATCAGTCTGCAACCAGGCGCCAATAACGCCGGCGCCGCAGGCAAAGTCGAGAACACGCAGGGCCTTGCCGGCCCTCGTCGGCGGTATACCGGGCGCCGCCCGAACCGACAGGGTAGTCAATGGGGTGCTGGCCAGGGTTTCCAGCAAAAGGCTTGTACCCGAGTCTAGTTCGCCGCGGCTGAACACACCGGGTAAGCCTGCTACATCGAGCTCCCGACCGGCAACGCTGATCTGGCTCCAATCCAGCCAATCTGCGATGGCAAAGTGCGCAAGCGGTGTTACGTCTTCTGCGCACCACACCTGACAATGCCGCGCACTGTCAATTTTGTGCACCTGAGGCAAGGCCTTGCGCAGCTGTTTCACCGCGCCGGCAATGCCCTCTTTTTTCTCCCCCAACACCAGCAGGCGGCCACCGGGGCACACCAGCCAACGCGCCAGCGACAGCCGCACATCAAGCTCGGCGCGGGCCTTGGGCAAAAACACCACAACAGAATCAAAGGCTGCGGCGGTCAGAGCCGGGGCGTCGTAGCCAAAGGCCACCGGCCAGCTGGCGGCCTGTTCCAGCGCGTGGGCGTATCCGGCGTGCTCGGTCATAGCCAGGCCAGTACTGCCCAACGTTGCCAGCTCGGTCAGTAAATCCGGTGCAATAGCGCCCAGCAGGGCGACCTTACCGGTCAGGTAGGAGCGATTACGAAGCAGCGCTTCGTGGGAATTAGGTAATGCAGACATGGGCGTTCCGTAATTCAGGCTTTAATCAGGCGGCCGGAGCGCACCGGGCGAAGTACCATTTCATCCACCGACTGCTGGCGGGCATGCTCGCTGGTGGCAGCGTTGGATATGGGTAAGCCCATATCCCGCATTATGCCGTCACGCAGGTCGTACACGAAGCCGTGCACGGTTAAGTCCTGGCCCCGTTTCCAGGCGTCTTGAACAATGCTGTTCTGGCACACGTGGTCCACCTGTTCAATCACGTTCAGTTCACACAGGCGGTCGGCGCGGTCTTGCACACTGGTGATGGGTTCCAGAATGTGCCGGTAACGATCACGCACGTCTTGCACGTGGCGCAGCCAGTTGGCAATCAGGCCAAAGCCCTCGTTTAGCAGGGCGGCTTTAACACCGCCGCAGCCGTAGTGACCCACCAAAAGAATGTGTTTCACTTTCAACACATCAATCGCAAACTGCAACACCGACAGGCAGTTGAAGTCGGTATGCACCACCACGTTGGCCACGTTACGGTGCACAAACAACTCGCCGGGCATCAGGTCCACAATCTGATTGGCTGGCACCCGGCTGTCGGCACAACCAATCCACAAATATTCCGGGGCCTGCTGATTTGATAACCGATCAAAAAACTGTGGGTCCTGCGCTTTAATGCCCTCTGCCCAGGCCCGGTTTTTTTCCAGTAAATAATCCAGTTGCCCCATCTATTTGCTCCAATTTTTGAGTTAAAGCGAAGGATTGAACGGGAATTGCTCCCGTTAATCAATACCTAGTTCACCTCAGAAGCCATTTCTTCCGGCTCAACTGGTACCTGGTGAAGAGTTATCTGCGCCAGGTCCAGTAGTTCCCGCAGGGCTACAGAAAACATGGCGTATTCCGGCTCGGGGCTGCGTTTCAACTCGACCAACATCTCCTGCCAACGGTCAATCATCGGCTGGTGACGGGCCATCCATTGATCCACGCACAGAGCTACATCACCCGGCTCGCCTGCTTGCTGCAGCACGCCGGTGGTCAGCGCCCGCTGCTGCCAGTTCAGATCTTCACGGAAACTTTCCCGCGCCAGCGACTGCCAATGGCTGGCTGGCACTAGCGCCGAGATGGCGCCGGCAAACCAATTCAACTGCAGACGCTCGCTGATTTCGTAGTACAAGCTGGCCACGGTTTTCAATGGCACGTCTGTCGCTTCCTGGGCTTCGATAATGCCCAGCGACGAATACAAATAGTCGGTACCGGCCAGCACCGGCGCCAGGTCTTCCGGCACTCCGGAATCCATCAGAGCCTGATGGCGCTTCTGCCAGAGTTTACGGGTTTGTCCGTTCAGATAGTCCGGCAGGCCCGCGGTAATAGCCCAAACGCTGTCGGCAAAGCGCTCAATGTGATGAGCAATCGACAGTTCGGCGCGGCGATTGCGCAACAGCCATTTCACAGTGCGCCGCATCAGCCGCATCATCTCTTGCATCAGTTCTATCTGCAGCTGAGCGTTTACATGGAAATCCAGGTCTTCAATGCGGTCCCACCAGGTGTCAACGCGGAACAGATCGCGGGCAATAATCCAGGCCAGTGCTATCTGCGCCGAATCGGCGCCGGTCGACTGTTTGATGCCATCGACAAAAATGATGCCCATATGGTTAACCATATCATTGGCAATCTGGGTGCCAATGATTTCCCGCCGTAGCTGGTGCTCGCCCAGCTCGTTGGCAAATTTGCGATTGAGCTCCCGCGGAAACACCTTCGACATTTCTCCCGCCAACAACGGATCATCAGGCAGGTTGCTGGCCACCAGGGTCTGCTTCAAGTCGGCTTTCACATACGCAATCAACACCGCGAGTTCCGGCCGTGTCAGGCCTTTACCAGCGAGTTTGCGCTGGTTCAGAGCCTCGTCGTCGGGCAAAAATTCCAGCTCGCGGTTAAGTTTGCCTTCTGCCTCTAAGGTGTTCATCAGCCTACGATATTCTTCAATGCGTTTGGCGGCGTCTTCGCTGGCAATGCTCAGCGCCTGGGTCTGGCGATAATTGTTCTTTAGCACCAGAGCAGACACGTCTTCGGTCATGTCTTCCAGCAGCAGGTTGCGCTGTTTGGCGGTCAAATCGCCCATCACAATGGAGCGATTGAGCAAAATCTTGATATTCACTTCGTGGTCTGAACAGTCCACACCGCCGGAGTTATCAATGAAGTCGGTGTTCAAGCGCCCGTCTTTGAGCGCGTATTCAATACGGCCGCGCTGGGTAAGGCCCAGGTTACCGCCTTCGGCAACCACCTTGCAGCGTAGCTCGGCGCCGTTGATACGAACGCCGTCATTGGCTTTATCGCCGACATCGCTGTGGCTTTCACCGCCCCCTTTGACATAAGTGCCAATGCCGCCAACCCACAGCAGGTCTACCTGCGCTTTGAGGATGTGGGCAATCAGCATGTTGGGCGGCACCCGATCTGCTTTAATTCCTAGCAGGGCTTTGATTTCGGGGCTCAGCGGAATGGATTTCGTACTGCGGCTAAAAACGCCACCACCGGCGGATAGCAACTCGCTGTTGTAATCAGTCCAGGCCGAACGCGGCATTTTGAATAGGCGCAGGCGTTCTTTATAACCCTTGGCTGCGTCTGGAGCCGGATCGATAAAAATATGGATATGGTTGAACGCCGCTACCAAGCGGGTTTTTTCCGAGCTCAGCAGGCCGTTGCCAAACACGTCACCGGCCATGTCACCAATGCCCACCACGGTAAACTCGTCATCCGCCGGGTTGATACCCATTTCCCGGAAGTGTCGCTCCACCGATACCCAGGCGCCGCGGGCGGTAATGGCCATTTTTTTATGGTCATAACCGTTGCTGCCGCCAGAGGCAAAGGCATCGCCCATCCAGAAGTCGTAGTCGGCAGACAGGCCGTTGGCGATATCAGAGAATGTGGCGGTGCCTTTGTCGGCGGCTACCACCAGGTAGTGATCGTCTGCGTCTTGGCGCACCACGCTGAGCGGTGGCACAATATTGCCGTCCACCAAGTTGTCGGTAATGTCCAGCAACCCGCGAATAAAGGTTTTGTACGCTTCTTTGCCTTCGGCCTGGAATGCCTCGCGGTTAGAGGCTTTCGGCAGCTGCTTGGCAACAAAACCGCCCTTCGCTCCCACCGGCACAATCACCGCATTTTTTACCTGCTGCGCCTTTACCAGGCCCAACACTTCGGTACGGTAATCTTCAAATCGATCCGACCAGCGCAGGCCTCCGCGCGCCACTTTGCCACCGCGCAGATGCACACCTTCTACTCGCGGTGAATACACAAATATTTCAAACATCGGCATCGGCAGTGGCATGTCCGGAATGCCGGTCGGATCCAGCTTTACGCTGATGTAAGATTTGGGCTGACCAGACTCGTCAGGCTGATAATAATTCGTACGCAAGGTTGCCTGAATCAGCTCCATATACAGCTTGAACACCCGGTCTTCGCTCAGGTTCTCAACTTCTTCCAGCCCCGCGTTAAATTCCACCAGCAGTTTTTGTTGCGTGGCCTCGCGCTTGGCGAAGCTGTAGCCGTTATCCGGATTAAAGCGGGCTTCAAAGTAAGCCAGCAAAACTTCGGTCAAGTTCGTGTGGTGGAATAATGTTTTGGCAATAAAAGTCTGGCTGTTGGAAAACCGAATCTGGCGCATATAACGGGCGTAGGTGCGCAACAGCGCAATCTGGCGCCAGCTCTTATAAGACGATTTCATCAGGCGGTTGAAAGCGTCGTTCTCGGCATCGCCGCGCCAAACACGACGAAACAGCTCGCCGAACAGTGGCCGCAAACGTTGCAGGTCGATCGTGGCGCCAGAAACCGTACGCAGAGTGAAGTCGTGCAGCCAGACCACCTCACCATTGCGATTGGTCATTTCAAACGGATGTTCGCTGAGTACGCGGAAGCCAAAGTTGTCGAACACCGGCATCACGTCAGACAAGGGTACCGGATGGTTTGGATAGAACAATTTGAAGTGAATTGTGCTGTCGTCTTCTTCCAGCGCCCGATAAAAACTCATGGCCATATCGCCGGTTTTGGCGGCGCTGGCAACGTATTCCAGGTCAATAGCGGCGCGGCGTGGTGAAAACATTTCCAGGTAACTGGCGGGAAAACCAGCACTCCAGGTACGCTTCATCTCGCTGCCCTGCTCTTCGCCCCAGGCTTCAGTAAGGGCTTCTGACAACCCGTCACTCCAGGACTGCGCCAGCTCGAACACCTTTTGGCGAATCTCAGCCAGTGGTAGCTGGCGATTTTCCATCGGCGGCACGCGAATGGTGAACTGTACCCGTGCCAGTACCGATTCGGAGAAATAAGTCACAAATTCGACGTCTTCGGCGCCCAAAGTTTCTACCAGAACCTGCTCGACTTTCAGACGCAGCTCGGTGTTGTAGATGTCCCGTGGGAAGTAGGCCAGGCAAGACACAAACTGACCGTACACGTCTTCGCGTATGAACAACTCAATACGCCGGCGTTCCTGAATGTACAGTATGCCCGTGGCCAATCGCAGCAGTTCATCAGTGTTGAGTTGGAACAGCTCGTCGCGGGGCAACACCGTCAGGATTTGATCAAGCTCTTTGCCGGTATAATCGTCACGGGGGAAGCCTGACTGCGCCATCACACTTTCGAACTTGCGGCGAATCAATGGAATTTGGTCTGGTCGCTCGTTGTACACTCGAGCGGTATAAAGGCCCAAAAAACGCCGCTCACCCACCACTTCACCCTTCTGGTTGAAGCGTTTTATGGCAATGTAGTCCGGGTAGGCTGGCCGATGCACGCGCGAACGCTGGGCGGATTTAGCAAAAATAAACACATCGTCGGTGCGGGTCATTTCCTGACCGGTGCGATTGGGCAACTCATTTAAGCGCACACACACGGGGCGTTCGTTGGTTACCCGCAGTATGCCCAGTTCGGAATCTTTTACCCGGCGCACCTCCACGCCGTTTTTGTCGTTTATAAAGTCGTACTCGTCGTAACCGAGAAACGTGAAATGATCTTCTTGCAGCCAGGTCAAAAATGCCTGTGCTTCTTTTTTCTGTTGCTTGCTGATACCTCCGGCGGAATGCTCCAGCTCCTCGCGACTTTCGATCACTTTCGCGTTTACCCGGGGGAAATCACCCACCGCGATGCGTACTTCGTGCAACACACTTTGCAGTACCTGCTCCAGCTCGGCCATTTCTTCCGGCGCGCTGTGGCGATCAATTTCAATGGCAATAAACGCCTCTTGAGCACACTCGGCCTGTGCAGTCCCGCTCGCATCTTTGCTGTGCAGATCGGCCAACTTGCCATCTTTATCGCGGCTGATCTGAAGCACCGCGTGCTGAATGGAATGGGTACCAATTTCACGCTGGTTAATGGCAATGCGCAAAGAGTCAATCAGAAACGGCATGTTCGGATGAATAATAAAAATCATCGTATGAGTCGACGTCCACCCATCGCTCTCCAGATCCGGGTTGAACACGGAAACCGGTGTTTCGTCTTGTACGCGCTGGCGCAGAAACTGCCAAGCTGCCATTACACCGCCATAAATATCTGAAAATCGCCGATTGACCAATTCTTCCAGAGGTATCTGCGAGTAATGCTGGCGGGCAAATTCGCTGATTCGGGTGGCTTCGGTTTTGGCAATCTTCTCGCCAAACGCCTCCTCTAACTTCGAAAAAAATTGTTCCTTACTGGCCAATGTCAGCGCATTCATAGCGTACCTCTGGTTCGTGTGAACGATGGGAACTGGTTTTATATCGTTTTTATGCCGTTGTTATCGCACTAGGATATGTCAAGCGCTTGATTTTTGCCGGCATCTCCGCAAAATTACGGCAACTACTTATCAGTCAGATTGTTGTAGCATAGCTGTCTTTTATCGTTACCGGTCACGAGTACCTTGCCTATGTCATCGTCGTTATCATTACAGCAGACTTTTCTGGATCTTCAGAGCCAGCTGGAAACACGTATTATTGGCCAGAAAACCCTGGTTAACCGCCTATTGATGGCTCTGCTGGCTGATGGCCACCTGCTGGTAGAAGGTGCTCCGGGGTTGGCTAAAACCACCGCCATCAAAACCTTGGCTGAATACATTGAAGGCGACTTTCACCGCATCCAGTTCACCCCTGACCTGTTGCCTTCCGATGTGACCGGCAGCGAGATCTATCGCGCAGAAACCGGTCTTTTCGAATTCCAGCGCGGCCCGGTGTTTCACAACCTGGTACTGGCCGACGAAATAAACCGCGCCCCGGCCAAGGTGCAATCAGCGCTGTTGGAAGCCATGGGCGAACGCCAGGTCAGCGTGGGCATGAACACCTTCGCGCTGGAACCGCTGTTTCTGGTGATGGCGACGCAGAATCCGATAGAACAGGAAGGCACTTACCCCCTGCCGGAAGCCCAGCTCGACCGCTTTCTGATGCACGTGTTGATTGATTACCCCGATGCCAGCGCCGAGCGCAAGATTCTGCACCTGGCGCGCCGCGACTTTCGCCAACCTGCGGCCGCCGTTACCCGCCGGGTGAGTGCCAGCGAGGTGTTTGCCGCGCGCCTGCAGGTGGCCGACGTACACATGTCAGAGGCCGTTGAGGACTATTTACTGGCACTGGTGCTAGCCACTCGCAAGCCTGCAGAGCTAGGCCCGGAGGTAGGCCCGGAACTGGCGCGCTGGGCCAGTTTTGGCGCCAGCCCGCGTGGCACTATCGCACTGGACCGTTGCAGCCGCGCCCAGGCCTGGCTTGATGGGCGCGACTATGTAACACCGGACGATATCCGCAATGTGGCCTTTGACGTGCTGCGCCACCGGGTGCTGCTAAACTTCGACGCTCAGGCTGAAGGCATCAGCACCGACGATTTTTTGCGGCGACTCTTAGAATGTCTGCCGGTGACGGCATAATCCGCCCATGATTCACGGTAACGCATCCAATGTGTCGGCCTCTGCCGCGCACGCCAACGCAGCGCACGACATCGCACTGCCATTGGCTGCGCTGGTAAAGCTGCAGGCAGAAGCCCATACGCTGCGGCTGCCGTCGGCCAAGGCCACCCGCAGCCGCCAGGCCGGAGCTTACGCCTCGCCACAAAGAGGCCGCGGTATGGCGTTTGCCGAAGTTCGGCAATATCAGCCAGGCGATGACATTCGCGCCATTGACTGGCGAGTAACGGCAAGGCGACAACAGGCCCATACAAAAATTTACGAGGAAGAGCGAGAGCGCCCGGTTCTGCTGTTATGTGACTTAAGCCCGTCACTGTTCTTTGCCAGTACCGGCGCCTACAAACAGGTGCGCGCCGCCCAAGCTACGGCCATGCTGGCCTGGGTTGCACTTTTTGGCGGCGACCGGGTAGGCGGTCTGGTGTTCAATGGCCAGCTGTTAACGCTGCAGCGCCCGGCAGGGCGCAAGACCTCGGTGCTGCGACTGCTAGACAACCTTGCCCACCTACAACATCAGCCCGGCCAGTTTCACCCCACCCCGAGCGCGCCGCTGGCAGAGCCGGGGTCGCTGGATAACGCACTGGCTGAAGCCTGTCGCGTTGCGCGCACAGGCAGCCGAATTTTCATCATCAGTGACTTTATGCAGCTGAGCGATCACAGCGCTGGCTTGATGGGTAAGCTGGCTCAGCACAACAGCGTCAGCGCCGTCCATATCAGTGATCCGTTGGAGCAGGCATTGCCCCGGCACGGCCAGTTTGCGGTGGCCAGCGCCATTGGGCCGCTATGGTTTGACGCCGCGGATAACACGTTTCGCCAGGCCTGGCAGCAGCGCATGAACCAACACCAGGAGCGGTTGCAACATTGCCTGCGCGTGGCGGCGGTCACCCGCATTGATGTTTCTACTGGCGAGCATCCGCGCTTGGCGCTGCGCGCGCTGATGGCCGGCGGGGGCCGCCTGGGATGAACACCCCTAACGCCAACAATGGGGCCAACAATATGGCCGACAACGCCGCCAACGCGCTGCAACAACTGCGCGATATTCATTTACCCGTGAGCGAAGGCTGGTGGCCGCCAGCGCCCGGCTGGTGGTTACTGGCCGCTGCAGGCTTGCTCTGCCTGGTGCTGGCCGTGCGCGGATGGCAACGCTGGCAGCGGCGCAACCGGCGCTGGCAAGCTGTACAACGGGAACTGGCGGCGCTGCGGGCGCAAACGCAAACGCAAACGCAGAATAGCCCCGTTTGGTTCAGCCAGCTTAACGCATTGCTAAAGCGTGCGGCCCGTGATATCCACCCACTGCAACCGGTCGTCGCCCTGAGCGGCGACGATTGGGTCGCGTTCTTGCAGCACAGTAGCGATAACGCCGTTGAAGCAGACCTGGTTACCACAATGGTGAACGCCTGTTGGCAACCCCACAACAGCTGCGACCCGCAGCAGGCACTAGCCTTTGCCGGGCGCTGGCTGCAACGCCATAAAAAACAACTGCGGGGTGCGCCATGACACTGGCTTATCCCTGGGTGCTATTGCTTGCATTGCTGCCGCTGGCGCTGTTTTGGCGCCGCCGCGCAGCCCAACCCGTGCAAGCACCGGTAATGCCCCTGGGGCACTGGTTAACCGACATGCCGGGGGTGTCCAGCCATAGCGCCAAAAACCCTGTATGGCTGCGTTTGCTCATACTGTCCGGCTGGTTGCTGTTGGTTCTGGCGCTGGCGCGACCACAAGTGGTGGGCGAGGCTCGGCAACTGCCGACAACAGGGCGCGATCTGATGCTGGTAGTCGACATTTCACCCAGCATGGACGAGCCGGATATGGTGCGTCAGGGCCGACGGATTAACCGGTTACAGGCGGTAAAACAGGTGCTGGCCGAGTTTATTGATCAGCGCCAGGGCGATCGCCTGGGCCTTATCCTGTTTGGCAGCCAGGCCTATGTACAAGCACCCCTGACCTTTGACCGAACAACGGTAAACATTCTGCTGCAAGAAGCCGGCCTCGGCATGGCCGGGAACGCAACCGCCATTGGCGACGCCGTTGGGCTCGCGGTGAAGCGCCTGCGCGAGCGGCCCCTAGAGCAACGAGTTGCCATTGTGCTGACCGACGGCGCCAACACCGCCGGCGAAATAACGCCTGACAAAGCCAGTGAGCTGGCACAGGCCAGTGCCGTGCGGCTTTACACCATCGGTATTGGCGCCGGCGCGGATAGCGCCATAACCGGACTGCTGCGGCGCAATCCGTCGCGGGATCTAGACGAGGCCCTGCTAACGCGCATGGCGCAGCAAACCGGAGGCCAATATTTTCGCGCCCGTAATCTGGCCGAACTTGCCGGTATTTACGCCAGCATTAACCAGCTCGAACCGGCCCTCCAAGAAGGTCAGTTTTACCGACCGGTGCGCGAATATTATGTCTGGCCGGCGGCGCTGGCGGTAACCCTGTGGCTGTTTGCGCTCTTGTTCCGCCGCTACCAAAAGCTACGCCAGCAACCGCTTCGCCAAGGCCCCGAAACAGAGAAACAGCCCCATGTCTGAGCTGATGATTTCGCAGTTACAATGGCTGCGGCCCTGGTGGCTTTTGCTGTTGCTGGCCACACCGCTGGTGTACTGGCTGGCCCGGCATCGCGGTGACAGCGACAGCGGCTGGTCGGCACTGATACCCCAGCATCTTCTGGCGCCGCTGCTGCCGGAGCCGCGACACAGCACTGCGGACCAGCGAAGAGTGCCAAAAAGAGTGCTAAGAAGAGTGCTAAGAAGAATGCCACGAATCAACAGCCCGCTGGCAGCCGTGCTGGCGTTTTCGCTGATCAGTCTGGCCTTGGCGGGCCCGGTGTTGCGCCAGGCGCCAAGCCCCGCGGCACCGCCCGCCAACAGCCTGGTGATAGTGCTGGACCTGTCGCTGTCGATGCTGGCCACCGACGTGCAGCCGAACCGCCTGACACTGGCCAAGCGCAAGGTTCGCGACATTCTTGCCGCGCGCCAAGGCAGCCTTACAGCTCTGGTGGTGTACGCCGCAGACGCTCACGGCGTAACGCCCCTCAGCGACGACAGTGCCACTACCGAATCCATGCTCGCCGTTCTGGAACCGGTGATGATGCCGGCCGCAGGCAACCGCGCCGATCTCGCAGTGCGCAAGGCCATGGAGCTGCTCGAACGCGGAGCACCGGGCAACGGCCGTATTTTGTTAATCACAGACGACGTGCAACCCCGTTACCGCCAGGCCATTACCGAGCTGTTAACAGGCAGCCGTTTCCAACTTGACACCCTCACCGTTGGCACCCGCGCCGGTGGCCCAATCCCTCTGGCAGAGCGCGGTTTTATACGCGACGGCGACCGCATTGTGATCAGCCAGGCAGCGCCCGAGACATTAGCACAGCTAGCAGCGGCCAATGGCGGCAGGAGCGCGACTCTGACGCTGGATGGCCGTGACCTCAGCGCTCTGGCCGTCAGCGGCTCAAACACGGCTTTCGCCAAAACCGACGCGGCACGGCTTGATCCTGCAAAAACACGCCAACGGTCACAGTGGCAGGAAGACGGCTACTGGCTACTTTGGCTGGCCCTTCCCTTGTTACTGCTGATCTGGCGCCGCGGCGCTTTAGCGCTGTTCGCGCTCGCCTTGCTACCTACCCTGCCGCAGCCTGCGCAAGCCCTTAGCTGGGGCGAGCTGTGGCAGCGTGAAGATCAGCGCGCGCCAGCTCTGATAGAGCAGAACCCAAAGCAGGCTGCAGAGCAGCTACAAACGCCTGAATGGCAAGGCACGGCGCTCTATCGCAGTGGCGAGTTCGAAGCCGCCGGTGATCGCTTCGCCGATGTGCCGGGAGCCGAGGGCGCCTACAACCGGGGCAACGCCCTGGCCCAAGCGGGCAAGTTGGCGCAGGCTATTGCTGCCTACGACCAGGCACTCACCCTGCAGCCCCAACACCCGGACGCCCTTGCCAACCGAGCCTTGGTTGCCGACCTGCTCCAGGAACAGGAACAGGAACAGCAAGAACAAGGTCAACAGCAAGACCCGTCATCCGGACAGGACTCGGAATCTGACAGCCAGGACGGGCAGCCGCAGAACAACGAGAATGCCGAGAACTCCGAAGATTCCGGGAACTCCGGGAGCTCGGAAAAAGGTGAAAACGGGCGCGATCAGCAATCTGACAACAACGGCGATAGCGCAGAGCTCGATGCCGAAATTGATAAAAAATCAGGGAGTGAGCCCGAGAGTGAACTCGAGAGTGAGCCCGGTAAAGAGCCGGGCCCGGAACAGGCCCCGGCAGATACCCGGGAAGCCCCGCTGAGCCAGAGCCAAGAGCAGTATTTAAGGCGGGTGCCAGACAACCCTGGCGGTCTGTTGCAGCAGAAATTCCTTCAGCAATACCGGCAACGGCAGACACCAGCAGACAGAGGCGATACGCCATGGTAGAGCAACACCGTAAATTCTCGACGCCGTTGCAGCGGCATGGTTATGCCGATTACAGCGATTGCCGTGGCTTTGGTCGGTTTTTGATCATCGCCTTGTGCCTGCTAGCGTTGCCGGCATGGGCGCAAAACCCGACTGAAGACGTGCGGAAGAGTTTTATAGAGCTCTCCACCGACAAAGCCGAACTTTATGTGCAGGAGCAGCTGCTGCTAACGGTACAGCTGTACTTCAGCAATGAGCTTATTCGCGGCGAACTGTCGGAGCCGGCCAGCAATAACGCGGTGATTGAATCCTTGGGCCCACAGCAGGAATACTCGCGGGTTCGGGGTGATCAAAGCTACCGTATGATTGAGCGCCGCTACGCGGTTTACCCGCAGGCACCAGGCCAACTCAGCCTGGCACCCCTGGAATTTGAAGGCAGCTTTCGCGGCGCCAACGGCCGCCTGCAGACCCTGCGCAGCAGCGAACAACTGTTTGACCTGCCGGTGAAAGACATACCGCCGCAATTCAGCGGCAGCGTCTGGCTACCCGCCACAGGGTTAACGCTGGAAGAAAGCGGTCTCCCCAGCGATAACCGCGTCACCAGCGGTGCAAATCTGACCCGCCAGCTAACCCTGCGCGCCAGCGGCTTGCCAGATGCTACCCTGCCGCCCTTCCCGGCTCAGACAGCGCCGGGGCTGCGCACTTATCCAGAGCCCGCCAAGCGTGCCACCGACATCAGCACCGACGGCTTGATGTCTATATTGCAACAGGCCAGCGCCTTGGTACCGGTGCAGGCCGGCGAGCTGCGCCTGCCCGAGGTGCGCGTTCCCTGGTGGGATACCGCAAGCGATTCAGAAAAAGTCGCGATTATTCCTGAGCGCGTGCTGGTGGTTGCGCCCGGCTCAGGCATCAATACTCAAGCTCAGGCCCAAGCTCCGGCGGTCGCCGCCATTGATGAAACGCTGAATAACGTCGTTAGCGACGCAGATTCAGAATCGGATATGAACGGCCAAAATACCACTGGCGGCGGTGCTTTCTGGCCTTGGCTGGCGTTGTTTATGGCCGTTGGCTGGGGTATTACCGCAGGTTTGTTCTGGCGCGCAAAGCGCTCGCGTTATCGAGCTAACGAGGCAGCCGAGAGCAACCTCGGGCCAGACGATTCAGGGCTCTACAAGGAACTGCTTGCCGCTGCCGGCAACAACAATCCGGACACACCGCGACTGTTGCTACGCTGGATGAATCTCCAGTATCCGGACCAGGGATTTCAAAGCTGGCGCCAGGTGGCGGAGTTCTGTCATTTGCCGCCGCTCACTGACGCACTAACCAAGCTTGAACAACAGCGTTATGGCACAGAGCAACCGTTGGAAGACAAGACGTCGGAAAACAAGGTTTCAAACAATCCGACGCAACTGCAACAGGCAATTCGTGAGCTAGAACGCAGACCGGCCAGCCAGGCGGCAAACAATGATCTATCGCCACTGTACCCGCCTGCCATTGATGCATCGCGGCAGTAGCCCCACTCAGGTATAAATCATTGCAGACCACCGCGGTGGCGAAAACGTACGCGGCGCTACCGCGGCAAGGCCCTGCTCATTCGATCAGTAGGCTATCAATCACTAACGTCAGGGGTATTTGCTCACCAGCGGCTACGGTAGCCGGCGCTGCCAGGCTGCCCTGCCAGTCGCCGGCGCGGGCCATAACACTGCTACTGGGGCTTAGGCGCGCCGTGACCATCACTTTTTCAACCGAGGAAATCGTATTCTGCGGAGACATTGCCAAGGAGTCATCCAGACGGATCTCTAACGGCATGTCAGCGGCTTTGAAGCGTGCAACCGCCAGCGGTGGGCCGCTGTTAACGTTGGCCTGGCGGGCAAACACAAACAGCGTGGTATCGGCAGGTACGTCGTTTAAGAAAGCTTCGTCCAGGCTAACGCTGACGGTGACACCAGGGCCGTCACTTTTTAAGGCCTGAGCCGACTGCTGATCGGAAGCCTGAATCGATGCCAGAAAACTCTCAGGCGGTGTTTCGCCCAAGCGGTTGTAGGCTTCGGTAATACCGCCCTCAATAGAATCGCGCTGCGGGTGGTCTGGCGCCACCTGAACAATACGCTGCCAGAAGCCAATCGCTTCGCGGTAGTTTTCCTGGCCAAAGGCGCTGATGCCCAGCAGGCCAAGGGCATTGACCTCGTTTGGGTCAAGCTCCAGCGCGCTGGAAATCACCTGCTGCACCTCTGCGTTCATAGCACCCTGGTATTGGAAAAACATCGCCTGGCCGGCCAGACCCAATGCCATGGCACGGGACGGATCGTCGCCGCCGGCACGCTCGACGCTTTGCTCCAAACGCTGAAACGCCTGTGCCGCCTGCGGGTATTTTTCCATGCGCATATAGGTTTGCCCCAGCATGGCCCAGCCGTCGGGGTTGTCCGGGCTGGCTTCTAGCTTCGCCTGCAACTGCGCCGCCAGCGACGCCATCTGTTGCTCGCGGCCGGCTTCATTACCGGCCCCCAGCTGTTCCATGGTGATGAACTGCTCTACCTGATCCATAGCACCCCAACGCTCATACAACACAAGGGTCAAAGCGGGAATCACCAGAATGGACACCAGTGCCACCGCCATGCCGGTTTTACGGCCGGGGGTTGAGGCGGCAGGCGTTTCATTTTCAGGAATGTCATCGAGCATGGAACCACCAAGCTCGGTTTTTAGCTGTTGATAGTTGTCTTTATCAAGCACCCCGGCTTCGTATTCCGCGTCCAGTTCCTGCATGCGCGAGCGGTAAGCCAGCAGATTCTGATTGCGCTGGTCTAGCTGTTGGCTCCGGCCAGAGCGGTGGAACAAAACCGGATACAGCACAAAGGCCAATGCCAGCACGATTAATAAAGATGCGGCAATCCAAAACATATTGCTCATGAAAATCCCGTTACCGATGAGAGAAAATCGTTAAATGTGATTGCGGTTTGTTTTGGGCGTTACGCCTGTGAATCCGATTTGCCGTTGTGCCCGTCCATAATCTTCTCCACCCGCGCCCGTTCCTCGGCGCTCAGTTCGCTGTCAACCTGGTTGTTGCGGCGCGATCGCAAAACAATACCACCCACAATTAAAAAGCCGCCAAGCACTGAAATAACCGGTGTTGCCCATAACAGCAGGGTGCGCTTTTCGACTAAGGGCTTGTAACGGATAAACTCGCCAAACCGACCGACCAGCGAATCCATGATTTCTACGTCGCTGGCGCCGTTTGTCATCATCCGATAGACCTCGTCACGCATGTCTTCGGAAATCGGCGAATTGGAGTCGGCGATGTTCTGGTTCTGGCACTTGGGGCAGCGCAGCTCGGCGGTCATGGTCTGGTACCGCTGCTGCTTGTCATCCGTGTCGAAACTATAGACGTCGCGCACTACCGCCTGGGCCGGCAGCGCCAGAACAATCAGCAGGGCTGGTGCAAAGCGGCTGAATAGCCTGAAAATTGCCATCAGTACTGGCCCCCTGCCTGGTTTAAGAGAGGCCGTAAAGTCTCTTCCCACACCTGCTTGTTCACCACGCCTACGTGGCGATGCAGCACCGTGCCGTCAGCACCAATTACAAACGTTTCGGGAGCGCCATACACACCCAGATCAAAACCCAGGCTACCTTTGGGATCATAAATACTGGTGCTGTAGGGGTCGCCCAGGCGCTCTAGCCATGCTTTGGCCTCAGCACGCTGGTCTTTGTAGTTCAGCCCCACAATGGGCACGCCTTCGTTCTTGGCCAGCCACATCAAGTCAGCATGCTCGTCGCGACACGACGGACACCAGGTGCCCCACACATTTAACAGGCGGGGTTCACCCTGGAACACCTGCTGGCTGACTTGCACGTCTGGCCGGTGCAGGTCCTCAAGGGCGAACTCCGGCATGGCTTTACCGACCAGGGCTGACTCCAGCTTTGTCGGATCTTTTCCGATGCCGGAAAATAGCAACACGCCTAAAACCAGAGCCACCAGCAACGGCAAAAACAACAGGACCCGCTTCATCAAGACCGAGCCTCCGAAGCTATCACCGGTTTTGTAACAGAAGTCATTACCGGGTGTGCGACAAGGGAGCCACTGTCGGCAGGTTTTGCTTTTCGCTCGGTTGCCCGTTCGCGGATACGGTAGCGTTTGTCACTCACCGCCAGGAAGCCGCCAAGTGCCATTATGAAAGCCCCCAGCCACAACCAGCGAATCAACGGTTTGTACTGCAGCCGAATGGCCCAGGCGTTGTCTGAGATGCGCTCACCAATAGCGACAAAAATGTCGCGGGTAAAGCCTGCATCTATGTCTGCTTCGGTCATCACGTTCATGCCCACCGAATACTGGCGTTTTTCCGGGTGCAATTCAGCCACTTTACGGCCGTCCAACAACACGTCAAAACCACCGTATTGGGCGGTAAAGTTTGCACCCTGGCGTTGGCCAATGTCAGTGAAAACAAACTGATAGTCGCCCACGGTGGCAACATCGCCCAGCTCCATACGAACGTCGCGCTCAATGCCGTAGTTGGACACCACTGTTGCGCCGGCGATGGTCATCGCCAGGCCCAAGTGCCCCAGCACCATGCCGTAATAGCTGCGCGACTGGCGTTTGAGCCCATGCATCCGGCCCTTGCGTGAGTTTGACTTGTCCAACAGGTCCCAGCACGTGGCCACAGCCACCCACACCGCGGTGAAAATGCCAAGAAAAGCCATAATCTTGAACTCGCCGTAACCGACAATCGCCGCGGCGCTGATCAGAATGCTGAGAGCCAGCGGCCACAGCAGTTTGCGCGCCAACCAGCCAGCGTCGGTTTTCTTCCAGCGTGAAAAAACACCAACACCCATTAACAGCCCGGCGGCGATGGCCAGCGGAGTAAATGTCAGATTGAAAAACGGCTCGCCAATAGACAGTTTGCCCATATCCAGTGAGTCCAGCACCAGCGGATAAAGCGTGCCCACCGCCACCAGCAAGGTCGCCGACACCAGCATGACGTTATTCAGCAACAGGAAAATTTCCCGCGACATGGAACCGTAACGGGCGCGCACGTGCACAGTGGGTGCACGAACCGCGTACAGAATCAGGCTGCCAATCACCGTGATGGCCAGCAAAACCAGCAGGAAGGTGCCGCGCTCGGGGTCCGAGGCGAAAGCGTGCACCGAGGTCAGTACGCCAGAGCGCACCAGGAAGGTGCCGAGCAGGCTCAGGGCAAAGGTCACAATGGCCAGCAACACAGTCCAGCTTTTGAACACACCGCGTTTTTCCGTCACCGCCAACGAGTGCATCAGTGCGGTACCCGACAACCAAGGCAGTAGAGACGCGTTCTCGACCGGATCCCAGAACCACCAGCCGCCCCAGCCAAGCTCGTAATAGGCCCACCAGCTGCCCAGAGCAACACCGATGGTCAGAAAGGCCCAGGCCACAGTGGTCCAAGGCCGCGACCAGCGCGCCCAGGCGGCGTCCAAACGGCCGTTAATCAGTGCCGCAATAGCAAAGGCAAAAGCGACTGAAAAGCCCACGTAGCCCATGTACAGCATAGGCGGGTGAATAATCAGGCCAAAATCCTGCAACAACGGGTTCAGGTCGGCGCCGTCGGCGGGAATGTTTGGCAGTATTCGCTCAAACGGATTCGAGGTCATAACGATAAACAGCAAAAAACCAACGCACACGATGCCCAGCACCGACAGCACTTGGGACACCATCACCGCAGGCAGGCGCTGGGAAAACACCGCTACCGCCAGGGTCCAGCCCGCCAGCATCAGAATCCACAACAGAAGAGAACCTTCGTGGCCGCCCCACACCGCACTGAATTTGAAATACCAGGGCAACAGGCTATTGCTGTTGTTGGCAACATAAGCCACCGAGAAATCATCGGTAAGAAAAGCGTAGGTCAGAATGCCGAAGGCCACGGCGACAAACACAAACATGCCCGCCGTCAGCGGCCTGGCAAACGCTTGCAAGCTATCACGGCCGGTGACCGAGCCCACCATGGGCACCACCGCCAGCAACACCGCCAACAGCAGCGCCAGAATGAGTGCAAACTGTCCGAGTTCCGGATACATCATACTTTCCATACTCCACATATTTGCCATACACCACTCACGTGCCACACACCCTTGCGTATCGGGCGTTTAACGGGCATCAGTTGGTCAGGGTTTTGGTAGCTTCAACCGCGATATCGCGGCTTTCGGAGGCTTTTGCCAGAGCGTCAGCCACTTCCGGTGGCATGTAGTTTTCATCGTGTTTGGCCAGTACCTGGTCGGCCACAAACACGCCTTCGCTGTTTAACCTACCCATGGCCACAATGCCCTGCCCTTCGGCAAACAGGTCGGGCAGGATGCCCACGTACTCAACGGTGACGGATTCGGTAAAGTCAGTCACCTTGAATGCTACCTTCAGGCTTTCGGTATCGCGCAGCACAGAGCCTTTTTCCACCATGCCACCAGCACGAATGCGCACATCCGCCGGTGCTTCTCCCGCGGCGATCTGGGTAGGATCATAAAACAGATTGATATTCTGGCGCAGGGCGTAGGTGGTCAAGCCTACCGCCACGGCAAGGCCGACCAGCAGGAACAGCACAATGGTCAAACGTTTTTTACGGATCGGGTGCATGGTTTTTCAGCCACTCAGTCTTGGGAAACATCAACACGGGTGAAGCTGGCCGCTGCCGCCGTGTCCGAATCTGGTTTTGGCGCCCGCGACGAGCGGGAACCGGCGTGCTGACGGCAGCTTTGCAGCACCGCATTGCGGCGCCGATAGGAACCCACCATCAGCACCGCCATCAACACAAAAAATACACCGTAACTAGCCCATACATAGGGGCCATGGCCTTCCATTGCCAAAAACGCACCGAAGGAATCAAACGCCATTATCTGGCACCTCCATTCACGTGAAACAGCTCCTGTACCCAGCGGGTACGCTGTTCACGTATCAGAATTTCCGTCTGCATACGCAGGCACGCCAGCCAGCCAAACACTAGATACAGGCCAATCACCGACAACAGCAACGGCACCCACATTTCGGCCGGCATGCTGGGTTTCTCTGTCAGCTTAAAGGTGGCCGGCTGATGCAGAGTATTCCACCAATCCACAGAATATTTGATAATCGGAATATTCACCACGCCAACCAGCACCAATATCGCCACGGCGCGGGCGGCCGATTTTTCATCATTAATGGCGCGGTCAAGAGCGATCAACCCACCATACAGAAACAACAGGATCAGCATCGATGTCAGCCGCGCATCCCAGATCCACCAGGTGCCCCAAGTGGGCTTGCCCCAAACCGCACCGGTAAACAGCGATATAAAGGTGAGCACCAGGCCCACCGGTGCTACGGCTTTGACAAACACATCGGCCAGCTTCATGCGCCACACCAGTGTAACCACCGCGGCCGAGGCCATCATGATGTAAACCGACTGGGCCAAAAACGCCGACGGCACATGAATAAAAATAATGCGGTAGCTGTTGCCCTGCAGGTAGTCCTTAGGCGCAAACGCCAGGCCCCACACCAAACCAGCGCCGAGACACAGCAATCCAAATACCAGCAACCAGGGCATTAGCCGGGTGGCAATCCCGTAAAACCATTTTGGTGATCCCAGCTTGTGAAAAAATTGCCACATCAGTTAAGTACCTTGCCTCTGTTTGAATCGGTTTGTCAGCTGTTTGACAGGCTGACTTTCAGAGCCGCTGCGCTGGCAAAAGGCGCCAGAGTCAAAGCCAGCACCAGAAAGGCACCCAACAACGCCAGATAGGCGCCAATCGGGGCACCTTCGGCGGCGGCGGCAACAGTGCCGGTACCGAAAATCAGCACCGGAATGTACAACGGAATAATCAACAAGGATAAGAGTACACCCGCTGATCGCAAACCCAGCGTTAACGCTGCACCAATCGCACCGATCAAACTAAGAACAGGTGTTCCGATTAGCAGAGTTAGACACAAAATAGCGATAGAGTTCCCGTCCAGATGCACCATTACACCCAAAACCGGCGTTAACAACACCAGAGGCAGTCCGGTTAGCACCCAGTGCGCCATGGTTTTGGCCAACACCAGCAAGAACAGCGGTTGTGGCTGCAGCACCAGCTGCTCCAGTGTGCCGTCGTCAAAATCGTGACGAAACAGATGATCCAGTGACAAGAGCACCGACAACAGTGCCGCCACCCACAAAATGCCGGCCCCGGCTTCCTGCAAAAATGAGATTTCCGGGCTCACGCCCAGCGGAAACAGGGTGACCACCATCATGAAAAACAGCAAAGGATTGAGTAAATCCTGACGCTGACGAAAGGCCACTTTCATGTCGCGAGCGAACACCGCTTTCATGGCCGCAATCGAACCAACGGCCTGATCCAGGGGTTTAATCATCATAACCAACGGCCCCCGGTGTGAGTACCAGTCGCTTCGTACCTGCAATCTTTACGTTGTGATGGGTGGTAAACACCACGGCACCGCCCTCAGCGGCACGCTCTTGCAGCAGGTTTTCGATGGCCGCCACGCCGCTCGCATCGATGGCGGTGAACACCTCGTCTAACAGCCAAAGGGGTTCGTCGGCAACCAACAGGCGCGCAAGTGCCACCCGCCGTTGCTGACCGGCTGAGAGGTGCCGGCATGGCACCTGTTCGTAGCCCGCCAGACCGGTCCTGGCAAGCGCCTGCACAAGGGCTTTGTCGCCCACCGGGCGGCGACCGGCCATCAGCGCCCGCAGGTTTTCGAGCGGCGACAGCAACGGCTTTATGCCCGGCCGGTGGCCCAAATACAGCACATTGCGTAAAAACGACTCGCGCACGCGCAAACGCGGCTCGCCGCACCACAGCAACTGGCCCGCCCAGGCATCACTAAGACCGGCCAATATACGCAGCAACGTGGTTTTACCGGAGCCGTTGGCACCCTCGACACGGGTCACAGTTGCGGGCAATATGGAAAACGATAAATCACGGAACAGTTCCCGCTTGTCGCGTTCACACTGTAAATTGATCGCCTGTAGCAGCGGTTCAGACATCCGGGCCCCGGTTCCGTATCGATGCAGCTTAGGCTGGCATCGTGTGTATTCAATATTGGCGCGGCGCATTATAGCGAAAGCAGCCGGTGATTACCCATTTCCAGGTTAATTTGGTAGCGATGAAACTTCCCACCAATCCACCCCAACCCACTCCTCAATCCACTTCCCAATCTACGTCGCCCGCCAGCGCCGACAGCCGGCCACCGCAAGGCAGCACCAGCGCGCCTGCCCCAGTCCCGCCTACATCGCCTGCGCTAAGCGCCCAGCGGGTACTGAACCAGTTGCAGATGGGCCGTAACGAAAGCCTGCTGGCAAGAGTCACCGACGTCATTCAACGCCAGAATGGTGGCGCCGAGCTGCTGTTAGATATACGCGGCAAACCGCTTCAGGTTCAGGCCAGTATTGGCGAAACCAAACTTCAGGCCGGCGACTGGATAAAAGTGCTGCGTGCCGGCAACGAATTGCAGCTGATGGGCAAGCTGGCAACTGCCCCGGAAGTCAGCCTGGCACAGGCCCTGGTGCAACGCCTGCCCTGGCAGCAAAGCCTGGACAGCGGACTGGCCCGACTGATGGCCGGCTTGCAGCAAGGTGTGAAGGCCGACACACCGCCCGGCCAGCTGCCCTCGCAGGCTTTCTCGGGCACCGCCGCGCAGCCTCTGCCACCAGCGGCGCGCCAGGCTCTGGAACAATTATTTGTGCGCTTACCTGCCAGCAACCAGCTTGCGCCCGGGGCCGGGCAGCAGACCGCGGCGGTGCAACAGGTACAACAATGGCTGAGCGAAAGCGGGCTGTTTGCAGAAGCGCGACTGGCGGCAACACCGTCGGCAACCCTACCCGATCTAAAACTGGCCATTGGCCGGGTAATCACCGCGCTTCTGGCACAGCAGGGCCAAGGGCCAGAGCACTTCAACCGGCTGACACCGCTGGCTAGCCCAGCGCTGATTCAGGCGCCGTTACAGTTTCCCGGCGCATTCGCCATGGCTCAGACCAGCACCGGTAGCAGCGCCAGAGAAGAACCGCCCAACGTCGGGCAATTGCTGCGAATTCTGGCCGGTATGCTCAACCGCATTACCGTAAACCAGCTGCACACCCAGGTGTTGAACGCTCGCGGTGGCACAGATGCGGGCGCGCCCACCAACACGCTTTTACTGGAACTGCCCTGGATGAACCCGCTACAGCAACCCAAGCTGGCGCAACTGCGGATTGAACAGCATCCGGGTAAAGACGGCAGCGACCGCGGACCATCACGAGCAAGCGTTGGCGAATGGCGCCTGGTGCTGGCGATGGATCTGGACCAGGCTGGCCCGTTGCAATTCGAAGTGAGCCTGCGCCAACAAGCGGTGAGCGCTTTGGTGTGGGCAGAGAAACTGGCTACCTTGCGCCAGGTGCATCAACAACTGCCGCTGCTGCGTAGTAGCCTGACCGATCTGGGGCTCGAAGTGGCGGATTTGGAGTGTCGCCAGGGCAATCCGGGCCCGGTAGCGACAAAGCTGCAACATCGACTGGTGGATACCAAAGCATGAGCAAAAATAACGAGCCGCAACAGTCGTCAGCGGCAGTCGCGTTAAAATACGACGGTGAGCGGGCGCCCACTATCAGCGCTGTTGGCAATCACGAGCTTGCGGACGAAATTATTCGCATTGCCCGCGAACACGGGGTGCCCCTGTACGAAAACGCCGAGCTGGCCAGTACCCTGGCGCGACTGTCGCTGAATGACGAAATCCCCGAACAGCTGTACCAGCTGGTCGCTGAAATTCTGGCCTTCGCCTTTCACATACGGGGCATGACACCGGAAGACGCCGGTCAATAACCCCAAAACCGGGGGTCAGGCTGCCTGGCGTTTCTTCAAGGCAGACACCAGTTCTGCCTCGGGCCGGGAAATACCGCAGGTGTTCATCAGGTCGTCGATATCGGCACCAAGATCAACTAGCCGTGCGGCTTCGTCGTAAGACACCCGCAACGGATCGTTCTGGCGCATTTCTTCGATGGTGGTTCGCAGTTCGTGCAGTTGGCGTTCGCAGGCTACCAAGCGCTGGCCCACTCCCATACCGGTGCTGGCAGTGGCATGCAGTTCGCGGCCAAGAATGTCACAGCGGCTTTTTAGCGCCGCCTGCAACCCCCGCAACTGCCGCCCTTGCAAGAAAATTTGCGCGACGAGCAAAGACAGAGCTGTAGCGACCAGAATCCAGGGCACCCATTGGGGAATCTCGGCAAATACATCAGCAAACATAGCAACGTCTCCTTGGTGTGCGTCAAGGCGTCGATCTGCGTTCACTGCCGGCCTAAGACCTTACAGCGTCGAGATATCCGCCCATTCGTGATCTGTCAGCATCTTGTCGAACTCGACCAGAATGATCAGTTCGCCATTTTTATTACACACGCCCTGAATAAAGCGGGCACTTTCTTCGCTGCCCACATTGGGCGCGGTTTCAATTTCACTGGACTTGAGGTAAACCACCTCGGCCACCGAATCCACCAGAATTCCCATTACCTGATCGGCAGACTCCATCACCACAATACGGCTGGTGTCGGTGATGTCGGCATCGTTCAAGCCAAAACGCCGACGGGTATCAATCACCGTTACCACGTTGCCGCGCAGATTGATGATGCCCAGAACGTAGTCCGGTGAACCCGGTACCGGTGCAATCTCGCTGTAACGCAGTACTTCCTGAATCTGCATCACGTTGATGCCGTAGGTTTCATCATCCAGACGAAAGGTCACATACTGCAGTACCTGGTCATCCTTGGTCTGATTTTGCTGTCCGCTTGGGGCTGCCATTGTGTTAAATCTCCATATGCGGCTGCCGTGCAGGCAGCCTGACCGTCAAAAAATCATCATTAGCGCCCCTATACGCTATTTAAGGGGCATGAATCGTGCCATCACTAACCTTTGTTAGCAGTGAACACTCGCCGAGCCTGTTCAGCTTAAATCCAGGTGCTGTTCGCGCTCGGCACGAACCAGCAGATTCGCCATGCTCTGAACGTCTAGCAGCGCGCACATCTGCTCAATCACTGTGCCTGCCAGCCATGGCCGCTTGCTACGCGACGTGCGCCAGCGCACCTGCTGAGGGCTCAAAGTAAAGGATTGAGCTACATTATCACAAGCCAGTCCCCAGTCACTGTTGTTAAGGTGTATCACAAACCGATAATTAGCGCGTGCGTTTGCCGGCGCCCGACCCGCCATAATCCACTCGGCACTGTCGACCACCCGCAGGTTTTTGTCCCGGCCCGGGCGAATACCCATATACCAGGGCGGGCTGCCAGGCATCGGCATTATATCGTCTTCGATGCGGTAAATGGCCCCTAGCAACACCAAGGGAACCGCCAGCTGCAAGCCTGCCACGGTGAAGATCAGACATTCAAATGGCTTTTCGGCCCACGCAGGCCTTGCCTGCGGCCCGGCTGCCGGCAACAGTTGCGGAGCGGTCACGATCTGCACGGATAGTTCAGCAATTACCGGCTCCGGCTTGGCCGGCAGCGGCTGTGGCGCTATTGCCACCACCGGTATGGCAACAACAGCCTGCGCCTGCGTGTCCTGCTGATACGCCTGATCGGTGGCCGTGTGCAACAGGTCGTCCAGATAACTGGCGATGGCGGCTTGCGGGTCCGCCAGCTGTGTCATTTTTTTGTCAGCCACCAGACGGCTCCAGCCAGGTACCGGTTTGCGCCAATAAATCGTCAAGCAGGCGACGATAAGCGCGCACTCCGTGGGTGTTGGCGTCTACCGCTGAGGGCACTAATCCGGCCTGGCTGGCATCGCGAAACTTTGTGTCTACCGGTATGGCAAAACGCCAGAGCTGATGCGGATAAGTATCACGCAGCATATTCAGGCTTTTATTCGCGGCTTGGGTTCGACGGTCAAACAGAGTGGGCACAATGGTATAGCTCAGGGGATTTTTCTGCGAACGGCTAATCATTTGCAGGGTGTGCAACATGCGCTCGAGACCCTTAATGGCCAAAAACTCGGTTTGCACCGGAATAATCAAATGGCTTGCCGCCGCCAGGCCGTTAACCATCAGCACGCCCAATGTCGGGGTGTTGTCCACCAGCACATAGTCAAAATCATCCCACAGCTGCGCCAGCGCGCGGGAAATCACCCGACCCATGCCTTCAGTACCGATCATCCGCCTTTCCAGGGTTGCCAGGGCAGTGCTGGCCGGCAGTAACGTAAGGTTGGGCACGCCGGTGTCGGTAATCAGCTGTGCGGGCAGTCCTTCGGGTACTTTTCCCTGATGTTGAAACAGGTCAAACAGGCTGTGCTTGAGGCGGTCCGGATCATAGCCAAACCAGCTGGTAAGCGAACCGTGCGGATCCATATCCAGCATCAGCACACGCTTGCCACGGCTGGCCAACAGGTCGCCCAAGGCAACCACGGTGGTGGTTTTGCCCACTCCGCCTTTTTGATTGGCCACTGCCCAAATTCGCACGTTTGACTCTCCTGCCTGTCCTCGGCATTTCACACGGCAATACATTGCCGTTGTGTTGTGGTTCGCGACTGAAAAAGCGCTGTTCACTCTTTTTTAAAAGAAAGACTACAGGAATCGTGCCAGGTTCAGCGTATGGCACCGCGAATGCTGGCATCGCGGGAAATCAGCAGCACCACGCGACGATTACGGCGACGGCCTTCGTCGGTATCGTTGCGCGCCACCGGCTGATGTTCGCCATACCCCACCGCCGCCAGCCGCGCCGGGTCTATACCATCCATCACCAGCATGCGCACCAGAACCGACGCGCGGGCAGCCGAAAGCTCCCAGTTTGACGGAAAGCGGCCACTGTGAATGGACTGATTATCGGTAAAACCTTCAATGCGAATGGCGTTGTCGGTGTCGCGCAGCACGCCCGCAATTTTTTCCATCACCGCGAAGGAATCGTAATGAGGTTCAGCGTCGCCGCTGCCAAACAACAGGCTGTTGGGCAAATTCAGCTGCAACCACTCATCATCTGTGTTCAGAGTAATCACGCCCGTCTCAATCAATTCACTAAACTCCAGCCCGAGCTGGCCGGCCAGCTCCTGAAGCCCACGCGATCGGCTGGCGTTGTCTGGTGCTGGCAAACCGGGAGGTGCCTCGGTAACCACCGGCGCAATGACGGCATCGCTTTCAGTGCGCCCACCAACAACCTGCTGTTCGCCAACGGTAATTGGCACAACCGAGCGCTCCGGGGCGTTGAAAACACCGGTCAAGGTATTTGACAGCACCTTGTATTTGCCCTCGTTAACCGAAGACACCGAATACATCACCACAAAAAACGCGAACAGCAGGGTAATGAAGTCGGCGTATGAGATTAGCCAACGCTCTTTATTGTGAAGATCATCTTGGGGTGGTTTGCGGCGCCGCATAAGCCATTAACACTCGCTACCAGGGAAGAAATCCACGCAAGCGGATTTCGATGGATTTCGGGTTTTCACCTTCAGCGATGGCAATAAGGCCTTCGATCATCATGTCTTCGTAGCGGGTGCGCTCGCGCACCAGCCCGCGCAGTTTATTGGCCACCGGGAAAAACAGAAGGTTAGCCAACGCCACCCCGTAGATGGTGGCAACAAAAGCGGTGGCTATGCCGCTGCCCAGCGTCTCCGGGTCTTCCAGATTGGTCATTACCTGAATCAGCCCCATCACCGCGCCAATAATGCCAATGGTAGGCGAATAGCCGCCCATGGCTTCAAACACCCGTGCCGAATCCAGATCCCGCTGTTCCCGGGTATCCAGTTCTACCTCCATAATGCTGCGAATGGTGTTGCTTTCGGCGCCGTCAACCAACAGCAGTAAGCCTTTTTGCACAAACCGCTCCTGTTCGCTTTCTGCTAGCCCCTCAAGCCCTAGAAGGCCCCTTTTGCGGGCAATAACGCTCCAGTTCACAACTTTGTCGAGACCGTCTTCCAGGTTGACAAAGGGCGGCAAAAATACCCAGCGGGATTGGCTAAACGCGCGTTTCAGCACCGGCCAGGAGGTTTGCAGTATGGTGGCCGCCAGGGTGCCGCCAATAACAATCAGCGCCGCCGGCGCGTTGAACAGCGACGCCAGTGCACCACCGTCCAGCAGATTACCCCCCAGAATGGCTACAAAAGCCAGGATAACACCCAGAAGGCTAAGCACATCCATCAGCTGACCCCATCTTTGAGCCGCTGGCAAACGTCGTTCAGCGACAGAATTTCGTCACTCAGGCCGGCTTTAGCCACTGCCATGGGCATGCCGTAAATCACCGAGCTTTTTTCATCCTGCGACCACACAATCGAGCCGCTCTGTTTCATCATGCGGCAGCCTTCCCGGCCATCTGCGCCCATGCCCGTCAGCACAATACCCAAGGTTTTACCGGGAAAGCTGCGTGCCAGCGAACCAAAGGTGACATCCACTGAAGGCTTGTAATTGAGCCGATCATCGCCAGGTAATATGCGTATCCGGCCTTGGCCACCGCGGCTTTCCACCATCATCTGTTTGCCGCCGGGTGCCAGCAAAGCCAGGCCGGGGCGCAACAGATCGCCGTCTTCTGCCTGACGCACCTGTATTTGGCAAGACTGGTTCAGGCGCTCGGCAAAAGCCTGGGTAAAACTGGCGGGCATGTGCTGCACCAGAATCAGCGGTGCGGGAAAGCTGGCGGGTAGGCCGATGAGCACGTTCTGCAGGGCCACCGGGCCACCAGTAGAGGTGCCGATCGCCACCACTGTGTAGTGCCTGGGTGGCGTACGCCGCTGATGGCGCTCCGGGCTGGCAACCGCTGCAGCTGCAGCGGTCGCAGGGCGCTCAGTTAAGGGGCGTCGCTGCAACGCTGGTATCGCGGCACGATTAGCCGCAGTCGTAGCCCCAACCGCCGCCACTGGTGGCTCATGGGCGCGAGTGCTCCCAGAGCTTATGGGGCGGCTACGGGCGATACTAACAACACGTTCTACTAATATTTTTTGTAGCTGGCTGCTGTTACCGGCAATTTCCTCGAAATTCTTGGGTAGGAAATCCACCGCTCCAGCTTCCAGCGCATCCAGGGTTATCCGCGCACCTTCATAAGTAAGCGACGAAAACATCAGCACGGGTATCGGATGTTTGCGCAGTATTTCCCGCACGGCCGTAATCCCGTCCATGACCGGCATTTCGTAATCCATGGTAATCACGTCAGGACGCAGTTTTTCCGCTTGCTCTACGGCTTCGCGGCCGTTGCTGGCGGTGCCAGCCACGGTAATCTGGCGAGACGCGCCAAGAATTTCACTCAGGCGTTTGCGAAAGAAACTGGAGTCATCAACAATCAGCACAGAAACTGTCATTTATTTCTCCGGGCGATGCCTGCCGCCCGCCAAGTCGGCGGCCGTTCGACAATTAATCGACGATTAATCAACAATGGGTCGGCGATGTATCGGCGCTAACTATAATGTTGCAGCAAACTGGGCACATCGATAATCAGCGCGATCCGGCCATCGCCGGTAATGGTGGCGCCAGCCATACCCGGCGTACCCAGCAGCCCGCGTCCAAGAGGTTTAATCACCACTTCTTCCTGGCCTACCAGCTGGTCCACCACAAACCCGACCTGGCGGGTGCCCATAGACACAATCACCACATGGCCGTTTTCCGGCTCAACATTTCTGGCACCGCCACGAATGAGCCAACGCTTGATGTGGAACAGCGGAAACACCTTGTCGCGCACCACAACACACTCGCGACCATCCACCACGTTGGTCTTGCTCAAATTAAGGTGAAAAATTTCCACCACGTTAACCAACGGCAGTGCGAACGACTGATCAGCAAGCATGATCATCAGCGTCGGCATAATGGCCAGAGTCAGTGGCACTTTGATCACAATGCTTGAGCCTTCGCCCAACTTTGATAACACGCTAAGCTGGCCGTTGAGCTGGCTGATTTTGGTTTTCACCACGTCCATGCCCACACCACGGCCAGACACATCGGAAATTTGGTCTTTGGTGGAAAAACCGGCGGCAAATATCAGGTTGTAGCATTCCTGATCGGTCAGCCGGTCGGCGCCATCCTGGTCATACATGCCCTTTTCGACCGCTTTGCGGCGCAACACCTCAGCGTTCATGCCAGCGCCATCGTCGGTGATCAGCAGCAGAATGTGATCACCCTCTTGCTCCGCCGACAAGGTAATGGTGCCGACTCTGGGCTTGCCGGCCCGTTCTCGTTCTTCCGGGCTTTCAATGCCGTGGTCCACCGAGTTGCGCACCAGGTGCACCAACGGATCTGACAGTGCTTCCACCAGATTCTTGTCAAGATCAGTGTCTTCGCCGTGCATCACCAGATTGATTTCTTTTTTCAGGCTGCGGGCAAGGTCGCGCACCACCCGCGGGAAACGACCAAACACTTTCTTGATGGGCTGCATGCGGGTTTGCATAACAGCCGCTTGCAGGTCGGTGGTGACCACATCCAGATTGGCCACTGCTTTGTGCATCTGCTCGTCTTCGCTTTTGTCACCCAGGCGTTGCAGGCGGTTTCGCACCAGCACCAGCTCGCCCACCATGTTCATGATGTCGTCCAGGCGTTTGGTGTCTACCCGCACGCTGGTTTCCGAAGCGGCAGGGGCAGCATCGCGGGCCGGCGTTTTTGCTTGTGCCGGCTCGGCTGGCGCTTTGGCCACGGCTGAAACCTTCGCTGTTTCGGGCTTTTTAGCGGGCTCTGGCGCGGCCGCAGCGGCCACTGTCGGGCTGCCACCCTTGCCGTGAAGCTGGTCTAGAAGAGCTTCGAATTCGTCGTCAGAGATATCAATTGGCTGGGCACTGCTGGCCTCGGCAGCGGTTTCTTTGGCGGCTGCCGGCGCGCCGGCGAACTGGCCTTTACCGTGAAGCTGGTCTAAAAGGGCTTCGAATTCGTCGTCGCTGATATCGCCATTGCCGCTTGCGACCGAGCTACTCGCAATGGTTTCGCTGGTATCCGCTGATGCTTTTTTGTCATCGTCTAAGGCGTCGAGCAGCTTCTCGAATTCGTCATCGGTAATGTCGCCCTGGTCGGCGACATCCACCGTCGCGGCAGGCACCGGCGATTGTGGCACAGCCTCACCCGCAGGCAACGCCAGCTGATTCAGCCGGTCGATCAGTTCCTGCGGCGCCGCTGTAGGCGCTTCACGCTGGCGCACCTCTTCGAACATGGCATTCACGTTGTCCAGGGTTTCCAGCACGACGTCCATTAGGTCGGAGGTCACTTTGCGCTTGTGGTTACGCAGGGTGTCGAATACGTTTTCCGCCGAGTGACAGCAGTTTACCAAAGCATGTAACTGCAAGAAGCCCGCACCGCCTTTGACCGTGTGAAAACCACGGAAGATAGCATTCAACAAATTGCTGTCGTCCGGATTCTGTTCCAGATCCACCAGTTGCTCAGACAGCAACTCAAGAATTTCACCGGCTTCTACCAGAAAGTCCTGCAGGATTTCTTCATCGCCATCAAACGACATGTTTGTTCCTCATTGCTCAGAAACCAAGACTGGACAACAGGTCATCCACGTCAACCTGACCAGACAACACGTCTTTGCGTTGTTCTGGCATTATTTGCGGACCCACACCCTGCTCAGCCGAAGGCTGATTGTCCTCCATCTGGTGCACGGTACCGGTCAACTGGTCTACGTGGCCGGCCATCACCACCAGGCTTACCAGGTTTTCTTCCACTTCACGCACAAGGGTGATTACATTTTGAATCACCTGACCTGTCAGATCTTGATAATCCTGAGCCAGCAAAATTTCTGAGAGGTTACCGTACAGTTTGCCGGCGTCAGTACTCAACGCCGCCAAAAACTGATCCATGCGGGCGTGCAACTCGCGGAATTCGGTCGGTGCCATCTCCCGCCGCCGCAGGCGCTGCCACTGCTGATGCAGATCTTGGGCTTCGCTTTGCAAATGACGGGTAACTGGCATGCTTTCTTCAACCAGATCCATGGTCCGATTCGCCGCTTGGCCAGTCATTTTCACTACGTATTCCAGGCGATCGGAGGCATCGGTCATTTTTGACAGAGCTTCTTTCTGTTCGGGGTTGCGCGGATCAATCTGAAAATTACGCATGGCTTCGTGCAGGCTGCGGGTTAGCCGCCCTACTTCGTGATACAGACCTTGATTTCGCACTTCTGCAAGATCGCTGATCATCGCCATAGCGCGGGAATAGTCGCCCGCGCGCACGCTGTCAACCAGCTGTTCGGACTGTTGCTTTAATTTTTCCGTCAGCTCTGGATCCAGGGCATGGCGCTCGCCTGTTGACTTGTTCATGGCTTGTATCCACTCCCCGGTTACTGAATTCGCTCAAAGATTTTTTCGATTTTTTCTTTGAGAACAGCGGCAGTGAACGGCTTTATAATGTAGCCGTTCACACCGGCCTGCGCCGCAGCGACAATCTGGTCGCGCTTGGCTTCAGCCGTCACCATCAGGATCGGCAGGGCTTTAAGCTGATCGTCGGCGCGAACATTTTTGAGCAGGTCAAAACCGGACATGCCAGGCATGTTCCAGTCGGTCACCAGGAAGTCGTACTTGCCGGTTTTCAGCATCGGCATTGCCGTGTTGCCATCGTCGGCTTCGTCGGTGTTGGTGAAGCCCAAGTCACGCAGCAGGTTTTTAATAATACGCCGCATCGTGGAAAAGTCGTCCACAATGAGAATTTTCATGTTTTTGTCCAAGAGGACCTCCAATCGGTGGAATCTAGTCGAATCTCGTTGCATCACTGCCTGCAACCCACGGGTTGCAAACGCTAGAATTATGTAGGGTCCGTTTTCCAGTCGGCTAACCGGCTGCGTAGGCGCAAGGCAGCCTGGCTGTGAATCTGGCTGACCCGGCTTTCGCTGACGTCCAGCACAGCGCCGATTTCCCTCAGGTTCAATTCTTCCCGGTAATACAGGCTTAGCACCAGTTTTTCACGTTCTGGCAGGGTTTCAATAGCCGCCGCCAAACTGTTACGGAAGGCGGACTCTGACACCCCGTGTAACGGGTTATCATCCGTCTCTGATTGTTCTATCGGCGGCTCGCCGGATTCATTGAGCTCATCGAGACTAAAAAGCCGACCACTGTTAGAGTCGGCCAAGGAGCTGTGGTACTCCGGCAGCGTCATATCCAGCTCAGCAGCCACTTCGACATCGTGGGCTTCGCGGCCTTCTCGGCCCTCTACAGCTTTGATGGCCTTGGAAATGCGCCGGGAGTTTCTGTGCACCGAACGCGGCACCCAGTCGCCTTTGCGGATTTCGTCCACCATAGCGCCGCGAATACGAATACCCGCGTAAGTTTCAAAGGTAGCACCTTTGCCCGTTGAATAACGTTGCGACGCCTCAAGCAAGCCGATCATACCGGCCTGCATCAGGTCTTCAAGTTGCACGCTAGAGGGCAATCGCGCCAGCAGATGAAGGGCAATCTTCTTGACCAGGGACGCGTGCTCTTCAATCAGCCGGGAAGCGTCTGAAGCACCCGACCGTTGATAGACTCCAAGATCTTTCGCCAATGTCATAAATCCGCTTTTTGTACGGGATGTGTTTTAAACTTCGATGAGCCGCTCTATAAAGAATTCGAGGTGACCCCGCGGCGATGATGGCAGCGGCCAACTGTCCACTTTTTCAGCAAGGGCCCTGATGGCCAGCGAGGCTTTTGCTTGCGGGTAAGCTTCCAACACCGCTTGCTGGCGCCGCACCGCTTTTTTGACGGCCTCGTCAAAGGGCACCATGCCTACATATTGTAACGCTACATCCAGAAAACGCTCGGTAACCCGGGTCAGTTTTTCATACAAAAGCCGGCCTTCTTGTTCTGTGTGCACCTGATTGGCCAGAATCCGGAAGCGGCTGGTGTCGTAATCGCGGTTCATCAACTTGATCAGGGCGTAGGCATCGGTAATCGAAGTAGGCTCGTCGCACACCACCAGCAGCAGTTCCTGGGATGCCCGCAAAAAACTGACCACCGATTCGGAAATGCCGGCGGCGGTATCCACAATCAGCACGTCAATCTGGTCGGCAAGGTCACTGAAAGCGTGAATCAAACCGGCGTGCTCCATAGCACTGAGCTGGGTCATGCGCTGGGTGCCTGATGAGGCCGGCACAATCTTGATACCGCCGGGACCATCTACCAGCACGTCACGCAAGTCGCAGTCACCATTGAGTACGTCTTGCAGATTGCGCTTGGTTTTCAGGCCTAACAGCACATCGATATTGGCAAGCCCCAGGTCGGCGTCCAACAGCACCACCCGACGGCCTTTTTGCGCCAGAGCAATGCCCAGGTTGACCGACACATTACTTTTGCCAACACCACCTTTACCGCCCGTGACCGCAATTACCTGAACCGGATGTGCTCTACTCATACTGATGATGGCCTCTTGCCATGTTTAACCGGGAACGGATGTTACCGCTGCCCCAATGTTCCTTACTGCCCGACTGCCCGCTTGCTGTGATGCTTTTACAACCGGCGCTTTCAGGAACCGGTGGCAACAGCCTGCTTCTGCCGCAAATCCTTCATTCGTTCTACACCGAGTTGCACCAGCGCAAGCGCTTTCGCCGGGTGCAAGTCTTGGGGTATTTTCTGGCCGTCGGTGTACCATGCCATCGGCAGGCTGGTTTCCATAACAAATCCCAACGCTTCGCCCAGAGTCAGAGCCTCGTCGATCTTGGTAATCACACAGCCGGCAAGGTTTGCCATCTTATAGCAATGCCATACGGATTTCATAATACGCGGCTGACTGGTGGCAGACACCACCAAATGTGTACGGATTTTATGATGGCTGCGGGCCAGCTCGGCCAACTGCTCCTGATAACCCCGATCGGTGCTGGTCAGCCCGGCGGTATCGATCAATACCAGATGACGGTCAGACAACTCATCCAGAATTTCATCCAGCGGATGGCTTTCATCAACCACCCGTACCGGCACGTTAAGAATACGGCCAAACACAAACAATTGCTCGTGCGCTGCAACCCGATAACGATCGGTGGTAATCAACGCCAGGGAGTCAGCGCCGTGGCGAAGCACGTAGCGTGCCGCCAATTTGCCGATGGTGGTGGTTTTGCCCGCTCCGGTAGGTCCCACAAGGGCAAACACACCGCCTTCATCCAGCCATTCCTGGCGCGGGGTACGGACACCGTTAACCAGCATTTTCAGAGACTGCTTCCAGCCATCCTCCAGGCGCCCGGACTGGTGACGGCGAGCGAGATTGTCAGACAGTTCGCGGCTTAGGCCGAACTCACCCAGACGTTCTGCCAGGCGCTGCTGAAGAGCCGTAACATTGGCGCCAACACTGGCGTCTTTTAAGGCGGCAGGCGCGGCCTGACCGCTCATCAGCTCGCGCAGACTGCTTATTTCAGAACGCATGGCCGCCAGCTCCCCGGCATAACCCGCAGGCTGACCGCTTTGCGCTGCCGCGTTTTGGCTACGCCCGTCAGCGCCGGCCGGCAAGGTTATGCCGCCCTCTGCAAACGGATCTGTGCTGGTCATGTCGGCAAAGCCATTGACGGTCTCAGCAATGGAACCGTAACCGGCCTGGCTGTCGGCACGCTGATCGCGCACGCCGCGGATGCGATCACGGGAGCGGCCAAGCTCGTCTTCCAGGTGGCGCTGCTGGTCTGCCTGCAGCTCTGCCAGATGGGTGCCGCTCGTAGCTGCCACCGCTTTGTCACCTAAGCGTTGGCGCGCCATGTTTTCGTCGTAATCGAGGGCCGTCACAATTTCAATGCCGCCATCTACCCGGCGGTTGGAAAGTATCATCGCATCCGGCCCCATGTGTTCGCTGACCTGCTTCAGGGCTGCGGCCATTGTAGGTGCAAAAAAACGTTTTACTTTCATGCTTGCTCATCCTTTGCCGGGAACGCGGCTGGCGTTATCCGTGTGTCGTCTGCGCCGTTACTGGCCTACCGACGCTACGATGGTAATCTGTTTGTTATCCGGCACTTCCTGATAAGACAGGACGTGCAGGCGCTCTATACCGTAACTGGCGAACTTTGCCAGCACCGGCCTCAGCGGGCCGGACACCAGCAGAATCGCTGGTTTGCCGAGCACTTCCTGGCGCTGCACGCTGTCTTGCAGTGAGCGCTGGAGTTTTTCCACCATGTTCGGCTCTAGCACTAGCCCGATATCGTCCTGCGCGCCGGATTGTTGACTCTGCTGTACAGACTTAAGCAATAACTGTTCCAGATCTGGATCCAGGGTAATCACCGGTATTTCGGATTCGTTACCGACGATGCTTTGCACAATCATCCGCCGCAGGGCTTGGCGGGTTACCGTGGTCAAGGCTTTCGGGTCCTGACTGCGCGGATGCAGGTTCACTATGGATTCTGCGATAGAGCGCATGTCACGAATAGGTACTTCTTCTTTCAGCAGATTCTGCAGCACTCGCAGCAACACGCTGATGTTTACCGCTGAGGGCACCAGCTCTTCCGCCAGTTTCGGCGATACTTTTTCCAGTTGGTCCAGCCACTTCTGCACTTCTTCATGGCCCAGCAACTCGTACGCGTGGGTCTGCAGAATCTGATTCAGGTGAGTAGCCACTACGGTGCTGGCGTCTACCACGGTGTAGCCCAGACTTTGGGCCTGGTCTTTTTTCTCTGGTTCTATCCAGATGGCATCAAGGCCAAAAGCCGGATCCTTGCCCTCTAACCCTTCCACTTTGCCAAACACCTGACCGGGGTCGATGGCCAGTTCACGCTCCGGGTGAATCTCGGCTTCGGCAATGGTGACGCCCATCAGGGTGATGCGGTAGACGTTGGGCATTAAATCCAGGTTGTCGCGGATATGCACCGAAGGCATCAAAAAACCCAGATCCTGGGACAACTTTTTACGCACGCCTTTAATACGGCTAAGCAGCTGCCCGCCCTGGCTTTTGTCCACCAACGGAATAAGCCGGTAGCCTACTTCCAGGCCCACAATGTCCACGGTGGCGACGTCGTCCCAGCCCAGCTCGCGGTTCTCTGCCGGTGCCGGTAGAGACTGGCCACTGCTGTCGCCACTGACCAGTTCGCCCCCACTGGTACGACCAGCCGTTCCTGCACCGCCACGTGCCGGGAAGCTGTCACCTTCTTCTACAATTTGTTGATTCTTCTTCCAGGTAAACCAGGCCGCCGCCGCCGCCAGCGAACCCAGTCCCAGAAAAGCGACGTGAGGCATACCAGGAATCAGGCCCAACAAAATCAGAATACCGGCAGCAATGGCCAGAGCTTTGGGCACATCGAACATTTGCTGCAGAATCTGGCCGCCCATATCCTGGCTGGAGGTAGTACGGGTGACCATAATCGCCGCCGCCGTAGACAACAGCAGCGACGGGATTTGGGCCACAAGGCCGTCACCAATGGTCAACAATGCGTAGCGCTCCACCGCCAAGCTAAAATCCAGCCCGTGCTGGGCCATACCAATGGCAATCCCGCCAATAATGTTAATGGCCAGGATGAGCAGGCCCGCCACTGCGTCGCCTTTTACAAACTTCGAAGCACCGTCCATCGAACCATAGAAATCGGCTTCTTCGGCCACTTCCCTACGGCGGAATTTGGCGTCTTCCTGGTTAATCAAACCGGCGTTCAAGTCGGCGTCGATAGCCATTTGCTTGCCGGGCATAGCATCCAGGGTAAATCGGGCGCTCACCTCCGACACCCGGCCGGCGCCCTTGGTAACCACCAGAAAGTTGATGATCATCAGGATGGCAAACACCACTAGGCCAACCGCGTAATTACCGCCAATCAACACCGCACCGAAAGACTCAATGACTTTACCGGCCGCATCCCCGCCATTATGGCCTTCAAGCAGCACAATACGGGTAGATGCGACGTTCAGCGCCAGGCGCAGCAAGGTCGCCAGCAGCAAAACGGTGGGGAACGCAGCAAAATCCATCGGCCTCAGGGCGTACACGCACACCAGCAGGATCACGATGGACAGGGTTATATTGAAGGTAAAAAACACATCCAGCAAAAACGCCGGCACCGGCAGAATCATCATGCCCAGCAATCCCATCAGCATCAGCGGAACCCCGAGGTTCCCCTGCGCCAAGGATTTGACGTTATTAAAGACTAAAGCTCGGTCCATGCCGGATTTCTCTCTAACGATTGCCTAATTGGGCCTAAACCGATCTAAATTGATCTGATCTGGCTTGATTTCTGGCGCATTGGCGCGTTTGAACAGGTACACCGCAAAAACCGTACCAATCTTTACGAAATTCTCTACAACTTTCTGCTACCGGCGGCCTGACGAAAACCACCAGATACGGTATCCTTTCGCCATTTTGTGTCGTTGCCTTTATGAACGACCCTGCGCCCTCAATTATCACGACAAACAGGTAACCGCCATGCCCATCCACGAAGTGAAACACCCTCTGATACAGCACAAAATTGGCCTGATGCGCCGTGCCGATATCAGCACCAAGAATTTTCGTGAACTGGCGCAAGAACTGGGCACGCTGCTGACCTACGAGGCCACCAAAGACATGACCCTGAAAAAACAGCAGATTGACGGCTGGGCCGGGCCGGTCACCATTGAACAGATTCAGGGTAAAAAAGTGACCATCGTCCCGATTCTGCGCGCCGGCATTGGCATGCTGGACGGCGTCCTGGCGCTCTTGCCCGCTGCACGGGTAAGCGTGGTGGGCCAGATCCGCAACGAAGAAACCTTGGAAGCCACCACCTACATGGAAAAACTGGTGGGTGAACTGGACCAACGCATGGCGCTGATTATCGACCCTATGCTGGCCACCGGTGGCTCAATTATTTCCACGATTGATTTGCTGAAAAAAGCCGGCAGCACCGACATTCGCGCGCTGATTCTGGTGGCCGCCCCTGAAGGTGTGAAACGCGTTCTGGCTGCGCATCCGGATGTGTCTATCTACACCGCCTCCATCGACGACGGCCTGAATGAAAAAGGCTATATCCTGCCTGGCCTGGGTGACGCCGGCGACAAGATTTTCGGCACCAAGCAGAAGGACGTTTAAACATGTCCCAGCACGCTAACGAGCATGTTAACGACGCTAACAACCAGCCTGTCGACGAATCTTTTCATGAGCCTTTTCAAGAACCCATGTGGAAGCAAGCGTTAGCCGGCTCCCAAATGTTGCTGGTGGCCTTTGGCGCACTGGTGCTGATGCCACTGATTACCGGCATGGACCCGAATGTCGCGCTCTTCACTGCTGGCCTTGGCACCATTATTTTCCACATTGTGACCGGCGGCCAGATTCCGATTTTTCTGGCGTCGTCGTTCGCCTTTATTGCCCCGGTAATTGCCTCCAAAGGCAAATTCGGTATGGAAGAAACCATGGGCGGCCTCATGGCGGCGGGTATTTTGTACATCATTCTGAGCGCCCTGGTAAAAGTCCGCGGTACCGGCTTTATTACCCGCCTGCTTCCACCGGTGGTGATTGGCCCGGTGATTATGGTGATTGGCTTGGGGCTGGCACCGGTAGCAGTGCACATGGCGTCTGGCCGCACCGGTGACGGCAGCGTACAGCTTATTGCGGAAAACACCGCGCTGTGGATTGCGATGATTTCCCTAGTGTGTACCGTAGGCGCATCGGTGTGGGCAAAAGGTATTTTTCGCCTGATTCCAATCATGTTTGGCGTGCTGGTGGGCTATGGCCTGGCAGCCATAATGGGTTTGGTAGATACGACGCCGGTGCAACAAGCGCCCTGGCTGGCTATTCCCAACTTTACCGCGCCACAATTCAGCTGGGGAGCCATTCTTTTCATGATTCCGGTGGCGATTGCCCCGGCTATTGAACACATTGGCGACGTACTGGCCATCGGCAATGTTACCCGCAAGAACTACCTGGACAAACCAGGCCTGCACCGCACCCTGCTGGGCGACGGCCTGGCCACCAGCGCCGCATCACTGCTGGGTGGCCCGCCCAACACCACCTACTCGGAAGTGACTGGCGCCGTCATGCTGACCCGCAACTTCAACCCGAAAACCATGTGGTGGGCCGCGGTTATCGCCATTGTACTGGCCTTTGTGGGTAAATTCGGCGCGGTGCTGCAGACCATTCCGGTGCCGGTGATGGGCGGCATTCTATGCCTGCTGTTCGGCTCTATTGCGGTGGTGGGCATGAGCACGCTGATACGCCACCAGGTGGACCTGAACTTACCGCGCAACCTGGTGATTGTAGGTGTCACCCTGGTATTCGGCATTGGCGGCATGGTGCTGGGCCATCTGGCAGGCATCGCGCTTTGTGCGATCGTGGCCATCGCCCTGAACCTGATTCTGCCGGGCTCACGCGAGGCCTGGGGCAAAGCCATTTACGAAAAGAAAGACTGATCAGCACCCGGCCCCCGCCCTGGGGGTCGGCTAACTTAAGCGTCGCGGCATCAATTTAACGGCTCGACGAAGCCAGCTAACGCGATTTTGGATCACATTCAGCCTGCTATTCTCTACTGCAAATTTTGACAAAATGATTATTTATCTGATCTCGGTCAATTAGGATAACGCCAATTATATCGATTTGATTTCAATCAATTGTAATTTTGTCGTCTTATCTATGCTCAGTTTCCGATGGCCCACTCAATTATTTTGTGCTGTCAACACGCAGAAAAATGCTACTGAATCATGGAGCTAGTTATGGAAGGCAAAACTTCAAAAACATCAGCAATTAATGAACAGCGTCGTAACTTTCTCAGCGGCTCAATCAGTGCTGGCTTTCTGGGCGCAGGCATTGCGGCAGGGTTAGTGCCAGCATTGGCTCAGGCTGAAAGCGGCAAACAAGTGGACCGTATGGCTAGCTATACCGCTGATCAGCTGGAGCGAGTCAAGCAAGTACTAGTAGTCCCGCCTATGGTACCTGCACATGACCAGGTCGCCAAAGGCAAGCCTAAAGTCATTGAAATACGCCTCGATGTAGAAGAGAAACAAATAGATCTAGAAAACGGTGCTAAGTCATGGGTATGCGCCTTTAATGGCAGCGTGCCCGGGCCGTTAATTGTTTGCCACCAACACGACTATGTTGAATTAACCTTAGTTAACCCCAAAACCAACATGCTAGCCCATAACATAGACCTTCACGCGGCAACGGGTGCCTTGGGAGGCGGAGAGTTAACGCTTGTTGCTCCAGGTGAAGAAGTCACCTTCAGATTTAAGGCCACTAAAATAGGAACTTTTGTATATCACTGTGCACCAGGCGGAGTGATGATCCCCTGGCACGTAGTGATGGGTATGAATGGTGCCATCATGGTATTGCCACGTGAAGGCTTAAGCGATGGCGATGGTAACAACTTAACCTACGACAAGGCCTATTACATTGGCGAACAAGATTTCTATATTCCCAAGAATGAGCAAGGGCAATACAAGGCTTATGACACTGTTTTAGGCAGCATGAATGAAACCTTAGAAGTGATGAAAACCCTCACCCCATCCCATGTAGTCTTTAACGGCGCAGTTGGGGCCTTAACGGGTCAGAATTCCATGACAGCCAAGCTTGGTGAAACGGTGCTGTTTGTTCACTCTCAAGCTAACCGTGATACTCGCCCACATATTATTGGTGGTCACGGGGATTATGTTTGGAACACAGGTTCATTCAATGACAGACCCTCTCGAAATTTGGAGACTTGGCACATTGCCGGTGGCAGCGCTGGCGCAGCTTTATATACCTTCATGCAACCTGGGCTATATGTTTATGTAAATCACAATTTAATTGAAGCCATCATGAAAGGTGCTGCAGGCCATATCAAGGTTAACGGCGAATGGAATGATGATTTAATGACCCAGGTCAGCAAGCCTTTTCCCATCAGGTCTTAAAGACGTTTCTTAGCTGTTTAATGACCGAATGGCTCAAAGAAATTGCGCGAAGGTGTGGCTTAGAAATAGCATTTCTGAGCCACGAATTTGCGGCAACCTAGAGATGAAGGAAGATGCCATGCTCAGGGTAATAGGTATTTTGTTGCTGGCTATGGTTTACCAAACCGCCACAGCCCAACAAGCCGATGAAAACGCCAAGGATTATTTAATACACGCCAGCGTATACCAATGGTACGGCGAACTGGACAGCAATGAAGACTGGCGTCAAAACCATCCCCAGGTCACGCTCGATTTTGCAGAATACCCACAAAGCAGCTGGACACAAGGCGCGCACCAGATTCTAGATATAGCGCCGGTATCTGAAGATTCAGCCTCAAATAACCCACCTGCCGGCCATCAAGTACGCGTAACCTTAGAGTTCTACCCTGCTGCTGCGGACTCCGATCACGTAACCGGCCAGTATATGCAACAATTGATCACCTTCAGCCCTGATTACCAGCAAGTGTTCAAGGTAGAAACCGAAATGAATGAGCGCGATGATTTTGAATCTCGCTACATTGCCAGCGCCGATACAAATTTAATTCGCGCATTTCTTTATAACTGGACTCAAGGGCTGGATGAGCCTGACTCAGCATCGCTAACACAGTGGCTTGCGAGTGACGCCGAGGTGAACCTGGCTGAAACGCAGGTAGCGGGTTTAAGTGACTATCAGGCCCATATGCAGGCGCAAGGGTTAACCCAAAGCCGTCGAGTGATAAGAAATCTGAAAATAAGCCCGTTAGACGAACAGCAATACCAGGTTGAATTTGAATATCAATGGAGCGCGATCAACGGCGACGGTGAAACCGAGATCGCGGGTATTGGCGCCTCCCTGCGCTTAAGCGTCGTAGACGGCAAAGTATTAGTGCACGTTTATACGGAGCAATATCTTGCGCCAAAAACGGATCTAGGGGCAGAAGTTCGCTGCTAAGGCGCTCGGCCATCGCATTATCAGGAGTTAACTATGACAAACAATACACGCTTTATTCTGGGCAAAGGAATATCCGCGGCAATTCTGTGCTTGGTGATGATCTTTTTCAGCAACGCCGCTATGGCGCAGATGCCTGTTCTTAAAGGTATAGGCGGCGATTTTACGTTGAATAGTAGTAAAGGGGTTGAGGTCAGCCTGTCAGACTATCAAGACAAAGTGGTCATGTTATTTTTTGGCTATACCAATTGCCCTGACATTTGCCCCACAACGATTGCCCATATCAGTCAAATGGTCAAGCGGCTCACTCCAGAGCAGCGGGCAAGAGTACAAGTTCTTTTTATCAGCATAGACACGGACTACGACACGCCGGAACACCTGAACAAATACCTAAGTTACTTTGACCCGAGCTTCGTTGGCTTAGTGGATGAAAAAGAAAAAATTAATCACGTTGCACAGCTTTACCATGCTGAATACAGCAAGCTTGCCAATGAAAAAGTAACAACAGAATTTAAAAAACTTTCCGTAGATAGCGAAGAACAAGCGCAGGAAGGATACCTTTACTCCCACAGTGCAAAGATATTTATTATCGATACGAAAAGCCGGGTGCGAGGCTTCTTTTACGTGGGCACACCGATTGATGATATGAAAGACCAAGTAATAAGCTTGCTCTAATACTCGTCTCGTTAACTGCCGCATCAAAAAGACAATCAAAAAATAAAAGGATTAATCGATGAAAATGCTGCCGATCAACGCCATTGTGGTTGGCTCAAACAAGCAGGTTCAGCTGGCGCCTGCGTAAACCGCTGAAGGCAGCACGTTGCCGCTTACGCTGACGTTTGGCAGCAGTGAAACTATCAGCCTAGATGTCAAAGTAACGAGCCGGCCCTAAATGAAAGAAAACCGTTTGCCATCCGTGGCTTGTCGGGCTGACGCTAGGTCATTTGCGCGCCATCGACTCCAGCATCCGATTCACCGCATCCAGGTGCTCTGGCTCGTTATGGCACATGCCTTGGAAACAAGCGCAAAGATCCAGAAAGTCTTTTAGTTCCATCCGCTGCGCCATCTTCATCAAGCGCTTGGTCATCCGAGTTGCTTTAGGCGGCTGGCTGGCTATCCGCTCGGCTAACTTCATAGCCGTCGGCATCAGCTCATCAGCAGGCACCACGTCCAGAACAATTCCAAGCTCTTTGGCTTCATTCGCATCAACAATCCGGCCAGATAAGGTTAACTCGAAAGCCCGTTGGTAGCCGATCAGGCGTTGCATCAACCAGGCGCCGCCGTCTCCCGGAATAATTCCAAGGTTAAGGAAGGTTTCGCCAAATTTGGCTTTTTCTGATGCTATGCGGATATCCGCCATATTCGCCAGATCAAAACCGGCACCAATGGCCGGGCCATTCACCGCGGCGATAATCGGCACCTCGACAGCCTGCATGACCAACGGGATACGCTGAATGCCCTTACGATAGCGTTCGGCGCATTCCGCTGCATCACCGGCGAAATCGCCGCCGCGCTCCGCCATATCACGAACGTTACCGCCCGCACTAAAGGCTGAACCGGCACCGGTAATAACCAATACCGAGACATCGGCGCAGCCATTAACCCATTCGGCTGTGGTAACGATATCGTCGATCAAATGCGACCCAGTAAGGGCGTTCCGTAAGTCGTGACGGTTAAGCGTTAAGGTCGCAACACGGTTCTCAAGAGTAATTAATGCATCAACTAACTGTGGCAGATTGCTCATATTTGGCTGGCTCGTATTTAATTGGCTCATAACGGTGCTTCCTGGCGAACGATCACTCGGGCATCAACCACCGCGTAACCGTCGTTGTAGGCAATCACGGGGTTAAGATCCAGCTCAAGGATTTCCGAATGTGCATCAACGATACTGGAAACCTTCAACAGCAGCTCGACCAACGCATCTTTGCTCACCGCCGGTTCGCCACGGGCCCCTTCCAATATTTTGCGGGCTTTAATCTGGCCCACCATGGAACGGGCATCATCGCGGCTCAATGGAATGGCGCGAAACGCCACGTCCTCCAAGACTTCCACGAAAATACCGCCCAGACCGAACATCAACACCGGCCCGAACATTGGGTCACGGCTTACCCCGATAATAACCTCGGTGCCCTTACGGGCCATGGGCGCTAACAAAACACCTTCTATCTCGGCGTCGGGCTTGTAGAGCTTGCATGAGGCCAGAATTTCAGCGTGCCCACGGCGTAAATCGGCCTCGCCGCTGAGGTTAAGTTTGACTCCGCCGGCATCCGATTTATGCAGAATGTCTTTGGAGACAACTTTCATCGCTAATGACGTGTGACCAAACTCAGCCACCGCCTTTAAAAACTCGGCCTCGTTCCGGACAATCCACTCTTTCGGCACGTCCACCCCGTAAGCGCGCAGCAGTGACTTAGCCTCGAACTCAAACAAGTCCCGACCACTTTTCTGAGCCTGCTTAAACGTTGCAACAACGTCGGCATTGGGGCTAAGAGGATGCGCCCGCTCCGCCCGCTCGGTACGTGAAATATAGGCACCCCGTTCACTAAGCGCTTTCAACACCTGAACCGCGTGCTCAATCGAATTGTAAACAGGCACCCCCGCTTCACGCAGCCTTACCAGCGGCTCAGGCCGAACATGGCTGTAAAGACTGTAAACCACCAACGGCTTATCGGTCTGGCCAGACAACCCAGCGATCGCATCGGCCGTTTGAAGCTCTTCCGCCTTGAGTTCCTCTGCAAAGCGAATGCCGTAGCCACCAAACATGCCGACCAGGAACACCATGTCAACGTTCGTATCCTTAACCAGGATGCTCATGCAATCAGCCAGCAATGCCGGATTGGCGTCGGTGCTACCGGCAACATCAACCGGGTTGACCAACGATGCCTGCGGAAAAAGAATGTCCCGCAGCGCTGATCGGGTTGCATCAGACAGCTCAGCCAGCTCCAGCCCCGCTTCCGATAAGCGGTCAGAAGCGATGGTTGCCTGACCACCACCGTCAGCCAAAATTGCAACCCGGTTACCATTCGCCTGCTGCAAAAGACCCAAGCCTTCGGCAACCGGCAAAATCTCGTCAGACTGGCTGACCACGGTTACGCCCACCTGACGAAGCAGGTCAACCGTCATCGCATAGCTGCCGGCTAAGGCTCCCGTGTGTGATTTGGCGGCTTTCTGGCCGGCCTCGGTTGAGCCCGACTTATAAACCACCACAGGCTTGGTTTTCGCGATTTCTTTGGCAACGTTTAAAAACAAACGGCCGTCTTTGAAACCCTCCACGTAAAGGGTCGCCACACGCGTGTTCTCGTCTTCGCCCAAGTACTGGAGATAATCGGCAAAACCTAAATCAATCTGGTTGCCTGGCCCCACATAGGTACTGAAACCCACATGCCCGTTGCTTTGCGCTTCAAGCGCCAGCGCCAGCAGCATATTGCCCGACTGGGAGATAATACCGATGTCGCCTGGCTTGACGTTGTCGAGAGCCAGCAGGTTTACTTTTTTGTGGAGGTTGAACACCCCGGATGTGTTGGGGCCAACAATACGTACGTTGGCTTTTTGAGCGGCTTCTAATACCTCCTGCCCCAACTTGGCGCCGGCTTCGTCCACCTCGCCAAAACCGCTTGCCAGGATAATCACCCCTTTCGTTCCATTGCGGCCACATTGGCCCAGCAGGTCAGGGATGGTTTTCGCTGGCGTACAGATCAAAGCCAACGCCGCCGGGCCCGGCAGTGATTCCATCGACGGATAGGCTTTGTAACCCAAAATCGTATCGGCTTTCGGATTGATCGGGTAGATCGCGCCTTCATAGCCGTCGTTAACAAGTCCAACCATCGCCTTGTAACCGCGCTTGGTGGGGTCGGATGAGGCACCCAGAATCGCGATCGAATCGGGTGCCAGGAAATCGTGCAATGAACTTTTCATAATCAGCAGCCCTTGAAGACTGGTGAGCGTTTTTGAGCGAAGGCATCAACACCTTCCTGCCAGTCCTGGGTTGTCGTGCACATGAACACGCCGTCTAACTCGTGCTGAAGCTGCGCATCTAGATCTGCGTGCGAGGCATTGTTCAATAGCTTCTTGACCAATGACATGGAGATTGGCGCCTTGGTGGCCAGCTGTTTGATAAACGCTTCTGCCTCATCAAGCAATGCCTCATCGGCTACAGAACGAGTCGCCAAGCCGATACGCTCAGCCTCGGGGCCGTCAATTTTAACGCCGGTGAAGATCAGCTCACGAGCTTTCGCTAACCCAACCAAACGCGGCAGAAAACTGGTCACACCGCCGCCGACACAGGTGCCAATGCTGACTTCGGGAAAGCCGATTTTTGCCGTCTCGCCCATAAATATAAAATCACAGGAGCAGGCCATTTCGGCCCCCGCACCTAATGCATAACCGTTAATGGCCGCAACCACCGGCTTACTCAGTCGAAACATCGCTTCGCAAGCGTCATTAGCCAATTGCAGATACTGCCGACGCTGATACTGGCTGCGCTCGCCGGAACCGTGCTCTTTCATATCGGCGCCAACACAAAAGGCGCGCCCCTCACCGGTTAATAAAACGGCTCTGACCTCAGGGTCGGTTTCTGCCTGGTTCAACGCCGCCAATAAGTCTTTGTAAAACTGCTCAACAACGGCGTTTAAACGATGGGGACGATTGAAGCGAATCTCGGCATAGCCGTCTTTGATGGTATAAATCAGGGTTTCAAATGACACAATAAATTTCCTCTATCTCATCAGGTGTCGCGTCGCAAGTCCGACGGTATCGGGAAGTTTGGCATGGTGGGTTTGTCGGCGTGGCCTTTGCGGAACTGGCGCAGCTGGAATACATAGGCCAGCACCTGGGCGATGGCCATGTACAGGCCGTCTGGTATTTCCTGACCAATATCACTGTTGTGATACACCGCCCGCGCCAACGGTGGTGTGCGCAGAATTTCTACCTTGTTTTCGCGGGCAATTTCCATAATTTTGAAGGCCAGTTCGTCACCGCCTTTGGCCACCACCATAGGCGCGGCCATGCTGTTCTGGTCGTACTTCAGCGCCACCGCGTAGTGGGTCGGGTTGGTGATGACCACGTCAGCGGTGGGCACGTCCTGCATCATCCGTCGCTGCGACATCTCTCGCTGCAGCTGGCGGATACGGCCTTTCACCTCGGGCTTGCCTTCGCTGTCTTTGTGTTCGTCTTTTACTTCCTGCATGGTCATTTTGAGCTTTTTCTGGTGATCGTAAATCTGGAAGGGCACATCGATCACAGCAATAATGATGGTCGCACAGGACAACAAAAAAAAGCTCCAACCCAGGGTCCAGAGTACATGCTCCATAGCCGGAACCGTCGGTTCTGCGGAGATGCTCAGCAAGTCCACCGTTCGCACTTGCAGAATGAGAATAGCGATGGTGAGTACCAGACCCACTTTGGCGATGGCTTTAAACAGCTCGATCAGCGAGCGTGCAGAGAACATGCGACCAATGCCCTTTATAGGGTTCATACGACTAAGCTTGGGCGCAATGGATTTGCCGCTGAACAGTAGGCCACCGATGCCGATGGAACCCGCTATAGCCGCCACAAGCAGCACGGCCAGAATGGGCGACAACGCCCAAGCCGCGGCTTTGGCGGACGCAATTAACTGCACGCTCATGTGGCGCATATCAAAAATAGCGCTGCGCTCGATGGTAAAGGCGTCACGCATAATACCTTCCAGAACGGCACCAAGATGGGTGCCAAAAATCAGTAGGCCGCCGGCACCGGCCAATAATACCGACATGGTTGCCAGTTCTTTGGAGCGCGCAGTCTCGCCATCCTCCTTAGCCTTTTCCAGCCTTCGGGGGGTGGCCTCTTCGGTTTTCTCCTGACTGTTGTCGTCGTCGGCCATTATCAAAATACCCTGGTGTTGGTGCTTTTATGACTACTGCTGCAACTCGCGCATGAAATCAAACGTCTGCCGAGTGTAAACATCGAAATGCGGTAGAAAATTGGCGTGCAACACCCAGATAGCAAACAATCCAAAAATCAGGCCAATGGGGAAGCCAAGGGCAAAAATATTCATCTGCGGCGCGGCGCGGGTCATCACCCCAAAAGAAATACTGACAATCAACACCGCCGTTACCGCCGGCAGCGCCATCAGCATCGCCGATACAAACATCCAGCTGATACGGTGCGCCAATTGCCACACCCCGGCCTGCCCCAGGCCTTCAAGGCCAATAGGCAAGGTGCGAAAACTCTCGATAAACACTTCAAACGCCACCAAGTGGCCATTCATTGCCAGAAACAACAAAGTGATGGTGATGGTGTAGATTTGCGCCAGCACCGCCACGTTCACGCCGTTGGCGGGGTCCACCATAGACGCAAAGCCCAGGCCCATTTGCATGGCAATCATTTGGCCGGCAATCACGAACAGCTGCCACAGAGCGGTTAGCGCGAAGCCCAACCCCACACCAATCAATATCTGCTGCAGGGTAATTACCACTGCATCGGCGCTTAAGGCTTCTACCTGGGGCACCGGGGGAATTATCGGCACCACGATAATGGTCATCAACAGGGCGAGACCCAGACGCGCGCGCGCGGGCACCAACTGGGTACCAAAAATGGGAATCACCATCAGAAAGCTGGCAATGCGGAACAGTGGCCATAAATGCTGGCCAACCCACTGGCCTATCAGATCGGCACCGAGTTCGGTAGGCAGCATGGGTCAGCCGATCAAAAAGGGAATGCGGGAGAAGAGCGCATTAGCGTGGTCCAGCAGCTGTGTCAGCATCCACGGTCCCATCACAATAATAACGATCAGGGTAATCAGCAAGCGCGGCAGAAAGCTCAGGGTTTGTTCGTTGATTTGGGTGGCAGCCTGAAAGGTACTCACCACTAAACCAATCACCAGGCCCGGGGTAATGATCACTGTGGCCAGCAGCACAATCATCCACAGCGCTTCGCGCAGAATATCGATGACGGTTTCCGGGGTCATAGGTGGTCTCCATTTAGCTCTTCATGGCATTCGGCGCCGCGCACACTAAAGGCCATAACTGGCCGCCAGGGTGCCCATTATCAACGCCCAACCGTCTACCAGCACAAACAGCATGATTTTAAACGGTAGCGAGATAATAATCGGCGACAGCATCATCATACCCATGGCCATCAGCACGCTGGCCACCACCATGTCGATGATCAAAAAAGGTATGAACAGTATAAAACCGATCTGAAACGCAGTTTTCAGCTCACTGGTGACAAACGCCGGTAGTAGCACCCAGAATGTGACGTCTTCGGGGCCGGCAAACTGCTCGTCAGCCATGCGCATGAACAGGCCCAGGTCGCTCTCGCGGGTTTGTGCCAGCATGAACTTTTTGAACGGCTCCGACGCGGCTTCCACGGCTTCCAGCGAGGTCATTTCTTCCTGCAGGTAGGGTTGCAACCCTACCTGGTTGGCTTCTTCCAGCACCGGTTTCATAATGAATATGGTCATAAACAACGCCAGCCCCAGCAAAATTTGATTGGACGGCGCCGATTGCAGGCCCAGGGCCTGGCGCAATATGGAAAATACGATAATGATGCGGGTGAACGACGTCATCATCATCAACATCGCCGGCAAAAACGTCAGCGCCGTCATCAGCGCCAGAATCTGCAGGGTCACCGAATATTCCTGCTGGCCCTCGCCGGCACCGGGTTCTACGGTGAACGCGGGTATGCCGGGCAGGTCTGCCTGAGCCAGCGGCGCCCAGACCATGGCAGCGATGACGGTCAGTAACGGCAATAGCGCCTTTAGCAGGCGCACAGGTTCAAATCTTGCGGTCATCGGTCGATCTGCCAGAACTGTCGGCCGCCGCATTCGGGGCCTGGGTTTTATTCATCAGGGAGTGGAGTTTGCGGGCAAATTCACCGCTGGGCGCGCTGCTGCCTACACTCACGACTGGCTCATCAAACACGTGCAGAGTGCGAATGGTGCTGGGAGTAATACCCAGCAGCAACTGCTGGCCAGCCACATCCACCACCGCAATGCGTTCGCGGGCGCCCAGGGCCATCACCGATACCACTTTAATGGCGCTGTTGTTCATGCCGGTCATGCCGGTCATGCGGCGGATCAGCCAGGCACAGCCATAGATAATCGCAATCACCGCCAGCAAGCCCAAACCCAGGCTCACCAGTGTAGATAGGGTATCCGGAGTGCGCGTCGCCCCACTTAGTTGTGTTTGCGCTTGCGACGCAGCGGGCTCTGCCATGGCCGGAAATGCCGCCATCAACCAGAATATAGGGACTGCCTGCAAGAGCTTTAACGTCATACTATTTCTGCAAGCGCTTAATGCGCTCGCCCGGGCTCATGACGTCAGTCAGGCGAATGCCAAATTTATCGTTAACCATCACGACCTCGCCGTGGGCAATCAAGGTGCCATTCACCAGCACGTCCAGCGGCTCGCCGGCCAGACGGTCAAGCTCGATCACCGAACCCTGATTCAGCTGTAGTAAATTGCGGATGGGAATCATGGTATTGCCGACTTCCATCGAGATGGTCACCGGTATGTCCATGATCACGTCGAGATCTGGCGAGCCTTTTGAGGTGTTAACGCTGTCTGAACCAAACTCTTCCATGGGCGCTGCACGCACGTTGTTTTTTTTGTCGCTTTCTTTATCATTATTCCCGGCGCCAGCCGCCTCGGCCATCGCCGCGTCCCAGTCGTCTTCGGTGCTGTCAGGCTCTACACCGGAATCTGCACCAGACTCACCCATCGCGGCTTCCCACTCCGCTGCCAGCTTTTCGTCTTCGCTTATATTTTGGTCGTCTGTTTTATCGTCGTCAGCCATTAGGTGCGCCCTACCTTCAGTTGTTTCTTGACCTTGGGCAACGTCGCCCGTCCGTGAATTCTCAATGCCAATTTATCATCGCGGGTGCCCAACGTTGCGGTGTATATCGGAATACCGTTAGCGGTGACGGTTAAATGATCTGCCATTTCAATGGGTATAATGTCACCGGCTTTAAACTTGGCCACTTCGCGCAGTGAAATGTGACGCCGGCAAATTGTAGAGTTCACCGCCACACTCACCGCCTTGATGTCTTCCTGAAGCGCGCTTACCCAACGTTCGTCGGTGTCGTCGATGTCGCTTTGCACGCCAGCGTCTAACACATCGCGAATGGGCTCAATCATCGAGTATGGCAGCGCAAAGTGCAGCTCGCCGCCACCGCCGTCCAGTTCTATATGAAAGGTGCTCACCACGACCACTTCGCTGGGGCTGACAATATTGGCCATAGACGGGTTCACTTCCGAGCTCAGATACTCGAAATTCACTTTTAACACCGTCTGCCAGGCTTCCTGCATGTCGTGGAACACCTGATTCAGCATCATCTGCACAATGCGGTTTTCGGTAGGGGTGAATTCGCGGCCCTCAATTTTGGCGTGACGGCCCTGGCCACCGAAGAAGTTGTCCACCAGTTTAAAGACCAGTTTTGCATCCAGCACAAACAAAGACGTGCCGCGCAGCGGACGGATTTTGCACAGGTTCAAACTGGTTGGCACATAAAGGGTGTGCACGTACTCGCCGAACTTCATGATCTGAACGCCGCTGGTTGACACATCGGCGGTGCGCCGCAGCATATTGAATAGGCTGATGCGGGTGTACCGGGCAAAACGCTCGTTAATCATTTCCAGTGTTGGCATGCGCCCGCGGACGATCCGGTCCTGGCTGGCCAAATCGTATTTTTTTACGCCGTCTTTGTCGGTGTCGTCGTAGGCGTCGATGTCAACGTCGTCTACTCCATGAAGGAGCGCATCGATTTCGTCCTGAGACAGCAAGTCCTGCATAGTCAATTCCGCCGTGAAGATTCCAGCCGCATGGCGGCTATATCAAACGTCCACCTTACTGAACCACAAAATTACTGAACAACAAAGTTGCTGAACAACACCTGGCGAATAGCGGCTACGTTCTCGTTGGCCAATAGCTCATTGACCTTGTCAGTCATCGCCTGTGCCAGCTCCTGGCGGCCTTCCGAAGCGCGCAAGCTGTCAAAGCTGCGATTTCCCATTAGCTGAATCAGCTGGCTGCGCAGCAATGGCAAATGCACTTTGGCGGCATCAAGCACCGCCTGGCTTTCCGCTTCCAGTGACACATACACCTGGGCGTAACGCTGGCGGCCTTCAGCTTGCACGGTGGCCAGCAAGGGGTTTTCCAGCTCCAGATAAACGCTGGGTAGATATTCCGGTTCTTTGGCCTGTTCTTCAACGGTTTCGTCACCGCCCATGCCGGGCAGGCTGCCATTCATAAACCAGAGCGCACCGGCAACAGCCAAACCAATAGCCAACAAAATCAAAAAGCCCAGCAACACAAAGAGCTTGAGTTTGCTTTTTTTCGCTACGGGTTCATCAGCGCTGGTGTTCTCTGCCATAAGTAATCGATCCTGTGAAGCCCAAATAAGCCGTTGCGCGCAGTTTACCGTTCAGCTCAGCCTTGGGCAAAACAGTTTGCCTAGGCAAACACGTCAACCTCACCACGCCAGCTCAAATCCAGCTGCCCGCCTGCTAAAATAACATCCTGACCACCCAGTTCAGACGCCAGGCCATCGCCACCGCGGCGGCCTTGGCCACCGTTACTGCCGGCCTCCGCATTGCCTTGTTCACCGGATTGCTGGCGGGGCTGGTCAGACACATCAAATCGCTCCAGCGAAACGCCCTGCTCACTCAGCATGTCACGCAAACGGTGGGAATGCTGCTCTAACTGATCGCGTACCATCGGGTTGGCCGCGTGCACCGTTATGCTGGCCTGATCGTTGTGCATACGCACCTTTACTTCCATCGGGCCCAGGTCTGCCGGGGACAGATGAATTTCAGCCATCGACATGTTGCGTGCGGTAAGCCAAGTGAGTTTACCCATTACTTTGTCGCCCCAATCGGCCTGGCCCACCGGCACGTCTACAGACGTTGTGTAACCGCGCAGAGCCAGCGCGGGATCGGTCTGCACCCGGGCGGCACTGTTGGGCTGCTGCAACAGACTGTCGGCGCTGCCTTGCAGACGGCTGTCGGCCACCAAATTGGCGCCGTCTACCGGGCGCAGGCTTTCCCCGTTGCGCAATGTGTCGGTGAGGGCCAGGCCCGCAGCTTGGCTGGCACTCAAGCCGGTCGCTGCACCCTCTGTGCCGGCCTCTATAACGCCAGGCGCCGCCAGCGGATTCAGTGATTGCCCTGGAATGCCTGCGGCCGGCATGGCGCCGGCACTGGCCAAGGCAACGCCGGCGGCGCTATTCATAACCACCGCGCTGCCAGCGGCACCGGGGGCCGGCGCCACCGGTGCCAGCATGGCCTGCAATTCCATAAAGGTGAGTGCCACCGGTTCCGGGTCGGGCAGGTCTTCGGTGTCGGTATTTTCGGCAGCGTTGTTCTGCGGGTTGGTTATAGCCCCGGGCTCGATGTTGTCGCTGCGGGGTTCATTGACCTTGCCAACGTCATCCGCTTCGGCTTGGCGGCTACGGTCAGCATCGGCAGGTTTTTTGGCGGTATCCGCTGCCCGGGGGGCAGCAGCGTTTTTATCCGCTGCATTGGCTTTCTGGGCGTCGGCTTTTGAGTCTTTCGCAACCGCTTGCTGAGCGGCAGACCGGTTTTTAGCCTGATCCTGACGTACCAGGGTTTGCGTGTGTTCACGGGACACGTCTTGATAACGGCTGTTGCCGCCGTTGCCACTGTCGGCGTAACCGCCGTCACGACTTTTTGCCGAGCGACTGGCCGCCTGTTCGCTGATTGCGCTGGCAGAGCCTTGGGGGAGAAGCATTTGGGACATGGCAACCTCTTGCCGCGTGTGGCCGCGTAGTAGTTTGAAAGTAGCTTAAAAGTAGTTTGAAAGTAGCTTGAAAGTAGCTTGAAAGTAATCCAAAAACCGGAAAACGGCGTTCAATGGCCGTTATTCCGCATAAGTAACAAAGCTAAAAGAGGTGTAGCAAGATCGATGCCAGAGCGCGTCAGCGGGGTCGGCGCAGAAACGCCCGGCCAGCGACTTCGTCGGCCTGCTTCTGTTCGCGGGAATCTTGCTCACGTTGCTCCTGCTGGCGACAGGTTGTGATGAAATTCTCCATGCCACGGCGTTTTTCCCAGGCTTTCAACCATTCGTTGCGACGAACTTCAAACACCTGATTTGCCTGTTCAAGCTGAACCTGCTGCTGCCCGATTAACTGGTCAAGCTGACCCATAAACGCCTGCCAGGCTTGCAACCGGCTAACCGCAATCACGCCCTGCTGGCCGTCACGGATTTGCTGGCGATATTCCTGATGATAGCGCTGAAGTTCCTGAATTTGCTGTTCCCGCTGAGCCATCAGGGTGCGAGCCTCGCCCATGCGTTCCAGCGCCTGTTTCTCTTTGCGTTGCTCCACCGCCAGCACCACGCCAAGGCGTTGCGAACGCTGCATTACGGATTACTCCCGGCGGCAGTCGGATTTGGCGCAGCCACCTGCATGCGTTCGGGCGAACGCCGCTCCGGCACCACGGCAAGCAGTTGCTCAACGCTGTCGGTCAGCGAGGTTTTTTCACTGAGTCCCTGCTTCAGGAACTGCCGCATATTGGCAATGTGCGCAACGGCAAAGTCGGTTTCCGGGTCGCTGCCTTTGACATAAGCGCCTACGCTGATCAAATCCCGCGCCTGCTGGTAGCGCGAGTACACCTGTTTAAACCGCTGCGCCCGGGCGAAGTGTTCAGGATCGGTCACCTGGGGCATAACCCGGCTGATGGACGCTTCAACATCGATAGCCGGGTAATGGCCTTCTTCCGCCAGCCGCCGCGACAACACAATATGGCCGTCCAGAATGGCGCGGGCGGCATCGGCAATCGGGTCTTGCTGATCGTCGCCTTCCGTCAACACCGTGTAAAAGGCCGTAATGGACCCGCCGCCGGGGCGACCGTTGCCGGTGCGCTCCACCAACTGTGGCAATTTGGCAAATACCGATGGCGGGTAGCCCTTGGTGGCCGGTGGCTCACCCACCGCCAGGGCAATTTCACGCTGGGCCTGGGCATAGCGGGTCAACGAATCCATCAGCAGCAGCACACGCTTGCCCTGATCGCGGTAAAATTCGGCAATGCGCGTAGTCAGCATAGCCGCGCGCAGACGCATCAGAGGTGAATCGTCGGCGGGTGAAGCCACCACCACGGAACGGGCCAAGCCTTCTTCACCCAGAATGTCTTCAATGAATTCTTTCACTTCGCGGCCGCGCTCGCCAATCAGCCCGACCACGGTGACGTCGGCGTTGGTAAATCGGGTCATCATGCCTAGCAGCACACTTTTGCCCACGCCGCTGCCAGCGAACAGGCCAAGGCGCTGGCCCTGCCCCACGGTAAGCAGCGCGTTTATGGCACGAATGCCCACGTCCATAGGTTGGCGCACCGGCGCTCGGTTCAACGGGTTGATGATGTCGCCGCTGAGCGACACGCGGGCTTCAGCGTGCAGCGGGCCTTTTCCGTCCAGCGGCTCGCCACTGCCGTCAACCACTCGCCCCAGCAGTTGATTGCCCACCGGCACCCGACTGGTTGTAGACAAGGGCACCACCAATGCGCCAGGGCGAAGGCCTTCAATGGCGGTCAGTGGCATCAAATACACTTTTTCATCTTCAAAGCCGACCACTTCGGCTTCGACCACGCCACTGCCTTGGCTCTGAATAACGCAGCGGTCGCCCACCACCATAGGCACGCCCACGCATTCCAGCGTAAGCCCGACCATGCGGGTCAGGCGGCCAGCCAGTTCCGGTGTTTGTTGTGCCTGTACGTTGCGGCTACGCCGGTTCAGGCGTTCGGCAAGGGTGCCAGACAAGCTACCAGGTGAGCGGTCAGATAGGGCATCAGAGGGCGGAGCTGTCATCGCCGGGCTCCTGGGATTCGTTTGTGCTGGCATCGTTTACCAAGGCGTGAACCACCTGTTGAAAACGTTTTTCAACGGTGAAATCCACCAGCGAGTAGCGGGTTTCCACGCGGCAACCGCCGGGGCTGACGGCGGTGTCTTCCACCAGCTTCGTGGACGCATCAAGCCGCGCCAAAGACGCTTGCAGCGGCTCAATATCCTGGGGATTGGCGCTGATGCGCACGGTTTCAGTGGTGGATGGCAGTGCCGCCATAGCTTGGAGAACAACCTGCAGAATATGGCTGGAGTCCTGGGATAGCTCGCGCTGGACAACCGCTTTGGCCACCGCCGTCGCAAGCTGAACCAACGCCTCTTCCAGGTCGTTTTGCTGCTGGCGAATGGGTAATACCAGTGATTCCATCACTGAGTCCAGGCGCTTTTCCAACGCCTGCATCTGCTGCTGGCTGTGTTCGCGCCCCGCGCGCTCGCCTTTCTCGCGGCCTTCGACAGTGCCAGCCTTCACGCCTTGAGCAAAACCTTCTTCGCGGCCTTTGGCAAAACCTTCCTGATGACCTTTTTCAAGCCCGGCACCGTGGCCTTCCGCTTCCGCCTGTTGGTGAATATCCTGAAGCTCCGCGGCGGTCAGCGGTTTGATATCACGCTCTTCTTCGCGGGGAACTTCGTTGCCACGGGCGTCAAGCAGGGGCAACTCCCAACGCTCGTAAGCGGTGAGCTGTTCTTTCGGGATGCGGCTGCGGTCGTTGCGGGAGTCGGCCATTACATCATTTCTTCGCCGCCGCCACCGAGGGTGATTTCACCGGCTTCGGCCATGCGGCGGGCGATGCTTATGATGTCTTTTTGTGCGCTTTCTACATCACTTACTTTAACAGGGCCCTTGGTTTCCAGATCGTCCTGCAAGAGTTCAGCGGCACGCTTGGACATATTCTTGAAAATTTTGTCTTTGACATCGTCATCGGCGCCCTTGAGCGCAATCACCAGCACTTCAGACGACACTTCACGCAGCAAGGCCTGAATGCCACGGTCGTCCACGTCCTTCAGATTGTCGAATACAAACATCAGGTCTTCAATGGTGGTTGCCAGATCCGGGTCGGTTTCCTTGATGGATTCCAGCAGACTGGATTCGATGCTGCGGTCCATAAAGTTCATGATGTCAGCGGCGCGCTTTATGCCGCCAATCCGGCTGGTTTGCGTCGAGGAGCTGCCAGAGAACTGTTTTTCCAGAATGTCGTTCAGCTCCTGCAACGCCTGGGGCTGTATGGTTTCCAGAGTCGCAACGCGCATCATCACATCTAATCGCACTTTCGGGTCCAGAGCGGCCAAAATTTCGGCAGACTGGTCCGGGTCGAGATAGGAAATAACGATGGCCTGAATTTGCGGGTGTTCGTACCGGATGATATCGCCCACCGCGCGGGGCTCCATCCACTTCAGAGTGTCTAACCCGGTGGTATTGCCACCAATCAGAATACGGTCAATCAGGCTGGCGGCTTTGTCGTTACCCAGGGCCTGGGTCAGCATGGCACGAATGTAATCGTCGTTGCCCACGCCCAGTCCGGTCTGGCCGCCCACGGCGTCGATAAAGTTGTTGAGTACGCCGCTGACGTCGTCTTTGCTGATATCGCGCATTTGTGCCATGGCCACGCCAACCTTCTGCACTTCCTTCGGGCCCATGTGCTTTAGCACTTCCGCGGCGTCGCCTTCGCCCAGCGACATCAACAGAATGGCCGCCTGCTCTACCCTCGAAATTTTGCGTGCGGGTTTCGCCGGCGCGCTGCCGACGCTCTGGTTTGCCTGATCAGTCATCAACATTCACCCATTGTCGCATTACCTGTGCAACCCGTGCCGGATCTTCGGCAATCAGCCCTTTTAGGGCGTTCAGCTGCCTATCATAGCCCCCTGTGCTACCGGGTAAAAGCAGGTCGTCCTGATTGGCCATGGCTTGGCGCAGGGAATCGCCACCTTCGATGCCGTCCAGATCGCCGTAACCTTCATTATCGCCGCCAGCCAGGCCTTTATTGCCGTTCGACAGATTTTTCAGGGTGGGCCGCAGCAGACCCAATACCAGCACCAATACCACCAGACCGGCCAGAACCTGCTTCATCAGGTCCCAAAACCAGGGTTGAGTCCAAAAACCGGGGGCGTCGTAGGCCACGACCTGTTCCGGAGCAAACGCGGTATTCATCACTGTAACGCTGTCGCCGCGGGCCGCAGAGTAGCCCACTGCGTCGCGAACCAGCATGCTCAGGCGCTGTAATTCCTGTTCCGGCCAGGGCTCGTAGGTGACCGCGCCGGTGTCGGCATTGACTACCTTCATGTCATCCACCGCCAGGGCGACGGTCAGACGCTTGATCCGGCCCAATTCCTGGCGAACGTAGCTAACGGTGCGGTCTATCTCGTAATTGCGGGTGGATTCGCTGCGCACATCTACCGGCGCTGGTGCAGGCTCGGCACCGGCGGCATTGGCCTGTTGTGGCACGGTGGCGTTAGCAGGGGGCTGATTCGACAGGGCTCCGGGAATGCCAATGGGTGCGCCGCCAGCGCCGCGGCTTTCGGTTAACTTGCGCTCGCTGCGCACCGCCTGTTGTTCCGGGTTGAACAATTCTTCAGCTTGCTCCACCGAAGAGAAATCAAGATCTGCGGACACTTCGGTGCGATAGCGGCCTTCGCCCACAATCGGCGAAATCAGCGACGACACCCGGTGGCTCAGGCGCTCCTCCACCCTGTCGGTGAAGTCGTATTGGTCGGACATGCGATCGGTGTCGGTTTTAGCGTCGCTGCCTGTCAGCAGATTGCCATTCTGATCAACCACGGTCACACCGGACTTGGTCATCATCGGCACGCTGCCCGCCACCAGATTAACAATGGCGGCAATGTGCTCCTGCTCCGGGCGGCGCCCGGCAAACACTTCCAGAAACACCGAGGCTGAAGGCTCGCGGGCATCGCGGATGAACACCGAGCGCTCCGGAATGGCCAGATGTACCCGGGCACTGCGAATGCCGCGCATACTGGCGATGGTACGCGCCAATTCGCCTTCCAAACCGCGGCGATAGCTGATGGTTTCCATATATTGGGAGGTACCCAAACCACGATCCTGGTCCAGCAATTCGAAACCCAGAGTTTTTTGATCAGTAACGCCCTCCGCCGCCAGCCTCAGGCGTGCGTTGTAAACCTGATCAGCTACCACCAGAAGTGCACCGGTGCGCGGGTCCATCTTATAATCGATTCCGTTGGTGTCCAGAATTCTGGTCACGTCTTGCGGGTTGTACGATGACAAGTCACCCAGCACCGGCTGATAGTTAGGCTCTTGGGCCCACAGCACCACCGCCACGCCCAACGCAACGCTGGCCGCCAAGCCCACCATCAGGCCTATCTGACGCAGCAGATCCAGCCTGTTGAAACCCATAAAGGCGCGGCTGCGACCTTCGCCTGTGCTGTCTGCTGCGGAGGTCGCCGGCAAATTCGATTGTGTGGTCTGTGCAGGCACGCTGGCCATGATGCTGCTCTCCGGTTAAACCTTGACCCGATGGACTATCAAAATTCTGAAACTTTCTGAAACGCTCTAAAATAAAGCGCGCCGGTTATACCGGCATGTTCATGATGTCTTCGTAAGCTTTGACTACCCGGTTACGGACCTGGGTCAGCGCCTCAAACGACACTGATGATTTCTGCGCGGCAATCATTACCCGGGTAATGTCCACGTTGGGCTCGCCCATGTCGTAGGCTGTGCGCAGATCACCCGCGGTTTTCTGCGCGTCCGCCACATTGCCCACAGCCTGCCCTAGCATGGAGCTGAAACTTGCCGTTCCGTCGGTTTCGCCTACCTGGCGCGGGCCATCAATACGGCCGCGCACAGATTGATTCTGCTCTACCTGCTGGTTCTGCGTCATTTGCGAACGCAGGTTGCGGATGTCGGCAAGAACACTGTTGATATCGGCACGCTGAACCATAACTTTCTCCCGGGCTACCCATATGAAACTGGGTGATTTGTCTCGTTACCGAAGAATCAGCAAAGCCCAGACCAACTTTTTAAAAGTGTTTTTAATCAGTTATATACATTTTCTTTAACGCGCTAAAACCTCGTCTTCAAAAGGTTGAAACGGATAAGCGTCGAAGTTTTGACAGGAATCGGGGAACCGGCGGCCGAACAAAAAAGGCACCCAAAAGGGTGCCAGGAAGGAGTGCCGAATAAAAAGAAGTGCTGCGTAAAAAAGCGATTAGGGGAACCGGCGGCCCTTAAATCAGGCCAAGGCCATTTCCGCGTCCAGGTCAATACCTGCTTCACGGATCTGCGCCAGCTTGTAGCGCAAGGTGCGGGGGCTAATACCCAACTGCTCGGCGGCGCGGTTACGGCGACCACGCTCCTGGCGCAGAGTTTGAATAATAAGTCGGAACTCCTGCTGGCGCAGATCGCCTTCAAGTGTCCCCAGGGAACCTTGCTGGTTTGCCATGGCTCCCGCTGTGCCAACTGCGTCGAGCACTGCCGGCTGCGAAACCAGCTCAACTGAGTGCGAATCAGCGGTAGTTGATTCTGCATCTACTATTGCGGTCGCTGATACCATGGGCGCTATTGGGGCAACGGGTGCCGCCGGGCGCGCGCTGATGCCTAAGTCCAGGCACAGGTCGTCAACATGAATCACATTGCTCTGGTGCAACACCAGCGCTCTTTGTATGGCGTTATCCAATTCGCGTACATTACCCGGCCAGGGGTGAGCCAGCATTGCCTCGCGGGCATCAGCAGCAAAACTAACGCCATTGAGTTTCAATTTACGGCTGTGATTTTTCAACACCGCATTAGCCAGAGGAAGAATGTCTAGCGGCCGCTCGCGCAACGGTTGCCAATGCATGGGGAACACCGTCAGGCGATAATAAAGGTCTTCACGAAAACGGCTTTCGCGCACGTGCTCGGCCAGATCCCGGTTGGTGGTGGCAATCACCCGCACATCTAGCACAATGGTTTTGCGCCCGCCTACTCGCTCTACTTCCCGCTCCTGCAGCACTCGCAGCAATTTGGATTGCAAGCCTGGGTCCATTTCCGACACTTCATCCAGCAAAATCGTGCCGCCGTTGGCTTGTTCGAACTTGCCCGGTGATGACGCGATGGCACCGGTGAAGGCGCCTTTTTCATGACCAAAGAGCATGGCTTCGAGCATGTTTTCCGGAATAGCCGCGCAGTTGATGGCAATAAACGGTTTGTTGGCGCGGGGAGAATGCTGGTGAATGTAGCGCGCAAGCACCTCCTTTCCGGTGCCGCTTTCACCTGAAATCATGACCGTTGAGTCGCTGTTGGCGACTTTGGCTGCCAGCTGAAACATGCGTTTGCTGATCGGGTCTTCCGCCACCGGCCGATCGCTGTCAGCCTGGCGCTTGTGACCGGTAATTTTGCTGACCGCGTCGACTAGGGTATGGCCTTCGAACGGCTTTACCAAATAATCAATGGCACCGGCCTGCATAGCAGACACTGCGTGGCTGATCTGGCCGTAAGCAGTCATCAGCATCATCGGCAGGCCCGGGTACAGGCGTTGTACTTCAGCCAGCAATTCGTGGCCAGACAATCCTGGCATATTAACGTCGCTAACCACCATATCAACCGGCACCTGGGACAGCTGCCGCAAGGCTTCGTGGCCGTCTGCCGCCTCGTGAACGCGGAATTTGGCCAGCTCCAGGGTTGTCACCAAGGCTTCGCGCAGGTCACGGTCGTCCTCAACAATCAGAATCCGGGGCTTGGTCATGGTGCTGTTCTCCACTGCGTGTTCGATGGTACGTGCCGGTGCGGCCCGCCAGAGTTAATCAAGTGCTGCTATTAATTAGTGCGATTTAACAGTGGCAGGCAAATCATGGCCTGAGCCCCACCTTGGCCGTTTGAGTTGATCGCAAAGCGACCCTGGTGTGCGTTCACCACCGCAAGTACGACCGCTAGGCCAAGGCCGGTGCCCTGGGATTTTGTGGTGTAGAAAGCTTCTTGCAATCGCGGAGCCATAGCCGGATCAAACCCCGGGCCGTTATCGCTTACCTCGATGGCCAACTCATGATCACAACCGCTGAGGTCCAGGCGCACGCTGGTGGCCCCTGCTTCAATACTGTTGTTGACCAAATTGGTACAGGCACCCACCAGGGCATCACGGTTACACAACAGGTGGCCCTCAGCCCCCCGGGCGTCGAGAATTAGCTCAGCACCACTGCGCTCGGCAATGGCGTCTACCGCCGACTTCAGTGCAACCGCCAGAGTGATTACCGACAGCTCTTCCGCCAAACGGGTTTCACCGCGGGCAAAAATCAACATGTCGCGCACCTGCTGTTCCAGATGCGACAGGCGCGACATAAGTCTATTGGCACAGCGCTGGCGCATTTCTTCATCCAGATCGGCTTCGGTCAGGTGACCGCCGTACAGAATCGCCGCCGACAGCGGCGTGCGAATCTGATGGGCCAATGACGCTACCATCTTGCCCATCGCGGATAAGCGCTGGGCATGGGCCAGCTGAGACTGCAACTGTCGGGTTTCGGTCATATCCGTCAGCAAAATTAACTGGCCGGGCTGATTTTCCATGGTGCGAATTTCAATACTGACCCGGCGCCCGTCTTTCAGTGAAATTTCGTGACCGTCATCTTGGCGCGGCGCAAAGCAACGCTGAATCACATCAATCCAGTGTTCGCCATCCAGCGGCTCACCCAAAAGGCCAACGGCCGCAGGGTTGGTTTGGGTAACCACACCCTGGCTGTCTAGCACCACCACGCCGGCTGGCAAGGCCTTCAACAACGTGGTGAGCTGGTCGGCAAGTTGTTCTTTTTTCTCCAGCTCTTGCTGACGCTGCAGACTCTCTTCCGATAGTTCGCCGGAAAGCTGGTTAACGCGAGATTCCAGAGTGCGGTAAGAATCGGTAATCTGGCGCGACATGCGGTTGAACATGTCCAAAGCGGAGTCTACCGCGTCATCGCTTTGCTGCGGGAACAGCGCCGTTACCTTGCCATTCACATCGGCAGCGGCGTTAGCCGGTGCATTGGTCTGCCCGATTGCAAATTGTGCGTGATTCATAACCCTTTCCCTTACCCAAGGTGACCGATATTGCCACTGCGCAGACCGGTCACTGGTGATTCGTTAAGATTCACCAAGCCAGCTTCATGCCAACTCAATATTTTTTAGGTTTTTCAATAGGAAAGGATTTTCCGAAAAAGGCAGATGACGGGTTTCCGTCACTTTAAAAAGACAAAAGCGCCAGCGGTTACAAACCGTTGACGCCGTTTTAGGATTTCTGCATTGGTGTTTTCAGCTGGCTGATCGAACCTCTGGGGAATAACGCCCTCAGGCTTCGCCCACCTCCTCACGAAGACCATACTTGCGGACTTTTTCCACCAAGGTGGTGCGGCGAATACGCAATTTTTCCGCAGCCCGGGCCACTACGCCGCCGGCTTCGTCAAGCGCCTGCTGGATCAGTTCACGCTCCAGGTTACCCAAATAATCTTTCAAATCGAGCCCATTGGCTGGCAATAACGCAGGTGAATCTAACCCAACCAGACCAGACGAGAAAGATGGCAGGTCAGGTTCATCAATATCGGCGTGATCTTCGTCATGGTCGTCAACGTAGCGGAATTTTTTCGGCAGTTCCTGCACACCAATCACCCCAAACGGGTTCATGATTGCCAGACGCTCTACCAGGTTGGCCAGCTCACGCACGTTGCCGGGCCAGTCGTGACGACACAAATTTAGAATGGCAGCGGAATTCAGCCGCAGCGATCCGCGTTTTTCTTTTTCCATGCGCGCCACCAGTTCGTTGATCAGCAGCGGAATGTCCTCAACCCGATCCCGCAACGCCGGCATCTCAATGGGAAACACATTCAGCCGGTAGTACAGATCTTCGCGGAAGCTCCCACTTTGAATCATATCTTCCAGGTGTTTGTGGGTGGCGGCAATGATACGCACGTTGGCAAATTTAGTGTGGTTGCTCCCGACCCGCTCGAACGTACGCTCTTGCAAAACCCGCAAAATCTTCACCTGCATATTCAACGGCATGTCGCCTATTTCGTCCAGAAACAGGGTGCCGCCCTCGGCCAACTCAAAACGGCCCACACGAGCGGTTATCGCGCCGGTGAACGCGCCTTTTTCATGGCCAAACAGCTCGCTCTCCAGCAGTTCCGCAGGAATGGCGCCGCAGTTTACCGGTACAAAGGGTTTGTCGCGGCGGCTTGAATGGTAATGCAGATTACGTGCGACCACTTCTTTGCCGGTACCGGACTCGCCCGTCACCAACACACTGACTTCTTTGTCTGCTACCTGCTCCATCAGCTGGCGTACCTGCTGCACTTTGCGGCTAGTACCCACCAGTGAGCGGAACAGCTGCACCCCACGCATCTGGCCGCGCTCGCGGGCTCGGCTGTAATGATCGTGGAACACCTGGGCGCGGTAAAGCGAATCAATAAATTTGGTATAGCCAAATGGCCACTCCAGGCGGGCAATGATTCGCCCGCGCTGCTCGTCATTCAGACCGGTAAAATCAGGGTCGCCAATGCACAACACGGGGATGCAGAGAGACCATTTGCACAAGGCCTTGATCGTGGCTTCGGCGCTGGCATCGTCGCCTTGCACAATGACCACCGAGACCGCCTGCGCGTCTGCGTCGTTGGCACTTGACAACACATCGCGGGCCTTACTGCCAGCCAACCAGTCTTCTTCGCCAAGAAATTCGAGGATAGTCGTAATATCGCGGCAGCGTTCAGCAGCATCACTGAACACCAGCACTGTGTTGGGCTTCAACATTCCAGGCAATCTCTTATAGGCTTTGAGCGGTATTTAAGACCTTAACCGGCTTGTAGTCAATTTTATGACGCCAAACCCCACAAAATCTCGTTCACACGCGCCGGCGATCTGGCGCTTCACGCAATTCGACCGCTGAGTTAGTGTGTGCCTGGCTCAAGGCCGGGACGAGGACACCTTATGGTAGGCTTTCGCTGCGCTGCTGTTGCGGTTGACTTCTTTCAATTCGAGCTGCGCTGCGGCCTTGGCCTGGCGGGCAGAGCTATCAGCGGCGTCGACAAACTCCTGCACCCGTTGTAGTTGACTGCGCACGGTTTCAGCCGGCAGTTGCCCTTGTTCCAACGCTTCAAGCAAGGGTTCTATAGCGGGCTTCATCTCTGGATTTAGGCGGCTAATCAGCTCCCAATCCTGGTCTTTCAGCGCCTGCTGCATGTGCTCGAGCAGCTGGTCCAGATGTGCCATTGCAGGATGGTCTGCGGCCATAGTTCATTGCTCCTGTTCAGTGATCTGCAACCGGGTGCGAAGCCCAGTGTACTTACACTTAACCATGTTACACCTTAGCGACGCATAGCACGACGTACGGCAGCCGCGGTGAATCGCCATGACCTAACCCCGGTAAACATCTCAGATATTTGTTGTTTGATTTGAACGGATATTTCAAGACACAGCTACGATTTTTTAGGCGGTTTTTGATTGTTCAGGCAAATTTTCAAAACGGAAGTAGACAGCGGACAACGCGGCTTTGAAACTGTTATAATACTTGGCTTATTTCAGGTTTCAGCGAATTTCGGTGCTGGTGAATTTCACAGGGCCAATTACGCCAACATTAACAGCAGAAACAGTTGCGAGGGTATATGGCAGCAGCGTGGCATTCCCATCTTGCCGGCAAACTGGCACTGGCGCAGACATTATTACGACTTGCTGTTAACAGCAATCAGCCCTTACAGCAGGAAGCCTGCAAACAAGGTGCCATTGAACTCATGCTGCGATCGAGAACGCTGCTGCTGTATACCCTGGCAGTGTGTTATCAGCAACGCAAAGGGCAACCCCAGAGCATTGACCAACTGGGCAAATTGATCGGAGCCGCTGCGCCGGAAGTTCAGCAACTGCTGGTATTACAAACCAACGCTGATAGTTGGTGGAACCATTTGGAGCAACTTGGAGACGCGCAGAACCGGCCACCTGCGGCAAAAAAAACCGTCAGCAACGACAACATTATTGCCATCACTGCGGCCGTTGGCGCAGACCGTTCGCTGGCATCGGTTCAAGCCAGCCTAAGCGCAATAAAGCAATTTTCAGCCGATGTGGAAGCAAGACACAGCGAGTGGTAAAACATCCCCGCGCGTACTTTTTCGTTGGCGAACATAAAGGTTCGGATCATGTCACCATCGTTTTTTGAAATTATTCAACTCAGCAACGGCGATTACGCTTTGCGCCGCGTTGACGACGACGGCGCGCCATTGGTGCGTATCAGTTTTTCCGAAGAAGCCAAAGACATGATGGACGACCGCCAGATGCAAGTGGCCAAAGCCATGATTGCGGCAGGCATTGACGCCGCGGGCGATAGCGCCCAGGACCTGGACTGGGATAGCAATGACAGTGTTAGCGACAGCGACGTGGAGTGGTTTGATGCGCCCCACAGCCCGACGCTGCATTAACGCTAGCGCAGAACTCTATTAGCGCTGGCGCAATACTCTTTACTAACGCTGACGCAAAACGACGCCGTGGCTGTTGCCCGCGGCGGATGCCGCCTGAAGTGCCTCGAAACACGTTTTATTCAGCTTTTCGGTCCACAACACCACCGCATGACATGTGCCCACCCTGAGCGCCCGCTCCGCCAACTTGCGCGCCGGATGCTCGGCGCTGGAACGCAAAACCAGCAGCTCACCGGCAACAATACCGTGCATTTTTTGCCATTTGCTGACCAGCTCCTGAGGTGGGTCAATCCATGCCAACCAGCGCTTTTCCTGGTTCAGCTGGGTCAGCATTGGCAATAACAGCTGAAAATTTTCCACCTGACCCTGGGGCAAGATGATTTCGGTGACGTTACCAGCACACACCGGGTCTGGCCGGGGCTGAACTCGCACAGGCTGCGCCTGCTCTGCCACTCGCGCTGCGATCTGTTGCTGGTATGCAAGATTGCCGTTAAAGCTCAGTTGTTCCATGATTCCCCGCCCTTCTTTATGTCGGTTTTCTGTCGCTACGGATCAGTGCAAGTCGGAGCGGCGAATAACACCAACGCCCAACCCTTCAATGAACAGATCCTGCTCGGTCAGATCCACTTCAATCGGCGCGAAGTCGTCGTTTTCCGCCACCAGATACACTTTATTACCTTCTTTACGGAAGCGCTTCACCGTCACTTCATCACCTACCCTGGCCACCACAATCTGGCCGTTGTGAACGTCCTGAGTGCTGTGTACTGCCAGCAGGTCACCGTCTAGAATACCGATATTCTTCATGCTCATACCACGTACTCGCAGCAGGTAATCCGCCGCCGGCGAAAAAAAGCCGGGTTTTAAAGTGCAGTGGTCTTCCACGTGCTCCTGAGCCAGAATCGGGCTACCGGCTGCCACTTGGCCAATCACTGGCAAACCCAGGTCCTGCTCGCTTTCTGGCAGGCGAATACCGCGGCTAGCGCCGGGCACCATTTCAATGGCACCTTTGCGTGCCAGAGCCCGCAAGTGCTCTTCCGCCGCATTGGCGGAGCGGAAACCCAGCTCAGCTGCAATTTCGGCGCGGGTGGGCGGATACCCGGTTTCATCCAGATAGCGGCGGACGATATCCAGCACTTGGGACTGCCTGGCGGTGAGTTTCATGTTTGGGATCCGCTGTGTCATAACATACCCTGTTTGTTTATACAGTGATTCGACTATATACAGTGTTTTATCCAGTGTAAACCCTGTTTATGGCATTTCCCCCACTTGCTCGGTTACCAGCGTCAGACACCTAATGTGCTATGGTAATTCTGCCCTTATAAGCCGCGCTTGAAGCGCTTAAGACTGATTGAAAGGTGTAATAATGACGCAAAAGAACGTCTGCAAAATTCCCTCTGTAACTCACACTGCCAGCGGAGCAGAGCGCCGGGTTGGTGTGGAAATCGAGCTTTCAGGTTTAAGCTACGAAACGCTGGTGCGCGAAGTCGCCAGCCTGCTCAACGGTGCGCCGCAACCGCGGTCGCGCTACGTAACCGCAGTGGATACACCGCTGGGTGAGTTTGTGATCGAGCTGGATTCTGACCCTATTAAAGATCTGGACCTGACCGGAGCTGACGTGCCGGAAATCCTGCGTGAGCTGGGCGGCCAGGCTATGGACGTGATTGACGCCGCGGCCGAGCGTATTGTGCCGCTGGAAATTGTCGGGCCGCCCATCGGTTTTTCCCAGGTGGAAGAGGTTGAGCGGCTGATCAAAGAACTACGCAGCCTTGGTGCTCTGGGCAGCCGCGAGTCCATTTATTATGCCTTCGGACTGCAACTGAACCCGGAACTGCCGGATTTACAGGCGTCCACCATTACACGCTATTTACAGGCGTTTGCAGGCTTGTACGAGTGGCTGAAAAACCGCCATCAACTGGATGTCAGCCGGCGTTTTACGCCCTACATAGAGCCCTGGGCGGCTCGCTATACAGAACTGCTGATGAAAGACGACTACGCGCCATCGTTGAAACAGCTGATGGAAGACTACCTGCAGCACAACCCCACCCGAAACCGCGCACTGGATCTGCTGCCGCTGTTTGCCCATCTGGATGCGCCGTTGCTGGCCCGACATGTACAAGACCCGCGCATCAAAAAACGGCCTACCCTGCATTACCGGCTACCGGATTGCGACATCGACAACCCGCAGTGGAATTTCTCTTCGGTATGGAATGACTGGGTAATACTGGACGACATTGCCAACAACAGCGAAGATTTGGCGCAGCTTCGGGCTCAGTTTCGCGATTCCGGTACTATCACCCTGCACAGTCTGACCCACAGCAAACCGGAAACCATTCACCACTGGCTTGAACACAAAGGCTATGTCTGAACGGATGGAACAAGACTCCCCGCCCGGGCTGACCATTGGAGTCAGTGGCCCGCGCCGACGCGGACCGGCCCAGCGGTTGATTACGCTGGCGCTGCGCATGCAGGGTGCGCGCACCCACTACATACGCCCCGGCGCCCAGGTAAACGTGAGCCTGCTGGACGGCCTGGTGCTTTCCGGCGGCACTCACGTGCAGCCGGCACTGTATGGGCAGCATCCGATGGTAACGGCGAATTACGATAAACGCCGCGATGAAACCGACCAGCGCCTGCTGTTAGAAGCTGAAATCCTGAACCTGCCGGTGCTGGGTATATGCCGCGGCGCACAGTTGATTAACGTGCATCGTGGCGGCTCGTTGTGCCAGAACGTGACCCCACTGCGCCAACACACCCGCCATCGCCCGCTGCTGCTGCCTCTGCAAACCGTGAATGTGGTGGATCACACTCGCTTGAGCCAGATCATGCGCGCGCCGGTTATCGGTGCAAACCGTATCCACAGCCAAGCCATTAAAAAACTGGGGCAAGACCTGCGCGTAGTGGCGGTGGATAACGATCTGTTCGTGCAGGCCATCGAAAATACCCGTGGCCAGTGGCTAATGGGACTGCAATGGCACCCTGAGTATCTGCTTTATCACAGCGGCCACCGCCGTATATTCCGCCATTTTGTAGACGAAGCCTGTCGCCTGAAAATGGCCAGACTGAACGCCGAGCTTTAACAGTACTTTAGCCGTTTTTTAAAAATCCCGGGTATAGAAAATGTCCAGCGAGGCCGCCAGACCGCTGGCGGCCTCAAGATAAAAATAACGCCCTAAATCGTACCGCAGGGCCACCGTGGTCACCGGCTCAAAAATGCCCACGCCGTAACGAATGCTGAGTTCGTCGGTCAGATAACCGCTGGCCACAACCGCGGTCTGGTCTCCGCTGCCCTGGGCTTCAAGGGTCAAATCACGAATGCCAAACTCTGCGCCCAGCGCGCCGGTAATCTTGTTGGCCTGGTTCAAACCCAATGACAGCGCTGCGCGACTCATTTGGCCGTCGTCCTGCTGGCTTTGCGGGGCCCGACCCAGAATCAGGTACGACAGCACATCGGTTTGCGGCATCTCCGGGCTGGAAAACACCTCGGTCTCAGGCGACTGCACCGGGCCCTTCAACCGCAGCCCTGCGACGACCGACCCTACCGTGCGCACAGCTTCCAGTTCCAGATAAGGCTGGCTCAGGTTGCCTACAAACAGCAACTGGGCTTTACGCAGGGTCAAATCCTGGCCATAAGCCTCAAAGCGACCGTTGTTGAGCCGCAACGTGCCGCGGGTATCCATATTGTTGCCAATGCGCAGGGTGCCGCTGAGATCCCCCGTCGCGCCGAACGCCGCAAACGTGACCTTGTCATCGGGGCTGCCTACGTTCACCACCACGTCCATCATTAACGAGCGAATCACCGGCTCGGGTTTTTCAACCCCCACAATCACTTCGTCATCAGACACCGATACGGCCCGCGGCGGCAGCCCCCGGATTTCGATAGCTCCACGGGGCACGTCAACACGGCCGTTGACCAACAATTCCCCGCCGGAAAAGGCGATGGTCAAGTCCGGCGCTACTTCCAGCTCGGCGTAAGGCTCAATGTTGATGGGCAGGCGCTCGCCGCGCAAAGACACACTGCCGCTGGGCAAGTCGCTTTGCCAGTCAAGCTCGCCCTGAAGCACCAGCTCGCTGCGTTCATTGGCTCGAATCAAACCGTTAATATTGGCGTTGTAGCCCAGCATTTCAACGGTAACGTTGATTTGCTCCATGGCCAGGGGCAGACGTGGGTCAATCACCCGGCCGTCAGACAGGGTTAATTCGCCATTCACCGCGGGCCGCATTAGCGGCCCAGACAGCTCACCCCGGCCGTTAATCTGGCCGGATACCTCTTCCAGCCCAGTGAAAATACCCAACAGCGCGATGTCCATACCGCTGAGCTGGAAGTCGCCGCTAAGGGTGCGCTCGGACGTAGCCGGGTCAATGCTCAGGTCTGCTTTTAGTGATCCCAGTTTCGGCCCGGCCAACGCCAACATTAACTGCGCCTCAGACGGCTGCAACGCCAAGCGGGTAGACAATGCGCTATGGCGCAGGGTTTCCCAGTCGCCATCTAGCAGAATTTCGAAGTCACCCGCGCCGGCATCCAGCTCAATCGCGCCGCTAGGGCCTCCGGCGCCCATGGAAAAATCGATGCTGCCATTGATATTAGCCTGCCAGCGCAGATTTTCCGGCAACAATGGCGCCAGCGCCTTCGCCGGCAAGTTAATGATGCGGTATTGAACATCTGCCACCGGCAGCAGGGTCTGGTCGCCGGCGCACAAGGCGCTTTGTTGCCACTGCCAGCAATGTTCGGCAACGGTCAGTAGAGGCTCGGCGCCGCCTGTCGCGGCCTTGAAAAACAGGGCTGCGGGCTGGCGCAGCTGCCAGCGTTGGTCCTGCCCGGTTACCAGCACCTCACCGCGGCTGAGCTCGCCTTGCCATTGTTGCCAATGCTCACCCGCCGCACCCGCCAGCGCCAAGCGAACTTCAACCTCGCGGTGAATCATCTCCAGAACCAGCTCATGATTCTGGCGCGTGCCATCCAGCGTTGCGTCCACCCGCTCAACGGTCTGGCCACCGGCTTCAATACCTCGGGCTTGAAGCCGGCTGCGGATTGCCCCCGCCGCATCAAGGCTGGCGCTGAGTTCCATCTCTGCGAGTTGCAGCTGGTCTTCCCAGGCCAAAGCCGTTGCTGAAATCCGAATATCCGCCTGGGGCTGCTGTACCGTGCCCTTTAAGGTTAAACGGGCACTGGCCTGCCCACGCAGACTTTCCAGAATCGCTTCCGGCTCAGGCAAATTCAGATCCAGCTCGGCCAGTAATTGCTGACCCCACTGCCCTTTGCCGACCAAAGTGTTATCGCCAATAACGGCATTTAATTCAGGCACCTGCCAGAGCCCGTCTGCGGCACTGGCTTTAACCTTTATACGGGTGGTTTGCCCACGCCACAAACCAGCAAGATCTACCTCTGCCGACATCTCCGGCATGCTCGCTGATTCTGGCCACTGGCCACTGGAACGAATGCTGCCATCCAGACTGGCCTGCAATTGCGGCACCCAATAACCCGGGTTGAATTTCTGCATCTCCAACGTAGCCTGCCACGATAGTGGCTGCGCCAGGCCAACGTTGGCATTACCCGTTAAAGTGCCCGCGCCGGTTTGCACCTGTAAGCGGGAAATAGTGAGTTGCTGCAGATCGCCCTCAAGTTCCGACTCCAAGCTGGTATCTCCGGCAGGGCCGCCGGCAGTAGCCGCCAACGTGGCGGTGTAGCGTTGGTCTTGCCAGTTTGCACGCAGCTTCAAGGTATCAATGTTGACCGGGGGTTCCTGCATATCCGGCAGCAACGTGTGCCAGGGAAAGGCGTTCATGGTTAGATTGGCATCGGCGGCCAGCTCGGGCAGCCAAGTTGCGCTGCCGGTCAGCGCCAAGATTCCGTCGCGCCCGGCGTTGTCTGCAGCCAGTATCAGCTCAATATTGTCGGCGCCCTGAGTGGTCACTTTTCCAGCCAGGTTAAGCTCAACTGGGCCGGTGGTACCGGGCAAAGTAGCTTGGGCGTTAGTTTCAAAACCGTCGGCTAAAGAACCCTGCAGCGCCAGTTTCAGGCTGTTCAGCGTGAGTGTTGGTGGTAAAGAGGGGGCTGCCAAAAATGCATCGGAACGAATGTTCAGGCTAGCGGGCAGGTCTGCCTGAAGGAGCTCAACACGGCCATCCAGAATTGCGTCGAGGTAACCCTGACTGCTGCCGCTAACGCGCAGGTCGCGCACGCTGCCAGCCAAAGCCAAGTCTATATTCCAGTGATCCCCCGAGGGCGGTGGTAACGACGCACTGAGCTCAAGATCAATCGGCCAGTCGCCGCGGGTTTGAACACGCCCGGATGCGGTTACCTGAATGTCGTCAAGCTGATAAAACGCCCGGTCTATCAACCAACTTTCACCGGCGCCGCCGGCATCCAATTCTACCGTGTCCCAGACTTTGTTGCCGTTAACGAAAAACTCTCCCAGGCGAATCTGGTCAGCACGAATACCCAACGGCAGACCAATGTCGGGCAGCTGGATGTCCGATCTGGGGCCATCGCCTTCGTCGGCAGACGGCTGCAGGTTCAGCTCTATGGCTTGCACCCGTAGATAGTCCACACACAGCCGCTTTTGCAGCAAGCACTGCGGCGACCACTGCAAATCCGGCGCCTGCAATTGCAAATCAACGCCATAACCGCGCCAGTTTAAGGATGTGGCCTGCCAGCGGCCTAACAACGAGCCCTGCCCGGCTTGCACTTCCAGCCCGGGGATCTGTTCAATAACCCAGGCCGTGCCGGTTTCCGATCGCAGCGCCAGCAGCACAAAAGTCAACAGCAAAAGCGGCAAGAGCAGTAGGATGGCAGCCACAATGAGCACCCAAAACCACCAGCGCCGGTGCCGCGGTTTTTTCGTGGCTGCGGATTTGGTTGGCGGCTGTTGCCGTTCTTGACTCTGGTCTGTACTCACAATTCCGGCCCCATGGAAAAGTGTATGCGCCAGCCACCGCCGAATTCCGGGTTCAGGCCCTTGGCAAGATCCAGCCGCAGCGGCCCTACCGGGCTTATCCAGCGCACACCAACGCCCGCACCGGTGGCCAGTGGGTCAAGCAGATTATTAACGGCGTTGCCGTGGTCGACAAATAGCGCAGCACGCCAATTATTAACAAACTCGTACTGGTACTCAACGCTGCCAGCAATCAGATAGCGCCCGCCTTCGGTGGCGTTGTTGGCGTTTAGTGGCGACAGGGTTTCATAGCCGTAACCACGCACACTCTGGTCACCACCGGCAAAAAACCGTAACGACGGCGGCACATCCGTGAAGCTGTTAGTCGCTAAGCCGCCGATTTGGAAACGCGCCAGAAAACGGTGCTTGTACGCCAGGGTAGTCAAACCCTTGGCGGAAGCCTTTATGTGTAGAATGTCGGCGGTAGAAAGCAAGGCACGGTGAGCACCGCTGATGTCAAAGCGCAGGTTGTAGCCTTGCGAAGGATCCAGCGCCGAGTCCTGAACCAGCCGGGAATAACCCGCGCCTGGCAACAGCAGGCTACTGATATCGGATTCGTCATCGTTACCGATGGTATAGCGCTCTCCCTCCCAGCGCAGCGACAAAATCTGTAACCAGTCGGTTTCAAACCGGTGCTGCCACTGCATGCCCAAGGTGGCCAGCTCCGATTGAACATCTTCGATGTCTTCACGCTGCAAACCGCCACCGAAACGCAGGCGGTCGGTCATTGGAGGGTCCAGCGGGATTTCATACCAGGCGCTGACGCTTTGTCGCAGCTGCGCGAGTTCGGTGTCGGCACCACGACTGTGACCCTGCGGGTTTACCCAGTGCTCGCGCCAGTTACCACGGAAACGCGGCCCTACGTCGGTCGAGAAACCCACGCCGGTAGACAAGGAGCGACGCTCCCGACGGGTGAGCTCAACCCGAACCGGAATGACGCCGTCTTCCGCACTCTCTGGCACGGCGTCAATATTAACCCCGGCAAAATAACCGCTTGCGGACAGGTTGCTGCTTAGCTTGGCAATTTCATCGGCGTGATAGGGGGTGCCCGGCTCAAAACTGACAAACTTGTCCAGAAGTTCTAACTCAAACCAGTGGCCTTCGGCAAAGGCAACCTCGCCCAGGCGATAGCGCTCACCGCTGTCATACGCTAGCGCAATGTCGGCTTCGAGGGTTTGCGGGTTTACGATCAGTGCATGAGTGGTCAGTTTGCCGTCAAAATAACCGCGGCGGCGGGCACGGGTAGGGAAAGTGTCACGCAGGGCGTTGTATTCGCCATGATTAAGCACGTCGCCCAACGCCGGCTTGGCCGGCAGGTTGCCACTAAATTTGGAGTCTTCTGCCCCCGGCCCGCTAATATCGATTTGCCGTGTTTTCACCCGCACCGGCTCACCAGGCACGATGGTTAGAAGCAGGCGTGGCTGATTGTCAGCGGCATCGGCATCGCCCGGCTCCAGCTTCCAGCTGATCTCTGGGTTGTAATAACCCAGTGCCTGCAGCGCTTCGCTGACCTGACTTATCGCGGTAGAGGCATAACGCCTCAGATTGCTGGCGCTGCGCCCTTCCACATCGCCAATAAACGCTTCGGCGTTATCCTGCAATTGCGGATAATCGCCCTGCACCTGTACTTTCACCTGCTGGCCCAAAGCCGGCATTGACACGCCAACCAGTGCGAGCATTGCAAGCCCGGTGCGCCGCAGGCAGGCCCGAATTGTTTGTGATGCCATGGAGTGAATTCTGTTCTTAGGCCGCCAGGGGTCTATGTAACCTGGTGTGCCTGAAATTTTATAAGATGCCGCAGTGTAGCTTACCCACTGCTGGCAAGTCGTTTAGCCACCTAAAATGCGCTAACCTTGGCGGGCAACCGTCTTTAAAACGATCACAAGTTACCAGCCGGACCTCTTTCATCATGTTAAATATAAACCGTCAAAAACTCAGATCCAGCCATGAGTTTATCTGGTTTCTGCTGGATTTTCTGATGCTGGGCCTGCTGATGGCGAATATGGCCTTCATCATCTGGGATTCGATTTACAGCTTTGTCGCCATTCAAAATACCTTGAAAGAAATCTTCCCGGCACTGCAAGCGGCTTATCAGCCGATTCACGAAAACTTTATTTTTTACGACCTACTATTTGTAGCGGTGTTCCTGACGGAATTTTTTGTCCGCTGGGTTCACGCGGTGAAAACTCGCGAATACGGCCGCTGGTACTTCTACCCGTTCATTCACTGGTACGACCTGGTGGGCTGTATACCGGTTGGCGGCTTCCGTATTTTACGCTTGCTGCGCGTGATCTCGATTGTGCACCGGTTGCACCGCTACGGCATCGTTGATGTTACCCAGAATCGGGCTTATCAGTTCATCAACTTCTATTACGAAGCGTTCATGGAAGAGCTTTCAGACCGTATCGTGCTAAAAGTCATCAGTGGCATTCAATACGAAGCCGGCCGGGGTTCTCCGCTGGTGAGCCGAATTCAACAGCAGGTGCTGTATCCGCGACGGCAAATGATCAGTAACTGGCTGTCTGCCCGGGTTGCAAAAGCCGCTGCAGAAAGCTATGTGCCAAATCGCGGTGCCCTGCGCAACTATCTGGAAACCCGGGTTGACCACGCTCTGCAGCAAAACATCGAACTGTCGCGCTTGAAGCTGTTACCGGTGGTTGGTGGAACCATCGCCCGCACCCTGGAAGACTCGGTGGGGGATATTGTCGCTAACATTGTTCATCAGATTCTGGAAGACCTGGCCTCAAGCGCCAATCACGCATTTATCGGCGACTTGGTGGCAGCTGTGTTGCCAAACAGCGAATCAGCGCGCAAAGGGCACCAGGCCAACCAGGCGCTGATAGAGATGATTCAGGAAATTCTGGAAGCCGTCAAAACGCAAGTGAAAGTCAAACGCTGGCGCGAAAACCTACCGTGATAATAAGGGCCAAACCCGGGTGCCAATAAGAACACCCAGGCTTGCTGCTCTTTTGTTCTAACGTTAGAGTCACTATTCAGTAATTCTGTGACCCAAACCTGTAGGTCCGCTGTTATAATAAATAAGTCTAATCAACAATAAGTTAGCGTTTACGCCTGCTGCCTATTTTCTTTAATTTCACAATTTCTGGATGGACATGTCACCGCAGAAACCCGCCGAATCAGAAAAAAAGCGGTTACAGCAAACCGGATCCATTCAACCCCAGGGTGTGTTACTGGCACTCGATAGCCAATTCTTCATCCAGTACTGCAGTGAAAACGTCGGTGAATTGCTGCAATTACCTTACGCCGCAGTACTCGGGCGCAATTTCAACGAGTTCGCCAACGCCGCCGACATTGAACAGATACGCAGCCTGAAAGGCCTCGGCGACTGGCGCTCTTCAGTCGTGCTGAATCTGCACATGCGCCGGGGCAACAACTGGTTGAACTGCAACGCAGCGGTCTCTTATGACAACCACCACTGGCTGGTAGAACTGGAACTGCAGGTTCAGGCCGAGGATAAGAGCGCGCTTTTCGATCAGGTTTTTATACCCACACGGGACCTGCTGTGGCATCTTAACCGCGAGCAGGACCTACACAGTTACACCCAGAAAGTGGCAGAACTGGTGCGCCAGGTGACCGGTTACGAGCGGGTGATGATGTATCAGTTCGATCACAACCGGGATGGCGAAGTAATCGCAGAAAGCCGTTCAGCGCAAATGAACAGCTATCTGGGAAACCGTTTTCTGGCGTCGGATATTCCAGCCCAGACCCGGGCGCTTAATAGCCAAAACCTGACGTCGGTGACAGCCAACAGAAAGTGCGCCACGGTGCCTGTGCATGGCGCCCCGGATATCGGTACCGACCAGTCTCTGGACATGACCTGTTCGGCATACCGTTCGCTGCCACGGGCTCACCTGGAATATTTGGGCAATATGGGTGTAGCAGCTGCTCTGACCATTTCACTGACCCAGAATGGCAGGCTGTGGGGCATGCTGACGTGTCATCACACCACCCCGAAAAATGTAACCCTGCGGGAGCGGGAGCTGTACGAATTTATCGGCAGAACAATTTCCATCAAGTTGCCGGATTTACAGCGCCATGAGCAGCAACCGGTTACCAGCCAAACCTTTCTGGACCAGACGTCTGAAGCCGTGGTTATTGCCGGTGCCGATGGACGGATCCAGTCCGTTAACCGCTCGTTCTGTGAAATTACCGGTTACACCTCGCAGGAAGCGATAGGACATAACCCTTCGATTCTGCAATCAGGGATTCACACGGCTCATTTTTATGATGAGTTGTGGCGCTCCCTGAGCGAAAAAGACCGTTGGAAAGGTGAAATCTGGAACCGCCGCAAAAATGGCGAGGTTTACCCTCAGCTGGGCAGCATTTCCATAGTCCGTAACGACGACGGCAGTATTCGCAACTATGTGGCGGTTTTTTCCGACGTATCCAAAGCCAAAGAAGCCGAAAATAATCTGTTTTTTGCTCAGAACCATGACCCGCTTACGGGCTTGCCCAACCGTCAGTACTGCCTGGACAAAGTCAGCCATGTGATTACGGAAAGAGCTCAGGCTGTAACGGGAGTGGCCGTTGTGTTTCTGGACATTGACCGATTCAAGCTGCTCAACGATGCGCGGGGCCATCACACCGGTGATAACTTTCTGCGAGCGGTCGCCCAGCGCCTGACCGAAGCTTGCCCAAAAAATGGCCTGTTGTGCCGCTGGGGCGCCGATGAGTTTGTGCTGGTACTGAAGCAGGTCACAAACCGTGACGGCATTGCGGTTATAGTGCAGACGCTATTCAATGCGCTAGCCAAACCACTGAAGCTGGAAGGCCATGAACTGATTCCCTCCGCTTGCGTGGGCATAAGTTTCTACCCCGAAGATGCCACCGACGCCCAGGGGCTAATGCAAGCCGCAGAAACCGCGTTGTATCTTGCCAAGGAACGCGGGCCATCCAGCATTGAGCTGTTTACACCGTTGCTGGCCGAGCGCCTGCAACGTAAATTCGAGGTGGCCAGCGAGCTTCGCCGGGCAATTCAAAATGACGAACTGACGTTGAATTATCAACCTCAGGTAGATTGCAAGACTGCGGCACTGCTCGGGGTTGAAGCGCTGGTGCGTTGGCAGCATCCGGTGAACGGGTTGATGTCACCCGCCACGTTTATTCCGTTGGCCGAAGAGCTTGGGTTAATCGGGTTACTGGGCGACTGGGTACTCGAAAAAGCCATGGCTCAAATGGCCCGCTGGCGCGACCAAGGCCACCCTGTTCCGCAGGTGGCGGTGAACATTGCGCCACAGCAACTGGTGCTAGGTTTCGCCGACCATATCCGCGACCTGCTAGCCAAACATCAATTGCCAGCAAGTATGCTGGAACTCGAGATTACCGAAGGCGCTCTGGAGCGGGATGACAGCATCATCGGGTTGTTACAGGCGCTGCGGGACATGGGCGTTCTGTTGGCCATCGACGATTTTGGCACCGGCTATTCGTCCCTGGCCCATATCAAGCACCTGCCGGTAACCTGCCTCAAAATTGACAAGGTGTTTATAGACGACTTGCCAGACGACGCCTATGACGTGGCCATTATCCAAACCGTTTTGGCTTTGGGCCACAGCCTTGGCTTTAGGGTGCTGGCCGAAGGGGTGGAAACCGAAGAACAGTTCCTGTTCCTGGTGGAACAGGGCATCGACACTATCCAAGGTTACTATCTCAGTAAGCCCATGGAGGCCAGCGCCCTGGAGCAGTGGATCATAGATCGCGATAAGGGCTAAGGATTGAAAATAAAAAATACCCTACAAACGCCACAAGAATCGAATCGACCGACGGAATACCGGTCAGCGTAAACCAGCCGTTCACCGTACAGAACCCTACAAATGAAGCCGCACCCCAAGCCACGAACGTCATCGGCTTAATGGCCGAATCCATTTCCAGACGGGTTTCGTCATAGCCCTTGCGGCGATTAATCAGGTAATCGGCAATGTAGATGCCGCAGATGGGCGGTGTGGTGATTCCCAGGAACAAAAGGAACGGAATAAACCAGGCCATAATGTCCATGCTGCCGACCACCGCAGCCAGAATACCCAGCGCTACGGTAATCTTCCATTTCTTGAAAGCGCTGAACAAAGTAGACACCACCAGCGTGCCTTGGAACATATTACCGGCGTTGCCGGTAATGCAGGCGAAAATCAGCAGTATGGTGGCCGGCAGCGTGGTGCTGATAATTGCCATTGCGGCCAGCAGTGAACCCTGTGACGTGATGGAGCCAGGCACCGCGCCTACCAGGAACAATATCGGATAGGCCAGGCCAAAGGTGAGCACACCGGCAATGATGGCATGCTTGCGGTTATGCACAAAAGCGCCAAAGTCTGGCGATGTGGCCACCAGCACAATTATGGTACCAACGATGGACGACACCGCCGCGCCAAAGCTCAGATCACTGATCTTCTCTGCGATGGCTGGCGGCACCGAGCTGGTCAACGCCAGGTAAAGAATAAAGAGCATCAACAAAGCAATAATTGGCACCGCAAACTTTGCCACCTTGCCCAGCACTTCAAAGCCAAACGCGGTGGACGCCACGAAAATCACGCAGCCAAAGGCGACAAACACCGGCAGTGGCAAGTCCAGACCAAATTGCTGCGCAAACAGGTTTTGAGCGCTCTGGCCAAAGGTGTTGGCAGTAACAGCAATCCATCCGAACAGGCTGATCGCCATCACGATATTGATGGCGATGGCGCCTTTACGGCCAAATGAAAATTTGACGATGCCATAAGTAGGTATGCGCGCGCGCTCACCTATCGATATATTGATGGCCGCCAATACCGCCAGAATCAGACTTCCGACCGCAATCGCCACCGCCGCTTTGCCTAAGGTAAGCTGGCTGCCAAGGCTGGACGACGCCAGCAACACAGGAGTGGCCAGTATGCCCAAAAGAATGATGGCCACCTGAAAGCCAGAGGCCGTATTGGTTGAGGTGTCCGCTGCTCTGCTCATGTTTACTTACCTTCTGTGTAGTTGCGCCAGCCGCCGGTTTCGGTGATTTCACGCTGCCCGTCTACCAGCCAGGGTTCGCCCAGAACGCCCAGCACTTCGCTGCCGTCTTCAAGCTTTACCTTACCGATGGACAGACCTGCCGGCTCGTTGCTGAGCACGGTGGCAAACGCCGCCAGTGGTAACTCCCAGACTTCCAGTTCTACCTGGCTGCCAGGCTCTATGGTGCGAATCATTGCTGGGTGATCATCGTTGATGGACCACAGGCGGTAGTGGCCGTCGGTTTTATCTTCGCGCACAAAAACGCCGCCGGCATTGGTCAGGTTCGGATTCAATTTCAGGCCGCGCATCAAGGTGCCGTTCACGGCCAGCAAGGTGGTATCAGTCATTAGATTGCTCCGAAGAATGGTTTGAAATCCAGGTGCCGGTATGGCCGCCAATAGCTTGCATCAGGGTGCTGGCCTTGGTGATCAGGCCTTTACCTTGCGGGTTGCCCTGCAAAAACTGTAGCAAAGCGTCTACTTTTGGCTTCATTGAGCCTTCACCGAACTGACCCTGTTCGCTGAGCGCGCGGGCTTCGGAAGGCGTCAGATTGTCTAACCATTGCTCGTTAGGCTGACCAAAGTTAATGGCTACTTTTTCTACACCGGTGGGAATAATCAGCATGTCTGCGCCCAACTCACTGGCCAGCAACGCCGAAGACACGTCTTTATCAATCACCGCTTCTACGCCGTGCAAATTGCCCTCGGCGTCGCGCTCAACCGGAATGCCGCCACCACCACAGGCAATCACCAGCGAGCCGCAGTCCAGTAAGGTGCGGATGCTTTCTATTTCAATAATTTCCTGAGGCTGGGGGCTGGCCACACAGCGGCGCCAACCACGGCCGGAATCTTCCATAATGGTCCAGCCCAGTTCGGCGGCACACTGCTCGGCCACTTCTTTTTTCATGAAAGCGCCAATAGGTTTGTTCGGTTTGGCAAACGCCGGATCCTGACGGCTAACCCGGGTTTGGGTCACTAGGGTGACCACCGGGCGCTGCAGATTGCGGCGCTGCAATTCGTTCATTAACGCTTTCTGGAACATGTAACCTATGGCGCCCTGGGTGTCCCCCACAGCGTAATCCACCGGTACCGGGTCTACCTCGTGAGCTGCCAGCTCCGAGCGGCGTAAAATAAAGCCAACCTGGGGGCCGTTGCCGTGGGTAAGCACCAGTGACCAGCCCTGCTCGATCAAATCCACCAGATACTTTGCGCTGTTACTGACCGTCTGGTACTGGTCGTTTATTGAGCAACGGGCGTCATCATCAATCAGGGCGTTGCCACCAAAGGCGACAATCGCAAGTGGTTTGTTGGTCATGGTGTTCTCCTAGTGGCCTAGCTGCCGAGCCAGTTCGCTTAAGCCATCCACAAAGCACTGCATGGGGGCGGTGGTAATGCCGGCGCCAATCTGGCCCACGCCGGCTTTCTTGTGGGCAATGCCGGTGTTGATGATGGGTAGAATGGAGCTGTCCACCACTTTGCGCGCGTCTATACCCGCAGCGGTGGGTGCAAAATTCAGCGCTGGCAGGGTGAAGGCCGGGTTGCCGCCCAGGGTAATGCGCTGCATGGAACGGCTGTTTTGGGTCGCATCGGCGGGGGTGCCACCTACAAACTTAACAATGGCCGGCGAAGACGCCATGGCAAAACCGCCCACGCCCGCGGTTTCAGTGATCGCGCTGTCGCCCAGATCCGCTGCCGCATCCTCTACCCCGTAGCCGGGGAAGAACAGACCGTTTACCGGGTTGGCCGGCGCCTGAAACCAGGTGTCACCGGTGCCAGACAGGCGAATACCAAAGTTCACGCCGTTACGCGCCATCACCGTCACCATGGTGCTGTGGGGCACGCCTTCGGCGGCTTTGAGCATGCTCTTGCACGCAGCCATCGACAGGTTCAGGAAGAAGTGATCATTAGCGGTGATAAAGCTCACCACCCGCTGAATCTGGTCAGCCGGTAAGGCCGTGCGCAACAGAGCCGGCAGCAGTTGCTTCAACAGCAGGCCGGTAGCAGCGATGTTGCGGTTATGCACCTCATCACCCATGTGCAGGGCCTGAGCCATAATCGGCTTTAGCTCGATGGGGCCAGATTCGGCCAGCATCGCTTTCATGGCATCTGCCAGTTCCGTACCCATCCACTGCAAGCGTTCAATCACTTCGGCACCGTTGGCACCAAAGCGCAGCACCTTACCCAGCCCTTCGTTAAAGTTGCAGAACACGCGCTGATGGTTTTCGGCGTTTTCAATAACCCACAGCGGCATGGAGCGGCTGATAATGCCGGCCATAGGGGCAACGGCATCGTAGTGGTGGCAAGGTTCAAAACTCACCTCGCCCTGTTGGATCAGCGCTTCCGCCTGCTCCAGAGTGTCTGCCCACTGCTCGTACAAAATGGCGCCGAGAATGGCGCCCTGCACCGGGCCACACATATCCGGCCAGGCAATGGGGGGGCCTGCGTGCAGAATGCGTTTGTGCTCGGCCAATGCCGGAATAGCATCGCCCGCGCGCATCACGTCAACCAACATGGGCTGGGCGGTCAAATACTGCTCCATGGCCTGTTGATTGGCGGCTTCAATTTCTGGTTGGTTCAACAAGTTCGCCAACACCATACCGCCGGCGCGGTCGCCGCCGCCGGGTGGCTGCCAACTCAGCGCAACGGCGGTACCACCGGCGCGGGTAATATTGTCGGCAAAACTCTGCAAACCGGCGTTAAGAACCGTCAGTTGCTGTGTAAAGAGTGCGTTCACTGTGCTCACCTTTCAGCTAAAAAATGGAAACAGGGCAAAACAACCTTAAAGCCCGGAAACAATGCGGGCCGCCAGGTGTGCCGCATCGGCGTTACTGTCTGCCAATTGCACGCCCGCATCGGTCAACGCCTGTTGAATCTGCTGCCGCGACTGCGGATCAGCATCTGTGCCACACACGTGGGCAATCATCACCGGCGGCGCTGCCTGCTGTTGCGCCTGTTCAATCACCGTCAGCAAATCCGTCAACGGTTGTTCAGAAGCGCCGTAGCCCAACACCAGATCGAACAGCAACACAGCCGTTTGCGGGTCTTGGGCCTCTTGCAACAAGCGCTGATTGCGCAGCGTTGGGTCAATCATCGGGTGCGGCCGGCCCTGGGTGAAGTCGTCATCACCCAAGTCAATAATGGTGTGGCCCTGGCTGTGCCAGAGGTCTGCCAGCGGGCTGTTGCCTTTCGATGGCGTATTGGAAAATGCCTGAATGCCGTAACCGGAGGCGATGATTTGCGCTTCGTAGCAGAAGGTGCCGCCAGCAAATACGCCGCGAATATAGCGCTGCTGGGGATTTAAACGGCTGGCCAGACCTGCCGCTTGATGCTTGTCGGATTCGCTGCTTTGCCGGGCTTCGGGAACAGGCTGCTTGCGGTAAAGAGCGACGGCCACTTCGGCCGAGTGGGCCAGGGAGTCAGCAAAAAACACGCCCTCAGGATTCACATTCGGGCTGCCCTGCCCCAGAAAGTTCACCACCACCGGTTTGGCGATGGCGGCTGCCCGGGCCAGAATCTTATCGGCAATGGCCTGCGCGGGCGGCTTGGAAATCAACACAATGACGTCGGTTTGCGAGTCGTCTGCCAGCGCTTGCAGGCCGTGCAACATAGACAGCCCACCCACATCCTGATGCAAATCGTGGCCGCCAGTACCCAGCGCCTGAGACACACCTTCACCGAGCTGGTGAATGCGACAGGTCGCTTCCTGCAGGCCAGTGCCGGAAGCGGCTACCACGCCTATAGCGCCGCGGCGAACCACATTGGCAAAGCCCAGAGGAACGCCATTAACAATGGCGGTACCGCAATCCGGGCCCATCACCATCAGGTTTTTTTCGACCGCCAACAGCTTGATAACGCGTTCGTCAGCGATCGACACGTTATCGCTGAACATCATCACGTTCATGCCGAGGTTCAGTGCCTTGATGGCTTCGGCGGTGGCGTATTCGCCAGGCACTGAAATCAGCGCCAGATTGGCCTCTGGATGCTGTTCCAGACCCAAGGCAAAACTGGTCAGCGGCTGTGCCGCGGAGTCGCCAGTTCCGCTGTCGTCCGGCTTGGCTGTCAAAGCCTCTTCGGCTGCAGTAATGGCTTGCTCACAAGCCTCGGCATCACCCTGAACGGCGATGACCAGATCATTGGGTTTAGCAACAATACCTTCGCCAAAACCGGCGTCGGCAATGCGCGCCAGGTTGGCTTCGGTACCCATGACCACCGAAGCGCCTTGAATTCCTTCCATCTTGTCCAGGCGGGAGGAGATCTGCATCAGCGATACCGAATCCTGATACAAGTTTTTAAATACTTTGTGTTGCGTTGCCATAAAAAACCCCGTTCTTTGAAAGTCTTAATGCACTAACCTTTTTTTAAATCTAGTGCGGTAGTAGCTGCCCGATGGCGTAAACAATGCCGGCGCTGGTGTCTGCGCCAGAACTGGCGCCAATCGCCAAGGTGGCGCTCAGAGCCTGCTGCACCTGTGTGGCGTCTGCGGTCTGTAACAGGTGGAAGACCAGCCGTTGCACCGGTTGCGAAAAATGACCGGCCAGGGCCAGTTGCAAATAATGGGCACTGACCGAAGTGGTCTGGTAGGCGTTGAACAACCCCGGGGCCGCCAGGCGCTGAACAACCTGATCGGCCTGGGGCCACAGCGGACGCAGGCCATGGGCCGCCGCCAATACACCCAACAGAAAATCATCACCCGCTGGCGTCAGGCCGCAACCTTTGCCAAGGTTGTCAAACAGCGCTTCCGGAATTGCACCAAGGCGCTCTGGCACAGCCAACCCAGACAGTTTCAGATAGTCGTCCAAAGCCGTTACGGGTTGGCCCGTCTCCTTGCCGAGGTGGCCCAGCAGCGCTTGCTCGACCGCCTGCAAATTACGCTTTAGCAACGGGTGATCAAGTTGACTGAGCGCAGGTTCGGGCTGCCAGCTAAGAGCCGCCAAGGTGTTTATCTGCACCCTGCGTGACGGTTTAAAACGAATAATGCCACCACGCATAAAAGCGCCGTCGCCCACCTGCAGTTTTGCCGTCAGATTGCCCACTGCACCCAAGCTGCATTGAAAGCTGGTGGGTGTTGCCGGCAAAGAACTGTCCAGCACCGATACCCAAGGCGTCTGGCGCAGGCTGGTGGCGATATTCACCGACCTGGCAAACACGCTATGTACCTGGCCATCAAACGACTGGCTGGGGCACAGATATCCGCGACTATGGGCGACGATCATCCCGTTAACCTACTTCAGGCCAGCGATGATGTTGTCAGCAGTGGTTACCCAGCCACAAATAGCGCCCTGAGCCTTGATCATTTCCAGCGCGTATTTCTGGAACTCGGGGAAATAGGATCCAGTGCAGTCTTCAGGAATGATGCACTCGTAACCGCGATCATTGGCTTCACGTACGGTGGTGTTCACGCACACTTCGGTGGTCACGCCACACACGATCAGCGTTTTGATATTGCGGCTTTGCAGAATCAGGTGCAGGTCGGTCTGATAGAACGCGCCCTTGCCCGGCTTGTCGATAATGGGCTCACCGGCGATAGGGTACAGCTCGGGAATAATATCGTGGCCGCCTTCGCCGCGAATCAGAATGCGGCCTTTCGGGCCTTTTTCACCAATAAAAGTTTTGCCGCCGCGGGTCAGTTTTGCCGGTGGGCAGTCGGTCAGATCCGGCCGGTGGCCTTCGCGGGTGTGTATGACCATCAGGCCGTTATCACGGGCGGCTTGCAGAACGCGGCTGCAGGGTTCGATAGCCGTACGCACCAGCGATACATCGTTACCCAGGGCTTCACCAAATCCGCCGGGTTCAACAAAGTCACGCTGCATGTCGATCACGACCAGAGCGGTGGTTTGCGGATCAAAATCCAGGGCAAACGGATCGGCTTGGAATGTTTTCATCATGATTATGTCCCTTCGTTAGTGGGCAAACTCTACGCATAACAGTGAGCATACCGACGATACTAGACCCACGAGCGAAGCAGCAACAGTGAGTAAAGTTGAGGGAATAAATCAGTTTTTTTGATGCGTTAATGGAACTCGCGAAATATTTTGCGGGGAGGCCTTAAAAATCAAAAACCGACTTCGGAGAGACCTTGAACAAAGGCATTGATCGAATTTTTTGATGAGTGATTTTGACTTTTCGCCCCGATGCCAGGGCGAAAAGTTGACTTCAGTCACAAGCAGATTAAGAGCACCAGCGCACCCGGTTTTCAGGCCGGGTCAGATAATGAATACACCATTGTAAAACCGGGCTCTCGCGATTTGCATGCCAGGCATAAAACAACTGAGTCGGCTGTTTGTGTTCAACAATGGCTTTTTTCAGCACCCGGCCTTCATCCAGCCATTGGCGAATGCGGTGATGAGGCACATAACCAATGCCCAAGCCGCTCTCGATCATGTTAATGGCGGTGGTCAGTTCCGGTGCATAAATGATCTTCTGGCCTACCAGCGACCAAGTATCCTGGGGTGAAATGTGAAGTGACGTATCTTTCACGACTATGGCCGGGTAAGCGCGCAGAACTTCCGCGGTTAACACCTCGGTGTGCCAGGCCAGCGGATGCTGCCGTGCAACCACAAAATCCCAGTCAATATTGCCGATGGACTGGCAAACAATACCTTCCATTTTCGGTGCGGCGTGGGGCGCACCAATTACCAAATCTGCTCGCCGGTCGTAAAGCGTGTCCCAACAACCGTTATACACCTCGGTTTTCACGCTCACCTGGGTAGCCGGAAACTGCTTGTCGAGCTGGCCGACAAAATCCACCAAGCCTTCTCGATTGATAATGTTGTTAATAGCCACTGAAAACGACACGTCCGTTCCCGCGCTAATCATCGCGGTGTTGCGCACCAGCTCTTCGTAGGAATCCACCATCCACTGGCTTTGCTCGATAAAATACTGCCCGGCAGCGGTCAGTTTGGCCTGGCGCCCGCTGCGGTCAAACAACGGGAAGCCCAATTCTTCCTCCAGTTTTTTGACGGTGTAGCTGACCGCTGACGGCACCCGATTAAGGCGCTCCGCGGCCACCGCAAAGCTGCCGGATTTGGCAATAACGTGAAGAGTAGTCAGGGCGTCTCGGGAAAATGACATGAAGGCTATCGCGTTGTTGAACATAATCATCCTGGTCGCGCAGGATGAATGGGCGTTTGAGGAAATCGCCGACAGCGACCACAGAGTTTGTGGGGAATTTTCCTCGGCGTTCCCCTACTATAACGCGAGGTGGCCCGGCATATCTTCCCCGGCCCGGTGGCCATCGTAAAATCCGCTCTGGAGTGAAGCCTGATCATGGTCAAAAAGCAGCAGGTAATCGTTATTGGCCTCGGCGTATTTGGCACCACCGTGGCCCAGGAAATGACGCGGTTAGGCCACGATGTTCTGGGCCTGGACATTGACGAACAGCGGGTAGACCGCCTTGCGCAAGACATTACTCACGCGGTTATCGCCGATGTCACCGATGAAAGTGCGCTAATTGAACTGAACGCTGGCAACTACGACGTTGGGGTTGTGGCGATTGGGCGCAACGCCGAAGCCACCATGCTGGCCACCTTGCAATTGCACGAACTGGGCGTCAAAAAAATATGGGCAAAAGCGTTGAGCCTGCAGCACCACCGGATTCTGGAACGGCTGGGAGCCACCCGGGTTATCTCGCCCGAACACGAAATGGGCGTGCGCATTTCCCAGGAGCTGAACTATCCCATGGTGCACGATTACCTGAGCCTGGGTGATGACTATTTTGTGGTGGAGTTCCAAACCACCAAAGACCTGATTGGCAAAACTGTGGGTGATCTGATCGGCAACTTGCCCGTCAGCGCCCTGGTCGCCAAACGGATGAAAACCGCCCACACCCATCCAGATACAAGCTGGGATATACAAAGTGGCGATCGCCTCGTGCTGGGCGGCCAACTAAACGACTTACGCGCGCTGATTCATCGGCTATGAAGTCAAAACTACTGGATTTACTCGTACAACGCAGCGCCACCATGGGCTCGCAAAAAAAGCGCCAGATCAACCCGCCGCGATTGCTGCTAGAATCATTTCTGGTTCTGATTGGCTTGGGTGCCTGCCTGCTAAAACTCCCGCTGGCCACCGAGGCGCCCATCAGTTGGTTAGAGGCCGCCTTCACCGCAACGTCTGCGGTTACCGTTACCGGGCTGGCCGTAGTAGATACCGGCAGCGAGTTCACGCTGTTTGGCCAAGTGGTTATTTTAATCCTGATTCAGCTCGGCGGATTGGGTTTGATGACGTTTGCCGTATTAACCGCATTGGCGCTTGGGTTCCGCATGCGCCTAAGCCATCAAGTGGTGGTGAAAGAAGCCTTTAACGAAGTGTCACTGCAAACCGCCAAGCGGGCAGGAGCCTCTATTGCCCTGTTCGCGCTGACCGCGGAGCTCATCGGTGTCGCGGTGTTAAGCATTTTCTTCGTACCCAAATTTGGCTGGACAGAGGGTTTGTATCAGGCCCTTTTTTATACCATTTCCGCGTTCAACAACGCCGGATTTGCGCTGTCGCCAGATAGCTTGTCAGCGTATGTGGGGCACGCAGGCATCAGTCTGACGGTTACCGCGCTGTTTATCACCGGCGGGCTGGGTTACATCGTGGTTATGGAAGTGATCGAGAAACGGCGCTGGTCGAGGCTGTCGGTATACGTAAAAATAATTCTGGGCGCCACTTTGCTGCTCAACCTGCTGGCCACCATCGCCATACTGTTGCTGGAATACGGCAACCCCGCAACCCTGGGCGCTCTTGACGGTTTTAGCGACAAACTGCTGGCCGCCTGGTTCCAAGGCACTGCCCCGCGCACCGCAGGCTTCAACACGCTGGATATAGGCGCCCTTACAGCGGGCACAAGCACGTTGATGTTGGTGCTAATGTTCATTGGTGGCGCGCCAAACTCCACCGCCAGCGGTATAAAAATTTCCACCTTTGTGATTCTGCTGGCCGCCACCCGTTCGTTTCTGCGGGGCAATCTGAACGTGAGCTTCTTCCGCCGCTCCCTGCACCAGGAAACCGTATTGAAGGCACTGGCTGCGGTCACCATCGGAATGATTACCGTGTTCTTTGCGGTACTGGCTCTCGCTATAATAGTAGACGACGACTTTTTAGACATTGCCTTCGAGGCCGTATCGGCCTTTGGCACCGTTGGTTTGTCACGCGGCACCACTGCCGAACTTGGCAGCGCAGGCCAACTGGTGATTATGGCAGTGATGCTGATTGGTCGCCTGGGGCCGCTAACCCTGGGGTACACCCTAACGGTCCGGCGTAAATCTCACGTGCGTTATGCGACTACCGAGTTTCCAGTGGGCTGACATTACATCACTGGAAGTTCTGCCAACACGGATCGTTAATTCGAAAATAAATCTGTCCCAAGAAGGCTGCGAAGCAAAGTCAAAAAACAAAACGCGCTGCCGTTGCCGCTGAAAACATACCATAATCAAGGCTATGCCTTCACGGCGCTCATTCACAACTCTGGCGGGCCAGCCTGATGGCAAACCCACACACACATGAAGCTGCCAGGCACTACTCGTTGCGGCTGGCCTGGCGCTGGTTCTGCTAATCAGCTGGGTGACATTGTCTGCCAAACGCTTGCGGTTTTCACCCTGGAACTGACCACTCCCCTCGGGCAGCGATGTTGTACGCCCCATTGAGATCCGCGTGGTAACGCTTTCCCGAAGCGAACAACAGCACCAACGAACTTCTCAGCGCAATGTACAAATAACTGAACCCATAAAATAGAAACCCCTCCCCGACTTTCACCGGGGAGGGGTTTTAAACGAACCGACTAAACTGTATTTTTATTCTTTGATTGGCAAAACAACCATAGAGCGCCATGCTTGCCGTAGCACCCATTCATACACGACAAACACCATCAAAAACGCTAGCAACATCAACACTTCCGGAACCTTATACAGTTCACCAATCAAACCGACAAAGGCCATTATCATCGCCAGAAGTGTGACTAAAATTAGAGTTTCTTTGTCGCTCAACCCTGCACGCAAAAAAATATGATGCAGATGGTCACGGCCTGCTGTCATCACCGACTGCCCGCGGCTTAAGCGGCGAATCATCACGGCCACCATGTCCATCAACGGTACCGCAATAATCCACAGTGCCGTTACCGGGCGAATAGCCGGCGCATCTTGGCTAACTCCCTCAGCCAACAACCACACAACGGAAAAGCCGATGAACATCGAACCTGCATCACCCATGAAAACTTTGCAGCGCCAAGGGCCTATGCGCAAATTTGCCATCAGGTAAGGCACCATCGCCAATGCCAGACCCGCTGCGAACATAGTTTCCACCAACATACTGCTGTTAGCAGCATACAATGCAATCAAAGAAACCAGTGTTATCAGCGTCAAACTACCCGCCAGGCCGTCAATGCCGTCGGTCATATTAAACGCATTAGTGGCACCAATAATCGCGGCAATGGTCAAAAATGGCCCCACCCACCCCAACTCAATCATCCCAAACCCAACCAAATCCCCAAGATGCGTAATGTGCACCCCCGAGTAAATCACCAGCACAGCGCCCAATACCACTTGAATCAGCAGGCGGAACCGCGCCGACAGGTCACGCGCATCGTCCAGAGCACCCACTACCATCAGCAACAGCGCGCACAGCCAGAACACCACGTATTCAGACATCAGCGGCATCCACAAAAACCACGCCGACAGCAAACCGACGAACACACTGATTCCGCCAACAAGCGGAACTGCGCCGACGTGCTGTTTACGCTCGCAAGGCGTATCTAATAAACCCATCGCGGGCGCAAGCGCTTTAAACACCATCAATGCCAAAAACGCAGCACCTATCGCTGTCGAAAGAAAAAAAAGCGTATTCATAATGCAACTACCAAACGTTGCGGGTGCCTGGCCATATACCAGGGCACGGCCACAGCCAGACCGGTAAAAATGTTGTGGCTAGGCTTGTATCCCAGACAGCGGGAGATTTTGGAGGTATCCGCCTGCGAATGGCGCACATCGCCGGCGCGGAAGTCGTTGTAAACCGGTTCTTGCTTGTAATGAATGCCGTTAATTGCCAACACTTTGGCAATTACATCGAAGAGCTGGATCAACGACGTGCAATCGCCAATGGCAACGTTATAAACCTCGTTTTTATAACTTTCTTCCGCTGTAGCGGCCAAAATATTGGCCTGCACCGCGTTGGCCACAAAACAGAAATCGCGAGACGTTTCACCATCACCATTAATATTCACTGGATTATCCGCCAGCATGGCGTCTGTCCACTTTGGGATAACCGCCGCACACAGGCCATTGGGATCTTGGCGCGGACCGAACACATTGAAATACCGCAGCCCTATGCAATTAAATTTGTAACTGTGCGCAAATACCGCCGCGTATTGCTCGTTAACCAGTTTGGTCACTGCGTAAGGCGACAAAGGCTGACCAATCTGGTCTTCGACTTTTGGCAACGCCGGATGATCACCATAGGTGGAACTAGACGCGGCGTAGGTAAAACTTGATACGCCTTCCTCTTGGGCAGCCACCAACACATTCAAAAAGCCAGTGATGTTGGCGTTATGGGTATTAATAGGATCCGCTAGGGAGCGCGGCACCGAACCCAGCGCCGCTTGGTGCAGAACATGGTCCACACCATTCACCGCGTCTTTGCAGGTCTGCAGATCGCAGATGTCACCTTCGATAAACAGGAAATTTTTCCATTGCATCGGCTCAAACAAATTCCGCACTTCGGCCAGATTTTTCGGGTGCCCGGTTGCGTAGTTGTCCAGTCCCACCACAGACTGGCCATTCTCCAGCAGCCACTGCAGCAAATGAGAGCCAATAAAACCGGCTACGCCAGTCACTAACCACACCTTAGGGTTCTCCCTAAGGTGGTTACGGCGGATTAAAAACGCATTCATCATCAGATCATCCTTATCAAAATGCAGTCGACATCGGCTTATAAACCTAAAAAAGAATACATAAGTTCATTATGAGTAGAATACATTGCGACAATTACTCGTTTCAAGTACTTTTTAGGCAAAAAAATGCCGCCAAATTAATGACAGAGAGGAAAAAAGAAAAAGGGGACAGATTTCAAATCTGTCCCCTTTTAAAAAATGAATCTGCCCCCGCTTTATACCAGGCGCCCAACCCACTCCTTCAGCGCCGCAGCGCTGTCATCCAGCGCCCTGGCCGACGGCAACCATAGCCGCCAGCGCGGTGCGGGATAGGCACTGTGGTCCGTCGCTACGGCAATCACCTCTAATCCCACCCCCTGAAACAACGCCAACGCGCGGGACATGTGCAAAGCCGAGGTCACCAGCAACACCCGATCAATCTGCCGTTTTGCCAAAATTTCGCGTACAAACACCGCATTCTCGCCCGTGGTACGGCTTCGTTCCTCCAACACCATTGCCGAAGCAGGCACTCCAAAATCCGCTAACAGAATGCGCATCGCCTCTGCCTCTGACATGCGGCTAAACCGATCGTCGCTGCCACCCGCCAGCACCAACAATGGCACCTTACCCGCATGAAAAAGCCTGGCCGCATGCCACACCCGGTCGGCACTGCTCCCCAGGTCTGGATAATCCTCCTGATAACTCGCAGGGCGAACACCCCCACCCAACACCACAGCTGCTGCAGCACTGGGCAACTGCTTCATCGTCAACGCAGGGTAAGGCGCCTCCAGATGTTGCTGCGCCCACAAACTCACCACCGGTAAAGACCAGCCCCACAGCCACAACAATGCAAACAACCCGCACGCCATCGCCAGGCGACGGAAACGCAAAGCCGAACACAGCAAAGCAAAGCTTCCCAAGAGCAACGCACTGCCCAGTGGGGAAATTAAAAATATGACGAGTTTTGACATAAAAAACATACGGGTACCCGATAGCTACACGGAGGATTAAATTCTTCAATCGACGTTGGCGCGGTACCAGGGCATCGCTTTGGTTATGCCCTCTTGAATCGGAAATTCGGGCACATATCCCAAGTTGTCTTTAGCTTTTTCAATACTGGCCTGGGAGTGCCGAACATCACCCACCCGAAACTCTCGATACACCGGCTGTTTTTCGTAAGGGCGCCCAAGAATTGTCAGTGCGCGTGCGAGAGATTCAAACAAAATATTCAGCGTGGTTCGGTCACCAAAAGCAACGTTGTAAACCTCGCCCCTTGCAGCCTCGTGTGCAGTCGCCGCCAAAAGATTCGCCTGCACCGCGTTCTCGATAAAACAAAAATCCCGACTGGTTTCGCCATCGCCATTCACATAGACCGACTCGCCCGCAATCATGGCCGCAGCCCACTTGGGAATAACCGCCGCATAGGCCCCATTTGGATCCTGGCGCTGGCCAAACACATTGAAATAGCGCAGCCCCGTAGCCTTAAACCCATAGGTGCGCGCAAACACGTCGGCGTAGAGTTCATTCACATACTTGGTCACCGCGTAGGGCGACAGCGGCTTACCAATCACACCCTCTACCTTGGGCAAGGCGGAGTGATCGCCATAAGTAGAGCTGGATGCGGCATAAGTAAAACTCTGCACCCCGGCATCCCGCGCCGCCACGAGCATATTAAGAAAACCGGAAACGTTAGCAGCATTGGTGGCAATGGGGTCATTAATAGAGCGTGGAACAGAACCCAAAGCAGCTTGATGGAGCACATAATCGACTCCCCTACAAGAGATCTGACAATCCACCAGATTGCCAATATCCCCTTCCATAAACCGAAACCTTGCCCACTGCGACTCAGTGACCAGGGACTGCACCTCATCCAGATTGTGCTGGTGCCCTGTGGCAAAGTTATCAAGACCCACAACGGTTTGGTCGAGCTTCAGCAAGTGCTCCAACAGATTAGAGCCAATGAAACCGGCTATACCAGTGATTAACCAGATTTTAGGAGTACCGGCCAGCGTATTTTTTAGTTCTTGATACTTTGTCATAAAATCCTCATGCAGAAAAAATTAAGATAGGCATTTACGAGCCAATTTTCACTAATTCGGTCCAGATGGCGGGCTGATAATAGCGTCTAGGCACATTGCTGTGGGATAGGAATAAAGTTGGTAACTAAAAGTTGCTGTAGGGCACGCATTTTAACCTCAACATCGACGTGACGAAAATAAAGTTGGTAACTTTGGAGTCGGCCCAAGTAGCAGAGCTGGCACTGCATGATAATAAAGTCGGTAACTATTAAAACTTGGCTGGCACGACGAATTCCAGCTTCCAATTTCAGGCTAAGACTCTGGTTACCTCGTTAATATGATTTCCAGCATTCCCCAGCCTGTATCCAGAGTGAATTTGGCAAGCTTCGTTTTCGTCATGGCCAGGGAATTCACATTTACAGGGTAAACACTTGCTTTCTACATCCCTACTAAATGTGGCATAATACTGCCATGCGTATAATGTTGCGCGTATTTGACGGTTACTGGAGGATCAATCATGAGTACGGCCGTAGCATTAAAGGAGATGTCGCAGCCCTTCTATGAAGAATTGGGGCGCTCTATTGCTTTGGCTCGGGGCACGGAAAGTGGCAGCGAACTTTCTGACCGCGTTGATATATCACGGCGGACGCTGACGAAAATTGAAAAGGGTGATCCTTCGGTAGCATTTGGCAGTTACTGTGCTGTCGCTCAGGCATTAGGTCTTCAGTGGCTGTTTGATTTGGTCATGACCTCGCCTGCGTCCAATCCTTCGGTTCCACAGCACTACCTCACCGGGGCCTCAGCACTATCACTGGCTAAAGAAGGCGAAATGCCGGCGCTCTGGTATTCATCATCATTGTCCAATCCAAGTCGTTGGCAGATAGCCGGTGCAGGCATCAATGGCGCCAGTCATCTTTTCGGGGCTCATGAGCTCTGGGATGCGACAGAAGAAATCAAAAGTCTCGGGGTCAAGGTTGCACGGATCTGGTCAGCGACACATGAGCGTGCGTTGTTCGATCTGATGTATCACTTCTTCGAAGTGCGCCAGAAACCAATGCCTAACATCCAAGTCAGCGATATCGATGATGTGGTGAACATGGGCAAGGTTCAGCAGTGGGTGAAGGACTTTCGCCCGTTCCTGTCTTCTAAGGGGGCAAGCACGATGCTCAAGTGGATAAATCATTAGGGTGGTGGCCATGAAACTGTCTGAGCGCGAAAAAGCCCACGCAAAGATCATGAGGGCGATCTGTGAGGTAATCGGAGCGGGAAATAAGCCTTTGGTGCTGAAGGGTGGCACCGCCTTGATGCTCTGCTACCAGATAGACCGGTTCAGTGAGGGTTTGGACTTCGATCTTTTGCGTGAACTGAAAACGCACCTGAACCTTGAAAGCATTTGTAAGGATGGCCTGAAAAAACTTAACAAGCAGGGAGAAGGAATTGAGCTGAGTAAATTTGCTGATCTCAAAATGACTGATACAACCCATCGTGCTCGCGCCTTATTCAAATTGCCGGGGGAAAAGATGCCGGTAAGTGTGAAGCTGGAGATTTCGGCCAGACGGTTACCTGATCCGAGTGTTGTCCAAGAGCTAAACGGTATCAGGGTTTACAACATTGACGAGATAGCCCGACTCAAGTTACTCGCGGCTCAAGCAAACCCGGAGATGCCGTATCGAACAGCAGCAAGGGATCTGCACGACTTGGCGTTTATTGCCAGTGAGTACGAAGATGATCTGTCGGATGAAACCATTAGCGATCTTGAGGTCTTTTTTGCGGATACTGAAGCGCTTATGATGCGCTACGCAGACGCCTATAAGGTGGATAGTATTCTGAATGGGCGCCTTTATGGTGATCTGGATGTTATCGAGAAGTGGAATGATAACCGCGGGGACGACAGCAATTTGATCTTGTTTCAGCCCTGAGTGATTCTATTGTGAATGGGGTGCTTTATGGTCAAAACCATCGCTCGACCAGCGAATCCTTTGCGCCACGGGAACCATAGTGTCGCCAGAAAAAACAGCGTCGAGGTTGACGTACATAACCACCGGGAAAGAGTTACCAACTCTATAATATTGTTACCGACTTTATTACGATTCCACAATTGCTGTCAGAGTGTATTAAAGTTTGATAAAAATAACCCGCAATTTCACGCATTTTCAACATTCAAAGATGTGAAAGTTTGATACTTTTTCGTCCTAGCCGCACGATACTCTAATCAACCGCTGACAATAAAGTTTGATAAAACTTAGATTCTATTCTTATTCCTCAACACACCGCGCTGTTCATGCTGAATGTACATTGGATAAGTGGACACTATTCTGACGGCGACAGCGCTAAGCTCATGCATTCAGAGCCCACTTTGCTGCAGTAAAGTAACCTCTTGCCCCATCAGCGCCAACCCATGCAACCTTACAACTCAAGACGATTTTGATTTTAAAACATCGAGTCCAATCACATACGTCTTGAAAGCAAACCAAATCGGTCATTACTCCCTGGGCTGAGCCAACAAACCACAGGCTCTTTCAGCTAAGGTTTTGATAACTTGAGAGGGGTAATTGCTTGTATTAAAGCCTAGAGCAACCTGGATTGATGCTCAGAAGACTCCAGCTGATACCCCATCGCCTTGTAGCCTTTCTCTCGTTTTCGGAACATGCGCTCAAGCATGGGTAGGCCAGTATCCAAGTAGTCATAGACAGTGACTTCCTGCTTGCCGTCAACATCCCGATGGATTCTGCCAGCGTACTGCGACAGCGTTCCCTTCCAGGCGATGGGCAGAGCTAAAAATAAAGTGTCCAGTCGAGGCAAGTCAAAACCTTCTCCGATGAATTTTCCGGTTGCAACGACAACCTGTGCTTCATGTAACTGCGCGTCCGTCGCCCGGCGCTCTCTGACACGCATCCCTCCTCGCAACACGACCGACGAGACGGATTCAGCCTCCAGCAGCTTTGCCAGCGTCTCAGCATGCTCTCGTCGTTCAGTCAGCAGAAGGCAGTTTGCCTGGTTTTGCGCACAGCGTACGACATCCTGAACAATGCCCTGATTCCGGGCGTTACTCTCGGCAAGCCAACGGTAAACTGATGCTATGTGAGGCCGCTGACCAGACTGGCAGATGTCAATGGGGGGCATTTCGTGACGCTCTCGAACGATAACGCGTTGGACAAACCGGGAACCATGATCAGCCCGGACTTTATGGCGAACGGGTCCCGCAACCATAAACATGATTTTTTGGTGGCCATCCTGGCGGTCAGGCGTTGCAGTAAGGCCTACGACATATCGGGCGCAGACTTCGTTTAGCAGCATCTCATAACGGGGAGCTGAGATATGGTGACATTCATCGATGATGATCTGGCCATATTCCCGGACTAGGTTTAACACCGTATTGTCGTTCTTATTAATCAGGCTTTGATAGGTTGCAACGTCGATCTGACCGGTAGGTTTCTTCTTGCCACCGCCAATTACCCCCACGGAGGCGCCTTCAAGGAAGGTTTCCAGGCGCTCCTTCCATTGATCAAGCAATTGGCGACTGTGAGTGAGGATCAGTGTGTTGACCTGCCGCTTGGCCACAATGCCAATGGCGGTTACGGTTTTGCCGAAAGCGGTCGGAGCATGAAGTATTCCGGTATCGTGGGCGGCAAGCAACTTTACAGCCGCCTTCTGATCACCACGCAACGTTGCTTTCAGGCTGACAGCCTCCAGAGGCTGTCCTTGGGTCCTGCGATCATCGATGTCTACCGTTATACCTTGTTCCAGCAATAATACTTGAAGCTCATCAAAGCAGCCTCTCGGTACCGAGAGATAACCTTGCTCAATCCGGGCACAGGATATGTAGCGAGGGATTCCGTGAGTTGAGAAACGAAGTGCCTGGGTTTTGAAAAATACCGGATTGGCAAAACTCGCCATGCGCTTAATTCGCGCAGCCAGCTTCCCCGGTAGGTCTGACAACTTGATGTATATGTGATTGGCCAGAGTGAGCGTGATGATCTCAGGGCATCCTGAAATCATATCAGTCCCGACCGTTAACGACTGTTCCCACGGCAACACCACCTCTTCTCTAACTTCAGTTCCAGGCTCATTTCCGACCATCTCTCCAAGCTGGACCGGTGAAAGTGTCTTTTGCCGACTGAGTTGTGCCCACTGATCCGAGTAAGGATTTAGCTCATCATCGACGAAAACAGTACATCCACGACTTCGCGCCTGATGTTGAAGCGGAAGAGCAATCAAATTGCCAAACCCACCATCGGGCATCGTGTCCTGGTTGGGAAATAAACGGTCATAGGACTCAAAGGACAAGCCCGGGTGGCGTTCCATGGCTTGATCCAGCAGCTTGAACCCCAAAGCCCTCGCAGACCAGGCCGGTACGGCGTCCGAAAAGAAGACCCATAGGTGTGCACCAGCACCGGAGCGGGAGACCTCAACAAGATAAGGGATGCCTTCACCACGACAAGCTTGGGCCAACGCACGAACGTCCGCCCTCCAGTCCTCCTTATCAAAATCTACAGCCAGGAGATAACAGGAACTGTTCGGCAACAAAGGATATAACCCAACCACATGCTTGCCGGACAAGTGGTCATACACCGCATTGAAATCCAGAGGCTTGAAATTTTTGTGCGGGCACTCCCCGCACTTGATCCGGGGTTTCTGACAGATGCCCGGTACCCACTCATTCTCACAGGCAACAGCATAACCGGAACGGCCACCATAACCCTGCCAGCGAAACGCATAGACATCGCTCCTGCCACGAAAGAGCTTCTGGAACAGTTCGGCTTTTTGAACGGGTGTTAGCTGCGCTCCTGCGGGACGTTGCGCAATGCGATAAAGCTCATTTCTCCGGGAAAGAAGGGCTGCCTTTTCCTTCTCAAGCTCGGATAACTTCAGTGCAATGGCTGCGAGCTCTTCTTCCATTCGGATACTTGACTCCTAACAAGTGAAACCCACCCATTCAGTAATAGTAGCCCGGCGACCTTAGTTCCGAGGTGTCCAGAATAGCATCGGATACCGCTACCAATGGGTCAATGCAATCTGCTTTTATCCGCGCCCAGCTAATCCAGACCGTAAGCTTCTCGCTTAGCTCGCCATTCCTGACCGCAGACTGTTCTACCGCATCGATATATTGTCGTAACCGTTCGGTTTTCAGCCACTGCGCAGCGTTCGTCTTCAATCTCTCAAGTTGTTCCAGCTCAAGTTTGCCAAACTCCACTTGGCGGTCATGCCGATCTTTTGCATCTTGCCACGCCAAGCGTCTGCATTCCTGTTCCTCAGCCCGGATACGATGCTCTTCAATCAGATCCAATGCGCCAGCAACAACTTGGTGTAGCCTTTGCTCCAACAAGGTTTTCGGTGTATGAATAATAACGTTTGATAAATATTTGGCCCTAACCACCTATAAGGTTCACCCAGAGCTGGCGAGATCCCAGCCTCTGACTCTGTTCTTGGATAGATCAAGAACTCAAAATTCGAGTGGTTTCCCTCCATAAAAGATTAAGAGAGCCAAACAAGTTTTTGCCGGACAAATTGCCGGTCACTTGGCCGGACAGTAAAACAGCAAATATGACCAGATAAAACGGAGCTCCAAAAAACTGGAAATGGTGTCAGTGCCTATTTATAATGGCTCCAAGGCAAATATATTGCCGTCAGCGGGAACTCTGTGCCGCTGCTGGCAACCGGTCAGAATACCGGACAAATACCCGGACAAACTGCCGGTCAGAAACTCAGAATCACTACACGAATTAAGGTATCAGATGACATCCTGGATGAGTGCCGCGCCTTTTGCGCCAAACGAGAAATCCTGTACGGAAGAGGGGCTTCTCGATCTGGCCAGCATCCTGAACAGGAAGGCCGCTCAGGTCGCCGGCCAGCTTGAGCCGGAGACAGCGGATACGTTGCGCCGGCACATGGCTGTCATCAACTCGTACTACAGCAATCTGATTGAAGGCAATCGAACCCTTCCTCACCAGATCCGCGAGGCCCAGCGGGGAAATTTTGAGGACGATCCGGTTGCTCGGGACAAACAGATTGAGTCTCTTTCCCACATCGACGTACAGGCGTGGATAGCTTCTGAGGATCGGAGTCTGGGAGAAGTTATTTCCGTGGACTTCATCAAAGAGCTGCATCGCCGATTCTACAGGGACTTGCCTAGCGATCTTAAAAAGGTCGAGCTGGATGAAACGGGGGAAGTCGCCTGGGTTGAGGGTGGAAAGTTCAGGGATCGAGGGGTAAAGGTTGGTCGGCACATACCGCCTGATGCCGAACACCTGGAACAGCTAATGACGCAGTTCTGCAACGAATATAAAAGCGTCAGACACCAAGGTGATCGACGTCTGATCGCAATCGCAGCTGCACACCACCGATTCCTCTGGATCCACCCATTCCTGGATGGCAATGGCCGAGTTGTTCGTCTTTGGACGGATGCGGCATTCCGGGCGGCTGGACTGGAAAGCGTAGGCGTCTGGTGTTTGAGCCGTGGGCTTGCGATTTACTCCGAGAAGTACAAAAGCAACTTGGCTCAAGCTGACGCCGTCCAGCAGGGCCAAACCGATGGCAGAGGCCCGCTCAGTGAGCTTGGTCTGGCCCGATTCTGTCATTTCGTTCTGGACACCTCCGTTGACCAAGTCAGCTATATTTCAGAACTTCTGAACCTGAAATCGATGAAACGTCGAATCGAAGACTTCGTGGCGAGCAGGGATGACCTGAAACCCGCTTCTATATGGGTTCTGTATCAGGCGTTCATTCAGGGATCGATCTCAAGGTCTGATGCCCTGACATTAACTGGGGAGCGTGATGAGCGGACTGCCCGGCGACTGCTTAAAAAGCTTCGCGATCAAGGCTTGCTGGTCGATGCAGACCCAAAGGATAGTCGCTCGCCACTTCTTTGGTCTGTTCCGGAACATGCTGAGCCAGTCTATTTCCCCAAACTCTCACCCCAGTAGGTGGTTCCATGGAAAAGCCCGACCCCGAGGGGCTCTACCCCATTACTGCGAACATTTCTGCGGAGTATTCCAAGACTTTAATGGCTTAAAAATTGGCGAAAGAGGGGCCGAGAAAGTTCGCTTTTGTTTAGGTATTGCCTGGGATGCGGGGAGCTGAAGAAATAACTCGCGTGAATCCGGTGGCTGCCGGCGCCTGCTTCGGATAATCTTTACCAGACGTTAGCTTCTGGCGCCAATAAACGAATTGATGATAAATCAGCGACTGTTGCTTGCAGAAAGCATTGCCAGACAAGTCGGTCACTTCCCAATCGTTAATCTGCTGCTGCCAGAAGTGCACTTTTTCGGTTGGGTCATACTGAATCCTCGTGGAATGAATGAGGCGTTCAGTGTGTGCAATTACCGAGCTGGGGTGTAGGTGCTGAGTTATGGGCGCTTACTACTCGCCCGACGGAAGCACTTCGGATTCGAACGATTTCACCCTGGCTGCTGAGTTCATGAACTTTGATGAACGGCTCATAGGCTTTGCCCACTCCCTTACCACGAGTCTTGAGTCGCTTTTCGTGGCTTGGGTCAATGCGTTTATTGGTGTCTGTCATGAAAAAGGCCCCCTACTAAGTTAGGAATGGCAGGAGACCTGTTTTTATCAAACTTTAATATAAATTATCAAAATTTATTATGATTTATCAAACTTTAATATACTCTGACAATTGCCCAAACTACGATTTAACGAATCACTCCACCGTAACGCTCTTTGCCAAGTTACGGGGTTTGTCTACGTCGGTGCCTTTTACCAATGCTACGTGGTAAGCCAAAAGCTGGAGGGCGACTACATGCAGTACCGGTGATAAAAGCCCATAGTGTTCTGGTAACCGTAGAACCGAAATTCCGGGTTCCGCTTGAACCTGGCTGTTTGCATCGGCGAACACATACAGTTGGCCGCCGCGGGCCCGTACCTCTTGCATGTTGGCTTTCAGCTTCTCCAGCAGGCTGTCAGCGGGTGCCACCACAATCACCGGCATATCGGCATCCACCAAGGCTAAGGGCCCATGCTTTAACTCACCTGCCGGGTAGGCTTCGGCGTGGATGTAAGAAATTTCTTTCAGCTTCAAAGCGCCCTCAAGCGCTATCGGAAAATGATGCCCCCGGCCCAAAAACAGCGCGTGATGTTTACTGGCAAAGCTCTGCGCCAAGGCTTTGATCTCTGGATCCAGATCCAGCACTTTTTGCACCGCTACCGGCAAATGCCTAAGTTCATTGAGGTAATTCCGTTCAGCCTCAGCCGTCAGCGCGTTCTGAGCCCGGGCCAGCAGCAAAGTGAGTACGAATAGCGCAGACAACTGGGTGGTAAAGGCCTTAGTAGAAGCCACGCCAATTTCCGGCCCGGCCCGGGTAATAAAGCTCAACGCCGTCGCACGTACCAAAGATGACTCAGGCACATTGCAAATGGCCAGCGTATGGCAGTGCCCTTGAGCTTTCGCGTGCTCCAGCGCTGCCATGGTGTCGGCCGTCTCGCCAGACTGAGAAATCACCACCACTAACTGGCTTGGCCGGGCCACAGATATCCGATAGCGATACTCACTTGCCACTTCCACTTTGCACGGCAATCCAGCCACCGCCTCCAGCCAGTAAGCAGCAGTCAAGCCGGAGTAATAAGACGTGCCGCAGGCGAGTATCAGTACCGAATCTACCGCGTTCAAGATAACTCCAGCCTGGTTACCAAATACCTCGGCCTGTATACCCGCATCACCCGCCAGCAGCTCCAAGGTATTAGCAATGGCGCGGGGCTGCTCGAAGATTTCTTTTTGCATGTAATGGTCAAACTGACCCAGCGCAACTTCCGAGGCATCCACCGCAGACCGGGTAATCGCCCTAACTACGGCCCGGCCCTGCCTGTCTACCATCTCGACACCGCCTGGCGTAACGCAGGCAACATCACCGTTTTCCAGATAGATCAAATCCCGGGTGACCGCTACTAGCGCTGAGGCATCTGAGGCCGCGAAATATCCGTTTTCTCCGCGCCCCAGCATCAGCGGTGAACCTTCCCGCGCCAGAATCATTCTGTCTGGCTCTAAAACCCGAATGACAGCCAACGCATAAGCACCTTGCAGGCGGGTAACGGCATGCTGCACCGCCGTAAACACATCGCCGGCGCCCTGGCCAATTTTACCGTCTAGGCAGGCTTGAATCAGGTGCGCAATCGTCTCAGTATCCGTCTCTGAGCTAAACGTATAACCCAGCGATTCAAGCTGCCGCCGCAATGCTTCATGGTTCTCGATAATGCCGTTGTGCACAACCGCAAGTCCGCCCGACACGTGAGGGTGAGCATTACGCTCGGCCGGCACACCGTGAGTAGCCCAACGCGTATGAGCAATGCCAAGCCCGCCAGACACCACAGCCTTGGCCACCTCCGCCTCAAGGCGGGACACGCGCCCCATGGCGCGCACACGAATGAGACTCTCGTTCACCAACGCCAACCCGGCTGAGTCGTAACCGCGGTATTCCAGAGTTTTCAAGCCATCCAGCAAAAACGGCACCACATCCGCTGTGCTCAGCGCACCCACAATTCCACACATAGCGTAGAATCCTTGAAGATTGAAAGAGTTCCTGGCTCAGCCCAGAGAGTGAATAACAACAGGGTTTACACACTTGAATTGAAATCCGCCCCCTTTCAGCATCACCCCCAACCCCGGGGACAGATTTCAAATCTGTCCCCACTTTGCCACTCATCTTCCCTACAACCGCAAATCCGAAGCACCCAACGCCAGCACTCCCTTCAAATCAAACAACACCCCTCCCGGCTGCAGCAGCGCGCGGAAGTCGCCTTCAGACAGACAGGTGTATTGTTTATGAGCCACCGCAATCACCAAAGCGTTATAGGTACCAGGCTGCGGCTGTTCCACCAAACTAAGCCCATACTCGCGTTCAGCTTCGGCGTTGCTGGCCCAGCTGTCGGTCACGTCTATCTGGCAGCCGAATTCACCCAGTTCTTTGATCAGGTCCACCACTTTGGTGTTGCGCAGGTCTGGACAGTTTTCTTTGAAGGTCAGGCCCATGATCAACACGCGGGAGCCGGAGATGGTTTGGCCGTTGCGGATCATAGCTTTGACTAATTCGGCGGCGGAGTAGGCGCCCATGCCGTCGTTGATGCGGCGCCCGGCCAGGATGATTTCTGGGTGATAACCCACAGCCTGGGCTTTGTGGGTCAGGTAGTAGGGGTCTACCCCAATACAGTGCCCACCCACCAGGCCAGGTTTAAACGGCAGGAAGTTCCACTTGGTGCCGGCGGCGGCCAGTACTTCGTGAGTGTCGATGTTCATGCGCCTAAAGATCATCGCCAGTTCGTTCATCAGCGCGATGTTCACATCCCGCTGGGTGTTTTCAATCACTTTGGCGGCTTCCGCCACGCGAATAGAGCTGGCTTTGAAAGTACCTGCGGTGATCACATCGGCATACAGCTGGTCGACAAGCTCGGCAATCTCTGGCGTGGAACCTGCGGTGACTTTCCTGATGGTGGTTACCCGGTGTTCTTTATCACCTGGGTTGATGCGCTCCGGGCTGTAACCGGCAAAGAAATCCTTGTTAAATACTAAGCCAGAGACCCGCTCCAGCACCGGCACGCACACTTCTTCTGTCGCACCGGGGTAAACCGTGGATTCGTAAATCACGATATCGCCAGCTTTTAACACCTGGCCCACGGTTTCACTGGCTTTGATCAGCGGTGTTAAATCCGGGGCTTTGAACTCGTCAATGGGCGTTGGCACGGTGATGATGAACACCGAGCACTCACGCAGGTCTTCCAGTTCAGTGGTGAAAGACAACAACGACACCTCCGCCAGCTCTTCGCTGGAGACTTCCTGGGTAACATCCACACCGTCGCGCAGCTGTTGTACGCGGGTGGTGTTGATATCAAAACCGATCACCCGGCGCTTCATTCCAAACGCAGCGGCCAACGGCAGACCGACGTAACCCAGGCCAATTACAGCTATGGTTTGCGACATCACACTTCTCCAATTGTTAAAGAACAGGTTCGCCAGCGGCGTCCAGGCAAGACAAATACGCCCGTATCACAATGGCTTCATCAAACTCAGCTTCCATAAACGCCCGCGCCAATATTCCGGCGGCGGCCAATTGCCCGCGGGGGCGCGTTACAGCATCCAGCATTTGTTGGGCTAAGGAATTGGCGCTGCGCACCTCACACAGCCAGCCGGTTTCATCGGCGCGTATGGCGTGGCGGCAACCGGGCACGTCCGACACTATCGCGGGGCGGCCCATGGCGGCGGCTTCCAATACCGTGCGCGGCATGCCCTCGCGATAAGACGGCAACACCAACACGTGGGCCTGGCGAATAAACGGCTGTATGTCGTCGGTTTCACCGGCGTATTCCAGCTGGCCAGCGTTGACCCAGGCGGTCACTTCGTCGGCGGTAATGGCAGTGCGGTTGGAAATACCCAGCGGGCCCACCAACAGGCAACGAACATCCGGATGAGCCTTGCGTACCTGCGCGGCGGCACCGGCGTATTCACGCACGCCCTTATCACCCAGTAAGCGGGCCACCATCACAAAGGTCAGCGGGCCATCCGGCAAGGGTGAAAACGCAAAGCGGGTCAAATCCATACCAGAGCCCGGCAACACGGTGGTTGGCGTGGCCTTTAACAACCCATGGGCGTGAAACAGGCGGTGATCTTCCTGATTTTGAAAAAACACCCGCCGGGCGCCGCGATTGGCAAAGCCGTAAAGCGCCCGCACCCGGCGAAACAGCCAGCTGTCGTGAAGATATGCCGTACCCAGGCCCGATACATTGTTGGCGTAGGGAATCCCAAGCGCCCGGCACACCAGGCCAGAATAAATATTGGCCTTAACCGTGAAGTTGAAAACAAAGGCCGGCTGCAGGCGCCGAAGCGACAACCCCAAACCAAACAGACTTTTCGCCTCGCCCAGCAGGCGCGTGCCCTTGCCATCCAGATCCAGATGGCGGTGACACACCCCCAGTTCCGACTCCAGGCGTGCCGAAAAAGGATCCGTAGGCGACAAGGCCACCACCACATAACCGGCAGCTTTCAGGGCCGCAATCGTGCCCCGGCGAAAGTTATAGAGGTACCAGGAGGTGTTGGAGACAAGCACCACTGGGCCTCCGGTGGAAACCGGAAGTGCATTGAGGGACGTCATAAGAGAAGATTCAGAAAATTCAGAGGAAGGCCGGGAAACGGCCAGGGAATAATAGGGTTACTCGACAAACCAAACCAGCTGGTACGGCAACCAGAAATACGCGTGAGTCGCAAAATTCAACCAGACAAACTGCACCAGTGCGTAGTAAGCCACCACACCCAGCACAATCATGGAACGCCAGAACAGGTCGGTACTGATCAGATGCAAACGAGCAAATACAAACAACTGAATCGGGATCAGGTACAGCGCCACCCGATCCGTAGCGGTAGAAGACAACAGCACTAAAGGAATACAAATGATGGACAGCACAGACATCCACCACCAGAGCCTGCTGGCCGCCGGGTTCAAGCCAAGCCGATCGCGAAGCAGAACAAACAACAAGGCCGGTACTGCATTCATCATCACCCGGATAAAACCACCAGAGGATTGATAGTCCGCTTCCACATAGTTGGTCCAGAGTGCATCCGCAGAATCAAACAGAAACAGATAGCCCCCCAGCAAGGTCATCAGCCCCACCCAGAAGCCGATCCAAAGCCGGTTTCCGCCAGACGCCAGTGCAGCTACTGGAATCATCAACACGGCTGATTTGTGAAAGGCTGCTGCAATCAACACCCAGACAACAAACCCCCGTAACTTGCCGTCCCCCAGTGCCACCAACCCCAACAACACAAACCCCAACGCCGTAGCTTGCCGGGTATAACCCATGGCAACCACCATAATCAGGTAAGGAACAGCCACCAACAAAACCAACCAAGGCAGTGGCTGACGAAGCGCAAAACGAATCACCCCTGCCATTACCACCAACCCACAAAGGCCATTCACCCAGTAAATCGAACCGCCCAGGCTGCCAACCAGCCAGTTGACCAGGTAATAGCCCGGATCACCCTGCTCAAAAACCTCAAAAAAAGTCAGAGCCGCGCCGCGGTCAAGATACTTGAGGTAAGAACCCCAATCCCCGCCAACCTGGAACCGAAGCCCAATTGCCAGAGTAAACACAGCTCCAATAAGCCAAAAAACGTATCGTTGGGAGCGGGCATTAAGCACCCCGGGAGAAAAGACACCAACGGCAGGAATCAAAAACAATAACCAGTACAGAAGCATTCAGGTTCCATTCTCAATAAATAAAATACACATCAACGAACGGATGGTTGCCAACGCCGTTGCCAGGCCAGCAACTGCAGAACGGCCCAAAGCTGCTGGGCATAATGACCACGGCCCTTCAAATGCAGGTGCCACAGCTTTCGAATGGCTGCTGCGTTTAGCATGGGAAGCGCAGACAAACTGACAGAGGAAAGCAGGTCTTCCGCCCACTCCCTCAATGGCCCACGTAACCAATCATCCAACGGAATCGCAAAACCCATCTTGGGCCGCTCAATCAACTCCCGGGGCACATGTCGATAAAGTATCTGGCGCAAAGCCCACTTGCCTTCGCCGTTTCGAACGCGCATGTCCAGTGGTAACTGCCAGGCTGCTGCGAATACAGCTGGGTCAAGGAAGGGCGCCCTAACCTCAAGGCTACTGGCCATACTGGCTCGATCTACCTTAACCAGCACGTCATCTACCATGAAGTTGAGGGTATCCATCAACATCATCCATTCCACCTGATCAAACCCCACCAAGGCAGGGTATAAATCCTCAACGGGATTTCCAGATCGGTAGTCCGGCCTTAATAGTTGCTCGGGGTGGCGATTCATAGACGCCAGGCCACCATAAAGAGCCCGGTCTGTGCTGCAAGCAAGCACATCTGCCAATTTGTAGAGCTTTTCGCCAAAGGTGCGAACCTGGTATCTGGAGGGCAGAACCTTGCTGCCCATCGCCATCACGCCATCGTATCCAGACGAGGGCACAAGTTTCAGCATACGCGCCAGCGCCTGCCGTATGGGCAGCGGCATACGGCTTAACTTGCCCCACACCTTTGGCACCCAAATATGGCGATTATAACCACCGAACAGCTCATCGCCTGCATCGCCGCTTAAAGCAACCGTCACATGCTGCCTGGTAAGCGCGGATATCAGGCAAGTGGGCAATTGGGATGAATCAGCAAATGGCTCATCGTATAACTCAGGCAACTTAGGAACGAGTTCCAAAGCCATTTGGGAAGTCGCGCGGAGCGTCGAGTGATCTGTACCAAGATGCGCCGCCACAGCGGCTGCATGCGCAGACTCATCGTAACGGGGGTCGTCAAACCCAACCGAAAAGGTACGAACCTTTTGGCGACTCTGGCTTTGCATCAGCGCCACAATTAACGAGCTGTCTACACCACCAGAAAGAAAGGCCCCAAGTGGTACATCTGCCGCCATTTGCTGGCCAACCGAAGCAACCAACGCCGGCTCAACATTGTTCAAGGCAATTTCAGGGCTATTATTTCGGCCTTCCAGTGCAGTGCGTGCCGCCTCAACTGCAGACCACCACTGAACCACCTTAGGCAGCACACCGTTACGGGCATCCAGGAGAGAAACTTTTATTAAACAGCCCGGTGGTAGCTTCAACACATCTTTGAAAATGCTTTGCTGACCACCCACACAACCAAAGCGGAGATAGTTCTCTAACACATTGGGGCCAATCTCGCCCTGCCACCCTGGTGCCCGCTGCAATGCTTTAAGCTCCGAACCAAATACCAGGGCGCCTGCTACCAAACCATAAAAAAGAGGCTTCTCCCCAAACCTATCCCGAGCCAATGTAAGCGTTTGTTCTTTGCGATCCCACAGGGCAATGGCAAACATACCGGTTGCCATCTCAAGGGTTTTCTCTACACCCCATACCGTGAATGCACAAAGCAACGTTTCTGTATCTGAGTGCCCTTTCCACCCTGTTAATGCATCACCAGAAGATTCCAGTTTTTTGCGCAGCGCGTTGTGATTGTATATTTCACCGTTAAACACAACGACAAAGCGCCCACAATTGGATTGCATAGGCTGATGGCCTGCAGGCGACAAATCCACAATCGAAAGGCGCCGATGCCCCAACCCCAAGCCCACCGAAGGCTCTTCCCAAACGCCTGAACTATCAGGACCACGATAAAAAATCGCATCTGCCATCTGTTGCACGGCAGGCTTAAGAGCGATGTCTGATGGAACTCCTCTGAAAATACCGGTAATGCCGCACATAATTCAGGAGTTACCTCGCTGCGCGACACTTCGGAGAATCTCAGCTAATACCGGTGCCTGCACCTGCAGTGAGTACTTTTGCTCGACCGCTAGCCGCCCAGCTTCACCGAACTCCGACTGTAGATGCCTGGAACTCAGAATTTTTATCAAAGCCTCAGCCCATTCACTTACCGATTCAGCCATACCGGAAACAAAACCTGCTTCTGATTCTTCAGTCCACTGCTCAACATCTAACGGGATGCCTGGCAATTCCTCCTGCACGTTTTCTGTAGCTCTGATCATTAACAAACAAACTCCCGTTTCATCGCAAGCCCTTCTCAGCGCATCCCGAATATCCACGACATAACGCTCGGTAGAGGGCGAACTCCGTGTTACCCCGAATTACACATTGGCCGCTGAACCCTCAATTACCTCTTTCGCAGCAGCAAGAAACTCATCCTGATAGAGCGGTTTCGCCTGCCAATACTCGGCCGCTGCGTAGGACATACACCTATATCGTTCCGTGTCCGACAATAAGCCAAGCACAGTATTGACAGCAGTGACGTCGTCTTGAACGCATACTGCGTTTTTTCCATCAACACAGTACCGCGCAATCTCGCCAACCGGCGTTACAACAGGAACAAGGCCGATCTGCATTGCCTCGACCACTGACAAGGCCATGCCTTCATCGATGCTTGTTTGCAAATAAAAGGATGCGCGCTTCGCGATGGTGTGGATGTCCGCCTGCGATCGTGCGCCGGTGAAGCTGACATTTTCCGCGATTCCCAGCTGCCTGGCCCGTGCTTTTAAATCATTCTCGACACCACAGTCTGGACCGATGATTTTGAAATGGGCATCTGGGGCAAGGGCCAAAATCTCTGAAAAGATCGTTAGTGCGCGCTCCAGTCCCTTTTGCTGGCTGAGGCGTCCCCAAAAAATGAACTCAGGGGTGGGCTCTGATATTTCAGGTAGGGGGCATCGATTAAGTAAGAACGAAATTACCCGGCCCTTATGCTGCCGGTTAGGCGGGACGCGCTGTTCTAATGTCGCAGCTGAATCTGCCCAGATACTATCGGCAAGGCGCATGGCGATCTGGTTCGCGATGCGGTCGAGCCAATGCACGTCCTGGGCTAAGTGTAAGAAAAGGACAGCCTTTTGTTTAGGCCGCGCTATCTTAAGCAAGATCATCACTAGTGCGCTGCGCCACAGGGAGGCGACCAACAGATCTGGTGGCTTGCGAAAGAGCCGCCAAAAGGCATGCAGGTATGGGCGCGGGTCGTAGAGGGACTGATCGGGGCCTTGATAGTTCGCAGGCCCACACGCGGCCCCTGAGCGATTGACCAGATATTGGCGTTCAAAGCGCAGCCCGCCATTAGCCTCGTTATGATCTCCGGCGTGTATGGACTTCGCCGCCACCTCGACCCCTCCAATTGCGTCATAGGGGATCAGCTGTACGATGCGTTTCATATGCCCAACAACCGGAAATGCTCCGCCAGAACGGCGTCCTCCTGAAAGGGTTTGATCGCTTCGGCCAGAACTTCGGCCGGCACGGGATTGCGCAGCGCGCTCTCGATTCCGGCGGCAAGTGCGGCTATATCGTTCATGGGAACGAGATAACCGTATCGACTGCTTTCGAGGATCTCTCGAGGACCTGTTGGGCAATCGGTCGCGACAGGGGTGCAGCCTGCCAGCATGGCCTCGATCATAACGTTTGGCATGCCCTCGAGCAGCGATGACAGCACGAAAACGTTAGCGTGTGCAAAATATTTGAGCGGATTTTTGACATGCCCCTCTAGTTTGATGCTTTCACTCATGCCCAGCCGATCAATGAGCGATTGCAGCTCCGCGCGCTGTGCGCCCTCGCCAAAGATCGACAGCCGGACGGGCTGCTTTTTGGATACAATGTGAACGGCGGAAATCAGATCGGAAAAGCCCTTCCATGGCCCCAATTGCCCTGCTGCGACGAGGACGGGAACAGTTGGATCGTTGAACCACGGGTGATCTACAGGCTCCGCAATCCGGGCATGGGCTGCAGGAGTATCCACGATATTGTATACGCAGACATGCGGAGCATTACGAAACAAGGTGCGGTACTGTTCGACCATCCCCTTTGAAACGCATGTTAGTACGTCCGCACGCCAGATTACCGCGCGCATAACCTGTTTAAGAAACCAGCGTTTGGTAAAAGGACGATTACTATAAGTGTCAAAAGGAGTCACTCGTGAAGATGCACTGATCTTCACCTTAGATCGTGCCAGAATAGCGCTGATTAGGACTATCGCATTCAGATGATCCTCAGCCGTAAAAAAAACATCTGGATTTCTTCGTCGAAGATATTTTATAAGTATTGGTAGCAGATCGCGAGCCTGCGGCGTATCAAGCAAAATCGTGTTAACGCCCTCAACTTTCGGCATGGTGTATTCTTCAGACACAAAGCCTACAACCAAATCTACGTCATAACCTCGTTCAGCTAGCGCCTTTGCTAATCGTATTTGAGCTAGGGGGACGCCGGAAATCGCGTAACGCGCCATCATGACGCAGATTCGTTTAACTTCATTCATAATAAGTGTTGTATATCCCTATAACAGACTATCGGGCTCGACTTTTTTCTAATGAAATTTTTAATTTTATGTAACTTTGTTTATTTAAAAGAGTGTTACCTAACGTTCTTACTTTTAATCCGCAGAAAATACTGACGCGCCCATTCAGCAATTAAGTAGCACCGGGGAAACCGGAGAAATACCGCGTCAACGCGCCTCAAATACGGAATAAGCTCTGATTTATTATTGATATTTCGTATCTGCAATAAGATATCAGCAAGATGGATACTCTTGAGCCGCAATTCCAAAGTACAGAACACGATAGACCTAGCCAATTGTACACGCAACAAGTCAGTTGCAGGGTTTTCCCGCATACGCGATAGGCTCTTGAAAAAATTTACCAATGTTGCGACATGCTCTGGTCGATGGTTGCTTGTGGTACCAGCAGGGTTGGAACGATATGCGATCAACGGTAAATCCAATAATACGATACTGCATAATTCTAAAAAAAGGTAAGGCAGAGTAATCAAATCCTCATAAAAAACACGCTCACTGGGGAAGGGATGATCAAGAAGCAATTTCTTGCGATATGCGCGCGTACAAGGAAACCATTTACCCGTTCCGAATATATCGTAGCGGACCTCATCAAGCGTATAACGCCCTGCGGGACTTTGGTGACTTAGAATAATCTCACCTTTTGTCTCGTCACTACCTTCGAATAGGACCAGATGGAACTGAACAATCTGCGGCTCACTCGTCCTGATTGCCGTGAGAACAGTATCGAAGTACCCCGGCAGCAGAATATCGTCACTATCGAGAAAGCCAATATATTGCCCGCGGGCAGCACGGACGCCTATATTACGTGCTTCGCCTGGCCCGGAATTGCCAATCTGTATCAGTAAAACTTTTCCTTGTTGAAGCTCTTTAGCAAAGCACTCCTTTACGATACTAACACTCTCATCGCTGGAGCCGTCATCGACTAAGATCAATTCGCAATCAGACGTCATCTGATCTCGAACAGAAACAAGGCAGTCTTTAAAAAAGACCGCAGCATTAAAGAACGGCACGACAAGGGAAAGCACTGGATTTTTCATAGGGTCAGCGCACCATATCGCGCAGAAAACTGCGCAACCCGTTAAATTCGGCGTAATCGCGGCGCACTAACATTGCCAGCGCCTGGAGCCTCCGGGCCAAAGCGCCCGATTGGGCCAGATTCTGGCGGGCGCTGAGCGCCCGATGTTCGCGTTCCAACCGAACTAGCGCAGCGGTCACCGACTCTTGATCTTGGCGGTCAAGGCGGGCGGCTACTACTTCGGACAGGCGCGCCCGCAGGCCCATGTTCAATGCGATACGCTCGCCGTAATCTGTAGCAGGCCGAGTACGCATCTGCGCCTTCAACACATCCAATGGTTTGATCTTCTTGCTGCTATTTACGACCCACTCAGAGGTGTTCGAGTCGTGGCGACGAATGATTTGAAGGCAGTCATTCGTAACGATTCTGCGGCCCTCAAATAAACTACACAGTTTGTGGAGCCAAATGTCGTGCCCAATTACGTCATCTGGAATCGGTAAAGCAATCAACAGGAATTCGCGGCGCACCATACTCAGTGCACCTGTGATCGTATAGTCCGAGGACCCATAACCTGAGCGAATCTGCCCCATCTTCGTTAAACCTGTCGGGTAACCAGTTTGATTCGTGAGCTGCCCATCATGTACTAGGACCCAGCATTTAGACTCTTCGACAGCTAAAGCGAGAGCACGTTCGATTTTGTTGTAAAACCAAGCATCGTCTTGGTCGGACACAAAAACTATATCACCAGAACAGAGCGACAAGGCCTTGGCAAAATTCTGTGTATATCCGAGATTATGATCATTACGGATGACACGCACCGAAAACGGAGCAGTCTTCACGAATTCAGTAATAATGGAAAGGGTATCGTCAGTCGATCCATCATCACAAATGACCACCTCGTCGGGGCGCCGTGTTTGTTTAACATAGCTATCAAGCTGTTCTTGAAGATGAAGCGCACCATTATAGGTCGTTAGGGCGATGGACACTGTTACAAGTTTCACTGTTTTAGATAGCTCTCAGATTAGTATGGGTATTTTTAGTGTATTAATTCAGAAATTTACTCCAGCGAACGTATGATTAGCGCTAGATTTTGTGCTGGCTCAATTTTTAGTTTAAAAATAATTTGGCCTAATTTTAGATGTTATTAATATCTTCATTATTATTTTTGACAAATAAAAATAAGACATCTTCCTACAGTCAAAGATCCTCTTAAATTACCTTTGGTCTTTGAAATAGTAATGAACCGCTTTCTTTTCTAATTTCCCAGAAGGGATCAACCTGCCTATCCGATCTATCAGCGTATCTTGGGCATTGTATTTTTATGCGTATTCTCGGTTTCGAAGAAGGTCAGTCGCTCGACGGAAGAAGTGAAATCTATGGCAATAGAATCATTATCATTAATATTAGAAATTTACTGAGAAATCCCCTAATATTATCAACACCTTCATAATTTTATAAGCATCTTTATCTTCTTGGCCCACCCCAACAACACATAAGCAGGATAAAATAAATTTTTTCCTTGGAAAACCCTTGCCTCTAAGAAGAAGTACCAATTTGCCAGCATTTTCCCTCTATGGGGCTGAACAATAAAGCCAGGATTGTTGCTGGACATCGTTCCAGGCATCAACTTATAGTCGACCGACTTTTTCCAAAGGCAATAATTTACACTCAGCTGATCTCTATGGCTATGCGATTTAACATTACTCCACCAGAGATCCATAACGCTTTGTAGTGATATGTCACTATGCTTTCTCAGCATAACCCCGGTTTCAACTAACCCATTTTTTTCAGGATAACCATCTTCTAAATACAAGTTAACCTGACGTTCAATTATATCGCCGCTCTCTTTCAAGCTTCGCCGACATGCCTTAGCCTCTTCATAGACACAACTGCGCACCCGGTGTTTCACCAAAATAATAGTATCTTTTTCAGCTATACAATTTAAAATATAATTAAGAAATTCAGCTGAAAAAACAACACTACCATCGACCCAAATAGAATAGTCATAATTACTTAAGTATTTATGAGGATTTATTTTAACATCTCTACACTTTAAGACTGCAGATTTTTCTGCCGAAGGGTTCTTTATAATTTGCCATCCATTTTTATATTTTTTGCTTATCGTATTTGAAAAACACACGTAGTGAAAGTCATTAAAACCATAAGGCGTTGGACTCAAAAAGTCATATTCGTTTTCTATAGCAGTATAAACTAAAACTTTTCTCATATGCATATTCTCATAAGCTGCTAAGACTTTTCTGATTCTCGAATTTTTGTTACAGCTTACTTCGTCCGCCAAGAAAATCTCGAAGGATGGATCGCACTCCGTTAGCACTACGGTAGCCACCTCCAGCCGCAAAACCCACAATAGCAAAAACTCGTTGACAGAATCGCTTTTGACGAAAATTAATACGAGTTTCTATAATGTCAAATGGCTGATCATTCTCTCGCAACATTTCAGAAAGACCGGGATGAAACTCAAGGGGTGCATTCATTAAAGCGTGCCGAATACCTTGGCTGAGCAATTTCCGCTGCTCTAATTCAAATAACTCCACTTTATCATCAGTGCGAGACAGAAGATTTCTCTTAGCATGGAAAAATGCATGCCATCGTGTAACCTTGGTAGTTCGGTTTGCAATAAATTGAGACTCATTCGAATCATGTCGGCGATAATATTGAAGCGGCTCGTCGCAAATAAATTTTTTATTTAATTGATCAGAAAATCCAACAATCCAGTTATCGTGAGCTTTGAAGCCTGGCAAGATAGGCATACAAATATTCAATAACTCTCGCCGAACCGCACAACAACATCCCATAACAAACGCATTATCTGAAAACCCTGCCGAGCGTATCTGTCCAAGTTTAGTTAGACCGACACTCTCTAAATTCTTATCAGTGAGAACCGCATCATTCATCAACACTAGTGCACCGGGGTTCTGCTCAGCTAAGCAAACCATGTGTTCGATTTTTTCTGGGAACCACAGATCATCTTGATCACTCAAAAAAACCAAGTCACCTGTGGTTTTCATTAAAGCAGCGTTAAAATTTCCGCAGTATCCCAGGTTCCGTTCATTACGATAAAACTTGACCGTAAAGGGCGCGGTTTTGGCGAATTCGCGAACGATGGTTTCGGTCTCGTCGGTGGAGCAGTCGTCTGTGATGATTAGTTCATCCGGTTGCCGGGTCTGGTCTAGGAAGCTTTCGAGTTGCTCTTGTATGTATTGGGCACCGTTGTAGGTGGCCATGGCTATGGAGATTTTCATTGTTTTTTTTCAGCCGTCTTTTAGATATCCGATTAACCCACAAAATAGCGTTCAACAATAGTTACAAACCTATCAACAGAATCGACGCCTCGACTTTCTGCTTCGGCAAGATGATCAAGAAGTTTACTTCTCGTCTCAACAGCCCAGAAAACATCTTCCCATCCATAGGCAATCCCAAAGCGAATTTCGATTTCGGGCCGCCACCCCTCTTTAGATAGCCCTTTCTGTGGAACCACTATTGGAATACACCCACACATTGCCGCATACCGACAATACATTGTGTAAAGGTCATAGCAAATGAAATACTTACACTCATTAAAAATCTTCGCCAGCTCTACATGAGCAAAGCCATCCACGTTTTGGGCACCGGCCTCATGATAATTTAGAGTTCTATCACGGCCTTTTCGAACCATATAACATTGACCTGAACGATCACCTTCATTAGATTTTTGGTAAACATCTGACTTTAATTCTGTAACATTCAGACGGCGATATTTATGGGGGTTCAACGCCCAGTCATTGAAGGCCTCATGATAGTAAAAGAACAAATCGCTATCACCGAACTCTGTCACGCCACTTATCACGCCTGGTTTATTTAATAGCCATCTAACAACACAAACTGCCCCCAATGGGTTGCCTGAAGTGATTTCCGGGTAGATAACAATTGCACTTTTAATGTCTCGGTTTCTTGCAACGTCTAATTGGTATGGCGAACTGAAATTCCTATGCTTCACTAAGTTACCCACCAAGAACTTCTTCCATCTAGCAAGTTTTACCCAGCCGCGCCAAGCTTTCAATTCAAATATCGAAGGTTTTGGTTGTGGCCATATTAACGCAACATGCCCTGCTTCCCGAAGCATGCTGGCCAACTTATGAAGGACAATAATACCTCCACTATTATCTCGATACACTGGCGTCCAAATAATAAACTTCAAAATATATTTTTCCCAATTCGAATATTTTAAGCGTGCCTATACGATGGTGGCTTTTCGAGCTTTAACTTTCTTAAGCAGCAAACCTATACCTTCAACGCGAATCAACAGAGATACCGCGATATAGGTTGCCAATCCAACAAGGCCACCGCCAACAATCCATAGAGGTAAACTGCGCTCACCCTGCTCAACGAAACACCAAGACGCAAATCCTGAAACTAACGCGGCAAGGATTGGTTTTATAACATCCTTAACCTGATCAATTAAAGAATATCCAACTAACCGAGCAGAAAAGTAGGTATTAGGAATAAGCGCAAGAAACGACCCAATAACTTGGCTAACGACAATCCCAAACACCCCGTAAGGGAAGCGCTGATCAAATCGTGATTCCCTGCCGGAGTGAGCTCCACTCAAATTTCAGCACGATTGCTGGCCGATTCGAGAGCCAGAATCATTAAATGTCCTGTTTTCAGGTTATAAAAGCCCTTTTACGGCCAAAATTCCGCCTTTCAGGCAGATATCAGGCGCTTTGAGCCGGATTTATCCTGCGAGCGAGTATCAGGTTGCCCAGAGCGAACAACGTAAACAGCTGCGCAGTGTTCTTTAACAGCCCCCGGTAGCGCACCTTCCGATGCCGAAACAGGTTCTTGACCACGTGGAAGGGATGCTCCACCTTGGCCCGAATCTGGGCTTTGGCTCGCTCGAACCGGGTCACCAGGTTTTTGCGCGGGCCCTCTGTCATTTTCTTGAGCTTGCCGCGTTTCTCCGCCACGTGCCAGGCAACGTTCTTATCCTTAAGCTCGTCACGCTTTGCCACACCGGTGTAACCCGCGTCAGCAAACACATCGCTTTCTTCACCATGCAACAGGCGCTCGGTCTCGGTGATATCCGCTACATTGGCAGCCGTGCCCGTTAGACTGTGGACCAGTCCAGAGTCCGTATCCGTGCCAATATGCGCCTTCAGTCGGGTAAGGACAGTGTGTTACCACACCCTCCTCCCCTAAGAACCGTACGTGAGAGTCACCCCTCATACGGCTCAAGCCTTTCAACAGCCTAAATATGACCGGGCCTCACTACGGAAAATAGGTCGATGGCGGCGCTCCAGGTAAGCGGTCCACAACGGATCATAGGGATTCACTGCACTGCGTATTTTAATGTGTCGTACGATCCGAACTGTCGCCGCCGAGAACAGCCGCAACCGTTGGCTTATGCCATTAATTCGATCATCAGACGCAAACACCCAGTGCCTTGCTCCTTCGACGTGGAAATATTTTTGCTTTACCCATTTAGCACCTTTCATGGCGTGCCGACGCACAGCCCATCGCCACAGAATTCGCCAAATCTGAGGGTCTATCCATGCAAAGCGAGCCTTCGACACAATGTGGCGGTGATACATTGCCCAACCTCGGATCACCGGGTTGAGATTCAGAATCAGATTCGCCTGTGTCGCTGCTTTGTTTCCATTCACGATTTCTCGGACCTTATCCACAAGCGCCTTCACGCTTTTACGGGCAGGGGTAATAAGCAGTTTGCCCGAATACTTTCGGATATTTTGGCCCAAAAAATCGAAACCTTGTGCGATATGCGTGATCCGAGTTTTCTCGTCCGAGAGCTCTAAGCCCCGCGCCCTCAAGAACACCACGATTGCCGGGCGAACTTGGTGTTGCAAGACCTCTTTCGAGGCCCCAGTTACGATAAAGTCATCGGCATATCTCACGACGTGAATTTTAAACGGGCGTCGAGGGCTGCTCGTCGGAGCTACACTCATGTTGATTGCCTGTTCAAGTCCATCCAGCGTCAAATTCGCCAGCACCGGGGAGATAATTCCACCTTGTGGTGCTCCGGCTTCCGTAGCGAATAAGGTTTCTTCCTCTACATACCCTGCTTCAAGCCATTTACGCAGCACGACTTTATCCATGGCAATGTTTCGGAGCAGCCACTCGTGGCTGATGTTGTCGAAACACCCGCGAATGTCGCCCTCCAGCACCCACTTGGCGGATGTTTGCTTTGCGAGCGCATTGAAACAATGTGCGATGGCGTCTGCCGTTGAACGCTTGGGTCTGAAACCATAGGAGTTCGGATCTGCTTGAGTTTCGGCAACCGGTTCCAAAGCGAGCTTCCACAAGGATTGCATCGCTCTGTCTCGCATCGTCGGTATCCCTAGCGGACGTTTCTTTCCATTGCTCTTGGGTCTGTAGATACGTCTTAGCGGTTGCGGTCGATAACCGCGATGCTTCAACGCTAGTGCTCCCTTTAATTTGGCGGCCGGAGTCGACCAAACCTTGCCATCGATCCCCGGTGTTCTTTTACCTCGATTTTCCGTCACTCTCTTTACCGCAAGTAATTTGCCGCAATAAGAGCGAGTCAGCAGACGCTGCAAGGCTTTCACCTTACCCCATCTGCTTTCCTGTGTTGCCTTGGCGATACGCTCTTGGCGTTGTCTTACTTCCTTCTCAGCTTTTCTCCAGTCTGTCTGGAGCCATAACCGTTCAGAATGCGAGGGCGCACCCGTACCCGAGACCGGCGCTTGCACGCTGATTTCTGGTTCCGTCATCTGCTTTCCCTCATTAAACAATTGCTCAAGTTATCTCGCCATGAAAGACCTTGTGGAAGTCTGCTCGCTTTCGCGCCGGATAATGTTTCAATCCATATTCCCTCGATTACGGAGAGATCTTCGCTTTTTCCACATTCCTTTACCCGCAGCACCCACAGTGTTCCTCGCGGTTCACCTGCCATTTATGGCGATACTACGGGCTTACCCTGTTCCACATGTATTTCAGAGCGGGGCGGACCTCTCCATTTCGCCGGCGGTACCGTATTCACGATGGGCTATCGGTAAGAGCCCATACCTGACCGCATACCTTTTTGGTTCAAGCCTATCAGCATCTTTGGCTTGTCTGGCATGACGACGTTTATAAGAGATTCACATCTGTTGGCCGTAGCCGCTCGTCCCTAGCTCCTTTCCGCCTCGATGCTGGCAGATTATGTCGTTCCTCACGGGTCGACATACCGACTGAGTCGGCGGTTACATTGTCCCCGAAGCTTCGCACGGTGCTGTTACCGGCTCCGCACGTCCGGGTAGGGAACGGTTGGTGAAACAACCGGTTTTGTCAGGTAGACGTACCCTGCGAAACAGAAATACATGCGACTTTCAGGTCGCACTGCCGAAGTACCACTCGTTGCCTTTTTTGGTCTGGTGCATTTCTGGCGGTCCGCCGATGCGGTCCCGCGCCTTCGCTTTATTCTTGGTGGAGGGCGGTGCCGCAATAATAGTGGCATCCACGATCGTACCCTCGCGCATGAGCATGCCGCAGTCAGCCAAGTGGCCGTTGATCTGCTCGAAGATCACCTGGGTTAAGGCCTGCTTTTCCAGTAAGTGGCGGAACTTCAACAGCGTCGTGGCATCCGGGACCGATTCCACAGCCAGGTCAATCCCAACAAAATTGCGCAGCGCCTGGCTGTCATAGATGGCGTCTTCCAGCGCTTCGTCCGCCAAGGCATACCACTGTTGCACAAAGTACATCCGCAGCATGCGCTTGAAAGGTATTGGGGGGCGGCCCCGTTTACCGCGCGAATCAGGATAGTAGTATGGTGAAAGAGCTTTCAGCCGCCTCGACCAAGGCACGGCCTACTCCATTTCTGCCAAAAATCGCTCACGGCGGGTCGTCTTTTTCTTGGCAGCAAACTCTGCCTGGGCGAAACTCGTTTGCTTCATGGCAGTCTCTGGCTACTCCTGAGGAAAGGCTACCATTCTACTAAACTGGCAAAGTCAGGGGAATAAATCAGTGTTTCCATAGGTCTGGGCAAAGGCGCCCTCGATAGCCTCGCGAACAAACTGCTCTTGGTTGTAGGCAAACAAGGCAAAGGTCACCAGCGGATTTCCGCTATCACTCATGCGTCATATCAAACTTGAAAAAATATCGCCGCGCCATATACCAGGCGCTTGAGAGGTGCGCCCAATCACACGACCGTGACCGGCAAGGCCAACCGAGCACCACAAGTCGCAGCGTTAACAATGATAATGCCAGCCAGATCAATGGCGCTCATCGCTTGTCTCTCCATATGTTTATCAAATATTTTATGAACATACGTGCAACCCAAGAAAAGCCAACTCTCTTGATCATTCCAGTGAGTTCCATAGGGCCGGGTATACCGTCTTCGAATCTAATAGCGACGTCGTACTTGTGCAAGGCTAATGTGGCAGCTGCCTCAACAACAGAATTCGGAAACACCTTCAAGTCGTCCAGCCGTTGCAGCGCATCTGTACGCAGGCGCCTGAGCAAGACCATCCTCTTTGAGGTATTTCGTGAAGTCGGCCCAAAGTAACTGGCAGTGATCCCTACCCCGTATCGATATAGCACCAAAGGTCGATCGATGTAGGTCACGGGCCTGCCGGCCAGTAGTGACCGGAAGGTAAGCGCCAGATCTTCATGGACCAAGCCCTCACTAAAGTCACCATAACTATTGAAAAGACACCTGTCCCACGCTTCGGTTGCCCCGATGACATGAGCATTGTTAACAATCGCTGACTCCGCGGATGTTAGCTCCTCTAGCGCTGAATGGCCCCTCTCCCCAATCAATGCGCCAGCCTCTGTGATCATGATGCGTGCAGAGTGCAACAGCCCGGATCGCTTCCCGTTTGCCAGCCACGCCTCAACCAGCCGGCTGACGCGGTCGGGTTTTGAAATATCGTCTCCGGCAGCCGCAACTACCAACTCGCCCTTAGCCAACCTGTTTAAATTATTTATATGGCCACCGACATTGAGATTCCGTACGTTACGATTGAGCACTATTGAATGCAGCCCAGCATAGCGGTCAGCCATCTCACGCATGATCTCGAATGTTGCATCGCTGGAGCAGTCGTCGCTCAGGATGATCTCCAGCGGGGAATAATCCTGACTCAACGCCGCGCCTACCGCCTCGCGGATATAGTTCTCCTGATTATAGGCAAGCAGCGCGAAAGTGACGAGCGGACGCTCCAGCAGGGTTTGGGGCGCTTGAGTCATAGATTTCTCGGGAATGTTTTATCGGTCGAGAGATCATCTGGAATGATGAACTCCAAAGGTTAATATATTTGAGAGAACGTACCTTTAAATGCATCTTCTACATAGGCAGATTAGTCACAAATTAAAATCACAAGCCGGTTGAGATGGTCTGTAAAGCGTTTGAAGTATCGCGGTCCAGCTATTACGACTATCGCCGCAGACGGTCCGTAGTGAGCGCCGAGCGAGTGGTTCTGCGTAAGCAATGGGATGGACTCCTCCTCACCTAACCGGCATCTGCGTGCCAAAATGGTGAGTGAACAACCAATCAGATATAGGCGCGCGCAGTAACCACACGCCCAGCATGGCCACCGCCCCTGCACCAGGTGGGCTGCCAATAAAACACGGCGAACACGACTTAGCGCCTGCTCTTCACCCTTAACGCTGGCAATCTGCCGCACGCCGCTGGAGCCCATGCCCAAACCGGCAGCCGTAGACATTAGCCCTTGCAGGCTGTTGTAGATGCTGAGTAAACCAATGCCGGCTGGCCCAAGAAGGATCGCCAGTACTTTCATCCGCAGAATGGAAATCAGGATATTGATAGATTTCGCACTGCCAATAACTATCATGGACTTTATCAAGCCGCGTGATGACACTTTATAAATTCCTAATCACAACAGCAGGATTTCCAGCAATTAAGCAGTTTGCTGGAAAATCCCCTGCAAGAACCGCACCTGCCGCGACAACGGATCCTGAACCGATCTTTGTATTCTTCAAGATCACGACCCGTGAGCCGATAAACACATTGTCAGATATGATAACATCTCCAACGCTGACCGGACCCCCACTATGACGAGAGTTCGGATCTAAGCTGTGAAAATTGCTGTCAAGAATTACCACATCATGCCCTATTAGACATCGGCGCCCAATATCAATGGTGCGTTTTTCGGCTATCGCCGCGAAGCCGTTATTAATCCATGTACCACTGCCAATGTTAATAGAGGCGCCTGCCCCTCTGCTATCGAGGTAACAATATGTGGACCAGAAGCCTGGTGAAGAACTAACACCAATTTTGACGTTTTTCCCAAATGTTATTGAACCTAACCCACTAAAAAAAACCGGTTGATTTTTTTCGGGCCGCCCAATAATTCTATCGTTGGTTGAAAGAAGCGAGAACCGAAGAACTCGCATCAGTCTATTCAATCTTCGAAACAAGCCCTTCGTCAGATGCTTAAATCTTAATTTAGGCATTCAATTACCGCTTTTTGATCCACTAAATCTATCTGCGGCCCCATCGGCAAACTCAACACGGTTTGATGAATATTCTCTGTAACCGGGTAATGCTCGGTATGCCAGCACTCGTAAGCCTTCTGCTGATGTGGCGGTATCGGGTAATGAATCAGCGTTTGCACCCCCTGCTCGGCCAAATGCTTCTGCAACGCATCGCGCTGGGGTGAGCGCACAACAAACAAATGCCAAACGTGGTTTTCACGGTTGGCTACTGCGGGTAACTGAATGCTGGGATGATCAATGTGTGCGAGGTAATACTCTGCTACTTCACGGCGGCTCTGAATTTCTTCATCCAGATGCTGCAGTTTTACTCTGAGCATGGCGGCTTGAATCTCATCCAGCCGGCTGTTTACGCCTTGGTACAGATTTTCGTATTTCTTGTGGCTACCGTAATTACCCAACGCCCGGATGGTTTTGGCCAGGGCTTCGTCATCGGTGGTAACGGCACCCGCATCCCCCAGTGCGCCGAGGTTTTTGCCCGGGTAAAAGCTAAACCCCGCAGCGTGGCCCCAACTGCCGGCTTTACGGCCATTTATGGATGCACCGTGCGCTTGGGCGGCATCTTCCAATACCAATAGGCCGTGTTCATCTGCCAGTTGCATTAACTCACTCATAGGGCATATCTGGCCGTAGAGGTGAACAGCAACGATGGCTTTGGTGTTGGGGGTAATGGCGGCAGCGGTTTTTTTAGGGCACAAGTTAAATGTGGCCTCGTCTGGCTCGACCAGCACGGGTTTCAACCGGTTTTCGGTGATGGCCAGTATGCTGGCGATATACGTATTGGCTGGCACGATAACTTCATCGCCCTCTTTCAGTTTGCCCATTTCTTTCCAGGCCCTGAGGGTGAGCGTTAGCGCGTCCAGCCCATTGGCTACGCCTATACAGTGCTTACTGCCGCAGTAATCAGCGAACTCTTGTTCGAAGGCTTTTACTTCGGTGCCCTGGATGTACCAGCCAGAGTCAATAACTCGGGTGGCGGCGGCTACGAGTTCGTCGCGGTATTGGGCGTTAATGGCTTTTAGGTCTAGGAAAGGAATCATTATTCAACGTACCTGATGATTCGAGCCGGATTGCCTATAACAACGGCTTTCGGAGGAACATCCTGAGTGACCACAGCCCCTGCCCCTACCATTGCACCTGCACCAACGGTAATACCGGGCAAAATCGTGGCATTTGCTCCAATGCTTGCGCTTTTACAAACTGTAATTCCGGCAAATTTTTCCGGATACTGTTTTGACCGAGGGTAAGGATCGTTTGTGAATGTTGCATTAGGACCAATGAAAACATCATCTTCCACACGAGTACCGTCCCAAAGCTGAACGCCAGATTTCACGGTTACTCTATCGCCAACAACCACATCGCCTTCAATAAGGGCTTGGGCGCAAATGTTGCAGTTCTGGCCAATTTTTGCACCTTTAAGGATGACTACAAATTGCCAGACCTTTGTGCCTTGCCCTATGGTGCAGTCTGCAACGTCTGCAAGTGGGTGGACAAAGCTCATTGGCTCACCTGCTTCAGGAAATCGTCGTACTCTCGAATGTAGTCCGATTCATCATAGTGCTCGCTGGCAAGTACAAGCAGCACGCAGTCTTTGCTGAAATCATGCATTTCATGCCATACCATGTCTTCGATTACCACGCCCTTGGTTGGGGAGTCGATCCACACTTTCTCTCGAGTTGTGCCATCATCCAACACCATGCGGCATTTTCCGGAAACGCAGATGGCTATTTGTTTCAGGTTCTTGTGGGCGTGATAACCGCGGCTTACACCTTGTTCAGTGTGGTAGATGTAATACACCCGTTTGATATCGAAGGGGACAGCTTTATCCAATTCAACTTCAACGGCAACCAGGCTGCCGCGTTCATCTCCAAGGCTCTGAAAATCAATCCACTTAATCAAGCTCATATTGGTTTTTTAACCTTCGAATTCTGATTGACAGTGTCGATGCTCATCCGCCGTTCAGGCTTCATTTGCGAGTTCTTGCAGGTATTTTCCGTAACCATTTTTTTTGAGTTCCCCTGCCTGTTCCAATAATTGTTGTTTGGTCAGCCAGGCTTGGTTGAAGGCGATTTCTTCGAGGCAGGCTATTTTATAGCCTTGGCGTTTTTCGATGGTTTCCACAAAGTGGGCGGCTTCTAGCAAGCTTTCGTGGGTACCAGTATCTAGCCAGGCGAAGCCCCGGCCCAGGAGCTCTACGTTCAGCTTGCCTTGTTCCAGATAGGCCCGGTTTACGCAGGTAATTTCGAGTTCGCCACGGTGGCTGGGTTTTACCTGTTTGGCGATGGCTACCACGCTGTTGTCGTAGAAGTAGAGGCCGGTTACGGCGTAGTTGGATTTCGGGTGTTCTGGCTTTTCTTCGATGGAGATTGCGCGGTTATTTTCGTCAAATTCTACGACACCAAAGCGATCTGGGTCTTTTACCTGGTAACAAAATACGGTGGCGCCTTCAGTGCGCTGGGCGGCTTGTTTCAGTTTGGGCGTAAAGCCTTGCCCGTAAAAGACGTTGTCGCCCAGCACCAGGCACACGCTATCGCCACCAATAACTCTTCGCCCACAATAAAGGCTTGAGCCAAGCCATCTGGGCTTGGCTGTATTTCGTAACTTAGGGAGGGTCTGATTAACGCCCGATTCTCCGCTGAATCGCTTTTCAGCTCGAAAAAAAGCCATTTAACCTGGGTTCAGGCGTAATTACCCCCTTCAGTTGTTCGTTTTTTGCCCGTTTCCCGCCATTTTGGCGGAATTCGGGCGCACTGACCCTACGCCAGTAGATATTTTTCACCGATCATCAAGTTGGTGAATGCGGCCAGCAGGTGCAGCCGATTGGTGTTTTTTGATAGGCCACGGTAGCGCACCTTGCTGTAGCCAAAGACTTGCTTGATGTACCGGAATGGGTGTTCCACTTTGGCCCGGATGCTGGCTTTAATCTTCTCGGCCTTCAGCTTATCCGCATCCAGCTTCTTGCGAGTGCCAGGGCGCTTGGCAATGAACCAGGACACATCTTTACGATGCTTATGCTCAGCCCGTTTTTGGATGCCCAGGTAACCGGCATCGCCGAACACCCGCCGCTCATCACCGTGCAGCAGCTTGTCGGCGGGTACGATGTCGTGGACGTTGGCGGCCGTGGTGTCGATGCTGTGAATCAGCCCGAGTGTGTCGTCGACACCAATGTGAATCTTCATGCCAAAGTACCATTGGTTGCCCTTCCTGGTCTGGTGCATTTCTGGCGGTCCGCCGATGCGATCACGCTGGCCGCTCTCATTCTTGGTGGAGCTCGGTGCCGAAATGATGCTGGCATCCACAATGCTGCCTTCGCGCAGCATCAAGCCATTCTTCTCCAAGTGCTTGTTCACCTCTTTGAACAACACCTTGCCAAGGCCGTGGCGTTCCAGGAAATGACGGAACTTGAGAATGGTGGTTTCGTCCGGCAAACGATCCAGCTTCAGGCCAGCGAAGCACCGCATGGATTCGATCTCGTACAGCGCATCTTCCATCGCCGGCGGACCACTAAGCTTGTAAAAGAGTTGCATGCAGTGAACCCGCAGCATGGAAGACAACGGGTACGGTGGCCGACCGTTCTGGCCCATGGTGGCGGCGAATCCTATGCGGTTAGCGATGGCTGTATTATCGCTGATTTTGGAAAGTTATTCAGAGGTTCCTTAGCTTCTTCGCCGCTCCTCAGGCTCACCGTGACTTTTTTGCCTTTCTCTTCCAGGCTTAGTTCCGACTGGCATACCGGATGTTGGTTACCTATATACGCAAGCATTTACAATACCGCTTTGCATCCGGTACACCCGCACATCACTGGCTGCCAGCGGCAGTACGCTGTCTATTTCATCGTCGTATCGGCTTTTGGCAAATCATCAAGATGCGGATTTGCCAAGCCCATCCTCATACTCAGATCAACCACCAAGCCCAGCAGGGTTTTGTAACCGTCACTCAGCTGCATAAGATCCAGCGTTTCGCCGTTGATGGTTACCGCCAGCCGTAACGGGTTTACTTCAATATGAGGGTTGCTGATGGCCGGGAATATTGCACTAATCGCGGCGCGCACGGCATCCAGCTCTTTGAGGGTGACATCAAAGCTGCGTTTTTCCTTCTGCAGACGCTGCTCTTCGTTTTCCTTGTTATAAAACCAGACAAAGGCAGACTTGAAATTACCTTGCGCCTCTAGTACCTGCTTCAATGCTTCCATTCGGGTGTGGGATTTCGGAAAGCTTTTTTTGTCGAGATAGGCTCCCAGCGCTTTCAGCCCAATCGTCGTTGGTGTGACTTTTGCCGTGGCTTTGCTTTTGTCTCACCGCTTGATTCTGTCCCATTTCAGGCCATCTTTGGTTGAAAGCGCTATCCGCGCATAGGGCGCTGGAACATTATTAACCTGGCGAATATCGCCATTTGTCTTGAACGTTATCCCCCGACACCAAGGGAAAATGCGTTAACGTGCGTCTGGAAGGCCGTCTACTGAACAATCTAAAATTCGGGTAAGTTCTTGCTGATCCTCACCACTAAGCTCTATTTTTGTATTTATTTTCACGATTTCCCCTTGTACCTCATTTCAATTTCTTTGCGTTCAGCGACTGCTTCATAAACTTGCTCCGCTTCCTTCTGCGAATACTCCTCTAACCGCCAACGATTGGTATTAGAGAAACTCGCCTCGCCGGAGTAAGCAGGCACCTGTTCCGCACTCACTCCGCCCTGCGCAACCAAGCGGCGGGTTATTTCGTTGTAGTAATACTCCGGTCGCGGACAGAAGTCTTCGTACTGAACAACCAGCTTCTCATGCTCTGGCAAACCAGCAATGCCCTTCTCCACCGAGCGGTTGATGGCGGCAATCTGACAGGCTAAGGATTCCAGCAGGTCTAGGTCTTTGAAGTTCGCGCATTCCTTGATATTGAAAAAAGTGCCAAGTGTTGATGTCGCTATACTGGCACTTTGGTATAAAGCGAGGAGTTTTTACTACGCCTCAGCTTATGACCTCTATGCTTTATTACTTAATTATAAACTCAACAATTTTCTCAGGCGTATCCAGAACCTCAGCCTCATCGTCACTAATAGCAACCCCAGCGGCCTCGCCCACGTCCATAATCACCAACATCAAATCCAGTGAATCCACACCCAGATCCACAAGTGTTTTGCCCATCTTGTCTTCAGACATCTCCAGATCTTCAACATTTTTTTCCAGCATGGACATAACGATTTTTACAGCTTTTTCGCGGTTCATAATATTTCCTATCAGCTCGATTTTACTTCTTCATAAATTGCGGTGGCCCAGGACAGCCCCACACCAAAGCCTGACATGAGAATTCTTTGCGGACTATTGTCCAGCTCTGTTTCCAGCAACAGCGGAATGGCCGATGAAACAGTATTTCCTGTTTCGGAGAGTCTTATGGGTGCCTTATCACTAGGAATACCAGCTCTTTTTATGGTGTTCTCCAGCATAAAACGACTGCCCTGATGCAGCAAAAACAGGTCAATGTCATCTGCAGTCAATTCTGCGGATGCCAGCGTGCGTTTGATCTGCTTTGGCACGTCTTGCAAGGCAAAGTTGAAAACCGCCCGACCGTTCATTTCCAAACCATGGGCTGTTTTCTGAAGCGCCTCGCTGCCGGCACCTTTGGTGGCGAATTTTGCTGTGGAAAGTTTGTAACGTGGGGTGTCGCTGATCAACGTAACAGACGCAGCATCGCCAAAAAGGAGACACGTATTTTTATCTTCCGGATCAAGAATTCGGGAATAAGGGTCGCAGGTAAAGAGTAATCCCTTTTTCATCCCGCTCGCAGCCATAAAAGACTGAATCACACTCAACCCATATACATACCCGGAGCATCCCAGCCCGATATCGAAGCAGGCGCATTCTTCCGGTAGCTCCAGAGCAGCGTGAACCAAAGCTGAGTTGTGCGGCAAGCCACCATTGTCAGGGTTTTGAGTACACAGAACCACGCACTCAATCTCTGACTTATCAATATTCACTTTTTTACATAGGCGATCAAAGGCTGCAACGCTCGCGCTCACAACGCTGTCCGTCTCTTCAAACCGAGGCAGCGTGGCAACGCCGATTTTCTGTTCGACAAAGTCCCTGTCTGTCTCGAAGCGATCTGCCTGTTCCAAATTATTGACTCGGCCTTTCGGGAGGTAACTCGCTACCGACTGAATCCCTAACATGAGTGGTTCCTCTTGCTCTGATGTGTCACGAAAAGTACATATCAGCGATTTTCTCGCCATTAACTAGGACATCGCTGCAAGTTAGCCGTGTGCCCACCTGCTTGGTGATGCGAAGCTCCACTTTATCCATAGCCGGAATTGGGAATCGACCATCATATCGGGAGAAGACCCATTTCTTGGTGCTATCCACGCAGTCCTGATGCATTTTCTTGCAGAGCGATACGAGCAGTTCAATTCTGTCCGTATGGTGAGGGTTGTTCTGAGCGATGGACTTATCTCCGACGATGGAACCACGGCATGCTTCGGGCTCATCAAATTCCTGTCGCACCGCTTCTTCGGTTTCGGTAGCTGCATTGATGCACAATGGGTAACTCTCGCCGTTAGGCCCAGCTATTTTAGCGACTACCGCATCCGCTGCCGTTGGCGCACGCTCCTCGAGTATACAAACTGAGTTGTGGATCATGTGTTTGAATGACACATTGATCTTGCTTTCCATCAATCCTCTTTGACCGGCTGCGTCAACCAATGCGTTAAACAAACTGGTTCCTTGGATATAATTTCGGCTGCCCTTGAACACAACTTTCAGCACTTCCGACATGACAACTCCTAGCCTATCGTTTGGGGCCGGTTTTAAGGCCCACCATTCGCTTGGCGGGATTACCGAACATCGAATGGTTCGACTCAACATTTTTGACCACAACACTGCCCATGCCCAGCGATGCTTTTGCGCCAATCACCAGATTGTCGCGAACACTGACGCCCATTGCGATGGTCACACCAGCGTGAACCGTTGTATGGCCGCCAAGCAGTGAGCCTACAGACATCCAAACCCCATCCTCGACAACGGCCCCATGGCCTACGTTGCAAAGATTACCAATCACCACATCGTGACCAATAAACGTAGGGGCCAGAATGCCACCGGCAATCACAGCATTTGCACCTATTTCAGTGTTGTCGCCAATTGACACACCACCCGCATGGGGAAACTTGAGCAGTCGGCCGTCAGCCGCTCGGTACACTGTCACGCCATCGCTGCCAATCACCACGTTTTCCCGAATGATGGTATTCCTGCCAATTCGTGAGCCACGCTTGATAACGGCTCCGGCACAGATGACGCTCCCCGTATCCACCTCGACGCCAGGCTCGATAACGGCTGAGCTTGCAACCTCCGCTGCGTTCGAAATCTTCGCTTCGCAGGTAAAACCACGCCAGTGAGCATCGATCCCGACAGAATCAATTAACCAAGCCAACACATCCATAAACACAGCTCTGGGATCTGATACTACACAGAACTGGTTGGAGCCTTGAATTGATTCACTCGGCAATTCTTCCGTCAAAACAAAGGAGCCTATTAGTTCTTTACCTTCACCGTAATGCTCGGAGTTAGCAAATACCAGTTGCCTATGGCCACCGGCACGGGAGTCACAGGTGCCGGTCAATTCCAGGTCAGCTGCACCGGTAAGCTTGATGGGGCCAACCAACGTCTCAACAAAAGCGATAATTTTAGAAGAGCTCACCGGTGTTCTAAAAAAGGCTCCCGTTGGCCGAACTGTCACCGAGTAACCTCCAGAACCTTTTTGGATATCATCTCAATTTCTTCAGTCTTCAGCCCGGAATAAATTGGCAAGCAAACAATGCGTTCAGAGAGTTTTCTGGATTCAGAACAAGCCGTTGAATGTGCATCCAGAGAACCTACTGAATCCAAGGATGGATAAAAATAACGGCGCGCAAGAACGCCCGAATCACGAAGCGAGGACAGAAGCTCGACTACCTGAGCCTCGTTTTCCAATGCTACCGGATAGTAGGCATGGTTGTAGCTCGCACCAGTTTGAATGCTCTGCTTTTGAAGGTTGTCCTCAAAAAGCCGGTCGTAGGTATCAGTAACGGCTTTGCGATCTCGGCTGATTTGTTCGATTTCATCCAGAACACACAACCCCATTGCCGCCTGTAATTCGTTCATTTTGGCATTGATGCCCAGCTCTTCAATGGCCTCCGGCCCGGTAATGCCGAAGTTGATCATCTTCTTCGCTCGTTCCAGGTCTTCCTTGCGCTTGAAGATGATGGCGCCACCCTCTCCAGTGTGGAAAAGCTTGGTAGCATGAAAGCTCAAGGTGGCGGCGTCTCCCCATTTGAGCAGGCTTTCGCCTTTGTACCTTACGCCAAACGCATGACAGCCATCGTAGATGACTTTTAGGTTGTGTTTTTGGGCGATGGCCTCAATCTTCTCGACATCGCACGCATTACCAAAAACATGAACCGGAACAATTGCTCGAGTATTGAGTGTAATTGCGGCTTCAATATTTTGTGGATCGAGACACCAGGTTTCTAGGTCGATATCAACAAAAACAGGTTCTACTCCGTCCCACTTAAGAGAACTGGCGGTAGCGATAAAAGTAAAGGGGGTGGTTATCGCTTCTGGCTTTTGACCTGAAGCTGAACCGCTTACACCCAGTACACGATAGGCAACCTGAAGCGCCAGAGTGCCGTTAGCAACAAGTAGCAGATTCTCTACCCCCAGATGTTCCTCCAATCGAGAAGTCAGTTTCTGTACCAGTTGACCGTTGTTCGTAAGCCACTGACGCTCGTAAATGCCATCCAGATAATTGTCGAACTTTTCGCGGCTGGGTAAATAAGGCTTTGTGACAGGTATCATTCAGGCGTATCCCTCAATTTCAGCTCTGGCTTGCGCAAACCATTTACCTTGCTCATCTTTTTTTGAAAGCAGCAGGTCGTCTGTTTTTTCTGGCCCCCACTGGATATTCAAATCTGCATCATCCCAGCGAATTGTGCGCTCATACTCTGGCGCATAAAAATCCGTACACTTGTATTGAAAATCTGCTACGTCACTGGTCACCAGAAAGCCGTGGGCAAAGCCTGGCGGCACCCACATCATGCGTCTGTTTTCTTCCGACAGGTATTCGCCCACCCACTGGCCAAAAGTGGGTGAGCTTTTGCGCAGGTCTACCGCTACATCGAAGACTTCGCCGCGGGTAACTCGCACCAGTTTTCCCTGGGGCTGCTTGATCTGGTAGTGCAGGCCGCGCAGGGTGTTTTTCACCGAGCGGCTGTGGTTGTCTTGTACAAAATTCGCGTTTATACCCAGCGAACTGAACAGTTCGACGTTCCAGGTTTCCATAAAAAAACCGCGATCGTCGCCGAAGACTTTTGGCTCCAGTATTTTTACATCGGGTATGGCGGTGCTGATTATTTTCATATCAGCCTTCCTGCTCGGCCAGTTGCTTCAGGTAGGCGCCATAACCGTTTTTCTTCAGTTCGTCGGCTTGCTGCAGCAGTTTTTGGGTGGTGATGTAGCCCATGCGCCAGGCCACTTCTTCTAGGCAAGCCACTTTCAGGCCCTGGCGCTTTTCCAGGGTTTCAATAAAGTTAGAGGCTTCGTGCAGGCTGTCGTGGGTGCCGGTGTCTAGCCAGGCGTAACCGCGCCCTAATAACTCAACGTTCAAGTCCCCCCGCTGGAGGTAGGCTTGGTTTACGCTGGTGATTTCCAGTTCGCCGCGGTGGGAGGGCTTAACCGCTTTGGCGATGTTGATTACGTCGTTATCGTAAAAATACAGGCCGGTCACGGCGTAATGGGATTTTGGCTTGGTGGGCTTTTCTTCGATAGAGATAGCGCGCCGGTGTTCATCAAATTCCACCACGCCAAAGCGTTCTGGGTCGGTTACCCGGTATCCAAACACGGTAGCACCGCGTGGGCGCGCTGCGGCGCTTTGCAATAGTTCGCTAAAACCTTGGCCGTAGTAGATGTTGTCACCCAGTACCAGGCACACGCTGCTTTGCCCTATAAACTCTTCACCGATGATGAACGCCTGCGCCAAGCCGTCTGGGCTTGGCTGAACAGCGTAGCTTATGTTCACGCCAAATTGTGCGCCATCGCCTAGCAGGCGTATAAAACCCGCCTGGTCTTCGGCGGTGGTGATAATCAACACCTCGCGAATGCCCGCCAGCATCAGCACCGACAGTGGATAGTAAATCATCGGCTTGTCGTACACTGGCAGCAGTTGTTTGGAGATAGCACGGGTGATGGGGTACAGGCGGCTGCCTGAGCCGCCGGCCAGAATAATGCCTTTCATGGATGTTCCTGAGTGGTTAGTTGCAGGTGTCGTTCGGTTACGCGTGCTGTGCCATGTGCTTGAAGATCTGGTTTCTTTCAGTCAGTTGGGTGTAGGTGCCGGCATCCACAACGGTGCCCTTGCTTAATAAATAGATGATGTCGCACTGCTTTACGGTGGCCAGGCGGTGGGCAATCATGATGATGGTTTTTTGGCCGGCGAAATCGTGGATGGCGTCCATGATCAGTTTTTCGGTAATGCCGTCCAAAGCGCTGGTGGCTTCGTCTAGAATCAGCACTTCGGCGTCGTGGTATAGGGCTCTCGCGATGCCTATACGCTGACGCTGGCCGCCGGACAGTTGCACACCGCGCTCCCCTACTCGTGTGTTCAAGCCGTCTGACAGCTCCTGGACCAGTTCTTCCAGGTGGGCCATTTTGGTGGCGCTGCGGACCTTTTGGTCGTCTATTTCATGTTCAGGCAGGCCGAAGGCGATGTTTTCGCGAATGCTGCTGTCCGCCAGAAAGATGGATTGCGGTACAAAGCCCAGGGTGTTCTGCCAGGCGCGCAGGTTGTCTTTGGTAATGGGCTTGCCATCTACTAATAACTGGCCTTGTTCGGGCTGCATCAGGCCCAGTACCAAATCAATAGCGGTGGATTTGCCAGAGCCGGAAGAACCTACCAGGCCAATCACGCTGTTAGCGAATATAGTGATATCCAGATTTTTCAGCGCGGGGTTTTTCTTGCCTGGGTAGGCGAACGTCACGTTTGTGAGCTGAATGGAGGTTTTAGGAACCAGGTGCGTATTGCTTGTTTGTTGAGCCGTTTTCGCTTCTACAGATTCGTTGACTGCGCTGGCTTGCAGGTCGCCTTTTATGGCTTCGAAGGCTGACATATTGCCTCGCATTCCAGATAGACTGCTGTAAATCTGCTGAAACGCGGGCAGCAGTTTGAAGCCTGCCAGTGCGTACACGGACAACACCGGCAGAATAGTTCCCAAATTACCCTGGTGGCTAGTCAGCAAATACAGGATCAAGAAGATCACGCAGCCAAAGGCCACCAGTTCCATGGCGAAGCGTGGCACCTGGCTCATCACCCCATTGGTGCCTTGGGCGTGGGCGAATTGGCTGCTGGCTTTAGCAAAGCGGCTGATGAAATCTGGCTGCCGGCCTAATAGCAGCGTGTCTTTTATGCCGCCAAAGCCTTCGGCCATTAATTTGAATCTTGCTTTCTGGGTGCGACTGATGGTTTGGCCGTTGGCCATTAATCGTTTGCGCACGATGTAAAACAACAACCAGTAAGCTGTGGAAAAAATAGCGATGCCGGTGATCGCCACGGTGGGGTTGTACAAAAATATGCCAACGGCCATCAAGATGGCCATTACCAGCTTTGCGTTCATCTGCATAAAGGGATTAATAATGCCCCCTGTAACCCGACCACACTCCCCCATAATCTGCTTGGTCAATTCACTGCTGCTGCCACTGGCATGAAACAACCAGGGCTGATGCATGTAATGTCGATACAAGCGGGTGCTCATTTCCGCGCCGATCCGCGCGCCGTACATCAACATGCGCCACGTAGTAATTGTTGAAATAACGGCCGCCAGTGTCAGCAGGCCCATTACTCCAATGCCTACCCAAAACAAAAACTGCTCTGGCGAGCTGGCGCCGGTGACGTTGTAAATCTGCGCCAGGCGGCCATCGCCTTGCAGTTGGCTCATGTCGCCGACCAAAGCCATAAATGGCCCGATGGACACCACACCGGCAATTTCAGCGAAGGCCATCAATACAACTAACAGCTGAAGTTTGATGAGCTTTTTGCGCTGTTGTTTGGTCAGAAGGCGGTAGAGTTCTAGCAGTTGTTTCAGCATATAGGGTGTTTCACTATTTCCATCAGTGCCCGCGTCACGCCTAACTTCCAGTGGGGCAAGGTTAGGCCAAAACGGGTTTGCAGCTTTTGGGTGTTCAGGCGTGAATTCAGCGGGCGTTGGGCCGGCGTAGAGTAGTGTTCGCTGGCGATCGGCATTATGGACTGCTGCGTTGCGGTGACCGGGGCGCCTAGGGCTTGCAGGGTTTCGGCGATGTAGCGGGCGTAATCACACCAACTGGTGTCGCCGCTGGCGGTCAGGTGGTAAACGCCGTTGTCGATCATGCCGGCGCGGCGGGTGCGCAGGCAGTGGGCGGTGATGTCGGCAATCAGTTCTGCCGAGGTGGGCGCGCCAATTTGGTCCCCCACTATGTTCAAGCTAGGCTTTTGCTGCACCAGGTTAGCCATGGTGTTGACAAAATTGCGGCCTTGGCGGGCGTACACCCAGCTGGCGCGAAAAATCATGTGGTGGCCGCCGGCCTGTTGTATGGCGTGTTCACCGGCCAGTTTGCTTGCGCCGTAGGTGTTTAGCGGGTGGGTGCTGTGGTGTTCTTGCCAGGGCAAGTCGCCGGCGCCGTTAAACACGTAATCGGTGGAATAATGTACGAGCAAGGCGCCTACGGCTTTGGCAACTTCGGCCAGTACACCGGGGGCTGTGGCGTTTATGCGGTGGGCCAGCTCTGAATTTTGTTCGGCGGCATCTACGGCGGTGTAGGCCGCGGCGTTTACAATCACGCTGGGGCGCAGTGTTTGAATGGTTTGCTGCAGGCCTTCGGGGTTGGCTAAATCACCGCAAAGGCCGTTTTCGGTTTCGCGGCCCAGTGCCACCACCGAACCCAAGGGCGCCAGTGCACGTTGCAATTCCCAGCCTACCTGGCCGTTTTTGCCCAGTAGCAGGATGTTCATGCACTGGCTCCCAGGCGTTCACGCTGGTAGCTGCCGTTGGCGATGCGCTGGCACCAGTCTGTGTTGTTCAGGTACCACTGCACGGTTTTGCGCAGGCCGGTTTCAAACGTTTCTTCTGGCACCCAGCCCAGTTGCTGCTGGATTTTGCTGGCGTCTATGGCATAGCGCTGGTCGTGCCCCGGGCGGTCGGTTACGTGGGTGATCAGGTCGCGGTAGTGGGTTACGCCTTTGGGTTTGGCGGGGGCCAGTTGTTCCAGCAGGTCACACAGGGTGTGTACTACCTCTATGTTGCGTTTTTCGTTGTGGCCGCCAATGTTGTAGGTTTCACCCACCTGGCCTTCAGTGACGACTTTATAGAGGGCGCGGGCATGGTCTTCCACGTACAGCCAGTCGCGCACTTGTTCGCCCTGGCCGTACACCGGCAGAGGCTTGCCTTCCAGGGCGTTCAGAATCATCAGCGGAATGAGTTTTTCCGGAAAATGATAAGGCCCGTAATTGTTAGAGCAGTTGCTAATCAGCACCGGCAGGCCATAGGTACGGTGCCAGGCGCGTACTAAATGATCGGAACTGGCTTTACTGGCCGAGTACGGGCTGCTGGGGGCGTAAGGGGTGGTTTCGGTGAACAGGTCGGTGGTGCCTTCCAGGTCGCCGTAGACTTCATCAGTGCTGATGTGATGAAAGCGGAACCCAGCTTTTTTGTCGCCGTTCAAGCTGTTGTAGTATTGGCGGGTGGCTTCCAGCAGGGTGTAAGTGCCAACGATGTTGGTACCGATGAATTCCGCCGGGCCGTCGATAGAGCGATCAACGTGGCTTTCCGCCGCCAGGTGCATAATCAGGTCGGGCTGATGGCTGTTCAGCACCGCGTCCATGACCGCACGGTCGCAGATGTTGTGGTGTTCAAAGCGGTAACGTTCGCTGTGCAGGGTGTCGGCCAGGCTGTCTAGATTGCCGGCGTAAGTCAGTGCATCCACGTTCACGACCTTGTGAGGGGTGTTGCGGATGATGTGCCGCACCACCGCGGAGCCGATAAAGCCGGCGCCGCCTGTTACCAGTATGTTCATAGTGTTTTTCTTACTTAGTTTTTTCGGATTTGTAGTTGTAGTTATAGTAGCGGTAACTGCCATAACCGTAAGCCGAGGCTTTCTTGACGATGGCGTTGAACACCACGCCTTTTATGGTGACGCCGTTAAGTTCGAAGCGTTTGCGCGCCAGGTCGATTTCTTTGGCGGGGTTCAACCCAAAGCGGGTGACCAGCATGGTGGTGCCGGCGTATTTGCCGACAATGGCTGCGTCGGTTACCGCAAGTATGGGCGGGGTGTCTATGATCACCAGGTCATACTGTTTGGAAGCCTGTTCTAACAGATCAGCAAAGCCTTTACCCATTAACAGTTCCGAGGGGCTGATCGGGGCCGAGCCGCGGGAGATAAAGTCCAGCGTGTTGGCGCCGGTGTTGCGCACCACTTGTTCCAGACTGGCGTTGCCCAGCAGTACCGCCGACAGGCCTTTACCGTTGGGCACGCCCATCGTGATGTGGGAGGTGCCGCGGCGCAGATCGGCGTCTATCAGCAGGACTTTTTGGCCGCTTTGCGCCATTAACACCGCCAGGTTGGTGGATAGGAAGGTTTTGCCGACGTTGGTGCTGGGCCCGGTGATCATCAGTACGTTGTTGCTGGCCCCCAACATGGCAAAGTGCAAGCTGGTGCGCAGGCTGCGCAGGGCTTCAACCGCTGAATCTGCCGGGTTGATCACCGCTAACAGCTGGGATTTTTCGTCGCCGTGGTCGGATTTTTTGCGGCGTTTGGATTCCAGTTTTCGCTGGGTGGTGGAAAACGGCACGCCGGAGTAGACCGGCAGACCCATTTTTTCAATTACTTCGGGGTTTTCTACGCCGCGGTTAAAGGCTGCGCGGCCCAGTGTGAGTAAGCAGCCGGCGATAATGCCCGCCACCAGGCCGATCAGGGTGATCATCGATTTACGGGGTTTGATGGGGCCCGAGCTGGATACGGCTTGGTCTATTACGCGGGTGTTGCCTACGGCGCCGGCCTTGGCGATGTCTAGCTGCTGAATTTTTGACAGCATTTGCAGGTAAATGTCGTTACCCAGTGCCACGTTGCGGCGCAGGCGAATGAGTTCCTGCTGGGTTTGTGGCAGCCGGGCGATTTCTTTTTCAAGTTCTTGCTGACGGGCTTCCGTTTCGGCGATGCGGAACAACCAGTCTTGATAGGCTGGATGATCGGGCTGGTATTTGCCCTGAATGTCGCGGCGCTGGAATTTCAGCTCGGTCAGTTGTTGTTGCAGGCGCACGGATTCACTGAATACCACGCTGACTTCGGCGCTGATGTCGATGATGCCGGCCCGAATCTGATAGTTGTTCAGGCGTGTTTCAGCGGCTTCCAGGTCTTCTCTTACACCCGGCAGGGTGTCGCGCAGGAAGTTCAGCGATTGCACGATGGGCGCGCTGCTGCGCTCGATGTTTTGTTTAACGTAGAGGGCGGCCACGGCGTTCAGGATGGATTCGGCCACGGCGGGGTTTGGGTGTTCCAGGAACAACCGCAGCATGCCGGACCCTTCTCGCCCCGCGGCAATGTTGAGGCGACCTTGCAGACCTAAGATGGCGTTTTGGCGCCGCTGGCTTTGTACCTGGAATAAGGTGCCGGGGTGAGCTACAAGGGTTTGCACTAAGGTACTAAAGCCGTTGTTTTCGGCCAGTTCGCCCACGGTGCCGGTTAACAGCGGTGCGCCGGCGGTGCGGCGGTCAAAGTTGTCGGGGCTGCCGGGGTACAAAGCCCAGGTGTTTGCACTTTGCGCCTGTAAGGTTAAAGCACCGCCAACCGCCTGTGGTGGCACGTTAAAGCGTGCCAATTCCAGCTGTTCGCCACCCCAGGCGTAACCTTCGCCGTAAAGGGGGTCGGCCAGGGTGCCGGCGGGACCGCTAAAGCGCGAGGCCATGAATTTGCCAATGAAGGGGTAATAATGTTTGGCGGAGAATACGTTCAAGCTAAGCTCGTCTACCACCTGCCCCAGTACGAAGCGGCTTTCAATCAAGGCTATTTCAGCGGCGGCACCGGAGCCGGCGCCGCGCAGGCTGCCCAGATCTTGCACGGACAGCACACCGGAGTTTCCGGGTTCTACCTGAATCAGCGCGTTGGCGCTGTAGATCGGAGTTTGGCTGCTGGCGTATATGGCCGCAATACCTGCGCCCAGTGCCGCGATGGCGATAATCCAGTAGCGGCTGTCCCAGAGCAGGCCTAGCAGGGCCAGTAAGTCGACTTGTTGGTCTTGGGGTGCAGCGGTGTTGGGTTGTTCACTCATTAACGGGGGTGTCCAGGTAGCTAAGCCAGGCGTTGGTGGCTTGGTCAATCAATTGGTCAACGTGGTCAAACGCTTCGCGCTGCTGGCGTACTGGGTCGGGTATGGGTTGTTGTTCGCCCCAGTGGTCCAGCAGAAATATACGGCCGCGGGCCAGCGGTTCTATCCTGTGCAATAGGTCTATGTGGGCCGGTTCCATCACCAGTACCACATCGTGCTGCAGCAGCAGTTCCGAGTTCACCTGGCGGGCGCGATAGCCTGCGGCGGTTAATCCGCGGCTTTGCAATTGTTCTTCCACAATCGGATGCACCGGCGAACCTAGGGGCGGGCGCAAACCGGCGGATGCCACGGTAACGCCACTGCCAGGGCAAAGCTTTGAGCGCAGCAGGTGCTCCGCCAGAGGGCTGCGGCAAACGTTGCCGACGCACACCATCAGCACGCTGTTAAGGTGCATCATTATTACTCGTTATTGATAAGATTGTCGTTAATTGCGTTGATCAGGAAAAGCGGCTGAACGGTGGGCAGCAGCTGGGCAATAATCCGGTTCCAGCGCGCAACCGGCGCGGCGGTTATGTACACAATGTCGCGTTTTTCCAGCATAAACTGATCTGCCAACACCAAGGCGATGGCGTTTTTGGCGTTGAGTTGAAACACTTGGGCCAGTATGCCGCTGTCAGGCGCGGCGCGGCGGACCACAAAGATGCCACTGGCGTCGGCGGTGGTTTGGCTGAAGCCACCGGCCTGGGTGAGCGCGTCGGCCAGGGTTAAGCCGGTGCGGCCGAGGCTAATAGTTTGCGGCCGGCCTACTTCGCCCAGCACAAACACTTTGGCGGCGTCGTCTGTGGCGATGTGTATTGCGTCGTTGGGGCGCAGCAATACGTTTTGGCGGCTATCGCCATTTTCATAGAGCAGGCGCAGGGAATAGCGTATGGATTGCCCGTCACGAATCAGTGTTACGTTGGTCCAGTCAGCGTTTTTGCTAAGCCCGCCAGCCAGGGTGACGGCTTCGAACAGGGTCATGGCTTCGTTAGACAGGTACTGCTTGCCAGGGCTACCCACCGCACCGGTGATGTACACGCTGCTGGAGCGGAAGTTGGTAACGGTTACGTCTAGCACCGGCTTTTGTAAGTATTGCAGCAGTTTTTCCGTCAGCTCCTGGCGGACTTCTATGGTAGTTAGCCCGGCCACGGGTACGGCGCCCAGGTAAGGGTAAATAATGTTGCCGTCGTGGTGGACGTAGTAACCACTGGCCGCGACATCGCCTTCTGCACTTTGGCTTTGCCCGCTACTGATCTGGGAGTGGCTGTACAGCGTAATATTCAGATTATCGCCAGGGCGGACGATGTAATCGTACTGTTTTATTTGCTTGTTCAGCCCGTTGTCTACGACGGGCTGGTCGCTGCCGGGTTTTACCATAGTGGCCACCAGCTGCGGGGTAATGGCGTAGACGTCTACTTGCTGGCTTAGGTCTTGATCGCTGCCGGAATTTTCGGGCGCCGGTACTGACAAATGGCTGCCCGGTATGATGGTGCAGGCCGACAGCACGACACACGCAAATAAGCCGATCACAAAATTTCGTATCATTAAGGAATATATCCGACTGGTTGAAACTTTTTGACTGGGCACGCTACCGCACGGTTTTCACCGGCCTAGGACAAAAAAGATTCCATCAAGGAAATGCAAACCGGCACAATCGCAGGTTTTTGCTCAAAAATTCGCTACTGCAATGTGTTTACCGGCTGAGCGACGCTATGCGTGTACTATGCCCATACTAAGCCGACGCTAAGGCCGACAGCGGCACTTTTACCCTTTGTTGCTTCTGCATAAAGGTGATCAGCACGATGGCTCTTTCATCGCCGTCATAACTTTGAAAAATGGCGTTGATACCGCTAAACGGGCCACCTTCAAGCTTCAACTCCTGGCCCTTTTGAAGGCCGTCCTGATTATTGATGCCGTCCAAAGTTTTCTGTATTTGCTGCATTATGGTGTCTGCCAGCACGGCCGGGCGCCCACCAAAAATGACTACGCGGCTGACGCCACGGGTTGAGCGTATTTTTGACCAAAGCGGATCCTCCGTCTGCATGTTGATGAACAGGTAACCTTTGAACAGTGGCTCTTCAACCCAGGTACGCTTGAGGTTGCGGATGCGCTGCACGGTAATTTTCGGGAAAAAGGATTCGATACCTTGTTGCGATAAATTAACGAATGCTCTGTCGCCTTCCAGCGGTTTGTACTGAACCACGTACCAAGCCATGCCGCGCCCCCGTTGTTGCGCTGAGTAGTTCCTAGTAAAGCATTTGGAACCTCAATTGGAGTACAAAGTATACCGATCAAAATACTCTATACAAGTAACAAAAATCGGATTTTCGTGTTTTTTTGTAGCATTAGTATTCATATTAAGGATTTTCCCGATCGGCTAACGGCCGGACAATTCGTTTTGAATATTATTTGCTAGGTCAGCCAACGCGTTTTGTTCCGCTGGCGTTAGGGTGCCGGCCGCTTGCGCCTGCGTCACTAAATTGGCGGCCTGCTGCAGGCCCTGGGTGCTCATAGCACTGAGCGGGAATGAGGCAACAACTGCCTGCAGGCGCTGCAGAGCTGCGGCAGCCGAGGGCGGGCTAACTGGCAGAATAACAATCGTTGGCGGGGTTATGGTCATTGGCGGGGTTATGATGGCGGTGGGTGGAATAACCGATACTTCCCCGCTGCGGGCAAGCCCGGCGCCAAAGGCCAGTACCAACAGAATGACGGTGTGTAACGCCTGATTAGGTTTCAAAATAAGTCCTCCCAAAACCAGTATCCGGTGATAATCCAGCGGCGGCCATCCAGCCGGTTGGTGACATCGCCCATACCGAGTGTTATTTGGCTGTTGTAGCGCAGGAATGGGCGAATACCCAGGCCTACCATGACCTCGTCGCCACTCCAGGATGTGCTGGCAGAGAAGCGTGAGGTGAAGCCAATGCCGGCGCCAAAAAAGCCGGCCGGGTCGCGTTCCAGATTTTTTACGCCAGTGCCATAACCGGCGCTGAGCATCAGCGGCAGGTAACCGGAGGCGCTCAGGCTGATGTCGATGATGGTAGAGCCGGCAATGAAGTAGTTGCTGTCGATGTTTTTGGCAGAACCCCAGCTTGCCGCGTTAGCCACACCCAGGGCGACACTGCTGATGCCGCTGCTGCCAAATCCTGGTAACTGACGAAACACCCGGGCGCTGACGTTGCCGTCTTCGCCAAAGTCGTTTGGGTCTACACTTAGAATACCAACGCTTAAATCTGCGCCTATCGATTGACTGGCATCGCCGAAACCCAAGCCCACGGCGCCTGAACCGTCCATGCTGGAGCCCTGAACGCGGTCACGCACGTCGGTTATGGCGCCGGCCGCAAACATGGAACCCCCGGGCAGGCCAAAACCGCTGTTGATGCCAAAGGTGGACACGTTGGGCGGCGGTACCGCCATCATGCCCAGTCCGAGGGTGGACATTCGCCGCTGCAGGGCCGCGGACGGCTCTGAGTTGCCGGCAGGCTGAGACAGGCTACGCAGGTAGTCCAAAAACTCCTGTTCTGACAGTGCGTTTTGCCCCTGGGCCAGCGATGCTGGCAACACCAGTGCGGCAACTAAAATCTGCAGAAGGCGCCGTTTACCACTGGTCGCACGGCGGGGGGGTCGCTCCAGTAATACAGCAATGCCTTCTGCAGAACCCGTTTGCGCCACGGATGTTTCCGCAGCGTTTCTAAGCGCTTGGTGCATCAAACAATCTCCTAGGTTTGGGGATCGAAAGCTTCAAAGTTTCCCAGCGTTTCGGGCTCTGCCCCACTGCCGTCCACATTGGAGCCGTCACCGAAGGTGTTGTCGGAAATGCTGCTGTGCTCTAGGCCGCTCCACTTTTGCAGCATAAGATGCCTTGCAGACAGGTCCTGGTTTGCAAAGCCAGCGTGTGATGGGCCTTGCCCGCCAACGCTCGAGTGGTTTTTCGCAAAGTCTGCAAATAGCTCCGCCATTTGCATTAAGTGCTTACGGATGCCACCCATCTGCTCCTACTCCATTAGCGTACAATTTTCTTTAACATGTGCAAAAGTAGTATTTACAGACGGTCAAGTCAAGATGGTTTGCTTTGATTTTGATGAAGGTGGTACTGAAGGGCTTGGCCTACCATCAAACACAAATGTCGTCTGAGCTGCCAGGGCTTGTGTACAGTCTGACCGGGAGCGACGTCACAAACGAGCGCTGCCAGTTGTTTGAAACGCCATCGTAAATGACGTGTTTGCCTTTTTCATGAATCAGAACACTCAGTCGACTTACGGCCGCCATGTAATGCGACAAGTCCAGCATATCTTCCGACTGATGAATACCCAACCACTGCGGGGTTATCGACACGGAAGAAAAAGCGCCTTCCAAGGCCGTAATCTGCGCCGGTAAGCCTGCTTCATGCGCCGGGTTTTCAAGAGTGAAATCGACACCCACATCGGCCAACAAGAACATGATCTGCCGCAGCTCTCGATATTCACGCACAAACAAAAGATTATTGCTGTCAACCGCAACTGAAAGGTTGTAGCCCGCCAAGGTAAGCGTTTCTGAAGCCTCTGCAAGCAAGCGGCAGAAACGTTCAACGAGTAGCAGACGTACATTAATTTTTAGTATGATCTGGGCGTACCGAAATAAACCCGATGGCCTCGACAGGCTGTTAGCAGAACTGCAGCTTGACAATACTCGCTCTAAACCGGCCACCGCCTCGTTCAGGCTGGCAACCGACAGCGCTTCGCGGCCTTGCTCACCGGGCTCTTCACCATACTCTGCCCCTTCCAAGGCAAACACGAATCCGACCAAATCCGTTCTGCGACTGTAAACCGCAACGCCTTTGAGGGTGCTTTCGTACGCAGAATACGCAGAATCCAAAGTTGTACTGCAGCGTGGTTGCTTTTTGTTCAGCCTTGTATTGCGTAACATGTGCTACCCTCTCGATATAAGACTCTAAAACAAACGAGCATCCTAAATGCAACCCGTGCAACGAACCGGATGTAAATTACAAAATATTAATATATATATGCATATAACAAAAGTGTGACACAGTTTTGATTTTCAACAGACGAACAAGTTAAAGTAAAATCGCAATGACAGCCCCCGCTTGTACTTGATATTAGTACCATGCTGCCGGAACTGTCAATAATTATGACGATACAAAAGAGATACGTATGAAAAGTATGAGTTCTGAGGTAGATATCGTACTTTCAAGGATGAAGAAGATTTTTGGCGTCGAGCGGGACGCTGACCTAGCGCGAGCGCTCGCGATCAGTCCACAAACGCTAAGCTCCTGGAGGCAACGCGCAGCGGTTCCTTACGCACTGTGCGTAGAGTGCGCGAAAACCAAAGGTGCTTCTTTAGACTGGCTCCTGTATGGCGAAGGCCAAATGATGCGCGACAACTCAGCCAGCCCCGCCGCCTTTAATCACAACGTAACGGATGAAGATTCGGTCATACGAATGCAGATTTACGAAATTCTTGAGACCCTTTCCCACGAAGATTTAGAAGACATTCTAAGTGAGGCAGCACACCGGCAACGGTTGCGTGCGCTGGAGCACCGATTTGAAACCCTACAGGCACAGTTTTTCTACAATCAGGAAAGCGACGGCAGCGTACCGGGTAAAAAGACGGCCTGAGGGCAGGATTTCGCTGGGTACAACTTAATAAAAAGGACGATCTGCTCTGATTAGCAATTCGTCTTCACTTATTCTCACACTCAGAATAATGTCTTTATTGCTCGCCCTCACCGGATAAAATTTATTTTTTTCGGTGTCATCCTTGGCAAATTGTTTAATCAGACCTAGCACCAGGTACACTATCAGCAAATCCATTAGTAAAAGAAAAACGGCGAGAATATAAAGCCTTTCAAGAAAAAGAACGTACAAAGCGCAAGATAACAATAGAATAGCAAGGCCTAGCAGCGCCGACGCCTGATTGTACCTGTGTTGCATATGATCACCCCACCCCTTGCGGCTTACTCAATAATGTTGTCAAGAGCAACAACCAGATCACTAAGCGAAACAAGAATTCTGAGCAGCAGCCTATCCCTCTTCTCACCGTCGTCAGTAGAAGACAGTGTTGTTGCTTTTCTGGTCAATTTCAGTGTGTGACGCGCAGCTTGTTCGGCTGCTTTAACCTTGCTTATTCCTTCGTCCGTTAAACAGTCTCTCGCTTCAATGTCACTCATTGTGATCAGCAACGATTGCAGCACAGATTCTGAAATTAGATGAATATTGCAGGTATTAAGGCAGGCCCAAATTTTATCCTGAAGCATACGACGGGCATTAGACAAAGCCTCTGAGAAACCTTTCAGATACTCAGCATCTTCGGCGGCATTTTCTGGTTGACCGCATGTCGCCAAGTAACTCAAAAAGCCGGCTTCCACCAGGGGGCCCGACTGCAAATGACCCTGCACACCGTCACACCCCAAAGCTTTCAATACGTTATGTTGAGCGGAGCGCTCGACGCCTTTGGCATACACGGTTACGCCGTGCCGAGCGGCCAGGCAAACTACGTTTCGCACCAAACGCATGTCAGTTAAATTGTGCTCCAGGTTTTTCAGACAGTGGCGGGCTATCTTTAACGACCGTACCGAAACCGGTTTGGCTTCCAACAGCTGAGCATCGCTGAAAACAAAATCATCAACTGAGAAATCCACCCCGTAAACGCCAAGTGCTCGGAGTGAGGACACCAAGGCACCAAAATCAGCTAGCTTGCTACTATTTACAATATCAATACTGAGAAAACTGAAGGCTCTGGACGAAAACCCATTCATGACAATCAACATTCGCTCAACGAACTCAGGTTTCGCCAACTGCTCTGCTTCAATATTGATACACAGCTTTGTGTAATGACCGGACTTGTACCAACGCTCTAGCGTGATAAGCGCCAGGTCCAATACCCAAAGACTGATATCGTCATAAATAGGTAGGCTTTTTAATTTGGCCAAAAACTCAACAGGCTCTTTAATGCCCTTGCCTGGGTCATTCCAGCGCAGTAATGCTTCTGCACTATGGGGAACTGCAGAGTTAAATTGCATCAAAGGCTGAAAGTACAGACAGAAGTCCCCGCGGCGAAATGCATCGGTAATACGCCTGCCTTCAACTTCTTGCCAGTCCTTGCGATTTTTGCCCTCGCTGTAAAAACACCACCTGTTTAGACCAATCAGTAATGACTGGTAATGGGCCTCGCGGGCCTTGGTCAGCATTTCGAGCGCCACGGGGGGCTCCCAAACACTCCAGACATAAACACCCGCATTTACCGGGAAAGTGTAGGTATTGCCTTCTAACACCACGGGCTCTGACAAGTCGCCAAAAATATTTTCCAGGATCTTTTTATAGTCTGCCCGGTCTTGAAGAATAATAAGAAAACCATTTTTTTCGTGACGTGACAAGAAAACGCCGCGCTCCTCCCAAAGTTTTATACGCAGCGCCAACTTTAAAATGATGGCAGCAACTCTGACCTCTGGCAGCACCTTAGTTTGCTGCCAGTTTTCAAGTGAAAAAATGGCGACCGCATAAATTCTAGACTGCCTTAAGCCTGTCTGACCAAACATTTCCAGCTTGCGCTTTGCCGCGAAGCCATTCGGCAAGCCTGATTGAATATCCAGAAACATTCGTTCTTGCAAGTCTGCCTGAACCCAGTCGGACAGTTTTTTAAGGCGGAAAAGTATAGTGGCGAACGTTTTTCCATCGATATCAAAACGTGAGACACCCGAAATTTCGATGGAAGACTGTAAACCTGATGCCATGAAATGGCAGGTAAATTCGCTGCCAATTGAAGGCAACTGGTCGTGGTCGAGACAACTGTCCGGGGAATTAACAACAAACAACTCAGGAAATGCAGAACCGATAATTTTTGACGGCGTTGTGTCGAACGCATCGACTGCCGCCCAGTTGGCATCGACGATCTTGCTACCGGCTTCGACATCTACAATGAAACCTGGGATAGGCAACTCGTAAAAAACTTGCGAATAGAACATAGGCGCTCTCGGCACCTTTGTCGAAACTGGCCGACCTGTATCAACAGACTTCTTGCCACCTTTGATCAACATCATAGCTGCATTTTCACGCCAACTTTTCCTGGGGCCTTTTTACAGTGAAAATGTAGTGTTTCTAAACCTATTCTGTCAATAATAGTTGGATTTAATATTACTATTAATGCGTAAAAAATTTTAAAACAGAAAAAAATTGACAAAATTCTATATTCGAAATCTTTTTTTCGATCTAAAATCATGGCTGAAAAATCACTCTAGAACACAAAAATAAAAACAAACTACTGATTATTATACAATAATTAGAGTCTATACCGATAAAAACGGTTCCAAATTTCTAAAATTAAAAATTTCCGACTCTGGATCGAATGGAAGAGAAAAACGTACTATTTTAATGTATTGTAACTATCAATTTTTTTAGGATTTAAGGGCGAGGTTAGCGTGAGCAACATGGAAACACCTACATTCATCAAAAAATACAAAGGAAATCTCACTGTATTTTTTGTAGTACTCGGGGTATTTTTTCTATGTTGCTCGTTTGTTGCGAGAGCTCAAGCCCCTGAGGTAAGCCTCCAAATTTCAAAAAGCTCAACCGGATTAGTACAATCCTGGTCTCTGGGGAAAGTGGACGCCTTGTCACAACAACGCATCACCACCCACTCACCTTTTTTTCCAGGGACGAAAACGTTCAGCGGCCCACTCCTTGCGGATCTTTTAGCGGCTGCATTCAGTGCCGAGCCAAAGGAAAGTACACCTATAAAACTTATTGCACTCAACAACTATTCCATTCAAACCACGTTCGGCAAGCTAAAACACGCCGACGCCATCGTGGCGACAAGAAAGAACGACCTTCCGATGTCGATCAGGGATCGTGGGCCGTTCTGGATCATTCTCCCGCTGAACAAGAGGCCAGATCTTGAAAACGAAAATTTTTATCGACTAATGATTTGGCAACTTAGCGATATTATTATTGGAGAGTCACAGTGATCTGGTCGAGCTCTAGCGTTTTACACCGGCTGTTTTCCCACAAAATAACTGTCGGCGTTTTCGTTTGCCTGGCACTGTTATTTATTGCGTCCAGTTTTATGAATCTGAACGCTCGCGAACGCAACTACGTGTCGTTGCAAGATATCCGCTTAGCCTCGTGGGGCTTAACACAGTTCCGTGACGAAGCCAATATGTTTGACAGATATCTGTTACTGGTAGATTCAGAACTTGCAAACCCATTATTGCTGAAGATCCACTATGACATTTTGTGGAGTCGCTTTACTTATCTTTTAAATAGCACAGAGGTATCTGTACTTCGGCGCCTTGGCTCTAATACAGAGAGTATTGAGGATCTTTATACCCGGTTTAATCAACTGAGCCCGCCAGTTGCGGACATTGCTGGCGGCACCTCAGACACTGCCACGCTGGCGCTTGTCCGTGAACGATGGAACGGCATCAACGTGGACATCAGACAGCTGGTAGTCGAAAACTTAATAGGCGGTGAAAGCGGCGATATAACCGAGCAGCATGACAGGGACCTGGGCCAACTCCGGATTATAAAAGTAGGGTTGCTAGTCATGCTCTGGGGTGTGCTTATCTATTACGCTTTTGCTCTGACTTACTTACGTAAACAATTCGTAATAGATCCAATTACACGAACTTATAACCGCAACTACCTGCAGCGTAAATATGTGGTCAAAAAATCAGATACTTACATTGCCGTAGAGATTCAAAACTCCCAGCAAATCCTGACAGAACACGGCGGCGCAGAGGCCGATACGTTAGTTCAACTCTGTGCGAAGCAGTTAAGCAACAGCATTCAAAAGCACGATTTACTGATTCATACGTCTTACTGCGAATTTGTCATTGTTAAGAAAAATAGCTCACCGAATAACAGTGGACCTATTATCGATCAACTGATAAATCGAGCTAATTTTGAATGGACGATAGGCAATACCAAGGTTCCTATCCGCTTCGTTGCGGGCATAGACCCTGCTGTTAACGACAACCATGCAACTCGATGCTGGCATACGCGCCACCGTAACGCTCTTAGAGCGCTTAACTATGCCCTTGAAAAACAGATCAACTACCGTATAAGCGACGACGAAATGCGCTTAGCATTTGATACCAAGGCTGAAATTTTACGGGAATTGGTCAAACTGCTTCGTCACAACAAGGGCGATTTGAAACTCTGGCTTGTGTATCAGCCCATCGTGACGGCGATGTTCAGTACCCGGATTGCCGGTGCTGAAGTTCTTCTACGAGGCCGCTTAAATGATGAAATTGACATCCCGCCCAACCAGATTGTCAATATTTGTGAGCAAAACGGCCTGGGCAAGGACTTGGGGATCTGGATTTTGCGTCAAGCAGCTTTGGAGTCTGCACATTTATTCTCAACAATGAATTTTAACGGATTTTTATCGATCAATCTGAACCCATCCATGATTTGTGAGCAACTACCGAATATTCTTAAAGCACATTTGCTCAGCCGTCACATTCCAGCCCGTCAGATATGCCTTGAGGTCACTGAAGATAATGCTGCTATCGATTTCGAGCGAAGCGTTCCCGTGATCCAAAAAATTCGTAACATGGGCATCCAATTCGCGCTGGATGACTTTGGAACCGGATATTCATCGCTTGAGTATCTGCATCGATTGAAAATTGACAAGCTTAAGATTGATCGTTGTTTTGTGGCCGACATCGAGACAAACGCAAAAAAAAGCCAATTTTTGGCGGGAATTATTAGCATTGCCAGCAAAATGGGTGTGCAAACGATTGTTGAGGGTATCGAAAATCACGAGCAAAGTAATATTACCATCCGGCACGGCGCTGACTACGTTCAGGGCTTTTACTATTACATGCCAATGGAAGCCAAACTGCTCCACCACCTGTTAATGGTAGAGAAAGCCCATGACATAGCAGTTGAGAAAATGATCACAGGCCAGCCTATCCAATAGCAACTAGAGCAGCCGGTCGCAAGCAGGGCAAGCTGAAGGCATGGCGGAATTTTGACAAGCAAAAAAAAGCAGACCAGTGATTTACTGATCTGCTTTTTAGATGTGGTAGCGGGGGCAGGATTCGAACCTACGACCTTCGGGTTATGAGCCCGACGAGCTACCAGACTGCTCCACCCCGCATCAAACTGTTTGTTTACTAAAGGCTTTTTTCTCTGCCTCTAATCAACGTGAAACGCATAGTACGGATTGAGCGCCCCGGTGTCAAAGGCTAAATTAGCAATGAGCCATAAATCGCGCGAGCCGGCTCGACCCCTTGCCAATCCCCTCCAGCAGCATCCTTGGGGCTATGCCCAAAAGGAGTATGATTTACATCACCTGCTCAAAGGAAACGTCATCATCGCCAGAGGATCACTGCCATGTCGGATCTGTATTTCAAGCTGATCAACACCTCACTCGGCCAAACCGCAGCCAATACCTTGGGCTTGCCCTCACCGGTACCTTTGCGGCGGCTAAAACGAGTAGACCAGCCATTCATTGAAGGTGATGTTCTGCTGGGCGCCGCAGGCGGCGGGAAGCTGATTTCCGAGGTTGGGCGAACACTGGGCGCCAGTGCGGCTACGCTCTATCACGCCAGCGGCGATAAACGTCTGGTGGATTCAGCCAAGGCTGGAAACCGGACGAAACCCATGGTTCTGCCGCTGAGCAAGCCTGGCCATTTTTCTGCCCTGGTGTTTGACGCCAGCGGCATCAACACGCCCGAAGAGCTGAGCGGGATGTATCAGTTTTTTCACGCCAGTATAAAAAGCTTGGCTCAGCACGGGCGCGTAGTAGTGCTAGGCCAGCCCGTAAAAAATTGCCGTAAGCCGGCCCATGCGGCGGCACAACAGGCTTTAGAAGGGTTCGTGCGCAGCGTCGCGAAAGAGATTGGCAATAAAGGTGCCACTGCAAACCTGCTAAGGGTAGCCACTGGCGCCCAAAATAACCTGAACACCAGCCTACGGTTTTTTCTGTCCGCAAAATCAGCGTATGTGTCCGGACAGGTTACCCAGATCGATAAAAGTACCAGCACAGCAGCCTCCAACCCTGTGGCGCCTCTCACCGGCAAGCTGGCCCTGGTGACCGGCGCAGCCCGCGGTATTGGCCTGTCCATCGCACAAACCTTAAGCCGCGACGGCGCTACCGTCATCGGCGTGGACTTGCCCGCCGCGCGGCAAGAATTACAACAACAGATGCAAAGCCTGAAAGGCCATGCCCTGGCGCTGGACATTACTGAAGCCGATACGCCCCAGCTGATAGCCACGTTTATTGAGCAGCTCGGTGGCGTGGACCTGCTGATTCACAATGCCGGCCTTACCCGCGACAAAACCCTGGGCAATATGCCAGAGCAGTCTTGGAACGCGGCCATCAGTGTGAATTTGACAGCGGCCATGGCTATTACCGAAAGAATTCAACGGCATGAGTTATTGCACGCTAACGGGCGCATTGTGTGCCTGTCATCGGTTAGCGGTATTGCCGGCAATCGCGGGCAAAGCAATTACGCCGCGGCAAAAAGCGGGCTTATTGGCTATGTACAGGCTGAGGCTCGGCAGCTCAAAAACGGCACCACCATAAACGCAGTTGCGCCCGGATTTATTGAAACTAAAATGACAGACGCCATGCCCATAGGCGTTCGCGAAGCTGGGCGACGCATAAACAGCCTGTCCCAAGGGGGGCAGCCTGTGGATGTGGCCGAAACCGTCAGCTGGCTTTGCAGTCCGGGGTCGGGTGGCCTAAACGGCAATGTGGTGCGGGTTTGCGGGCAGTCTCTGTTGGGCGCCTAACGCCGGCGGTTATCGTCACGCATAAAAAACGGGCAGCCTCAATGGGGCTGCCCGTTTTTCAAATATGGTGGGTGGTACTGGGATCGAACCAGTGACCCTCGCCTTGTAAGGGCGATGCTCTCCCAGCTGAGCTAACCACCCAGATAGTTGGCGGAGCGGACGGGACTCGAACCCGCGACCCCCGGCGTGACAGGCCGGTATTCTAACCAACTGAACTACCGCTCCGCAGCCATCCGGATTTACCCGAATGCAATGTCAGGTAGTGTGCCTGACAGATCTTTGAAAGTTAAGTGGTGGGCGGTACTGGGATCGAACCAGTGACCCTCGCCTTGTAAGGGCGATGCTCTCCCAGCTGAGCTAACCGCCCGCTTTGGCCTTTCAAAGATTCACTGCTTGCATCTGCCACTTGGCAAATGTGTCTCAAACAAGTGAGCTGCGCATTCTAAGTATTTCTGCCCCGGTGTCAAATGTTTTGCCTAAAATTCCCTTAAAAAGCCGTCACGCCGGAAATCCGTTCATTCATTGACCTATTTACCGATCTGTCTACTGGCCTGCGAGCTTCGCCTGCACGTCATTCACTTCCTGCGACAATCGCACCAGGCGCGATGTCATTTGCGAGCGCGACGAATCAATCACCTCAACGGTTTTTTTCAGCCCGGCGATTTCCATCTGCACGGTATCCAGCCCGTTACCACTGGTTGTGCTTGTGACCTTTTTTTCCAGGGCGGCAATACGGCTTTCAATACTGCTAGTGGTCAGTTTCTGTTCTTGCTCAAAACGGCGGATGGGCGCTGCAATGCGTTCGTCAACGCTCTTGGCTAAGGTCTCAGTTTTCTGATTTGCCGCAGCCAGCTCCGTTTTAAGCGACGATGCACTGGTCTGAACAGCACTTACCTGGGCCGCAAGCTCGGCGCGCTCGCTCTGTTGCCGTTTTACGGCTTCACTCAAAGCCGTTTCTGCGCTCGCCACCGAGGTCTGAACACTCACCAAATCGTTGCGATTTTTGCCAAGTGCCGTTTCAAGTTCGCTAATCGCCGCCGCCTGCTGCTCTAACTGCTGCTTGTTACGCTCATTGGCAATAACCCACAGTTTACGAATTTCACTATCGGCGTTATCCAGCCGCGTCTTCTGTGACGCCAGTTGCTCATCCAAAGATACACCGGCTTCCTGAAGGTTCTCGCCGGTCTCAGACAAGGTACCCTCAAATCGCGCCAGCGCCAGCTTGCTTTGGCGTACCCAGCTGTCGGCTTCCTCCACCTGGCTTTCCAGCGCTTGAATACGCTGGCCCTGAATGTACCAGCCGCCAACGGCCACACACGCCAACACAATAACCAGCAGCCACAAAATTCCTGCTCCGCCCTTGCCATTATTGCTGCCTTTCGACCCGCTACCGGCCGCGGCTTTCGGGGTTTCAGGGGCCTTCGTCGGCTTGCTCTGGCTGGCTGGCGCAGGTTTGGCGCTGCCCGCAGCCCTCGCAGAGCCCATTGGGCTATCCGGCCGCTCGGCTCTTAATTCATCGTTATCTGGTCGAATAGGTTCCATATCGGGTCCTTAACTGAGTCGCTGTTCTGCGCTTACGCCGCGCTGATTGCATGGCTTTGGGCCACATCATACAATAGCCGGCTTTCCAATCATCGAAGGATTGTTGCTTATGCAACCGCTGGTAGGACTCATCATGGGTTCCAAATCCGACTGGCCCACCATGGAAAACGCCGCCAACATGCTCGACAAGCTTGGCGTCGCCTATGAAACCAAAGTCGTTTCCGCCCACCGTACCCCCGACCTGCTGTTCGAATACGCCAAAACCGCAGCCGACCGCGGCCTGAAAGTTATCATAGCCGGCGCCGGCGGTGCAGCCCACCTACCGGGCATGGTAGCCTCACAGACCTCTTTACCGGTGCTTGGCGTGCCCGTACAGTCCAAGGCCCTGAGCGGACTGGACTCACTGCTGTCTATCGTACAAATGCCTGGCGGCATCGCCGTGGGCACCCTGGCCATCGGCAACGCCGGCGCCACCAACGCGGGTTTGCTCGCCGCGCAGATTATCGGCACCTTTGACCAGACCGTGCGCCAAGCTGTTGACGAATTCCGCAGCACGCAAACACAAACGATTCTGGACAACCCGGATCCGTCGGTTCCGTAACGGTAGCGCCAGAATCAATGAGCAGATTTTCACCGAAACGCACGATGTTGTAATGAATTCAGCACAGAAGCCAGCCAGCACGGATGGGGCAGCACTCAAATTAAGTTGCGAACCAAAATGACAGGAGAAAACAAATGAGAATTGGCGTACTAGGCGCCGGCCAACTGGGAAGAATGCTCGCCCTGGCAGGTTACCCACTGGCCAAAGAGTTTGTATTCTACGATATGTCTGGCAGCCCCAGTGCCGGCATAGGCGAAACCATCAGCGACCCCAAAGGCCAAAGGCTGGACGAGTTTCTGAGCAAGGTTGACCGCGTAACTTACGAATTTGAACACCTGCCGGTAGAAGTGGCAGAACGCATTGCCGCGAAAACCACCGTGCATCCCTGCCCGCGCGCATTACAGATATGTCAGAACCGCGAAGCTGAAAAAACACTGTTTGGCCAGCTGGGGATTCCTACACCGCAATGGAAAATCGCAGACAGCGCTGAAGCCCTGCGGGCCGCCGCTAAAGAACTGGGCTGCCCGGTCGTCGCCAAGTCCAACACCGAAGGCTACGACGGCAAAGGCCAGGCCGTATTGAAGAGCCCGGAAGACGCCGTCGCTGCCTGGCAGAGCATCGGCCACCCACGCCTGATGGTCGAAAAGTTTGTCGACTTCAGCCGCGAACTGTCGATTATTGCCGTGCGCGCCGAGTGCGGCGATGTGGCGTTTTACCCCATGGCGGATAACGACCACCATCAGGGCATTCTGCGCTACTCAGTTGCCCCTGCGCCAAAATTACAACCCCACCTGCAAAGCGAAGCAGAAGACTATATCCGCGGCTTACTGACCGAATTGGACTACGTGGGCGTATTAACGCTTGAGTTGTTTGAAACGACAAACGGCCTGGTAGCGAATGAAATGGCGCCGAGAGTGCACAATTCCGGGCACTGGACCATAGAAGGCGCCATGACCAGCCAGTTCGAAAATCATGTACGTGCCGTTAGTGGACACGCTCTGGGTAACGTAGAACCGCGAGGCGTTAGCTGCATGATCAACATTATTGGCGAGCACGGCGAGATCGAACGAATTTTGCAACTGCCCTACGCCCATGTTCACCTGTATAACAAACAGGAGCGACCTGGTCGCAAACTGGGCCACGTGAATATTCTGGCCGACAGTTACCAAGAGCTGGTGTGGCGCGTGCTTAATTGCGCTCAATTTTTGCCCGGTTGCCCGGAATTTAACAGTTCCTTAATTTCAAAGGGTTGATCTGGCTCAAAGCGGACCTATAGTTAGTAGTTGTAGCGAAGCATTGATAACGAAGCTCTGATAACAAAGCTATCCATATAAAATCGAGAGAAAACGGAGAACGACCTCATGGCCTTTGAACTACCTGCACTGCCGTACGCAAAAAACGCTCTGGAACCGCACATTTCCGCGGAAACTCTGGATTATCACTACGGTAAGCATCACAACACCTATGTCACCAAGCTGAACGGCCTGGTTGACGGTACCGACGACGCCAACAAGTCGCTGGAAGACATCATCAAAAGCGCCAGCGGCCCGCTGTTCAACAACGCAGCCCAGGTGTGGAACCACACGTTCTACTGGCACTGCCTGAGCCCCAAAGGCGGCAGCGAGCCAACCGGCGCAGCCAAAGACGCCATTGAAAAAGCCTTCGGTTCTTTCGATGCCTTCAAAAAAGAATTCAACGACAAAGCCGCCAACAACTTCGGTTCTGGCTGGACATGGCTGGTTAAGAAAGCCGACGGCAGTGTTGCCATTGCAAACACCAGCAACGCAGAGACCCCGCTGACTGGCGCAGACAAGCCGGTGATGACGGTCGACGTTTGGGAACATGCCTATTACGTGGATTACCGCAACTCACGTCCAGATTATCTAGCTGCTTTCTGGAAGCTGGTAAACTGGGACTTCGTGAACAAAAATTTGGCTTAAGCAGGTAAAACCAGGGACGGATTTCAAATCCGTCCCTTATCCGTTATACAAAAATGCCCGCCCAGTGCGGGCATTTTTGTGGCCGAAAAACAGCGAACACCTGTTTCCGAACAAAGTTGCCACACAGGTCAGTGTTTTTACGCTATCAAGCCGTTAAGCTTTATGGGGACTAGTCCCCGTTTTTAAAAACACCTAAAGGACACGCCATGACAACTACGATCGGCCTGATTATTATTGCCGCCATTGCCCTGTTCCTGATCATTATCTACAACCGGCTGGTGGCGTTGCGCAACCAGTTTCGCAACGGATTTGCCCAAATTGATGTGCAACTGCAGCGCCGCCACGACCTGATCCCCAATATAGGAGAATCCGCCAAAGCCTATTTAAGCCCTGAAAAAAACACCCTCACCCAAGTGATGAACGCCCGTAACAACGCCGTTGATGCACAGCAGGAAGCGGCTAAAAATCCCGATGACGGCAAGCGTATTCAACGCTTGGGCGGCGCCGACACCCATGGCTCACTCGCCTTTCTTTCAGCGCCAGGCCAAAGCCCGCCGTAACACCTTACTGCTGGTGGCACTGTTTTCAACCGCAGTCATGCTGATTACGCTGTCGGTGTGCGTGGTGAGTTACATGGTTACCCGCAGTACCACCAGCGCCCTGCCCTTTCACCAATGGCTGCTGACCAGCCACGGTTTGATCACCGCCGGCGCCAGTGTGGCGCTGATGGGCGTGGGCTCATTGATACGCTGGATTGATCTGGCCGATGGCGGCCGGCGGGTAGCCGAAATGGTAGGTGCCCAACCTATAAACCCAGACACCAGCGACCCGCTGGAACGGCGCCTACGCAATATTGTTGAGGAAATGGCCATCGCCAGCGGCGTGGCGGTGCCTGAACTCTACGTGATGGACCAGGAAACCGGCATCAACGCTTTTGTAGCCGGCTACAGCCCCGCTGAGGCGGTTATGGTGGTTACCCATGGTGCACTCACCCAGCTTACCCGCGACGAGCTCCAAGGCGTGGTAGGCCACGAATTTAGCCATATTCTGAATGGCGACATGCGCCTGAACGTACGCCTTATAGCCTTATTGGCGGGCATTCTGATGATTGGCCAGATTGGGCTGTTTCTGGCCCGCGCGGGCTTCTACAGCGGCGCGGTGCGCACTCGCCGGAACAGCCGTGGCCAATTCGCCCTGGGCGCCTTGGGCGTAGTGCTTGTTGTGATTGGCTACGCTGGCATGTTTTGCGGCCGGCTGATTCAAGCGGCTGTGTCCCGCCAGCGCGAACGCCTGGCCGATGCCTCATCGGTGCAGTTCACCCGCAACCCGGATGGTATCGGCGGCGCGCTGTTCAAAATAGGTTTGCAAGGCAGTCATCTGGACACCACCCGTCACGCCAGCGACATGAACCATTTGTGTCTCGGCGAAAGCGCCCGTATGAAGTTTATGGGGCTGCTGGCGTCGCATCCGCCCATTGAAGATCGCATCAACGCCCTGCAGCCAGGGCTGATCACCCGCTTGCGCAGCCGCCTGCGTGATACCCGAAGCAGCGGGGCATTGCGCAACACACAGGCCGAGAACAGCGCACAACGTCAAGCCAACACTCAAGGCAATGCGCCAGGCAGTACACCAGAAAGCATCCAAACCAGCACTCCGGTTAGCGCCATGGGTTTTGCCGACCCGGCTCCGTTCAACACCAGCTCCAGCACTAGAAACAGTACCGGCTCGCCGCTGGCGGGCAACAATCGCTACCGAATGGCCGCAGATGCGCCTATGTCGGTGCGCGTTGGGCAGGTGTATCCGGGTAGTGAAAGCTATGCCAAGGACCTGCTGAACCAACTGCCGGCCACCTACCGCGGGTTGCTCTATACCCGCGCCGGTGCGGTGCAGCTCAGCTACAGCCTGCTGATTGCTGACTTACCCGCAGACCAGCAGCAAGGCTACCTGGCCCTGCTGCCGGAACATCCGGTGGTCGGCCATCAAGAGCCGATTCTGCAAAAACTGCTGCCCACGGTAACAGCTCTGGCCAGCAGGCTCAGGCGTTGTTCAACCAGGCCATAGCCGGCTTTGGGGTGAGCAGTGTTGCGGTACCGAAAATACTGGCACGTGTGAGCCTGCGCGAGCTGAATCAGGCCCTGACAGAACTTAATAGATTGTCGCCGCTGCTGAAGCCGGCGATTATAGACGCCAGCGCCGAATGCGTGAGCCAAAATGGCCACATCAGTGTGCGGGAATACGAGATGATGCGGCTGGTTGCAGACCAGCTGGACTGCCCTATGCCGCCACTGATCAACTAAGCGCGTGGGACCGGCCCGGGGACAGATCTGAAGTCTGGGCAAAGCAGGGACAGATTTGAAATCTGTCCCTTATCTGGGGCTGAACAGGCTGTCAATCGAACGGTTCGCGCCGTTATCCGGCAGGCCCAGCTTTTCGCGGAGGTGCAGGTCGATTTCCCGCAGCGACTGGTACTTGTTGTCGGTGACGGCAGCGGCGTCTACTTTACCCAGCATGATGGTCGGGCGCAGGAACACCAGCAGATTCCGCTTCACCCGGCTTTCTGACTCTGACGAGAACAAACGGCCCAAATAAGGAATATCACCCAGCAGCGGCACTTTGTTCTTCTGCACTTCGTAGTCGTCTTTCATCAGACCGCCCAACACAATGGTTTCACCGTCGTCTGCCAGTACGGTGGTTTTTATTTCACGCTTATTGGTGATCAAGTCGGAGGCCCCAGCAACGGTGGTGGACGACACATTCTCGGTAGTTTGCTCCACCACCAGGCGCACCAAACCGTCAGCGCTGATGGTCGGCGTTACTTTCAAGGTCAGGCCCACGTCGCGACGTTCGATGGTAGTAAACGGATTGGTAAACCCTTCGCCGCTCACTGCCGCCTGCCCGGTGCGGAATGGCACGTTCTGGCCCACAATGATTTCAGACTCCTGATTATCCAGGGTAATAATGCTGGGCGTAGACAGCAGATTAGCCGCCGAAGACGTCGATAACGCCTGAATCAGTAGGCCCCAGGTCACCCCATTGCGGTTACGTTCGCCGGCACCGACCGTTATACCGCCCGCCAGCGTCGGCACTGCCCCGTCACCCAGCACCGCACCAATCACCTGGTTCAATCCCAGCATACCGCCGCTGGCCAGGTTGGTTCCCAGTACTGGAAAACCACCCGCGCTTTCACCGCCGGCGGCCAACTGCACACCAAGGCTGTTGCCCATATCATCGCTGATTTCCACAATCGCGGCTTCAATCATTACCTGGGCACGGCGCACATCCAGCGCCAGCACAATCTGCTCGGCTTCCTGCATCAACGAGGGTTCACCGCGAATAACCAACGCGTTCAAGCCCTCATCGGCAAACACTGCAAACTGGCCGCTGGAGGGATTACCGGCAACACCGGTCGCCTCTTTCACCAACTCACCCATCAGCCCTTGCAGCAAGTCCGCCAGAGATTTGGCATCGGCGTTCTTCAGCCGCAATATTTTGGTGGTACCACCGCTGGCAGAAGGCTGGTCAAGCTGGCGAATCAGGCCTCGCATTTTGCCGCGGAAGCTTTGATCGCCCCTCAGAATCAAGCGGTTGCTGCGTTCGTCGGCGGTTACGCTGTACTTGCGCGCCGCATTTCCAGCGCCATTGCGGGCCAACTCATCCGGCGCCAGCTCCTGTAACAAGCTCACCATATCGCCTACCCAGGCTTCGTTGAGCTGAATCACTTCCACTTCGTATTTCGACGGGCTGTCCAGCTCTTTGACAATCTGTTCAATACGCTGAATATTGGCGTAGTGGTCGCTCACGATCAGCGCGTTGGCTGCCGCCGCCGCCGCCAGATGGCCGTACGTGGCCACCAGCGGGCGCAGGATAGGCACCAGTTCCAGGGCGTTGGCGTTATCAACCTGAATAACACGGGTAATCAGCTGTTCTGACGGCGTTATGGCAAAACGGTCAAGGGACTCGGCAGACTGCTTGGCATCTACCTGCTGCACCACTTTGATGACTTCTTCGCCAGGAATAGCGGTAAATCCATGAACTCCCAGCACCGCCAGAAACAGGTCGTAAATCTCGTCTTTGTTCATAGGCGCGCTAGACAGCACAGTAACCTTGCCTTGCACCCGTGGGTCAATCACAAAGCTGTAACCGGTAATGTCGGCTACCTGGGTAACAAAAGCGCGAATGTCGGCGTCTTTCATATTCAGGCGCCAAGTACCTTCCTGGGCCAGCGCAGAGGACATCAGCGGCAGTAACAAAAACAGCGCAAGCGCCCGCATCAGGTTGGTCGTGTAAATAGGCATCTGGCAGCTTTATCCTGGTTGCTCTGAATTCAAGTGTTAAGCCCGATCAGCGCCACTGTTCGGGAATCGCGTAACTGACGGTGAGATACCGGCCGTTACGCTCGATTTCAATATCGACTTGAGGTTGCCCCCGCCAACTGTCTAGCAAAATTTTATCCTGTTCTATGTCGCCCAGCGTTTGGCCATTAATAGCGGTAATGACATCGCCAGCCTGCAGGTTAACCGCATTCAGCATAGCGTTTGTGCCGTCATACACGTAGCCGGTGCTGCTGTCTTGCACCGGTCGTAAACCAAAGGGCGCCAGCGCCACTACGCCTTTGCTGTCAAGCCTGGCACGGGCGTCGTCCAAAAAACTGTTGGCCAATCCTGACCCTTGACCACTCTGTTGCGCAACCTTTTCAATGCCTGCGCCGCGAGTTGCCAGCAACGGATCTTCGAAGGTCAGCGTTTCATACTGGCCATTACGGCGAATAAGAATGCGCCCGGGCTCCACTTCCATCAATTCAGCATTGCCAGGCAAGGCATCACCTACCCGGTAATAAGCGGCGTCACCGTTAGCCTTTGCAACTATAGCACCGGAACTCTGTAGTTGCCGGCCTACCAGCACCCCAGACAGGCGCAGCTGCAAGCCCGTTTCCGGAGCTTGGCGCTTGGCACCTTCGGCTACGCCTTGCGCCGAAGGTGCGCTGCCAAACAGGCTATAGCTGGCCACCGGATACAGACCGCCGGCTGCGCCTATGTTCAGGGCATCTGCAGCTTGCGGCCGCGACACCGACTGCTGCGGAGCTAGCATCAACCAAGTTAGCTGCGCCGCGATAAATCCCAGGTACAGCACCAGCGCTAGCAGCAACCCGTTTGCCAGGCGCAACGCCAAAGGTGATTTTTGAGCAGTAACCAAAGCCATTCAACGGGCTCCCTGCAACAACGGTTGGCGCACCCGGAACACCACATCACCCGGCTGCGCGGTATCGGGCCAGGGCTGCCCGGCCAGGTCCAGCATGCGCCTATACACCTGCAAGTCCAGCATCCCGGTCCAAAGCACACTGGCGATAGCAGCGGGCCCGCTGCCATCGCTCGCGGCAATCATCAATTCCAGTCCGCCATTGGTGGGTTCCAGGCTGGCCTGCATCGGCGGGAAGCTGGCTTGCCCAGTGCTGGCACCCATTGGCCAACTCACCAGCCCTCCGGGCCATTGGCCCAGGCCACTGGCAGACACCACACGGTTATCCTGCCACTGCAATTGAAAGCGCTCAACGCTAACCGTACCGGCAATCATGGCACCGCCGCTTTGGCGAATCAAAGCCTCAAACTCATCCACCACCAAGGTGCCGCGGGCTGTCACGGTTGCGTCACCTGGCCAGGCCAGCGTGACCTTTCCTTGCAACTCCGAACGCGCGCTGTCCAGTTGCCAGTTAATGGGCGCTGCCAGCTCGTTCATCGGCCAACCCAGCTGCCATTGCAGCCGCAGGGGGTAACCACTCACCACCACCGCTGCCGCACCGCTCAACCAAGAACCAGACACCTGAGTAACGCTAACCCCCGGCGGCAACTGTATTTGCGGGCGCAGCTGCTGCCACGCAAAGCTTGCGGGCAATAATGCCAGCAGGGCCAACACATAAACCAACAACCCAAGCACCAGCAGTAAAATCACTTTACCGGGGCGAAAAAAAGGCTTGGTGGCACTATCAGTAAGCATGGCGTTCAGAGTAACCGTTAAGAGTGATCATTCAAGATGACTAAAGTTGGCAGCAGAGTCTAACAAAGGCGGGGCTTCAGGTCCTAAGCAAATGGTTAAATTCGAGGCCATAAAAAACCCCCGACGGTGGCCGCAGTTTTATGCGAAGCACCATTCGGGGGTTTTAAACTATGGGTATAGCAGGCCGGCCGCTGTTAACCAGCGGCCGGGGGCATTACATCATGCCGCCCATGCCTCCCATTCCACCCATGCCGCCCATATCGGGCATGCCGCCGCCAGACTTCTCGTCTTCTGGCTCGTCGGCAATCATCGCTTCGGTAGTGATGATCAGGCTGGCTACGGAAGCCGCGGCCTGCAGCGCAGAGCGGGTGACTTTGGCCGGGTCAAGAATACCCATCTCCAGCATGTCGCCGTACTCTTCAGTGGCGGCGTTGTAGCCGTAAGCACCGGTGCCTTCACGTACTTTCGCAACAACAACAGAGGCTTCGCCGCCCGCGTTGTATACGATCTGGCGCAGAGGGGCTTCCATTGCGCGGCGCAGAATGTTTACACCGGCTCTTTGCTCGTCGTTGGTAACGTCCACGTTATCCAGAGCCGCCAAAGCGCGAATCAGGGTTACGCCGCCGCCAGGCACAATGCCTTCTTCAACCGCTGCGCGGGTGGAGTGCAGTGCGTCTTCAACGCGGGCTTTCTTTTCTTTCATTTCTACTTCAGAACCGGCACCAATCTTGATAACAGCAACACCGCCAGCCAGCTTGGCTACACGTTCCTGCAGCTTCTCTTTGTCGTAGTCTGAGGTGCTGTCTTCGATCTGCTTACGGATTTGCTCAACGCGGGACTGAATATCAGCCTGTGCGCCGGCACCGTCAATAATGGTGGTGTTTTCTTTGGTCAGGTTCACACGCTTGGCGGTACCCAGGTCGTCCAGAGTGGCGTTCTCCAGGCTCAGGCCCACTTCTTCGGAAATCACAGTACCGCCAGACAAGATGGCGATGTCCTGCAGCATTTCCTTGCGACGATCGCCGAAACCAGGCGCCTTCACAGCGGCTACTTTCACAATGCCGCGCATGTTGTTGACGACCAGAGTAGCCAGCGCTTCGCCTTCAATGTCTTCAGCGATGATCATCAGCGGCTTGCCCGATTTGGCAACAGCTTCCAGCACCGGCAGCAATTCGCGGATGTTAGAGATTTTCTTGTCTACCAGCAGGATGTACGGGTCATCCAGCTCGACGCTCATGTTGTCTTGGTTGTTGATGAAGTACGGCGACAAATAGCCGCGATCGAACTGCATACCTTCAACTACGTCCAGCTCGTCTTCCAGGCCACGGCCTTCTTCAACGGTGATAACGCCTTCTTTACCCACGCGTTGCATGGCGTCAGCAATCAGCTGGCCAATGGTTTCGTCGCCGTTGGCAGAAATGGTCGCTACCTGGGCAATGCTGCGGCTGTCGTCGCAGGGCTTGGACATATCACCAATCGCTTTAACCGCAGCGATAGTGGCTTTGTCGATGCCGCGCTTCAGGTCCATCGGGTTCATGCCGGAAGTAACGGCTTTCAGGCCTTCGTTAACGATGGCTTGGGCCAGAACGGTAGCGGTGGTGGTGCCGTCACCGGCTGTTTCGTTGGCCTGTGAAGCAACTTCCTTCACCATCTGCGCGCCCATGTTTTCGAACTTGTCTTTCAGTTCGATTTCTTTGGCTACAGATACGCCATCTTTAGTGACTACAGGTGCGCCGTATGACTTTTCCAGTACCACGTTACGGCCTTTGGGCCCCAAGGTGACTCGTACTGCGTCGGCCAAAACGTTAACGCCTTTAACCATGCGCTTGCGTGCGCTGTCACCAAACTTAATTTCTTTAGCTGCCATGTCTTCTGTTCCTATCCGTTAAACCGAAATGATGAAATCACCGGGTTAATGAGAATGTGCGCAATATGCCAGAGCTTTCAGATCACTCAAGCACGCCGTAAATGTCGCTTTCGCTCATGATAAGCAGGTCTTCGCCGTCGATTTTCACGGTGTTACCGGCATACTGGCCGAATACCACGGTGTCACCAGCCTTAACGGCCAGAGGACGAACTTCGCCGTTGTCTTGAACGCGGCCATTGCCCACAGCGATGACTTCGCCCTGGGACGGCTTTTCTTTAGCATTACCGGGTAGCACGATGCCGCCTGCGGTTTTTTCTTCTTCTTCTTTACGGCGCACGACAACACGGTCGTGTAGCGGACGAATTTTCATTGCTCGAATGCTCCAATAGTCAGATTAAATGTGGCAAAAACAGTTGCTAGAAAAGAGGGCGAACCCGCTTGTGCACTGCCCTGCCGGGATTACCCGACCTGCTCGCCTGCTAACGTATCAGCGGCTGCCTGCCTGCGGTGAACTTGTGAAGGGTATTTGGGGTAATGCGTAGGGGTTTTCAACGCCCACCAGAAAAAAATTTTACTTTTTATCAATGCGATCGCGGTGGGTTTCAGTTTCGTCGCGGTATTCGCCTTCGATGATGTCGCCGTTGGCGTCGCGGTCAAACGGTTTTTGGCCCCCGAACGGACCCTGCTCCCCACCAAACTGACCGGGCTGGCCATTAAATGAGAAGCCGCTAGCAGAGCCAACTATCGTCAGCCGCTTGATGACCTGCCCCACCAACCATTGGCGGGTGAACGGCAGCAAACACATAAAACCGAAGAAATCCGTAATAAACCCCGGCGTTAACAGCATCGCGCCACCGGCCGCCAGAATCAGCCCCTCGGCCACTTCCTGAGCAGGCAACTCGCCAGAATTCATGCGCTGGCGGGCCCTTAGCAGGGTGGCCAGGCCCTGCTGCTTAAGCAGCCAGGCGCCCAGAATCGCCGTCAGGAATACCAATGCCACCGTCTGCAAGGCACCGATCATGCTACCTACCTTTATCAGCACAACCAGCTCTGCAACGGGCACAGCAACAAATAGCAACAAAAAAAATGGCACCGAACTCTCCTTCAAGCGTAATTTCGATAGCAACGTGCAGATAACGACCTGTTATACTACTTCGTAAAATACCTATAAATGTTTAGCGGGCACACAGTATCCGCAACCGTACTGTTAACTCACTATTTTAGGGCAAATTATGATACTTCAAGATTCCGTAGTAGCAATAACTGGCGGCGGCCAAGGCCTTGGCCGTGCCATGGCTGAATTTCTGGCGACCAAAGGCGCCCGTCTGGCGCTGATTGACCTAGTACCGGAAAAGCTGGAAGAAGCCGTTGCCGCCTGCAAGGAAGCTGGGGTTGAAGCAAAAGCCTACGTTTGCAACGTAGCGAAAGAGGAAGACGTTGAAAAAACTTTCGCGCAAATCGCTGAAGATTTTGGTCAGCTTAACGCGCTGGTCAACAACGCCGGCATTTTGCGCGATGGCCTGATGGTTAAAGCAAAAGACGGCGAAATCGTTAAGCGCATGGAACTGGCAAACTGGCAGGCCGTGATTGACGTGAACCTGACCGGCGTATTCCTGTGTGGCCGTGAAGCCGCCACCCAGATGATCAAAACCAACAGCCGTGGTGCGATCATCAATATTTCATCCATTGCCCGCGCTGGCAACATGGGCCAAAGCAACTATTCCGCAGCGAAAGCCGGCGTAGCCGCACTGGCCACCGTATGGGCCAAAGAACTGGCCCGTTACAACATCCGCAGCATGGCCATTGCACCAGGCTTTATCGAAACCGATATGACCGCGTCTATGAAGCAGGAAGCTCTGGAAAAATTGTGCGCAGGCATCCCCGCCAAGCGCATGGGCCAGCCTTACGAAATCGCCCAGACCGTCGCGTTCATTCTTGAGAACGATTACGTCAGCGGCCGCGTCATTGAAGTCGACGGCGCCATGCGTCTGTAGCTAAGTAGCTAAAAAATCGCCTAGACTGGCTAAAATACTTTACAAAAAGTGTAATTGAAGCTTAAATGTAAAGTATATTAGCCAGCCGAGGTGTATTATGGATTATCAAATCTTAGGTCAAACCCTCTCGACACTGCGCCAGCAAAACGGCGTATCCCAGCAAACGCTGGCAAACCACCTCGATATTTCCCGCGCTACAATTAACGCTCTTGAAAATAACCGATCAGGCGATATTGGCATCCGCAAAGTCATGAAAATACTCGATTACCTGGGCAAAGAGCTGGTTATTCGAGATAAATCGCCGTTCCCGACATTTGAGGAGCTGCGCGATGGCCAATGAACTCAATGTGCGGGTGAACGGCACGCAGGCCGGCACACTGTTTCAGGAAGCTGGCGGCTGTATTTTTCGTTATAACGAGTCAGCGCTTTCCCATCAGTTTGTGTCGCTGTCTATGCCCGTACGCAAAAAAGACTACAGCCATCACCGCCTACCCCCTTTATTCGAAATGCATCTGCCAGAAGGCTATTTGCTCTCCATCATCAAAAAACAATTTTCCAAAATCACCGACACCGGTGACTTCGGGCTACTCACATTGCTGGCGCCCAATATTCGCGGCCGCGTTGAATACGCAGGCAACAAGCATTCTGAAAAACCGTCGCTCAACCTGGACACATTACGGCATTCGGCCAATCCGGATTTGTTCGAAGAACTGGTGACACGTTTTGCCCTGCGCTCGGCGTTGAGCGGTGTGCAGCCCAAGGTTTTGGCACAACTCGAAAACAAAGCGACTCTAAGCTTGGAGGATTTCATCGTTAAAGCCTGGGGGCATGACTACCCTGCCCTGGCGCTGAACGAGTACTGCTGCATGCTGGTTTGCCAATACGCGGGGGTTTCCGTGCCGGAGTTTTACCTGTCTGACGACGAATCGCTGTTCATCATGAAGCGATTTGACCTGAATGACGACGGCACGGCCCTAGGCTTTGAAGACATGTGCGTACTCCAGGCAAAAACCCGCGACGACAAATACGACGGCAGCTACGAGCAAGTCGCCAAAACCATCAAGACCTTTGCAAGCCCTGCCCATAAGCAGGCCTCTTTGGAGCAGTTCTTCAAAGTCATCGTGCTTAGCAATGCTTTACAAAACGGAGACGCCCATCTCAAGAACTTTGGCATGCTATACACTGACATCAACAACATCCGCCTGGCGCCTGCTTACGATGTGGTGTGCACTACCGCTTATATACAGCAAGACATTCCTGCGCTGACGCTCACTGGCAGTAAGAAGTGGTTTTCCCGCACACATCTTGAACGATTTGGTGTGCAAGCCTGTGATTTGAGTGCTTCCCGCGCCGGGGACTTGTTTGAAGAGTGCCTGAATGCACTGGGGAGACTGTTGCCCTACCTGACCACACGGCTGAACCAGAATCCCGACAGCGACCAGTTCAGGGTGTTGGAACATCTGCAAACTCTGATTACCAACCAAATCGCGACATCGAAACCCGCCCGTTAACCACTGCGACGCCTTCTTCGCGTAAGCGGCTGACTTGTTCCTGATAGGTCTCTGAGCCTGGCGCAAAGGCGATCTGGCCATTACTGCGGATTACGCGATACCAGGGCACGCTGTGGCCTGGTGGAAGCTTGCCCAAGGCTCGGCCGATGTAACGAGCTTGCCGGCCCAGGCCTGCCATGGCAGCGACCTGGCCATAACTTGCTACTTTGCCCGGTGGTATTGCCAGCACTACCAACCAGATCTTCTGGTCTTTGCTGGGTTCAACCACGCCTCCTTCTGAAGGACTATCCTTCATCGCCCTACTCCCTTGCTGTCTCGCTCGCAGGTCCATCCTTGCGGCCCGAGTTGTCCGGCGCCAGCGCATCAAGGCGCTTACCATGTCGCATCATTATCAGGGTCAGCACAATGGCCGGCACGCCCAGCAATCCCGCCACCAGGAAAAACTCAGCGTAGCCGTAGCTGGCCACCACCATGCCCGAGAAACCGCCGAGGAATTTTCCGGGCAAGGTCATCAACGAACTGAACAGTGCATACTGGGTAGCCGTGAAGGAAGCGCTGGTCATGCTGGACAACCAGGCAATCAAGGCCACGTTGGCGATGCCGCCGCTTAAGTTATCAGCGCTGACCACGATGGCAAGAGTTGCAAGATTCGGTGGATATTGAGCCAGCACCACAAACAGTAGATTGGTTAACGCCGTCATAATGGCGCCCAGCAGCAATATACGCCGCACGCCGTAGCGTATTACCAGCAGACCGCCCAGCAGCGAGCCGCCTATTGTCATGAAAAATCCGAAGATTTTTGTGACGTCGGCGACTTCGGTTTTGCTGAAGCCCATAAAGGTCAAATAAAACGGATTGGCCATCACGCCCATGGCAATGTCGGAAACGCGGTACAACGCCACCAACAGAAGTATGGCCACCGCCAGCTCGCGATAACGTTGGAAAAAATCCACAAACGGCCCGGCAATCGCCACGTAAAACCAGCTTGCGAACCTGGCCAGGCGTGGCGGAAGGTGGGTGTGGTGGGCCGCCTGCAGCTGAATTTTTTCGGCAATATCCTGCGCGGCCTTAAAATGATTGACGGTCGGCTCACGCACAATGAGCACCGTCGCCATGCCTACGCCCACCAGCGCGGCCATCACCTCGTAAGACACCTGCCATGACCAGAATTCCGCCAGATACAGGGCGCCGGCACCGGCTACCAGTAACGCCAGCCGGTAACCGAATATGTAGGTGGCGGCCAGGGCCGCTTGCAGGCGTTGTTCGGCGATTTCAATACGGTAAGCGTCTATGGCCACGTCTTGAGTGGCAGACGAGAACGCCACCAGCAGGCCACACAGGGCCATCATTTCAGGCGCGCGAGTGGCATCGGTGTGGGCCATCAAATACAGGCCAGCGGCTATGCCTACCTGGGCCAGCAACATCCAGCTGCGGCGTTTGCCCAGCAGCTTATCCAGAACGGGCAGCTTTAGACGGTCGACCACCGGCGCCCAGAACACTTTTATGGAATAGGTAATACCCAGCCAGCTGAAAAAGCCGATGGTGGCGGTTTCAACGCCCACATCTGCCAAGCGGGCGTTCAGCGTGGAAAACACCAGAAGAAATGGCAGGCCAGCCGAGAACCCCAGAAACAACAGGGCAACCACTTGCCAGCGGGAATACAGCCGCAGGGTTTCCCGCCAGGCGGCCCGCCGGGGTTCAGCAAAAATGATAAGCCGCCTTAATCGCGGAAATTGTTAAATTGCAGGGGCACGTCCAGCTCGGCTTCACGCAGCATGGCCATGGCTTCTTGCAGGTCATCGCGCTTCTTGCCGGTTACCCGCACCTTGTCGCCCTGAATGCTGGACTGCACCTTCATCTTTTGGTCTTTGATCAGTTTTACGATCTTTTTGGCCATATCGGTTTCAAGGCCTTGCTTCAGCTCCAGGTGCTGCTTCACCAACTTGCCGGCTTTGCTGTCACCGTTTTCCGACAGCGCGCGGCCATCAATGTTGCGCTTGGCGAAGGCCATACGCAGCATGTCCAGCAGCTGCTCCAACTGGAATTCTTGCGGGGCGCTGATGGTAATGCCTTTGTCGTCCAGCTCTACATCGGCGTCTACATTTTTGAAGTCCCAACGATTGCCAAGATCGCGCTTGGTTTGGTCAACCGCGTTGGTCACTTCGTGCATATCGATTTCAGAAACAATATCAAAAGAAGGCATAATCGTTATTCTCCAAAACCTGAGGCGGGTATACCCACAACGTAAAATAATGGTGAGCAAGCATACCAAGCCATAGCTCTCCCCGCACCTGACAATGGACTGAATAGGCAACGCGGTGCGAATTACACCTCAGACAAGGTCTAGAACATTCTGCACCAGCTTTTTAAGAACAATCACTTGATCGACTGTCGCTATCAGGGGTTTGAATAATGACGGTTTAATTAAACCTGCCTGCCCCCAGTCAGCAATCATAGCTTCGCCATAAGTCAGGGGATCCTTAATCCGGCTGGTTATCGCCAGCAATATGACATCGGGGCGGTAAGCCTGATAGGAAGTGGAGCTGAGAATTACTGCGGGGCGCTTTTTGGTCGCTTTAAGATTGGTAAAGGGAAAGCCAACAAGAACGACATTCCCAAATTCATAACTTGTCGTAGGCTGAATCATCGTCATTATCCCATACCTTCTGGAAAGGAGCCTCTGCCCCTTGCGCGAAGTCCTTGCGCATGTGATGTTCTCGATCTTTCTGGCTTAAAAAATCAATAAAGTCTTCCACCTCCGACAAGCGACCCGACGGAAGATGCTCAAGCTTTTTAATCAACTGCTGAACCCGGCTTTCCATCATGCCTCCCGCTAGCTCAGTTGCTTTGAATTAGTATCACACAACGTAAGTCAAAATTCCTCGAAGAGTTCGGGCAAATTAAAGTAAAAATTCCGGCCGGAGCAACCGGGGCCGGCAGAGCCGGCCCGGAAGTATCGCGCTATCTTCCAGTCGCCAACTGAAACTTAAAGCTTGCGACCTTTGCTGGCGGCAATGCGCAAGCGCAGAGCGTTCAGCTTGATGAAGCCTTCGGCGTCTTTCTGATTGTAAGCGCCTTCGTCTTCTTCAAAGGTGGCAATCTTCTCGTCAAACAGCGAATCGTCTGACTTACGGCCGACTACGTCTACGTTGCCCTTGTACAGTTTCAGGCGCACGGTGCCGTTAACGTAGGCTTGGGTCTGGTCAATCAGTGCCTGCAGAGCTTCGCGTTCTGGCGACCACCAATAACCGTTATAGATTACCTCGGCATAGCGCGGCATCAGGCTGTCTTTCAGGTGCGCTACTTCGCGGTCCAGAGTCAAGGACTCAATGGCGCGGTGAGCGCGCAGCATAATCGTGCCACCCGGAGTTTCGTAGCAACCGCGGGACTTCATGCCCACATAACGGTTTTCTACGATGTCCAGGCGGCCAATGCCGTTGTCGCCGCCAACCTTGTTCAGGTGCTCCAGCACCTCGTGGGCTTTCATGGCCTGGCCGTCTACGGCAACAATATCGCCTTTGGCGTAGGTGACTTCAATATAGGTCGCGGTATTTGGCGCTTCTTCCGGCGATACGCTCCAACGCCACATGTCGTCCTCGGCTTCGCACCAGGGGTCTTCCAGGTTCATGCCTTCATAGGAGATGTGCAGCAGGTTGGCGTCCATGGAATAAGGCGATTTACCTTTCTTCATATCGACCGGAATGTCGCGCTCGGCGCAGTAGGCCAGCAGTTTTTCGCGGGAGTTCAGATCCCACTCGCGCCAGGGCGCGATGACTTTTACGCCGGGCTTCAGAGCGTAGGCACCCAGCTCGAAACGCACCTGATCATTGCCTTTGCCGGTTGCGCCGTGGGAAATGGCGTCGGCACCGGTGGAGTTGGCAATTTCAATCAGACGCTTGGCAATCAGCGGGCGGGCGATAGAGGTACCCAGCAGGTATTCGCCTTCATAAACGGTGTTGGCGCGGAACATGGGGAATACATAATCGCGCACAAATTCTTCGCGCAGGTCTTCAATGTAGATTTCTTTTACGCCCAGCGCCTTGGCTTTTAACCGCGCCGGTTCTACTTCTTCGCCCTGGCCGATGTCAGCCGTAAAGGTAACCACTTCACAACCGTAGGTGTCTTGCAGCCACCGCACGATAACCGAGGTATCCAGGCCACCGGAATAGGCCAGTACTACTTTGTTGATATCAGACATGCCCATGCTCCAGACTAAAAAGAAAAACAGATGTTCAATAGGAAGGGCGCATATTGTACGGGAGAGTCTTTGAATTGGCTATTGACTCCCAGCGCCGCGTACATACACTGTACGTATGATTAAATTCGAATGGAATCGAACAAAAGCCGCCTCAAGTGAGAAAAAGCATGGAGTAAACTTCGAAGAGGCACAAAGCGTGTTTTTCGATGAGCTTGCCGTCCAGTTTTTTGACGAAGAAAACTCAGTTCATGAGGACAGGTTTATTATGCTGGGAACAAGCGCCCTAGGCAGGCTAGTACTTGTCTGTCACTGTGAGCGCAAAGGAGGCAGCGTAATCCGGATAATTTCAGCAAGGAAGGCAACCGTTACAGAACGCACTCATTACCATGGTGGCCTGTCATGAAAGCAGAATACGATCTCTCATCTATGAAATCGCGGCCCAATCCTTATGCGGCACGGCTGAAAAAGCCGATAACTATGAGGCTGGGCGAAGACGTACTGAATTATTTTAAAGAAATGGCCAGCGAAACCGGCGTCCCTTATCAGACCCTGATTAACTTATATTTAAGGGACTGTATGGCTAACAAACGAACCATAGACATTCGCTGGGATTGACCTGATCCCCAATTGCACAAGTCCCCACCCCTATAAGTGAAGCGGGGGCTTTCCGCACAAATCAAACAGCCTGGGCCTGGGCAACCACTTCGTTGCGAATGCCGTCCCAGCCTTCTTTTACGGCGTGCAGCAGGCTAGCCACTTCGTCCAGCTTGGCAATGTCATTTTTGGCGTTGGCTTCGAACAGAGTACGCTCCATGTAATCGTACAACCCTTCCAGCCTGGCTGATAGCTCGCCGCCTTTTTCAAAGTCCAGAAAGTTGCGTAAGCCTCCAATAATTTCAATAGCCTTGATTATCAGCTTGCCCTTACCTTCAAAATCTTTGGCTTGCATACGGGCTTTGGCCATATTGATGCGCTCCAGCGCACCGTTATACAGCAGCTGAATCAACCGGTGCGGGTCGGCATCGGTGATGCTGGTTTGGGTGTTTATCTGCTGGTATGCTTTTAAACCTTTCATTGGTAACCTCGTTTCTCGCCGGCTGCGCCGGACTTATCAAAGCGTTAGCCGGAATGACTACTTGTTGAAATTCTGCGGTGCCAGCGCTTCGAGCTGCTGGGTTACAAAATCGCGGGTGTTGTTGAGCTGCGAAATCAGCGAATCGGCGGCGCTGAACTGCTTCACCAAACGCTCGCGGTAGGATTCAATGCGAATATCCAGCTTTATCTGATTTTCCTGAATCTCTCTCAGGTCGCGGCTCAAGCTGCTGGTGCGGGATTCCAGCGCGCCATCCGAACCCACGAAGCTATTCACCAAATCAACGGTGTTTTTACCCAAGCCCTGGACAAAATTGATAGAACCGCGGGAACCGGTCTGGTCACCTAGAATGCGGACTTGCAAGCCCGATGCCGGACCGGAATCGCTACCCAGGAACAGAACCTGGCCATCACCCTCTGCAACCTTGCCGCCAATGGTGCCGGCCACATTTTGGCCAGTGGTTCCACTAGCGCCAGTCAGGCCAAAAGCATCAGCATCTTCTTGCGAGCTAATACTAACGTTGGATTCAGAGCCGTATTTACCGGATGTAAATACAAGCTTATTGTCACTGTCCAGCGACACCTGTACCGATTCGCCAGAGGCGTTCAGGGCTGCGTTACTGTTTAACTGGGCCTGAATGTCGTCTACCAGCGCCTGAGCCGTAACACCCGTGCCCTGAGTAAGCTTCAGGTTTACCGTAGTTTCGCCATTGACCGTTAGTGCAAACTCATCGTTTGTGTCCGTCACATCAACTGACGATGCCAATGCAGAGCCCGCAGTCAGCTGGCCCCGGGTAGCCGCCTGGGTAACATTGATATCGTACCGGCCCGGCTGAGTGCTCAATCCACTGCGCACAAACTCCACCTGGCCATCGGTCGTTCTGCCCTGCTCGGCAAACAGCGCGGTTACATCGTCCGGATTGTTCTTGAGCTGGGTTTCGAAAATACTGCGATCAAACTCCAAAGTGCCGGTATTCGGATCGGTCTTTATGCCCACGTCGGCCAGGCTGCGCACGTTGGCGTTTTCCAGCCCGGGCACGACACCGGTCAGCACTTGCCGTAGCTGGCTCTGCAGAGCCCGCACGGTGCTGTCGCCAGTCAACAGACTACCGACGCCCGCTTCGGCATTAAAGCCCGCCAGGCTATCGATGGTGACCTGCAATGCGTTGAACTTTTCAACAAAGCCCTGAACACGATCGGTAACGGCACCCACGTCCTGGCTGACTTTGACGGTGGAAGTGCCAATGTCCTTGATGTCGAACGACAGACCATCAATCACATTTTCGAAACTGTTGGTGGAACGGGTAACGTCAATACCGTTGATGCTCATAACCGCATCGGTAGCGACGATACTTTCTCTAAAACCCGTTCCTGCTCCCGCTTCGATACTGGCGTCAAAGGCAAATCGGGAAAGGTCGGCGCCATCGGCATTATCGCTGTCGGCGGCCGTGATGCTCATCGCATTAGCCGTACCGGTTTCATCTGCTGACAGCACTAACTGAAAGCCATTACCCGTATCAATAACGCCGGCGGACACACCCACACCCGCATCGTTAATAGCGTTGGCAAGACCTTGCAAAGAATTGTTGCTGCTGTCGATCGTGATGTTGGCGGTTTTGTCACCCACGGCGATGGTCAGTTTGCCTTCGCCCACGGAGGTGGTGTCGCGATCGGCGAACACGTCTTGCGATGCCAATGCCTGAGCGGTGGCCAAGCTGGTGACATCCAGGCTATAGCTGCCGCGACTGGCTTTGGCGCTGTCTACCGATACACCGATATCTTCATTGGATGAGGTAGCGGAAAAGGCCTTCAGGTTGCCGGCAGAACTTAGCTGGCGCATGGGCAAGCGCAGCTCGGTGACGGCACTGCGCAACTTGCCATAGGCAGACAGCATCGCCTCTGACTGCTGGGTTTGCCGGGTAAACCGGTTGTCAGCAGGTGCGCGCTCTGCCTTAACCAACTGATCTACCAAGTCTGACGTTAACACGCCAGAGCCAATTCCCAGTGATGAAATATTTGCCATACCAATGCCTCCTTGAAGGCGCCAATCACTTCGTACTTTGGTTAACGGCCGCAAGCGGCAAAACTTTGCCCCTCTCGGCAAATATATTTCTGGGGCCGGGGACCAGGGGACAGACTTCAAGTCTGTCCCCGCCTTACCTTACCGCCTTACCGAGACCGGGGACGGACTTAAGTCCGTCCCCTACCTAAAACCAGAGCACCGCCAGCCCATTAAGGGTGCGGCGGTGCTGAATAATCATTGCCAACATCAAATCAAAAGCGGCAACTCTTTACACTTTTTATACCTTGATGTTAAACAACGTCAGCGGTTCGTCCTGCTGCAATTTCTCTGCCAACCTTAACGCTAGCTCATCAGGTATTTGCCGAATCACTTGCTGGGTTTTCTGGTCCACCACTCTTACGATGGTCTGGCCCAACTCGCTGTCTACCTCGAACTGCAAATCCCGCTGTACATTCTGAACATAGCTGTTCAGTTGCGATACCGCACTGGTCAGCTGCTCTTTCTGCGATTCAATCAATTCCCTGGCCTGTGTGGCCTGGTCAGCTGCAGTCAGAGTTTGTTGCTGCACCACATTCACATTGCCCACTAAAGGCGAGCCCTTCACGCTCGCGGCGGAACTTTGGCTGACAGCGAAGCTATTGGCAACAGAGCCCGCGGCACGCATACCTTCAGCAGAAGATGACGACAGTGCCCGAGCCGGAACAGCCTCGCCGGAGCGAGCCAGTTTCAGATCCGTACTGTTCAGGGTAACGTCATTCATAGCTTACCTCACTGTACTCAAACGGCTTAAAACCGGAGCCCGAAGGCTCCAGCTGTTACCGCTAACCCCTTACTGCAGGAGGGACAAAACCTGCTGCGGACGGGCGTTGGCCTGAGCCAGAACCGAAATACCAGCCTGCTGCAGTACCTGAGACTTGGCCAGCGCCGCCGTTTCCGAGGCGAAGTCTGCGTCCAGAATACGGCTGTTGGCCGCTGACAGGTTTTCCACTGACGTGCTTAGGTTGGCAATGGTGGACTCAAAGCGGTTCTGGATGGCACCAAAGGTGCTGCGCAGGTCGCTGATTGAGGTCAGCGCCGCATCGACACGCTGGATAGTCGTATTGGCGCCATCCACAGTGAGCACGTCGGCGTCTTGAAGGTTGCCTGACACGGCATTTGCGCCGGTGCTAAAGACGGTGCTGGCACCACCTGTGGCTGCTACAGTGATGGCTTCACCGGACGTGATGGTGAGCACATTATCGTCACCCAACACGGCGTTTGCGTTACCACCCAGTGCCGTGTTCACACCATCCACGAAGGACTGAACCGTGCTGTAGGTGCCGGCGGCAACCGCTAACGCATCGCGATCACCAAACTGGAAGGTGAGGTCGTTGGCGGCCAGGGTTACAGTGCTTGCGGCCACACCTGTTACCTCAGCGACACCGGCTGCAGTGCTGCCTGCGACGTTTTCATCTGTAATCGTCGAAGCGTTGGTGCCACCGATTGTGAAACTACCGGCAAAGTTGCTCGCGTCAGTAAGAACAACATTGCCACCATCAACCGCGGCCGTGAAGGTGGCTGCGCCATAACCGGTTGCACTCGTAATCGCGCCGGCAAGATCTGTCGCCGAGGTGATATCGCTATTGAGCATTACTGTTATTTCGTTGCCTTCAGGATCAGCTATTGTGAATGTCCTGTTGGCAGAAGTGTCTTCAGTTGTACCCGTTGTTGCGTCAAGGTTGTTGGTTGTGGTGAGTGTGCCGGAAGCAGTACCGATGACATTGTCGTTAGCACTGGGCACACCGTCAGCACCGTACGTGAGGGTCAATGTGTCGGATACTACTGATGCTGTAACATCGTCAAGCGCTGTAAAGGCGGCATCAGTATCGGCCTTGTAAGCAGCAATACCGGCTTCTAGCGCCGTGGCAGTGGTCGCTAAGTCCAACGGTGTAGTCGTCATATCTCTGGTTATAGTGACATTGTTAGCGTCAACAACAGTTTCCCCAGCAGCATCACCCTGCTCAAAGGTAAACTTCACCCCATTGATGTCAATGCTGTCTGTAGCAGCAGCAGCCGTACCAACCTCAATCGTCGATGTGCCTGCCGTTGTCGTCCCCGTGCTTTGGTAGTCGGCAATCAGGTTAGTCGCATCAATGGCATACGTTGCCGGCGAGCCCGTTACCGCAGTAACTCCCTCGGCAATCACTGTGCTCAGAGCCACTGATACCGCCTGGGCGACACCGCCAATAGCATCAGTACGCACGCTGGCGTTAAGATCGAGACCAATGGTTTCACCCACGTTGGCGCCCACCTGGAATACGGCGTCACCGAAGCTGCCGTCGAGTACTTTCAAACCGTTGAAAGCAGTCTGCCCAGCAATACGATTTACTTCTTCAATGCGCTGCTGGACTTCCTCGTTCAGTGCTTCGCGGTCGTAAGAACTGTTGGTGGAGTTGGCAGACTGAACAGCCAGTTCACGGATACGCTGCAGGTTGTTGGTCACCTCGTTCAGCGCACCTTCAGCTGTCTGCGACAGAGAGATTGCGTCATTGGCGTTACGCACAGCAACGTTCAAACCGGAGATTTGCGAGGTAAACCGTGTAGAGATCGCCAAACCAGCCGCATCGTCTTTAGCCGAGTTAATGCGCAGGCCGGAAGAAAGACGCTGCAAGGCCTGATCGTTCATGCCCTGTGACTTGCTCAGCTGATTCTGGGCGTTGAGTGATGCGACGTTGGTGTTGATTCCGAGAGCCATGGTGAATCTCCTTCGACTGTGTAGTCGTTATTGCGTGAAAGAGGTCTGGCGTTCTCTTTTAGTTTGGAGCGCCGCCCTGTTATTTCACTTAACGGCACATCCCCCGGTTCCTTTAGGTTGATTTCTAAAAACTTTGTAAAGGAATGTAACTTGCTCAAAAAAGCGGCAAGGCACTGCCGACCGACCTGCCAGAAAATCGCCGCGGCCATCAGGGCCGCAATGCCCCCTTTTATCACTTTCCTATGTAAAACAGACCTCTGTCAGCACTATCTACGTTCTGGCATGGCTTTCGCATTGGTTAAGACCAAACGGCAACTATTTGAATTTTGTCGGCCAGGGATTCTGTTATTTGCACCGCCCTGTTCCGGCCCTTAAACAAGCGCAGGGAGACATGCTATGCCTCAAGTCATTAATACCAACATCGCGTCGCTGAACGCACAGCGGAATTTGAACGCCTCACAAACGCAGGCGAATACGGCCCTTGAGCGCTTGTCTTCCGGACTGCGCATTAACTCAGCCAAGGATGACGCGGCTGGCCTCGCCATCTCTACGCGCTTTCAGGCTCAGATTACCGGCCTGAACATGGCTCAGCGCAATGCCAACGATGGTATTTCCCTGGCGCAGACGGCCGAAGGTGCCATGGATGAAATCACCAATAACATGCAGCGCATTCGTGAACTGGCGGTGCAGTCAGCCAACGCCACTAACAGCTCTTTCGATCGTGAGGCTCTGAATGATGAAGTCAAGCAGCGGCTTGATGAAATCGACCGCATTTCTACGCAAACTGCGTTCAATGGCTTGAAGGTACTTGATGGTACGTTTGGTACGCAGACTTTTCAGGTAGGTGCCAATGCCGGTGAAACAATTGGCATTAGTGGGCTGGATTCCCGGGGTAGCCAGATCGGGGGGGTCATTTCTCGAACAGCCAACCTGCTTACCCAACCGCTGGGCTCCGGAGCAGCTGGAGAATTGTCCCTCGACACCTCCGGACTGGATCTCACCGCAACGATCACAGCGGACATTACCCTGGGCGGTGAGGCGCTGACCGTCGACACCAGCTCTGTGGCCAATGCGGGCACGCTGGCGACTGCTATCAACAATGCCATTACCGCCAACGGCAACCTGACAGGCGTAACTGCAGCCGCCTCTGATGACGGCAACTCCATCGTGTTTTCCAACACCACTGATGCCGCCGTGACGGCTGCCGTCACCCTCACCGACGACACCGGCACTCAGGTCTCCGTCACCGGCATTGATCTGACTCCGTTAGCAGCTGCCACTGTCACTCCGAATCCTGAAGAGTTGTTCAGTGCGACCGACCTCGGCACACTGACTCTCACATCGGACACAACGGTTACTTTTGATTTCGATGATGGCTCGACAACCGGCAGCGTCACTGCCGTCTTGGCGGCGAATGGCAGTAACGACATTAATGCGTTAGCCACCGCAATCAATAATCAGTTGCAAACGGACGGCCTTGCTAGTGACCTAGAGGCGGTTGTAAACGGTAGTGCCATCGATATTCAAAACAAGACCGGAGGCACCAGCTACAGTCTCTCCAGTATTCAGGCCGTTGATAACGACACGCCCACTACGATCAACACCGCCGGCCCCCTTACCGTGGCCTCTGGTGCCCTAGTAGGTGAAACCCAAGCCCTGACCGGCGATATCTCTACACTGGGTTTCAACTCCGGCGTGACGGGTTCTTTTGATGTCGCCGGAACCGCCGTTAACTTTGAACTGGCAGCCGGAGCCAACACCGTTGCAAGCCTGGCGACAGCAATTTCTGGCCAGCTTACCGCAGATGGACTAACCGACCTGAGCGTAGCTGTAAGCGGTAACACTCTTGAAATAACCAACAGCAACACCGGCACCTCCTACACTATCGCGAACTTCACCGCTGCTGACGGCGGCACAGCAAACGGCTCTGTCACCAGCACGACTCCCATCGATGCCGCCGCAGGGCTGACACTCGCCCAAAGCTTTGAAAGCGGCAACAGCGTCACGTTTGACGTCGACGTTGATGGAACAGCGTTTCAGATTGAGGCACGGTCACTCAATGATATCGTCGCGAAAATCAACTCACTGACCGTAGAGACCGGCATTCGCGCCAACCTAAACGCTGCCAATGAAAGTATCATTTTTTCCTCCCCGTTTGGTGAAAGCTACGACGTCTCGATTACAAGCCCCAATCTTCTCAAAGCGGATGGCATAACGCCCCGCATCAACGAGGTCCTGAATGCGACGCCCGCAAACAACACCGTCTCCGTGAACGATCTCGCAATCGACACCGCCGCTGGCGCCGAAGAGACCCTGGTTGCGATCGATTACGCCTTCGACAAGATCAACGGCTTCCGGGCGGAACTGGGCGCCCTACAGAACCGCTTCGAGTCCACCATTGCCAACCTGAGTACCACCTCTGAGAACCTGTCGGCCGCTAACAGCCGGATCCGCGACGCGGATTTTGCAGCAGAAACAGCGGAACTGGCCCGCACCCAGGTACTTCAGTCAGCAGGCCTGTCGGTGCTGGCCCAGGCCAATGCGCGGCCGCAGCAGGTATTGCAGTTGCTGCAGGGTTAATCGCCGAAAGCAGACGGAAAGGCAAAGCCGGGACAGATTTCAAATCTGTCCCCTCGAGCAGAGTTTAGGCGGGCTGGGACGGATTTAAAATCCGTCCCAAGTCTTACGTGAGAAAATCTGTCCCGCGTTTTTAGGCAAGCTATTGTGGAACTACGAATTTTTCAACGGCTCTCTGAACAGCTTCATTTAATCCAAGCCCCTCATCCGCAGCTTTCATCGCCAGCTTCTGATGCAAGTCCCGTCCGATTCGGATATTAAATGATCCCTTGAAAGGCTTGTTCGGCAAAATACCCATGCTTTCACAATCCGCCAAGTATTCGCCCACGGAGGTCTTGAACTCTGCCTCCAGGCCTCTCAGGTTTTCTGCTTCATAAGTCACCAGATCGCTTATAAAAAGAAGCTTTCCGTAGAGCACACCCTGCTCTAAATCATGCTCTATAGAGCCAACCTGCCCTTTATATTTCATGACATTGCTATTCATAAAAGACCCCACGCTTTTAAAACCTGCACAACATCTTTAACCATTAACGGGCCGCACACGTTCTCTGGATGTGGTCTGTGCAGCTTGATCATTACGCCTCGCTTATCCGGCTCCAGCTGCAGATAGAAGCGCACTCTGGAGCCATTACCCTGCTCTTCTTCAAACTCCAGCGTTAGCAGAAAGCCACGAAGCTCAGACCAGGCTATGTTTTTAGGGGTCGGCTTTCGGAGCAGCCTAACTGCGAACTTTTCCTTGTTTACCATGCGATCATCCTGATCAGGTTTTGCAACTAATATATAGTTGCACGCAAGGTTATGCAACCGCATTGCATGTCGGCCAGTTGGCCGCCAGTTTGACCACCACTACAACACTACAAACGAAACCGGGGACAGATTTGAAATCTGCCCCGTAAGCGAAACGCGGAGTTCGGCGATCAGCGCGGACAGATAGGGGTCAGACCGGACACACCGGGGACGGATTTGAAATCCGTCCCCTTTTTTTACGCCCGCACAAACATTCCTTCAAACAACGTCGTTCGTCGCATCATTTGTTTATCTGCTTCCCGAAACTCGGCCTGCTCCGGGTTTCGCTCTATCAGGCCGAGTATTCGGTAAAGTTCCAGCATTCTAGCGTCTAGCGCCCATTTGGCCTGCTGCTCCTCACTTATGTAAGCGCTGGGCTGGGCACCACGAGGCAACTGCGGAAAGGCTTTAAGCATGTCAGCCAGATATTCGTGCACCGGCCGCCACTGGTCACCTTTTTCTGACAGCAACCAGAAACAGAACGGGGCAACATATTGCACTCCTTCCATGCCTTCACGGTTATCTATCCAGGCCCAGTTTAACTGTGACAGCGCTGTGGAGAAGATGTCCCGATAAAATGTCAGCCAGCCCTTTTTCGCCAGGCGGGTTTGCGCTGTTTTTTTCAGCAGCAGGTGGCCTTTTTCGGTTTTTGTAAAACCGACAAGCTCCAGCAGCACGCGGGTAAGGTGGACACCCAGAACGTGTTCCTCTGACCGTGCTTTGCCAAATCTGGCCATGGGAAAAACAATCTCCTCGCCACCGGCTTGAATCATGGCTTGAACCTGCTTCAAAGGCAGGTTGCCTTTGCTGGTCAGGCGAATGCCTTTTCCTTCCATGGCGGCGATCAACACTTTTGCCATGCGGACAACCGGCGCGGTATCGAGCACCTGGTTCACGACTTCTGCGTTGAATAGTGGTTTGAATACTGCGGGGCAATTGAAGGGACTTTGCAGAAGTTCATGCATCTGGTTAGGGCTAAGGCCGCAGAAATCGATGGCTGCCATCGGCGGTTCATCATAAGCGTATTGAGCAAACAGGGCATGGCGTTCATGAAGGTCTTCGTTGATCTGATTCAGGTTCACATATTCGGGGTCGAACCACTCGCCGCCACGCCATTCCCGCATCGCAGCGTGCTCGGGATGAGTGGCGTCTTCCATGGCTCCGAGAAATTCATAGAAGCCCGGTAACCCGCCAACATCCTCTGGCGGGCACTGCCGCACGGCTTTGATGCAACGGGGCAGTGGCTCTTCTTGATCGCTCGGCAGGATCTTTTCCAGCTTTACTTCATGCTCCCAACTGTCGCCAAAGTCATACTCGTACATCAGCGCCTGCCCTTCTCTAGCCAGCAGGCTGGAGACCGCTACGGCGGATTCGTCCTCTACGTTCAGCATGCTGTCTTCGTCTTCGGCCAGGTCGCCTAGAAGCGTGCCATCCTGAGCCTGGAACAAATGCAGGTGCGACACCTGCCAGCCCATGGCCAGCTGGATGATGCGGTGAAGATCCTGAAAGGTTGTGTCTGGATCAATCAGTAATCGGCGCCAGATGGGTGGCTGGGCGCCGATGAGTGAGACTTTGATTTGGTAGAGATTGTTACTTTTTTTCGTCACGTAGCCTCCGCAGTTGTATGTAGAAAGCAGGGACAGATTTTAAATCTGTCCCTCTGTATCAGCGCTTCGTAACCTGACTCTCCATGTAATGCCTCAACAATTTATTAATGCGAGTCTGGTACCCTCGTCCCTGCGCCTTAAACCAGACCAGCACATCTTCATCGATTCGCAGAGTCACCGGCTGTTTTGCTGGAATGAGAAGTTCGGCGTTCTGAAAAAATTTATCATCTAGCTCGGAAATATCGCTGGTGTCGATTGCATCGTCTTCCATTTCGGTCAATCGCTTCCAGTCTGTCTTAGATGTTTTGCTCATATAACCTCACCTCTCGTCTGGTCGCTTTTCGGGCAGAAATTATTCGCACCACGCTCTCACGCCTCTCCGTATAAACGACGACGCCAACCATTTCACGCATTAACCCGATCGCTGTCCATCGCTCTTCCCCGTACATAAAGCACTCATCAATCGCTGTCAGCATAGGGTGATTGAACATATCAATCGCATCTCTGAAGTCTATTCCGTGTTTACTGATATTGGCCGCGTTCTTCGAGTCATCCCACTCAAAATACATTACACATCCCTGTAATTACTTCTGTACATACAAATTAACAGGTAGCCCTAAAAAAGACCATCTGTTGCCGCAAATACCAGAGTTGCTGCGCAGTGAAAACCGCCCCAAAAAAGCCCGATTCGGAATCCTCGTCGGGCTTTTTTGTAACTGTTACTGCACTTTTCGAAACCGGAGACAGATTTGAAATCTGTCCCCTCGAGCGAAGTTTGGGATTTGGGGACGGATTTGAAATCCGTCCCCCTATGTATCAGCGCTTTGCAGCCTGGCTTTCCATTCCTGCACTAATCCAATCGCGGCCCACCGTTCTTCCCCATACATTATGAATTGGAGATGAGCATAACGCGTTCACCCTGTTTTCGGGCTCGTCAGACGGAGTGAAATAGGTGTTTCCTTTTATTTAATTTGTATCTATGTATCCGAATGGATACAGTCAGCCTATGAACATTATTCGCCAAAGCAAAACATTCAAAAGCTGGCTGAAGAAGCTGAAAGACCCGATGGGCGTTATCAGCATTGCGCGCCGAATTGAGCGGGCTGAAAATGGCAACTTTGGCGACACCAAAAGTGTTGGCGATTTTGTTAACGAGATGCGTATCCAGACCGTGCCAGGCTACCGGCTGTATTACATCCAGGATGGCGACAGGGTGTATTTCTTACTGGTTGGTGGTGATAAGGCCAGCCAGAATAAAGATATCGAACTGGCCAAGCGCATGGCGGCTGAGCTGCAAAAGTAAGAGGATTTGACCATGGCTATCAACCAAGAAGCGTACAAAAAACACGGTTTCACACCTTTCGATATCACTGAGTTCCTTGATAACGATGAGGTTATCGCGGCTTACTTGTCTGAAGTCATCGAGGATGGCGATAACGATGAACTGCTGAGGGCTCTGGGGCATGTTGCCCGCGCCAGAGGTATGACTGAGATTGCTGGCGCTACCGGGCTGAGCAGAGAGAGCCTTTACAAAGCTCTGAAGCCGGGCGCAAGTCCGCGCTTTGACACCATAAACCGCGTTTTGCACGCCTTGGGCGTTCATTTGCAGGCGGTGCCACCTCCTGTTGGTAAGCAAAACTTTAGGCGTTAGAACCAAGGCTAGACGCACCTTTTGGTGAATCTTTATAACCTCGCACTGCCCCGAAAACCTTGGGGTCAGCGCGGCTCCAGGTAGTCAATCATCAACTGCAGATTGGTTCTGCCGCGGAAGGTATTGGCGTCTGGTTTGTACACCACCCTCACACCCGTAAGGGTGTAGTCCGGCACTTCGGCGCCGGTGTTAAAGGCTATGCCGTCGATGATGTTGCCACCCTCTGTGGGTTGCAACACCAGTTTTAGGTGGTTCTGGCCGACTATGCGCTGGCTGACGACGCTGAATTCGCCGTCGAACAGGGGTTCGGGGAAGTGTTGGCCCCAGGGACCAGCGCGTTTTAGTAAGGCGGCGGTGTCCAGGTTGAGTTCGCTGGCGCTTAGGGGGCCGTCGGTGGTGATGGCGGCTTCCAAGTCTGCGGCTGTTAGCTTGTCGCGTACGGCTTTGTCGAAGGCGTTGGAAAAGGCTTCCAGGTCGCCCGCGGCAAGAGTCATGCCGGCAGCCATGGCGTGGCCGCCGTATTTTTTCAGCAGGCCGGGGTGGCGAGCGTCAACGACCGCTAGGGCATCGCGAATGTGCAGGCCGGGAATGGAGCGGGCGGAGCCTTTTATGTCTTTGCCGTTATCATCCGCTGCGAAAGCAACGGTGGGCCGGTTGGTTTGTTCGCGGATGCGTGCGGCGAGTATGCCGATTACCCCTTGGTGCCAGTCCGGATCAAACAGCGCCAAACCCCAAGGTAAACCTTCCAAATCCAACGACATAGACGCCAGCAAATCCTGAGCTTGGGTTTTCATGCCTTTTTCGATGGTGCGGCGTTCGCGGTTGAAGGTATCCAGCTCTTGCGCCAAGCGGCGGGCTTCGTCTGGGCTTGAAGCCAGCAGGCAGGCGATGCCCACGCTCATATCGTCCAGGCGACCGGCGGCGTTCAGGCGCGGGCCCACTACAAAGCCTAAATCGGTGCTGCCGATGGCCGTGTGGTCGCGGCCTGCTACTTCAAGCAGCGCCAGTATACCGGGGCGAGTTTTGCCCTGACGTATACGGCGCAGGCCCTGTTCTACAAATATGCGGTTGTTGTGATCTAGCGGCACTACGTCGGCCACGGTTCCCAATGCGACCAAGTCCAGCAAAGTGCCAAGATTGGGCTCGGGGTCTGGCAGCCTGCCCTGCTCGCGCAGGTGTTTGCGCAGGGCGGTTAGCACGTAGAACATCACGCCTACGCCGGCGGCGTTTTTGCTGATGAACTCACAACCTGGCTGGTTGGGATTCACAATGGCGTCGGCCTGGGGCAGTTCGTCGCCCGCCAGGTGGTGGTCGGTTACCACCACCAGCATGCCCAATTCGCGGGCGGCGCGCACGCCTTCCACGGCGGCTATGCCGTTATCCACCGTCACAATCAAATCTGGCAGCGGGCCGTCTTCTTGCAAGCGGTAAATAATGCCGGGGGTTAGCCCGTAACCGTCCGAAAACCGGCTGGGTACTTTAAAATCCACGTGCTTTAAGCCCAGCATGCCCAAACCCAATAGGGCGACGGCGGTGCTAGTGGCGCCGTCGGCGTCAAAATCCCCGAGTATCAGCACCCGCTGCTGTTTTTCGATGGCTTCGGCCAGCAATTCTACGGCACGGTCTATGCCCCGTAACTGAAGCGGCGATGCCAAGTGGCGCAGGGTGTAGCTGAGTTGGTCGTCAGAGGTTACACCGCGGGCGGCGTAAAGACGGCGTAATATGGGCGGCAAGTCTTGCCCCCAGCCCGGCACGTTGGCTGGCTGGGGGCGACGCAGGATTTTTTTGGGGGTCATGCCGCTCAGGTGTTTTTCCAGTGCTTGGCAATAAAGGCCTGAACGTCGGCAATATTGTTATCCAGCACAGTGTATTTCTCTTCCCGCTCGAACAGGTCGGCCAGATGCGCCGGCAGTTCAGGCCTGGCGCTCACACCGGATGCTGCTATCGCATCGGGAAATTTCGCCGGGTGGGCGGTGCCCAGGGTAATCATCGGTATGCTGGCATCGCGGCGGCAGTTACGGGCGGCGCGCACGCCAATGGCGGTGTGCGGGTCTAGCAGATATGCGTTCTGCTGGAACACGTCGCGGATGGTGTCGCAGGTGTCTTTGTCGTCTACAGCACTGCTGTCAAACAGACTGCGGGCCTGTTTCCAACGGAAGTCGTCGATGCTGACCGGGCCCTTGGAGGCATCTTCCAGCAGCGTTTTCACTGCGTGGCCATCACGGCCGTGCAGATCAAACAGCAGACGCTCGAAGTTGCTGGACACCATAATGTCCATACTTGGCGAAAGGGTATGCTCCAGATGGTGCTGCTCGTATTTGTTGCCGCTCATAAAGCGATGCAGTATGTCGTTGCGGTTGGTGGCAATCACCAGCTGAGAAATGGGCAGGCCCATTTTCCGCGCCAGGTAACCGGCGAAAATATCGCCAAAGTTACCGGTTGGCACCGAGAACGCCATGCTGCGATCTGGCCCACCCAGAGCCAGAGAGGCATGAAAGTAATACACAATCTGGGCCATGATGCGCGCCCAGTTGATGGAGTTCACCGCCGCCAGCTGAGTTTTTCCACCCAGGAATGACTGGTCACCAAAGCTGGCTTTAACCATGCGCTGGCAGTCATCAAAATTGCCTTTTACGGCAATGTTGTAAATATTATCGCCTTGCACCGTGGTCATCTGCCGGCGCTGTACTTCAGACACGCGCTGGTAAGGGTGCAGTATAAAGATATCCACGTGTTCGCAGCAGCGGCAGCCTTCGATGGCGGCCGAACCGGTGTCGCCAGAGGTAGCGCCCATAATCACTACGTGCTGCTTACGCCGTTCCAGCACGTAGTCCAGCAGGCGGCCCAGCAGTTGCAGTGCGAAGTCTTTGAACGCCAAAGTTGGCCCGTGGAACAATTCCAGCACCCATTCGTTGCTGTCGATCTGTACCAGCGGGGCAATGGCCTTGTGGGCGAAAACGCCGTAGGTGTCGTCCAGCATGGTGCGGAAATCGTCGGCGGGAATGGCGCCTTCCACAAACGGGTACATCACCTTAAACGCCAGTTCGCTGTAGCTTAGGCCGCGCCAGCTGCGAATTTCTTCCAGATTGAACTGGGGCAGGCTTTCGGGCACATACAAGCCGCCGTCTGGCGCCAAGCCGGTTAATAGAACGTCTTCAAAACCCAGTGCGGGCGCTTCACCCCGCGTGCTGATGTATCTCACGTGCGACTACCTGTTAGTGAAAGCTGTTAGTAAAAGTTTTCAGCGCGAATACGAACCACCTGGCCGTCTATGTCTGGCAGGTTTTCCAATTCTGCAATGGCGCCGTTCATCTGCCGTTCCTGCACTGTGTGAGTCAGGATAATCACCGGGATGCGGCCGTCTTTCACTTCGAATTCTTTTTGCATGATGGATTCAATGTTGATGCCGCTGTCGCTCAAAATAGTCGCGATTTTGGCCAGCACACCTGGGCGATCAAACGCGGTGATGCGCAGATAATACGCCGACTGTACGTCTTCCATTTCCAGTACCGGCAGATCTTCCATCGCTTCTGGCGCAAAACCCAGGAAGGGTACGCGTAAGCTGCTGCCGCTGGCGACTATGCGGGCAACGTCGATAATGTCGGCAACCACGGCAGAACCGGTGGCTTCGTCGCCGGCACCCGGGCCGTAGTACATGGTTTGGCCAACGGCGTCGCCGTCTACCAGAATGGCGTTCAGTACGCCGTCTACCTGTGCAATCAGATGGCTCTGGGGCACCAGCGTGGGGTGTACCCGTAGCTCTATGCCGTCTTCGCGGCGGCGGGCAATGCCCAGGTGTTTGATGCGATAGCCCAGCTGTTCAGCGTGGGCGATGTCGTACGGGGTAATTTTAGAGATGCCTTCGGTGTAAGCTTTGTTGAACTGCAGCGGCACACCAAAGCCGGCCGAGGCCAGAATGGTAAGCTTATGGGCAGCATCTATGCCTTCTACGTCAAAGGTGGGGTCGGCTTCGGCGTAACCCAGAGCCTTGGCCTCTTCCAGCACACCGGCGAATTCACGGCCCGCGCGCATTTCGGTCAGAATGTAGTTACCGGTGCCGTTCATAATGCCGGCAATCCAGTCAATGCGGTTGCCCGCCAGGCCTTCGCGGATGGCTTTGATAACCGGAATACCACCGGCCACGCCCGCCTCATAGGCCACGATTACACCGGCTTTTTCAGCCGCGGCAAAAATTTCGGTGCCGTGCTCTGCTATCAATGCTTTGTTGGCGGTAACCACGTGCTTGCCGTTTTTGATCGCGGTCAGCACCAGCTCTTTAGCGGCATCGTAGCCGCCAATCACTTCCACCACAATATCAATGGCAGGATCGTTCACCACGTCATAGACGTCAGTGCTGAAAGGAACCCCGCCCAGGTCGATATCTGTGCGGGGGGTTCGGCTGGCGATGCGGGTAATCTGGATGTTGCACCCGGATCTGCCGGCAATGATCACCGCGTTACGAGTGAGTACCTTGAAGGTTCCGCTGCCCACGGTTCCGAGTCCGCAAATTCCGACACTGACCTGTTTCACTCTTTTACCTCTGATGACGATGGCTGCTGATAGCTGATGATTAAGGCCGCACAGTATACCGATTCACAGCTTGCGGAATAAGACCTGGCGGCGGCTGATTGCCTAAAGAATGCACATTATTTAGAGAATACCCAAACCGCGCGCCAGGGTTTCGGCAGGCACGTAGCCGGGCATTAATGTTCCGTCTTCCAATACGATAGCGGGGGTGCCGGTTACGCCGACCAGTCGGCCAAGGTTGTATTGCTCAGCCACCGGGTTGGCGCAGTCAGCGGGCTTGACGGCGCCGCCGCTTTTGGCGTTGTTCATAGCCGCTTGCGGATCTTCTGCGCACCACACGGACACGTACTTGCGGAAGGATTCGGTACCCGGACCGGAACGGGGAAAGCCGTAGTAATTCACGGTAATGCCCAGTTCGTTAAGTTCGTCCATTTCGCCGTGTAATTTGCGGCAGTAACCGCAATCAATGTCGGTAAACACGTCAATCACCGCTTTTTGTTCGCCTTTGGCGGCGTACTGGATCAAGCCGCCCTTTTTGGCGTGCTCGTTTATAGTTTGCCGGCGCTGGCTGGTGCGTGCCTGTTCGGTAAGGTTAACGTAGCCGGCGTTTTCAAGTTTGACCAGGTCGCCAATAAACAGATATTCCGCATCTTCGGTGGCGTACACAATCTGACCGCTGTTGGTGCGCACTTCGTAAATGCCCGGCGCTTTTGCCGGCGCCATGCTTTCTACCTGCAGGCCGGGTACGGCGGCTTGCAGGCGCTGGGTGATGCGCTCTTCAATATCCTCTGCAACGGCGAATGCTGGCAGCAGTAAGCCACCCAACAGGGTCGCGGCAACAAGACGGGAAACAACAGGCAGAGAAAAAGACATATGGGTGTCCGCAATATGGTTAAAAAAACAGACCGAGTTAATTCAGCACGGGCTTAGGGTAGCAAAAAATCGACGTAGAAGAGCAGCAAAACGAACATTCTCACCCTCGAGGGTGGTGTTGCCGATGCAGTTCCTGCAGGCGCTGGCGCGCCACGTGGGTGTATATCTGGGTAGTGGATAAATCCGCATGGCCCAGCAGCATTTGCACCACCCGTAAATCCGCACCGTGATTGAGTAAGTGAGTTGCGAAAGCGTGCCGCAGGGTGTGCGGCGACAGGTGCTTTTGAATACCGGAGCGCACCGCGTAATGCTTGATGCGGTGCCAGAACGTTTGGCGCGTCATGGCTTTTGGGCGGTTGCCGGGGAACAGGTCGTCACAGGCGTGGCCTTTCAGCAATTCCGGTCGCGCTTCTTTTATGTAGCGTAACAGCCAGTCTATGGCCTCTTCGCCCAAGGGCACCAGGCGGTCTTTATCGCCTTTACCAGTAATGCGCACCACGCCTTGGCGCAAGTTCACCTGGTCCAACCGCAATGACGTTAATTCGGTCACCCGTAAGCCGCAGCCGTACAGAATTTCCAGCATGGCTTTGTCGCGCAGCTCTATAGGCACTTCGGGGTCAGGCGCGGCCAACAGCGCGTCTACTTCGGCTTCGGTGAGGGTGTCTGGAAGCGGCCGCGTTAGCTTGGGGCTGTCTATGCGAAGGGTTGGGTCTTCGGGTATCAAGCCTTCGCGGAGCAAATAGCGGTAAAAGCGGCGAATGCCAGACAACCGGCGTGCAGCCGTAGAGGCTTTCACGCCGCCTGCCAGCCCGCCGGATAGCCAAGCCAGCAAATCACTACGCTGGGCGGCTATCAGCAACGGTGTGCCGAGCTGGCTCTGAAGCCACTGCGCCAGGCCGCCCAGATCGCTGCGGTAGGCTTCACGGGTTTTTTCGCTGAGCCCATCTTCCAGCCAGATGGCGTCGCAGAAGCGTGCGATGACTGCCTCGTCTTCTGCCGAAATGCAAAAAAGGCAGCCGTGGCTGCCTTTTTTAACACTGAGCATGGCGAGAGGCCAATCAGCCCAGCTTTTCCGTGATACGAGCTTTCTTACCAGACAGTTCGCGCAGGTAGTACAGCTTGGCCTGACGCACAACGCCACGACGCTTCACTGTTACGCTTTCAATCAGCTTGGAGAAACTCTGAAATGTACGCTCTACGCCCACGCCGTAAGAAATCTTACGTACGATGAAGGAAGAGTTCATGCCACGGTTGCGCTTACCAATTACAACGCCTTCAAACGCCTGCAGACGCTCACGGGTGCCTTCAGTTACGCGAACCTGAACGACCACGGTATCACCCGGCGCGAACGGCGGAATTTCCTTGGTCATCTGTTCTGTTTCAATTTGATTGATGATGTTGTTCTTGCCGCTCATCGTTATGCTCCTGATTCCCAATCTTTTAATGCCCTGAAGATTCAGAGGCACACGGTTCGTTTAAAATCTCTGCCAGCAGCTTGCGCTCTTCTTCCGAAAACTCCCGCTGTTCAAGCAGGTCGGGGCGTCGCTCGCTGGTTCGCCTCAGCGACTGTTTAAGCCGCCAACGCCGGATCTGATCATGGTGACCGCCCAACAAAACATCCGGCACCGCCTGACCTTCATACACTTCGGGCCGGGTATAGTGCGGACAATCCAGTAAACCGTCGGCGAACGAATCCTGCTCTGCCGACTGCGCATGACCCAGCGCTCCGGGGATGAGGCGCGTAACCGCATCAATAACAGCCATGGCTGCCAGTTCGCCACCGGAAAGCACAAAGTCTCCCAGCGACACTTCACGATCTACCTCTGCCGTAATCAGGCGCTCATCCACGCCTTCATAACGGCCCGCCACCAGTATTAGCCGCTGCTCTGCTGCCAGAGATTCAACAACTGCCTGATTCAGGGTTTCACCCTGAGGCGATAAATACACCACACAAGCCGGGCCCGGAGCCGCTTGCCGTGCAGCGTGAATAGCATCCCGTAGCGGCTGAATTTTCATCAGCATACCGGGGCCGCCACCGTAGGGGCGGTCGTCTACCGTGCGATGACGATCATGGGTAAAATCCCGCGGGTTCCAACTGTGAAAGGTTATTAACCCGTCACGTACGGCCCTGCTGGTGATGCCATAATCGGTTACCGCTGAAAACATTTCCGGGAACAGACTGACAGCGCCAATCCACACCTTAAAACTCCGGATCCCAGTCAACCACCATACGCTTATTGGCTAAATCCACCTGCATAACGATTTCGTCAGGCAGGTAAGGGATTAGCCGTTCGCGCTGATCAATAGAAGCAGGGCTTGCCTGCACTACCAATACGTCGTTGGCGCCGGTTTCCAGCATATGATGCATTGTTCCCAAGCATTCATCTTCAACCGTGAACACTTCAAGGCCTTCCAACTGATACCAGTAATAGTCGCCCTTGGGCAGCTCTGGTAACTGTTCGGTTGGCACATGAATGTCAGCCCCGCAATAACGCTGGGCAACATCACGGTCGTCAACACCCTTCAGCCTGATGACGATCCCCTGCCCTTGGCGGCGACCCTCTTCAAGCTTCACAGGAATACGCTTGCCGTCCTGAACCAGGGTCCAGTTGCGGTAGTTTAGTACTCCGTCTCTGGGATCGGTGAAAGAGTAGACTTTTAGCCAACCCTTGATCCCAAACACCGCGGTAATACGGCCGATAACAGTTTCCTGCGAGGATTCTGCCATGTGTGTCACCCCGGGGTGTGTCAGGCTAATCTTCAGATTGCTCTAATAAACTAGTCTGCGGTTTTCAGCAGTTGGGCAACACGATCGCTAGGCTGTGCGCCTTGGCTGATCCAGTGCGCAACACGCTCACGATCAACGCGTAGACGCTCTTCTTGTCCACGGGCGATCGGGTTGAAGAAGCCGACACGTTCAATAAAACGACTGTCGCGTGCTTTGCGGCTGTCGGTCACTGTCAGATGGTAGAACGGGCGCTTCTTGGAGCCGCCGCGAGCCAAACGGATTTTTACCATTTAACCAATATCCTGTTCTGTTGTACGAACTTTGTACGATTCAATGCAGCCAGAAGCGGCTAACATGAAGACCCATACTCGAAAGGGGCGCTATTCTATGCTAAAAAAGCGCCAAAGAAAACAGCGAAACCGGTTGTTTCCCTGTTTTAGGCGTAAGGCATTTTACATACGACCAAAGGGAGGCTGACCGCCTCCACCGCCGGGCGGCATCATACCACCCAAACCGCGCATCATGTTGGCCATTCCGCCTTTCTTGCTGAATTTTTTCATCATCTTCTGCATTTGCTTGTGCTGCTTCAGCAGTCGGTTCACATCTTGAATCTGCGAACCGGAACCGTTGGCAATACGGCGCTTGCGCGAGTTGTTGATGGTGTCCGGGTAACGGCGCTCTTTGGACGTCATGGAACAGATAATCGCTTCCATTTGCCCCATTGATTTATCGTTTACCTGCTGCTGGGCTACTTTGGCCATCTGGCCCATACCCGGCAGCTTGTCCATCAGGCCACCAATACCGCCCATGCTTTTCATTTGCTGGAGTTGGTCACGGAAGTCTTCAAGATCAAAACTTTTGCCTTTCTTGATCTTTTGGGTGAGCTTCTCGGCTTTGCTCTGGTCCAGCTTGCGCTCGGCTTCCTCTATCAGGGAGAGCACATCGCCCATACCCAAAATGCGTGACGCCACGCGGTCTGGATGGAACGGCTCCAAAGCGTCGGACTTTTCGCCCACACCCAGGAACTTGATCGGCTTGCCGGTAATGTGGCGTACCGACAGGGCCGCACCACCACGGGCATCGCCGTCGGTTTTGGTGAGCACCACGCCGGTCAGCGGCAGGGCTTCATTAAAAGCCTTGGCGGTGTTGGCGGCGTCTTGCCCGGTCATGGCGTCTACCACGAACAGGGTTTCTATCGGTTTTACCGCGGCGTGCAGGCGGCTGATTTCGCCCATCATCATTTCATCAATGGCAAGGCGGCCGGCCGTATCCAGTATCACCACATCAATGTGTTTCTTGCGCGCTGCGCTGATGGCGCCTTCGGCAATGGCGACTGGGTCCTGGTCAGCGGAGCTGGGGAAAAACTCTACGCCTACCTCGTTGGCCAGGGTTTCCAGCTGTTTGATAGCAGCCGGGCGGTAGATGTCGGCACTGACCACCATCACGCTTTTCTTTTGGCGCTCTTTCAGGAATCGCGCCAGTTTGGCAACGGTGGTGGTTTTACCGGCACCCTGCAGGCCCGCCATCATAATGACCGCAGGCGGGGCAACCGACAGGTTCAGGCCGGTGTTGGCCTCGCCCATCACCCGCTCGAGCTCCTGCTGCACCACTTTCACAAATACTTGGCCGGGTGTCAGGCTACGCTGAACTTCCTGGCCAATGGCACGTTGGCGAACACTCTCTACGAAGTCCTTGACCACCGGCAAAGCAACGTCGGCTTCAAGCAGCGCCATGCGAACTTCACGTAGCGTATCTTTGATATTGTCTTCGGTAAGCCGCGCCTGACCCGTGATTTTGCGCAGACTGCCGGAGAGTCGGTCCTGTAGATTTTCAAACATGCGGTTCTTCCGTACCCGGATAAGAGTATTCAGGAATCAACAGACCCCGGGGCCTGTTGATTCCGGTTGCATAATTGGCACATTATAACCAGACTATCGTCCCGAAACGACCAGCTCAGTGAAATCACTTTTAATGCGCCGTAAACCTCAGCCTGAACAGTGGCATATAGGGCAGCCCAGGATTAACACTTTATGGGAACGCTGATTCTCGCGGTTACCTCACTTCTGTTATACAGCATTGGCACGGCCTTGCAGGCTCTTCATTTCCGCGGCCGGGTGCAAAGCAGCTTGGCAATGACCACTTTGGTGGGCATTCTTGCCTTGGTGGGCCACGCACTGCTGATCACTCAGATTGTGCATCATGACGGCGGCTTCGATTTCAGCATCGTGCGCAGCTCGCTGATTATCTCCTGGCTGATCACATTCTTGCTATTGGGGCTGAATCTTACCAAGCCCCTGCAAAACCTTTTATTAGGCGTATACCCTCTGGCCGGCATGACGATTATTGTCGCACTGGCAGCGCCCTCTCCGGCGAGGCTGGTGCCAGAGCACAGCTACGGCATGCTCACCCACATTGCCCTGTCAGTAACCGCTTACAGCCTGTTCAGCCTGGCAGGCATTCAAGCCGTGCTGTTGTCTGTCCAGAACCGCCAACTCAAAAACAACCACAACAGCCGCCTGTTGCGCAACTTACCCCCGCTGCAAACCATGGAGTCGGTACTGTTCGAACTGGTGTGGGCAGGAGTTGTGCTACTGATTCTAGCCATTGTTACCGGCGCTCTTTTTGTGGAAGACCTGTTCGCCCAGGACATTGCCCACAAGACTCTGTTTTCGATACTCTCGCTGCTGGTGTTTGTGGCCTTGCTGATTGGCCGCCACACCAAAGGCTGGCGCGGAGTGACCGCTAGCCGCTGGACACTGGCAGGCTGCGCATTATTAATGGTAGCGTTCTACGGCAGCAAGCTGGCTCTGGAACTGATTTTCCATCGCGGCCTGTAAAACGGTAGCGCCTTCCACGCCCTTCACGCTTTTCACAAATAAAGAGGATACCTCGCTTGAACGAAACATCGCTGACCGCGCTGTTTATTACACTCGCCGGACTGATTCTATTATCGGCCTTCTTTTCCAGCTCTGAAACCGGAATGATGTCGCTGAACCGGTATCGCCTGAAGCACATGGCGCAAACCGGTCACAAAGGTGCCAAGCGCGCCCACAGACTTCTGCAACGAACCGATCAGCTGATCGGCGTTATCCTGATTGGCAACAACTTCGTTAACATCTTTGCCTCGGCCATTGCCACGGTGATTGCGATACGCATCTGGGGCGACGCCGGCATTGCCATAGCAACGGTGTTGCTGACCATTGTTATTTTGATTTTTGCGGAAGTGACGCCCAAAACCCTGGCCGCGCTGTTTCCAGAAAAAATCGCCTTTCCTGCCAGCTATGTGCTCGCTCCGCTGCTAAAAATACTTTACCCGGTGGTATGGGCGGTAAACCTGCTTACCGGTGGCATTTTGAAAGTGCTGCGGGTGTCACCGGAAGACATCGCCAACGATCACCTCAGCCGCGAGGAGCTGCGCACCCTGGTGAACGAAGCCGGTGCGCTGATTCCAGCCAAGCACAAGGATATGCTGGTAAGCATACTGGACCTGGAAAAAGTGACCGTGACGGACATTATGGTGCCCCGAAACGAAGTCGTCGGGATTGATCTGGATGACGACCTGGACAGTATTCTGCGCCTGTTACGCAACAGTCAGCACACCCGCCTGCCGGTTTATAAAGGCGACATTAATGAAATTCAGGGCATTCTGCATTTGCGCAACACCACCAAACTGCTGCAAAAAGATGACTTGAATAAAGACATGATTGTACAGCTGTGCACCGAGCCTTACTTTGTTCCGGAAAGCACACCTTTGAACACCCAGTTGATTAACTTTCAGAAGGGTCGCCGTCGCTTTGGCATTGTCGTAGACGAATACGGCGAAGTACTGGGCCTAGCCACGCTGGAAGACATTCTTGAAGAAATTGTGGGCGAATTCACCACCGACTATGCATCCACCAGCCCAGACATTATTCCCCAGGATAACGGTACCTATATTATTGACGGCACAGCTTCTCTGCGGGTAATTAACAAAAGTTTGTCCTGGAAATTGCCATTGGATGGCCCTAAAACCCTAAACGGGTTGATTACCGAAACTCTGGAGAACATTCCCGACAGCAACGTGTGCCTGAGAGTTGGCGGGCATCGAGTTGAAGTGCTACAGATTAAGGATAATGTTGTGAAGGCGGCCATTGTGCATCCCAAAAAACGCAAGAAACGCGGGCTTGGCCGCTGAACATCAAGCCAGCCTTAGTGACCGTTGGTGCATGATTTTGTCAGTTCGTCGTGAAAACTAAAAAGCAAACGTATAAAAAAAGATTCAGATGGGTTAACTTTGACCAATAATCTTAATTTCCGTTGTATAAAGTAGCCTACAAAAGGCCCAGGCGGCGCGAGACAGACAGGACCCTGCCATGAACGAACAGTCCGGCATTCATTATATCCACCAGCGTCAGAAAGGCGTTAATGGTGAAGCCGCGCCTGTTCCACTCGAAGCGGTACGCGTTCGGGAAACCGTTGTTGCCGGCTTGGGCGACCTGTTACAGGGCGCACTGGACGCTGTCGACGACTCGCTGTTTGAACTCGCCAACAACTGCCGCAACAATAACGAACAAAACCGCTACTTTGAAGCCATGCGGGAAATTCGCATCAAGCGCAAAGGCGTTGAACGCCAGTTCAGCGAGGCAATTAGTTCGTTTTTTGTGTCGCCACCCAGCCAGACCCGTCCCGATAACCAGCCCCAAGCCATAGACGCAGACAACCTCGCGCTGGTGGGCAATGATGACCTAGAAGAACAGGTTGCGCTGAACGCCATGGCCGGGAAAGCCAAAGCGCACTTTCAAGGCCAGCTGATTCAGTTGGAGGCGCGTTTCAGCCAAGTATACAAAACCGCAGACGGTGTTATAGCGAACCCCTTGGCGCCAGAACACTTAGGCATGGCGTTCATACACGCCATACAGCCCATGGAAATCCAAATTCGTGAGCGCCTGATTCTGCTAAAGCAGTTTGACCGCTACGTTATGTCAAATCTTGGCATGCTATTAGACGAAGCCAACCGCATTTTGGTGAAGGCCGGGGTTATCCCTCACTTCCGCCATCAGGGTAAAAATACCTCAAAAAATCAGGGCAGCGGCGGCAAGGCAGCCGATAACGCGGATTCAATGGGCGCATCGCAGATTGATGCTGCAAGCGAAAGCGCGGTGTTCGAACAGATACGTAGCATGCTTGCGCACCAGCGTAGCAACGCCGGTATTCCGCAGCAACGCTCCGATAGCCGCCCGGTACACCGAGTGTCTGCCGCTGAGCTTGGCGAACTTCTTAACGCTTTGCCTGCGCAGAAGACATTTGACAGCGCCAGCTACACAGGCTTCGGCGAAGACCTGAGCCAGGGCGAACCATTAACCATAGATTTACTGGAGTTGATGCACCAACTTCTGGCGCAGGTAAAGCGCAAAGACGGCCGCAAAGCCGCTATAACAGAGGCCGATGAAGACCTCATTAATCTTGTGTCTATGCTGTTCGATTTCATTCTCGACGACGATAACCTGTCAGCACCCATTCAGGTGCTGGTCAGCCGCCTGCAAATACCCATATTAAAAGTGGTGATGCGCGATAAAACCTTCTTCAGTCATGGTGGCCATCCCGCCCGGCGCCTGCTCAACAACCTTGCCCGCGCCGGCATTGGCTGGAGCAACAGTGACGAAAAGTCGCGAGACAAACTGTATAACCAGATTCACACCATTGTGCAGCGCATTCTTGAAGAGTTTGACGGCGACGTGTCTTTGTTTGTTGCCCTGAATGACGAATTCGACGCCTTTCTGGAGCGCGAAAACAAACGTTCAACCCTGGTAGAGCAACGCACCCGCGAATCTGAGCGTGGCCGCATAAAATCCCAGAAAGCCCAGCAAACCGTTGACACGATATTGAAAGAAAAGCTGGCCCGTTACAAACTGCCGAAAACCATCCACACCATCGTTGTTAATGGTTGGAGCCGGGTTATGTTCCTGACTTACCTCAGGGACGAAATGGAGCACCGCTGGAACGAGTCGGTAAAAGTGCTTGACGACCTTATCTGGTGCCTGCATCCCCATCACGAGGAAGCCGAGCGCGACCAATGGGTTCGTGTGGTGCCGGGATTGCTGAAAACCCTGCGCGCCGGGCTTGAAGAAGTATCGTTCAATTCATCCAAACTCAACGAAATGATGGCCCAGCTCAAATATGAATTGGCCGAAGCTTTCCGCACCAACGCTGCTATAGAAACCCGAACAGAGCCTTTGGTAGTGGCGCCGGATTCTGAAAAAGCGAACATCGGCGAAGAACTGCAAGATAACTCCATTTCTGAATACATGGATCAGATTGATCAGATTGAAACCGGCAGCTGGGTAGAATTCAGCCTGGTAAACGGCGCCAGCTTCCGTTGCAAACTGTCGGCTATTATTGAAGAAGCTGACTGTTTTGTATTCGTTAACCGCATGGGCCTGAAAGTGATTGAAAAAACCCGTACCGAGCTTGCCCAAGAAATGTGCCGGGGCCGGCTAACGCTGCTGGAGCAAGGAGCGCTGATTGACCGAGCACTGAACGCTGTGGTGGGGTCTCTGCGAAGCAAAGCAGGTTGAGAACCCTGCACCTCAAACGAATAATGCCGGCGTATCGCCGGCATTTTCTTTTTTCACTGCACACTTTTCCAATTGCGCGAGTTCTATTCCAACTGCGCAGGTTTCATTCGCAATGTGCAGCTTTTCTTAGCGCTGAAAAATTCGCTTTAGGCTTCTGTCTGCTTACACGCAGCTTTTACAGCTGTGGCCAGTTCACCGTTTTCCGACATTTCCATAATGATGTCGCAGCCACCAACCAATTCGCCGCTAATATACAGTTGCGGGTAAGTAGGCCAGCTAGAGTGCACTTTCAACGCTTCACGCAGTTCCGGGTTGTCCAGAATATTCACAAAAGCAAATTTCTCGCCGCAGGCCATTAAGGCCTGACTTGTTTTTGCCGAAAAACCGCACTGCGGCGCCTGAGGAGAACCCTTCATGTACAGAATAATCGAGTTTTCTTCGAGTTGGCTTTTAATGGTGTCGTTCATATCCATGTTATCTACCTCTGTGCTGGAAGCTAAAATGAAAAAAGAAAGCTTGCCTTCAGGCAATCAATTTTAGTCATTGTACACTGCCTCGGCAGACCTACCAACCGTCGCCGGTTGCGGCGCTTTCGAAAACCAGGGATAGATTTGAAATCTGTCCCCTAAGGCTAAAGACAGGGCGCCGGCGGCGCCCTGATCGTTGTCATGCCACCGCAGAGCGGCTAGACTGATTGCCCCTATTTTTTCACTCTTACATCCACAACCATCAGGCTAGAAGCCCCGGCAACCCGGGCCTCCAGCGAGGTAAGGGCCATTTCATGGCAGTACGGCATTTTTTAACACTGAACGACCTGACTCCCGATGAACTGGAAGCGCTACTGGACCACGGCTCACGCCTGCGTCGTGAGTGGCACCAGGGCGTTACCCGCGACACCTTGAAAAATCGTGTGCTGGCGATGATTTTTGAAAAGTCATCTACCCGCACCCGGGTATCCTTCGAAGCAGGCATGATGCAGCTTGGCGGCTCGGCGTTGTTTTTGTCGCCCCGCGACACCCAGTTGGGCCGTGGCGAACCGATTGAAGACTCGGCCATTGTTATCTCCAGCATGGTCGATGCGGTGATGATTCGCACCTTCGCGCACAATACCGTGGAGCGCTTTGCGGCTGCCTCCTCAGCGCCCGTGATCAACGCGCTGACTGACGACTTCCACCCCTGCCAGCTACTGGCCGATATGCAAACCTATCGCGAACACCGCGGCAGCATTCGCGGTGCCACGGTGGCCTGGATCGGCGATAGTAACAATATGTGCCATTCCTACATCAACGCCGCGGCAATGTTCGGCTTTCATCTGAATGTGGCCTGCCCGAAAGGCTATGAGCCTGGCGCCGCCGTATTTGAAGCACACAAAGAGCATGTCACCGTGATGCGTGAGCCGGCAGACGCCGCCCGCGACGCCAACCTGCTGGTAACCGATGTGTGGGCCTCCATGGGCCAGGAAAGCGAGCAGAAAGCCCGTAAACTCGCATTTTCGAGCTACCAGATTAATCCGCAGTTGATGGCACTGGCCGCTAAAGACGCTTTGTTTATGCACTGCCTGCCGGCACATCGCGGCGAAGAAATCTCGCAAGACATGATGGAGCATTCGGGCTCGGTCGTGTGGCAGGAAGCGGAAAACCGCTTGCACGCTCAAAAAGCCCTGCTGGAATTCCTGATTCTTAAGCGTCTGGATTGATTATGAACAAGCCCGCAATCGCGTCTGACTGGCTGCTTGAAGTCAACAATCTGTGCTGCGGCTATGGCGGCGAAACCGTGGTGAAGAACGTCAGTTTCGCCCTGCGCCAAGGCGACATTGGCTGCCTGCTGGGCCCCAGCGGCTGTGGCAAAAGCACTATTTTGCGCGCGCTGGCCGGCTTTTTACCGCTTAGCGATGGCAAAATCAGCCTTCAAGGCCAGGCCATCAGCCTGCCCGGCCGCGCTCTACCGCCGGAAAAACGCCGTATTGGGATGGTGTTTCAGGATTACGCACTCTTCCCGCACCTAAGCATTGCCGACAACGTTGGTTTTGGTTTGAACCGCCTGAGCAAAGCCGAGCGCCAACGCAAGGTCACTGAATTACTGGAACTGGTGCAACTGCAGGATCTTGCCAACTGCTACCCTCACGAGTTGTCGGGCGGGCAGCAACAGCGGGTTGCGCTGGCTCGCGCGCTGGCGCCAGAACCCACGCTGATTTTGCTAGACGAACCGTTTTCAAATCTGGACGCAGATTTGCGCCGGCGGCTGAGCTTGGATGTGCGTGACATTCTAAAAACCCTGGGCATCAGCGCCATTCTAGTTACCCACGACCAGCAAGAAGCTTTTGCAATGTGCGATCAGGTGGCGGTGCTGCAAAAAGGCCGCATCCAGCAGTGGGACGTGCCGTTTAACCTATATCACGAGCCTACCAACCGTTTTGTTGCCAGTTTTGTGGGCCAAGGTAGCTTTGTACTTGGCAGCACCCTGGGGCCAGACGCCATAAAGTCAGAACTCGGCGTTATTCACGGTAACCGGGCTTATAGATGGGAAGCAGGCACACCGGTCGATGTGCTGATTCGGCCCGATGACATCGTTTATGATGAACATTCGCCTTTGCGGCCCAAGGTGATTGAAAAAACCTTTGCCGGCACATCCACGCTCTATCGTTTTCGCTGTTCCGAATCCACCGAGTTCGAGGCGCTGTTCCGCAGCCACCTGGATTTCAATGTGGGTGACTTTGTTCCGGTGCGAGTTGATGCAGACCACCTGATTGCGTTTGAACACGAGGCCATACAAGGCTAAAGCAAGCTCCGCCAAGAGTGGCGCTTGCACCAACGAAGGCCTGGCCACCGTGCCAGTACATGATGCGCCGCACAATCGACAGTCCTAGCCCGTACCCGCCCGAGGTGCGGGTACGGCTGTTATCCAGCCGTGAAAATGCAATAAATACCCGTTCCCAGTCAGAGCGCGGTATACCTTGGCCGTCGTCTTCCACATCAATGCGGCAATTGTCGCTGTCTAACCGACAGCGCACGCGCACCTGGCGGCTGGCATAGCGTGCGGCGTTACCCACCAGATTCTGGAGTGCGCGGTGTAAATAACGCGGTTCTACCTCGGCGGCCAGTGCCTCACTGGCGCCATCCACATCCAGCTCCATAACGACGGTTGGGTGCAAGAGCTGCTGCTGGGCAATGACCTGGCGCAGAAGATCAGGCACAGATGTCTGCTGCAGAAGGAACTTGGCCTCGCTCTGCTCCAGTCGCGCGTAGGTCAGTATTTCGTCTATCAAATCGTCCAGTTCCTGAATGTCGCCGTCTATGCCCTGCAACTGCTCCTCGCTACGCTGCGACTTATCGCTGTCGGCCAACATCTGCACGCCAAAACGAATGCGCGCCACCGGGGTGCGTAGCTCGTGGGACACCGCATGGATCATGTCATGCTGCACCTGCACAAGGCGCTGAATATGCTCGGCCATGCTATTGAAAGCTGTCGCCAAGCGCTGTTGCAACAAGCTGGAGCCGGGCTCTACCCGCGCCGCCAAATCACCTCGGGCAATGCGCAGCGCTGCGGATTCAACCTTCAGCAAACGCCCATCCCAAGAGCGTGCCGCAAACCCTAGCAGCAGTGCCAGCGCCGCGGCAATCAGCAGGCACAGTGGTAATATAATCACCAGACTCCAGGGTTTAAACGGCGGTGGTGGCACCAGCACCACCATCTCGCCGTCAGCCAGCTGCAACGCCACGCGGGGGCCATCTCCGGATTGCGCGGTATACAGAACCAGGCCGTCACGGACTAATTGCCGCAAAACATCGGCGGGTGGCAGGCGCTCGCGGGTGTCAATGGAATAAGCGCCAAGGCCTAATGATGCGCTCAAATAACGCAGGGTTTCGGGGCGACGTTCAACCGGTGAGTTTTCTAGATGCCAGCGGAAAACCAACGCGCTGGCACGCACAATGTCGCTATAAGGCGTGGCCAGATTCAGGGCGAGGATCTGGCCGTCTTCACGGGCGATTAACAGGCGCTGGCCCAAACTGGACGGCAATACCACGACCTGGCCGTAACCCAGGCGTTCGCGAATAACCGCGGTATCTGCCAACTGCGTGGCCGAGCCTACTTCAAGATTATAAGCCGGCACCAGCCACGCGTAATGAGCAATAGGGTCTGCAGACTCCGCCAGCCAGTGCATCAGCGCTGTGCCATGGTGTTCAAGCCACATTTGCTGGCGAATACCGTTTAAACCTTGGAACAGCAACACACAAAGCACTGCGATCAACAGCACAAAACCCGCCAGGCGGGCATAAAGTTTTAGAAAGTAGATCAGGGGCATGGTGCGCACTCTGGCTCAAACAAAAACTCGGGCTTAAGCAGCTACTCAGGCTGTCGCAACTATTCAGGTTTTTGCAACTACTCAGGCTTCTTTTACAAACAGATAACCTTTGCTACGCACGGTTTTTATGCGCCGTGGATGGATGGGGTCGTCACCAATTTTTGGCCGTATACGGGACACCCGCACGTCAATCGAACGGTCTTGGCCGTCGTATTCAATGCCACGCAACGCCGTAAAGATTTCTTCACGGCTGAGCACCCTGCCCGCATTACTGGCCAGCAACCACAGCAAATCAAACTCGGCGCTGGTTAAATCCACTGTAACGCCAGACAGCCAGGCTTCGCGCATCGAGCTGTCTATCACCAATTCGTTGAACTTTACACGCACCGGGCCTTCGCTCACGGGACCGCTGCCGACCAAGGGTTGGTTTTTTTCGGCAACGCGGCGCATCAACGCACGAATGCGCGCCAGTAACAATCGCGGTTGTACCGGTTTGCCAATGTAGTCATCGGCGCCCATTTCCAGGCCCAGTATCTGGTCCATGTCATCGGTTCTGGCGGTTAGCATCACTATCGGGCCGCTGTATTGCGGCCTTACCCGGCGGCAGATAGACAAGCCGTCTTCGCCGGGCAACATCAAATCAAGCACCACAAGGTCTGGCTGTTCGTTTCGAATACGCTCTACAGCGGCCCCACCGTGGGACTCAATAGACACCGTAAGCCCGTTATTCTGCAGGTAATCGCGGGTCAGGCTGGCCAGCCGTTCGTCGTCTTCTACAATCAGGATTCGCCAGTTGTCAGTCGTCAGTTCCATAACAGTCTTTCCTAACTTCAGGCTATGACAAGGGCCGGCCCTGGGCAATTTCCTCTGCACTAGCGCTGCGGCGGCCAACAATTTCCAAATCAAAATACAAGGTTAGACCAGCCAGCGGGTGATTGGCATCAATACGCACCAAATTGCCGTCAAAACCCATCACCTGGACAATCTGCGCCTCGGTGCCCGTGTTGGTTTGAAACTTCATGCCCGCTTGTAAGTTCTCTACGCCTTCGAACATCGAGCGCGGTACTTTACGCACCAGGTCGGCCCGGTGTTCACCGTAGGCCATCGCTGGCGGTACGGTGACTTCCAGGCAGTCACCCACGCGGCGATCTTTCACGGCACGCTGAATACCCTCAACAATGTCCGGGCTGCCGTACACAAAATGCAGCGGCTCGCTGCCCTCAGAGGTATCTACCAGCTCACCAACGGCGTTTTTAAGTACATAGTGAACGGTGAACACGTCAATTGTAGGAGAAGAATCTTGCATAGGTTGCGTCATTGCTCTTATTGGGGTGTATTGGTCAGTCGCAGGCCGTAAATCAGTAACCGTTGCTCCAGCTTCTGGCGAACTCCTTTTGGTGCGGCCAGTTGCATGCGTTCTAGCAGCGATTGGAAGCGGCTTTGGTCGTCACCGGCGCGGGCAGCCCGTACCAGGGTCATAAGTTTACCACGACCTGTGGCGGTTTCGGCCTGTATGCGTTTCAGTGCTTTAGCAATCACCAACTCTTCAGCGGTAAAGTCACAGCCAAAGGGAAACGGTGGAAAACGGTTGTTGCCCGGTACCGCTGCCAAGGCTTTGTGGATGTGTGCCGGCGTATTATCGGCCCAAGCTTTTGGCGGTTTAAAACTCTTCGCCACCTTGCCGGCCTTTTTCGCCTGCTGCAAAAGGCCGGCCTGGAAGCGGGCGTCGGCAATCGCGATCAGCCGCAGGTATACCTGCTCGTCAGACTGGCCCCGCAAATTGGCAATGCCATATTCGGTGATCACAATGTCCCGCAGGTGACGGGGGATGGTGCAATGGCCGTAGCTGAACACAATATTCGATAGTACTTTGCCCGCCGTTTTGCGAGTGCTGCGCAAACACAAAATGGACCGCGCGCCCGTCAATTCCATACCCATAGCCACAAAGTTGTACTGACCGCCTACGCCGCTGACCACGCGACCGTCTTCCAGGCCGTCAGACACAGCCGCACCCGCTAGAGTGTACATCATCGCGGTGTTTATAAAGCGGCCGTGCTGGCGCTGGGCGGCTTTCAACGCCTGATTGCCAAAGCGGTGGTCGTACAGGTCATTGATGTAATTTACGCTGGTCATGCAGATGCGCTGACGCTGCGGTGGCGACAGGTCACGCAGTGCCTGGTAGAAAGATTCGGGGCCGATGTAGAAGCCGCCGTGCATCACCACGCCGTCGCTCAGCTTGTCGCCCAAGCCGCCGTCTTGCAGTAGCCGGCGGGTGTCGGGATGGTTGATGTCGGCAGGCACGGTGCGCTGCTGCAGGCTAAGCTTGCCATCCTGCAAACACAGTTCAGAATGCACAATCCCGAATTTCTGCAGGAACTCCAGATCCTGTGGCCTCAGCGGCGAGGCAATAATATGCTCACGCAATAGCACATCAAGTGTATTCAGGTTGATCTGCATGCTAATGTCACCGCGGTTCAGCAACTCCTGCAGCCCTTGGTGAGCAAACACTTCACGCTTTAACACTCCGGCTTCCACCAGGTGAATAAAGCCGTCAATGATCATTTCGCTGCAACCGTAAAGGCCCTGATCAAACGTGCCGGTGCCACCAATACCATCGACAGCCGGATAGCGCGCGGCGATGTCGAGATGCTGATATAAGCGCTTCCAGGCGTCGTTATGGCGGTGGCGCAAAATGGTGCTATTGATTAGCGCAGTACCCAGGGAACCGATACCCACCTGCAACGTGCCACCGTCTTTTATCAAGGTGCTGGCATAGAAACCAATGAGATGGTCCGGCGGGCTGATGGCCATTTGTGGCGCCGGAAACATCGGATAATCGCTTTGCGGTTGCGCCAAAACCACGTCTATATCGGCTTCGGCCATCTGGGCATCACGGCCCAGCCAGGGCAAATGCCGGTTCAGCTCACCCACCAATACGGTGGGCACGCCCTCTTCGCGCTGGCGCGCACGCAAAAGCGGGATAATGTCCAAGGTCAGGTCCGGATTGCAGCTCAGGCTCACCTGCCCCGGCTCACCGTTTTGATCACCTGGCGCCACCATTTGAGCCACCACGTTGATACCCTTAGCCATCAAATCGCGCACCGCGTGAGTATAGTTCAGGCTGATATAGTGGCGCTGCTGCGACGAATTGTGCATAAAACTGCCGGCCTTGAAAAAGAACTCCGACACTTTCACATTCGGCGGCAGTTTGTTAGCCCGCAAATCCAGAGCGTATTCCAGATCCGGAATCGCGCCATACAAGCGCTCTGCAAAAGGTTCGAGAAAGCGCTTTTCCAGAGCCGAACGGCCACTGGGTTTCACCAGCGACAAGGCCGTAAAAATGTGCAGTTCGATTTGGGGGTCGCGCTTGGCGCGCTGATAAAGGGCATTTACAAAGCGCAGGGGCTTGCCCAAACCCAGAGGCAAACCAAGAATAATCTTGTTGCCAACACGGCGGATTACTTCTTCGACACAGGCGTCTGCGTCGTCCATTCGCATCGTGCAATCTTCGGCCATTTTCCGGTTCCCGTTAACCCATAATGAATCCTGTTAACAGAATCATCACACGGGCAGCACGGCCAGACAATGCGTCAGATCAGTAACCGGGTGTCCCGCGAGGCTGATTCAGCGGTTTCAGAAGGTCCACTTCAGATTCAGGCAGGCGCCTTCGTCAATCAGGGCAAGGCCGTGGTCGGCCCGTATCGTTTCGTAGGCATAGCGGCGGGAAGTGTCGCGGCGGGTCAGCGACAGGGTCAGCAGGCGTGAGCCCACTTCGGCCAGAATATCGGCACTGCCTTCCGTCTGGTCAATGGTGGCGTAACTTCGCCCTGCCATGACGGCTTGCAACTGTTTGACATCGGCCATAGTGACAGATTCTTTCACCGTGCCACGATCGCTACTGCCTATTTGCTCAGACGCATCTACGCTGGCCGCAAAGATGGCAATATTAATAATGAGCAATGTGAAAAATAGTCGAAGAATCATAATGCGCAACGATTATTAGCTGACTTAAAATTATACAAACTGGATAGGCCAAAGTCTAATACACTTCAGCATCTGTGCTGTGTTTCAGCGCACATTGTCGCATCGTTTATTGCCTGGTCAGTCAAACAACCGTAGTTGTGTGACCGGTGCCTCATCATTTCGAAACCTTACTCCCATTCCCAGCAGCCTCACCGGCCGCTGAGTGTCGGTCATCAGTTCATTCAACAATTGTTGGTAGTCTGCAATAACGGGCGGCGCCGCGGATTCACGCACCCGTTCCAATGTGTGCGTGGAAAAATCGCTGTAACGGATTTTTACAAACAGTTTGTGTAAGGGCTTGTGCTCTGCCTTGCGGGCAAGGCGCGCGTGTAAGTCGTCCAGAAGGTTCACCAGCACTGCGTCACAAGCGGCTTTGTCTGGCAAATCCTGCGCAAAGGTGCGCTCAACGCTCAGGGATTTAGCGCTGCGCGACACAACCACCGGGCGCTCGTCGCGGCCGTGGGCCATTTCGTACAGGCGGTAACCCTGCTTGCCAAAACGCTCTATCAGAATTTCTGCGCCCAGCTGCTGCAGGTCTCCACAGGTTCGGGCTCCCATGGCGTGAAGCTTGCCCGCGGTTACCTGACCCACACCAAACAACTTTTGCACGGGCAGTTTGGCCACGAACCCGGCAATGTCCTGGGGGCGAATCACAAACAGGCCGTCGGGCTTTTCCCAGTCGCTGGCAATTTTGGCCAAAAATTTGTTAGGGGCCACCCCGGCAGAAATAACAATGCCGGTTTGCTGCTTTACCCGCTCGCGTAGGTGGCGGGCAATCAGCGTAGCGCTACCCTGGTGTTCAGTCACGTCAGACACATCCAAAAAAGCTTCATCTAACGACAACGGCTCTACCAAATCGGTCACCTCACGCAATATGGCCATCACCTGCTGCGACACCGCCCGGTAACGCGGCATATCCACCGGCACGGTCACTAGGTCCGGGCACAGGCGCCGGGCCTCGCCGCCTGGCATGGCCGAGCGCACGCCGTAAGCGCGGGCCTGGTAATTGCAGGTGGTCACCACGCCGCGCCCACCCTGTCCGCCCACCGCCAGAGGAACATGCCGTAGGGAAGGGTCATCACGCATCTCCACGGCGGCATAAAAGCAGTCGCAATCTACGTGAATTATCTTGCGTTGAGACATAAAACCCCGCTTAACCACACCCGCTGTATATGCATACAGCCTTGCATCTTACCTCCAGTTGCTCAAAATGTCAGGATTGTCCACGGCAAGCCGCTTATAAAGCCGTATTGCATGAATTTCTATCCATCTTTCTGACATCGCAAAAGGCCATCTATATCATGACCCAACCCCTTTCAGACGCCCAGCGTACCGAACTGGAAGCGGCCGCTTTCCGTCGCCTTATTAGGCACTTGCGTGAACATACCGAGGTGCAAAATAGTGACCTGATGAACCTGGCCGATTTTTGTCGCAACTGTCTGTCAAAATGGTATCTTGCCGCAGCACAGGAGCAGGGTGTAAATATGACCGACCCGCAAGCGCGCGAAGCAATTTACGGCATGCCCTACGATGAATGGAAACAACGCTACCAGAGCGGCCCAAAGCAGGATCACCATTAATGACCGATACCCCAACCACCGGCGCTAAACAGGGCTTTCAGTTAAAAAGTGCCAGTGTGTCGATGACAGCTCTGGAGCTTTATTATTTCGAGAGCGAAGATTTTGAAGCCACCCTGCGGGACAAGATCAGCCAGGCGCCCGGCTTTTTTAAAGACGTTCCGCTGATTATAAGTCTTGAAAAGTACGAAGGCATGGACAGCGATCTGGATTTTTTCAGCATTATTGGCACCTGCCGGCGCAACAATATTCACGTGGTGGGCGTGCGTGGTGGCAATGAAAACCACCGCCGCATGGCCCGCGGTGCGTCGCTGGCATTAATACCCGGCACCAACGCGCGCGATAAAGATCATGCCAGCGAGCCGACCACCGAAGCGCCTGCCCCCGAAACCATCGCAGAACCCATATCTGCGCCAGCGGTGGCAGTGCCCGCCAAAATCATCAGCCAGCCGGTACGTTCCGGCCAGCAGGTTTGTGCCTCAGAGGGTGACCTGGTGATTTTAGCGCCAGTGCAACCCGGTGCCGAAGTGATGGCAGCCGGAAATATTCATGTATACGGCCCGCTGCGAGGTCGCGCACTGGCGGGTGTAAACGGCGACGAAAACGCGCGCATTTTCTGCCAGTCGTTAGAGGCCGAACTTGTGTCTATCGCCGGGCATTATAAAATATCTGAAGACTTGCAAGGCAGCGGCTGGAAAAGCGCCGTGCAACTTCAGCTCAGGGACGATCTGATGGTGGTAACGCCACTGGAAAAGGCCTGACCAGACCCGGGTTTGCCAGCAGTAACCGGTTTGCCAGGCCTCGACAACCACGACATCGCAATGCGGGAACCAAATTTTGGCTAGAATTATTGTAGTAACCTCAGGAAAAGGCGGCGTTGGCAAAACCACCACCAGCGCTTCGATCAGCACCGGCATAGCCAGACGCGGTCATAAAACCGTGGTCATCGATTTTGACGTGGGCCTGCGTAATCTGGACCTGATCATGAACTGCGAACGCCGTGTGGTGTACGACTTCGTCAACGTGATTCAGGGCGAAGCCTCACTGAACCAGGCATTGATCCGCGACAAGCGGGTAGACACCCTGTTCATTCTGCCGGCATCGCAAACCCGGGAAAAAGACGCGCTGACGAAAGAAGGCGTGGAAAAGATCATCAACGAGCTGGCACAAACCTTCGATTACATCATTTGTGACTCGCCGGCCGGTATCGAACACGGCGCCCAGATGGCCCTCTACTTTGCTGATGAAGCCATTGTTGTCACCAACCCGGAAGTATCTTCGGTGCGCGACTCTGACCGTATTTTAGGCATTTTGCAAAGTAAGTCACGCCGCGCCGAAAAGGGCCAGGACCCGGTAAAAGAACACCTGCTGGTTACCCGTTACAACCCGGCACGGGTAGAGCGTGGCGAGATGCTGTCGGTGGCCGATATAGAAGAAATTCTGGCGATACCGCTGATGGGTGTTATTCCGGAAAGCCAAATAGTGCTGAACTCCTCTAACCAGGGCCTTCCGGTTATTTTAGAAACCGAAAGCGACGCTGGCCAGGCTTATGATGATGCCGTGGCGCGCCTGCTGGGAGAAGAACGGGAACACCGTTTTATGACAGCCCATAAGAAGGGCTTCTTTTCACGGATGTTCAGGGGAGGCTAGCAAATGAGTTTTCTGGACTATTTCAGGAGCAAAAAAACCAACACCGCCAACGTTGCCAAGGAGCGGCTGCAAATTATTGTGGCCCACGAGCGTGGTCATCGCAAACAACCGGACTACCTGCCGGCGCTGCAGCAGGAACTGCTGGCCGTTATCCGCAAGTATGTGGACATCAGCGACGACATGGTACAAGTAGAGATAGACCGCACCGACACGTGTTCGGTGCTTGAACTGAACGTAACGCTGCCCGAGAAGTGACGCCGGCACGGGTTCGGGCTAAGCTTTTACCCTCTTTTCAAAATAGGCTGCCTGAACCATGCCGTTGCTTGCACGCGAGATAATGACCCCGAGTATCAAGGCGGTGCCCCAGTCCTGGACTATGGACAGGTTGGCCCGCTTTCTGACCGACAACGAAATCGCTGGTAGCCCGGTTACCGATGACAGCGGTGACATTATTGGCATAGTCACCCTGAAGGATATTACCGAATTTCGCTGGAACGCAAGCCGCCCAGAGACCGAGGCACGGCTGACGGAAGACGAAGCCCGCGAAGCTCGCCGTTTGCGCATGGTTATTTACGAGGGTATGGGCAAACTGCCGGTGGAGGTCAGAGACATAATGACCCCTATTCTGCTGTCGGTTGACGAAGACACGCCGGTGCGCGAAATTGCCAAAACCATGATGGCCGAGCATCTGCACCGGATATTTGTCACCCTTGATGGAAACATATCAGGGATTATTACCACTTACGACCTTCTAAAGATTATCGCCGACCGCAATATGACCCAGCGCTGCGCGATGCAAGACTGAACCGCGCAGCCCGTATCCGCCATCCGACTCGCCCGTTGTAGAGGTACTGCCCCTTATGCCCGCAGCATCGCAAGACCGCCTCAAGATGTACGTGCTAGACACCAATGTTCTGATTCACGACCCCAACGCCCTGCTGAATTTTGAAGAGCACCAGGTCATCATTCCGATGACCGTGCTGGAAGAGCTCGACAGCCTGAAATCCGGCAAGCAGACAGTAGCGGCCGATTGTCGCCAGGCCATTCGCACCATCGACCGACTGTTGGGCGACGCCAGCCCGAAGCAGATTGAAAGCGGTGTGCCTATTGCACGGGGCGAAAAAGCAGAACCCATGGGAACCCTGTCGATCCTGATGAGTTCGGAATCGGTAAGCGGCCATGCCCTGCCCGAGCACCTGAACGATAACAAAATTATCAACAGCCTGGCCGCCCTGCAGAAACACCACACCAACCGCGACATCATTCTGGTTAGCAACGACATCAACATGCGGCTGAAAGCCCGCGGCTTTGGCGTAGAAGCCCAGGCTTACCACAACGACCAGCTGGTAGACGACATAGGCCTGCTGCCCCGGGGCTATATCGAGTTCCCCGGTTCGTTCTGGGACACCGTCAGCAAAGTGGAAACCAAGCAGCGGGATGGCGCCACCGAGCACAGATTCAAGCGCGAAGGCGAACTGGCGCGGCTGAACATCAACGAGTTTGTGCTGGACCAACAGGGCTTTGTGGGCAAAGTGTGCGAGCTGGGCGACGACTACCTGGTCATTCGCGACCTGCACCAGCACGACCTGATGAACGAAGAAGTCTGGGGGTTGATTCCCCGCGATATCTATCAGGCCATTGCCCTGAATCTGTTGCTTGACCCAGACATCCACCTGGTGAACCTGACCGGCGCCGCCGGCTCTGGAAAAACCATTCTTGCGCTGGCGGCCTGCATTGAGTTGACCGTGGCCAGCAAACTCTACAAACGTATTATTGCTACCCGCAGCACCCAGGGGTTAGACGAAGACATCGGCTTTCTGCCGGGCACCGAAGCGGAAAAAATGGAGCCCTGGCTCGGCGCCATTGTGGACAACCTGGAGGCGCTGCACGAAGACGACGAGAACGTGACCGCCAGCGTGGATTACATTCTCAGCAAAGTGCCCCTGCACTTTAAATCCCTGAACTACATTCGGGGCCGCAGCTTCCAGCACAGCCTGATCATTATTGACGAATCCCAGAACCTGACCCCGCACCAGATTAAAACCATCATCACCCGCGCCGGTAACGGCTCCAAGGTGATCTGCCTGGGTAATCTGGCGCAGATTGACACCCCTTACCTGAGCGCTCTGAGCTCCGGCCTGACCTACATGACCGAACGCTTCAAAACGTTTCGCCACGGTGGCCACATACACCTGCAAGGCGTGCCCCGTTCGGCATTGGCGGAATTCGCAGAAGCCAATCTGTAAACTATGAAGACAATACTATTAAACAGGAAGGCAACATGAACTCATCATGGATGAAGAAAGCCGGGCAAGGCTTGCTAGCCGTAACATTAGCCACCAGCTTAAGCGTTCAGGCTAACGACACGCCGGGTGAAGGCGTCACCGTTATTCCCGTGAAAAGCTCCATTGCCGAAGTAACCTTTCAAACGCTACTGATCAGCCGCGCGCTGACAGACTTGGGATTTAATGTGGAAAAAATCCGCGAGCTGGAATACCCGGCAGCCCACGTTGCGATTGCTAACGGCGACGGCACCTTTATCGCTGACCACTGGTACCCCATGCACACGGATTTCTATGAAAAAGCCGGCGGCGACGACAAGCTGTTCCGCTCTAACGTATATTCGGGAGGCGCTTTCAGCGGCTATCTGATCGACAAGAAAACCGCAGACGAGTACGGCATTACCAACATCGCTCAGCTGAAAGACCCGGAAATCGCCAAACTGTTCGACACCAATGGCAATGGCAAAGCCGACCTGACCGGCTGCCCAACGGGCTGGGGCTGCGAGCAGATCATTGAGCACCACATGGGCGCCTATGGCCTGCGCAACACCGTTGATCACAACCAGGGGCCCCACTCGGCTCTGATGGCCAGCACTATTGCCCGGTTCAACAAAGGCGAGCCGGTTTTGTATTACAACTGGGTGCCCTACTGGGTGAGCGCGGTGATGAAGCCGGGTAAAGACGTGGTGTGGATGGAAGTACCCTTCTCGTCTCTACCAGGCGAAGGCGGTAATGAGATCAACACCAAATTGCCAGACGGTTCCAACTACGGTTTCCGTGTTAACACTCAGCGCATTGTGGCCAACAAAACATTCACTGATGACAATCCGGCTGCCAAAACACTGTTCCAGGCCATGAACCTATCCGGCGAGCATATCTCCGCGCAAAATCTGGCGATGCGTAACGGTCAGAACACCGACGAAGACATAGCGCGCCACACCGACCAGTGGATCAAAGCCAACCAAGACATTTATAACAGATGGCTGAAAACCGCACGTGCAGCAACCAAGTAACACCGCCCGCCAAGTGTTTAAAACCTGAATAAAAAAGCCCTGTCAGTTGCTTTGCTGACCGGGTTTTTTTTCAACCTACAACCAATTGACCCAGCACCCCGAATAAAAACCCTAAAACCGCGCCCATAGGCGGCAACCAGTGTTTTTCTAACTTCGCCTGCGGAGCAATGTCCTGAAACACCAGATACAAAATACCACCTGACGCAAACAACATAATAAAGTCCAAAACCTCATCGTATTGCGCCAGCCACACGTGCCCTGCGATACCTGCAGCCGGGCCCAACGGCACCAGGCAGCAGAAGATCAACAACACCTTTTTACCTTCCATACCCTGGGCTTTGCGGCTGCGATGAATCGTGGCCGGATCTTCCGCTGCGGTCATCTCACGATAGGCGTTGAAGCCTTCCGGTAAATTCTGCACGGTAATCAACAGCGCCAGCAGCATGCCGCCCTCGCCGCCCACCGCAAACACAGCCCCCAGCGCCAGCGCTTCCGGTATGAAATCCGCCAGCATCGCGATCAACTGCGACACCGAGCCCTTTGCCTTTGCCAGCACGACATCCAGCAAGCCAAATCCCAGCCCGCCCATAATCATGGCCAGCGCAATCCACCATCCGTTTAGCAGATCAACGCTTTCTGGCACCAGCACCAGCGCTACCGCCGACAACAATGCGCCACCGCCGAATGCAATCACCGCGTGGCGGAACTCGCTGTCTAGCCAACTGGGACCAATGTGTTCAATTCTTCCCAGCAAAGCGCCTGTTGGAATGGCCGCGCCAGCCGCCGTAGCCAATACAATGGTCGTCCATAACGAAGTCATAACTGCATGTATCTCCTCTTTTTTCGATCAATGCCGCGTTAGCACACGACAGACTACCCAACGCTACCATTGTTGCCAATCCTTCATGCCACAACGCAAACAGACTGCTAAGATTTATACAGATGCACACCGCTTTAATTATGCATCCTTTGCATATCCCTGATAGGAGATTACGCATGAGAAAACATAGCTCAATAACAATTCGTTCAGGCAAAGTGGCCTTGCTAGCAGGCCTCGCCCTGGCTCTGGGCGGCTGTGCCAGCCCCGGTGAACGCCCGGATGCCGATCTGCAAAGCGCCGAGTCGGCCTTGCAGCAAGCTGTCGCGGCCGATGCTCGGCAATACGAGCCAGTGCTTCTAAACGACGCGCAAAATAAAGTCGCCGACGCCAAAGGGCTGATTGAAAAAGAAGAATATCAGAGCGCCGAGCGCTTACTGCAACAGGCCTCGGTAGATGCGCAGTTGGCCGGAGCCCGCGCTGAAACCGCCAAGGCCCGCCAGGCGGTTGAAGAAGTCAATCGCAATATTGAAGCGCTGCGCCAGCGCATTAATCAGAGCCAGTAATCGCCATTGCCAAAGGGGACAGTGATGAAACAACGCAACACAACGTTAGGTTTGGCCATAGGTTTATCGGTATTAATGACCGGCTGTGCTTCCACACCACCACAAAATGCGAAAGTAGACGAAGCCCGTGCCTCCTACGACCGCATCAAGAATGATCCTGCCGTAGCCCGTAGCGGCGACACCCAGCTGCGCAGTGCGCGGGACCAGCTCAATCGCGCGGAATCGCTGTTGAAAGACGGTGGAGACAGCAGAAGTATTGAACAGGCGGCGTACTTGGCCCACCGCCACGCACAAATCGCCAGCCAGCAGGGAGAGAAGTCAGAACTGCAAACTCAGATTGAATCGGCCGAAGCGCGCCGCAAAGAACTGATGCTGGCAGAGCAGACCGGCGATGCCAGTGCAGCCCGCAGCGAAGCAGAAGCTGCCCGCCGCGAAGCAGAAGCGCTACGCCAAAGCATGGCCGAATTGCAGGCAGAACAAACCGATCGTGGCATGGTGCTTACGCTTGGCGATGTGCTGTTTGATCTGAATCAGGCCGATCTAAAATCAGCCGGCGAACAGACTGTAGGTCGCCTGGCAGAATTCATGCGTGAATATGAAGACCGTCGGGTGAGAGTTGAAGGCTATACCGACAGTACCGGCGCTGAATCTTATAACCAGCAATTATCCGAACGCCGCGCTGAATCAGTACGCAACGCACTGGTCAATCGGGGCATCTCCTCCACTCGGATTGAAAGCAGAGGCTATGGCGAGCAATACCCGGTGACTGGTAACGACAGTTCATCCGGGCGCCAGCAAAATCGTCGTGTTGAAATTGTCATTTCCGATAAAGACGGGAATATTGATACCCGGGAAGACTGAGAAACTAAATTCGTAATAAGCCGGCTCAAGGAGGCCCTCAAGTCTGCTTTAAAACGGCTTGAGGGCCTGTTCTTTACCAATACCGCGGTGCAGGCCGGCCAAACAAATCAGTATTAACATTGAGCCCCGAAGTTTCCAGCTTCGAGGCTCAATGCAATCATGACGAACTAATGTAATCGCAAGTAGCGTTACCCCACAAAAACAGGGGCTGCTACAAAGTTCCAGATAATCACCGAACCCACGCGGGTAGCGACCAGAATAACAAGAGCCACGGTCAGCAATGCGCCGCCATAAAATACGGCTCTGTCCTGATCAATACCCATCACGATAGGAAGCCCGTCATACATCAACCAGCCGCCGTAACAGGCGGCCGCCAAAAACACAAGGGCATTAAACCAAGGCACCGGGTACAACAAAGCGAAGCCGGCCAGGAACATGGGCGTGCAAGAATACGCCGCCAGTGCAATACCGTTAGACGGCGTTATCTCTTCTTTGGCGCCGTAGGTTTTAGCCATCCAGTTCACGGCATAACCCAGTGCAAAAACGCCCACCAGCATAGCAATATACGTTAGCACACTGAGTTGGGCCGCGCTGATCTCGGTCAGCTTGACAATCCTTTCGCTGCCCACTTTCCAACCAAAAATAGCCGTTGATATATAAGCACAAATCGGCGCTATCGCGGCCAGAATCACGACATAGGCAACGTAAAGCCGGCGGGGTGTTTCGTGCTCGTTACGAATGGAAGCCCACTCTGCATCCGGTTTCGTGAATAATCCAAAAGCGTGTGAAAGAAGCATTAGCACCACCTATTATTGTTACTGTTGTTGTTTACGAGAGTATATACGACACTTCCGATTCCGCCAGATCAGCGGCGATTGAAATTGGAAATTAAAGTTCACCCCTTATCGTCGCATAAAAGCCTGTTGGAGGATGCCATGACAGAAATTCGCCTGAAACGCGCCTACGATGACGCTGCCAATTCCGACGGGCCACGCCTGTTGGTAGATCGTATATGGCCCCGGGGGGTTAGCAAGGAAGATGCGAATATTTCAAATTGGCTGAAAGAACTGGCTCCGTCTACCGATCTCCGAAAATGGTTCGATCACGATCCAGAGAAATGGGAAGAATTTCAGAAACGCTACCTGGAAGAATTGAAGTCTGCAGACAATGATTCGCTTACAGAACTCAAGCAATGCGTTCAGCAGCACAAGCGACTTACCTTGGTGTTCGCCGCCAAAGACACGCAACACAACAACGCCGTGGCACTGAAGGCATTCATAAAAAACGGTGACGTATGACGAAATAAAGTTCGAAAGTTGCTGCTCCAAAAGGATCCAGAAAAAAGGGGACAGATTTGAAATCTGTCCCCTATCTTGTTTTCGCCGCCTTATGCCTGGTCTATGTCGGGCCGCGCGCTCAGGCGCCGATCACCCCGTTGTCGTCGCGGGTAACGATGACGGTCGCATCCCGCGGGTGATCGCCTTCGGTGCCAAAGGGCCAGTCACCAGCCGGATGCTGAATATTCACAAACATGGTTCTAACGTCCGGCGTAGTCACAACACCGGTTACCTCACAACCCTGAGGCCCCACAAAAAAGCGCCTGATGTCCCGGGTTGCGGGGTTAGCCGCCAACATCATGTTGTTCTGGTAAGGCGCAGCATCAGAGCCATCGGTCTGGATCCAGAGACGGCCATTGTAGTCAAACCACAGGCCATCCGGGCTGTTGAAGATATTGTCATCCGTCAGCGACACCACAACTTTCCCATCTACGATCGTCTCTGTACCCTGCTCCCCAGCAAACACAAAGATATCCCACTGAAACTCAACCGCGGCAAAGTCATTATCGGCCTCACTCCAGCGAATGATGTGGCCCGTGCGATTTTCTGCATTGGGGTTGGCCGCATTCACCTGCTCTTCCGTGCGTTGCGAGTTGTTGGTCAGGGTGAAATAGACTTCACCGGTGTTCGGGTCTACCGCGCCCCATTCCGGGCGGTCCATCGGCGTCGCTCCGGCAATGTCGGCGGCGAGGCGCGTATTCAGAAGAACATCCGCCTGATTCTCAAAGCCCTCGAACAGAACGGCACCCACCGATGAACCTTGTGCAGCCTGCACGCGGGCCGCAAAATCCAGGTTATCAAGCGACAGCGAGAGCCAGTCGCCCGAGCCGTCTTCGTTAAAACGTGCGACATACAGGGTGCCTTCATCCAGCAGATAGCCGCTGGCGGTTGACGCATAATAGGGCCGTAAAGAAACAAACTTATAGATATACTCAAAGCGGGAATCGTCACCGGAATAGCAGACAACCGGCTTACCGTCTTCAACCGGCGCGAAAATAACGCCCTCGTGCCCAAATCGACCTAGAGCTGTGCGTTTCTGAGGTTTGCTCTCCGGCGTAAACGGATCAATTTCGACCATATAACCAAAGGTGTTTGCTTCGTTCCGATAGTCGTCTTTAGCGCTTGCGGCCGCGGGGGTGATGTTGAATCGAATGTACTGATCCTCGCCACCGTCGGCCAGTTCCCAGTCGTAGCGGGTAGCACTACCAACACCGTGACGGGTCTGCTCCCGTGGCTGCGTTTGCGAGCCGTTCGCAAAGTAGCCGTGCCAGTTTTCCTCCGCCGCAAGGTAGGTTCCCCAGGGCGTAGGGCCCATCGAACAGTTGTTCAGCGTGCCCCGTGTCTGGGTGCCATTCGGGCTGAAGCGGGTTGACAGCTTCTGGTAACCACGAACCGGCCCGCGGATATCCATTTCTGTATTGCCCGTCACCCGGCGATTGAAAGGGCTTCCAAACACGATGTCCCAGGTGCCCGCACCGTCTTGCTTTATATGCACCACCGACACGCCGTGCGCGGCTATTTCCTTGCGCACTTCATCGGCCGGGCGCATGCCACTCTGGTTATAAGTGGGGCCGTCAGGGTGCAGGGCTTTCTGGTTGATGTATTCATGGTTCATTACCAGCAGCCCCTCATCAGAGCGGTTGCCGCCAGCTTTGAAATCAATCGGGAAAAAGTGCATGCCATCGTGGTGCATGCCCACCTGCTGCTCCTGCTCGGCGCCGGAGTTAGACGCGTCAGGCCAGAATTCCGGGTAAGACCCGGTAATTGGAGTTCCCCAGGGCAGGAAAGCTTTTGCCGAGTAGCCCGCAGGCACAACAACATTATTGGCGGTGGATACGGCGATCGCGTCAAAGCCAAGGGCCGTCGTACTAACGTTATCGCCATCAGGGTTTGAACCCGCACTAGCGCTATTGCTATCGCTGCCGCAGCCTGCAAGGCCGAAACCCATGATGCTGGCCAACGCCGCACCAACGCCGCCTTTCATCAGGGTACGGCGCTGCACACGTGCATTCAGCACGTCATCGAATACTTTGTTGCCCGAGTGATTTACAACCGGCTCGTAATCGGGGTCCAGATACTTGGAATCAACGTTGTGCTTCGCCATGTTATGCCTCTCCTAGTTGCTCTCGATCATCAAAAAAATAGATGTTGTCAGGAACACAGTGTCGGAGGGAGATATGACAGTGCGGAGACAGTCAAAAAAAAAAGCATGAGTGAGTGACAAGCACGCCCTACGCACTTGGCTCAGACACATCCTTTTTACTCGCACCTTTTTCACGAGCAATGTCCTGCGCCCATCGGCGTTCTTCTGCATCGGCATCAGGAGTTTCCGGCTCGGAGCGCCTGTCCGGCACATATTCAAGACGTGTCAGCAACGGGAAATGATCAGACCCAATGTCTGGCAAACGACGAATGTCTTTTACCGTAAAGTGCTCACTGTGAAAGAGGTGGTCTAACGGCCAGCGCATAAAAGGGTATTTCGCGTGGAACGTACTGAACATGCCCCGGCCAACCCGCGGATCCAACAGCCCGCTGATTTTACGAAACAGCCGCGTGGTGGGTGACCAGGCCACGTCATTCAGGTCGCCGGTCACGATTGTAGGCTGATCATCGTCAGCAACACTTTGCGCCACAATAATAAGCTCGGCATCCCGCTCTGAAGACTCTTCATTTTCGCTGGGGCTGGGTGGCGCCGGGTGCAAGAAGTGAATCCGCACTTTATCGCCAGACCTAAGCTCTACCAACCCATGCATCGACGGAACTCCGTCTTCAACCAGGTATGCTTTCTCCGCCTCGTGCAGTGGAAGCTTGGAAAAAACGTGCATGCCATACAAATTATCCAAGTGGCGTGTACGGCAAAACCCGCCAAAGCTGGCTGGCCAGGCAAAGCCCTGTGGCAGCAATCAGCAGCCAGCTAAAGGCGCTGCTCAAGTCTAGAAGCGCCAGCTGACAAACAATAACGAGCAATGCCACCACGGCGATCTGCAATCGCGGAAAATCGAACCCACGAACGCTCCAGTGCGGGTTCCGCCATAACGGCAACAGCGTTGCCAGCACGATGAAAACGGTAAAAAAAACAAGAGTCAGAGTCATTAGGCTACAATTTCACATGAAATGAAGTCGGTTATATCCTGCGCGCCCCTGCCGTGCCTGTCCATGCTCAACTTTGCCAAACCGGGGACAGATTTGAAATCTGCCCCCTACCTTATACTTCAAGGATCGCACGTCCATGAAACAACGCTTTTCCCGACACACATTTTTGACAGCATGGCTGGCCGGGATTTTTCTACTCTGCTTTTCGACGTCATCCATTCTTGCCGCAGACACCGACAAAGCTACTGAGCCGGCCCCAGAGCAAACGGAAGATACGCCTCAGAAGCCAGAAGAAGCCCGCCCGGCCGTGCAACCTCAGCTGCAGGCCGGCTCAGATGCAACTCCCGAGATTGAACTACCCGACGCCGTTAACGCCGATATTCAGCAGCAAGTCCGTGCGTTGGGCCTCTCACTGGAACAGCGCCGCACTGCCGTCGCATCCAGCCGCCAACAACTGATGTATGCCGAATCATTACTCAGCCGCCTGAAAGACGAATACGAAAGCTTCGAACTGACGCTTGAAACCGCAGGGCTGAACCTGACGTCTAACTATGCCAGCCTTTTAAAGCAGCGGCTTGAACGGCTTCAGCGGCAGAGTGTTGCCAGCGATTTAATTGAAGGCATACAAGACAAACTCTCCGCGGCACGGGAGGAACAACTCAAGCTTGAGGAGTTCGAAGCCATTACCGAACCTGGCGACGATGTTCGTGGCCAACTGCGCAGCCGCCGATCGGACTTACTGCGAGCACTCCACAAATCGGTTACCGAGCATATCGACGTTCTGAATGATTATTACGGCACCGTGACAGCACTTCAGAACCAGGTACTGGAATACCAGACACTTTTAAAACAACGGCTGTTCTGGCTTCCGAGTGCCTCGCGGGTGGGCACCGAAACATTCAGTGAGCTTTATCAGGCAATTCAGTGGCTGCATTCGGAACTCAAATATGCCCCGTTTAAAGAAGCCGTTTCCACGTCGCTGGCTGAACGTGCCGGCCGCATTGGGCTAATCGTGTTGCTGCTTATCATACTGACCATCAAACGACATGCGATCATAGAAAACCTGGGCGCCAACAGCCAGTTTATCGGCAATGTTGGGCATGACCGCACAGCCTCTACACTGTTGGCGCTGATGAACAGCGTTCTGCTGGCGCTGCCCGGCGTTCTTGTATTCTCCCTGGCGGCGCTTGTACTTATGGAAGGCACCGCGTTCTTTTCGGCGTTATCCAAAGGCTTTACCGCGGCCGCTTTTATCATGTTCCTGCTGGCGTTTATTCGTAACGTTGCCCGTAAACAGGGGCTGGGCGAAAGCCACTTCCACTGGAACACCAGCTCCCTGCAGGCAATTCGCCAGGCACTCCCTATCCTTATGGCGTTTGTTATACCTGTTGCCATTGTGACCACCGCTTACAGCTCAACCCCCGAGGGCGCACAGTTTGATGACAGTCTCGGCCGCCTGTTGTTTACGGTGGTATCTGTTGTGCTGGCAGTATTCGCTCAGCGCATTATGGCCGCCGTAAGAGCGCACAAACCCCACAGCCGATTTTTGCATTTCCTCCATATCATCGCCGTTGCTACACCGCTCGCGCTGGCCGCGGCATCGCTGGTGGGCTATCACTACACCGCCCTTCAGCTTGAACGCAACCTGTTCATTTCTATTTGCTGGCTGGCGTTTAATGCAGTGCTTTATTACCTCGGCTTACGAGCGCTTTCCGTGCGTGAACGCAGGATCACTCTGGAACGCCTGGTAGAACAGTGCGCGGCCGAACACAAAATAGCGGAAGCCAAAGAAGCAGCAGACACGCCCGGCGACGCACTTCCACTGACTCCGGATATGCCAGAAATGGATCTTGCAGACATCAGCCAGCAAAGCTCTTCCCTGCTCCGGGTTATTATGTCTGTACTGGCCCTGACCGGCCTCATGTTTCTATGGGCCGATATTATTCCCGCCCTGCAACTGTTCAACGACATCACCCTGTGGACCATTGCAACAGAGCTTGACGGTAGTGACCCACTGCCCATCACGCTGGCGGATGCGCTGCTGGCGTTACTGATTGCGGCGGGTACCGTTATTGCTGCAAAAAACCTTCCGGGAACGCTGGAGGTCACCCTTCTGAGCAGAATGCACCTTCAACCTGGCTCTGGTTATGCCATCACAACCATTACCACTTATATAGTCGTGCTTCTGGGCGTGTTGTTCTGCCTAGGGGTGATTGGTGTTCAGTGGTCCAAACTGCAGTGGCTGATCGCGGCCCTCGGGGTTGGCCTTGGATTCGGGCTTCAGGAAATCGTCGCCAATTTTGTGTCGGGCATCATCCTGCTTTTCGAGCGCCCTATTCGGGTGGGTGACACCGTAACGATTGGCGGCATTACCGGCACTGTGTCACGCATACGCATTCGCGCAACAACCCTGGTTGATTGGGATCGAAAAGAACAGATCATTCCTAACAAAACCTTTGTAACCCAAGATTTTACAAACTGGACACTGTCAGACCCGATTACCCGAATCGTCGTGAAGGTGGGTGTCGCCTATGACTGTGACATAGACCAGGTTCAAGCCATACTCACCGAGGTAGCGCAAAATAACGAGCGCGTTACGGATGACCCGGCACCGTCGGCTTTCTGTGTCGGATTTGGCGACAGCTGCATTAATTTCGAGGTTTGGGTGTTTGTAAAAGACCTGTTAGTAGACATGATGCCGCTGTCTCACGAACTTCACGCGTCCATCACAAAAGCCTTAACCAAAGCGAACATAGACATTCCGTTCCCGCAGCGTGACATTCACGTGCACACCCGGCCGGAGCCGAGCTGAGCTTTGAATCCGGGGACTAAATCGGGGACAGGTTTCAAATCTGTCCCCTACCTTGAATGTGAGCGACACTTCAGCACTCATGGCGAATGGACGAACTATACTGTTGAGCAAAGAAAACCGAAAAAGATGACAACATTCAATATGGCATAGGAGCGGGCATGGATATTCACGCCGAATTGCATTCAACGATTCAGGATCTTGTTCAGCCAGGCAAGGGTATTCTTGCTGCGGACGAAAGCCACCCGACTATCGCGAAACGCTTCGATGCGGTGGGTGTTGAATCTACAGAAGATAAACGCCGGGAGTACCGCAGCCTGATTTTTTCCACACCCGGGCTTGGAGAATTCGTCAGCGGTGTGATTCTTTTTGAAGAAACCCTGGGTCAGAACAGCCTGAACAATGCACCGATCACCCAGCTGTTGGAAAGCCAGGGAATTGTGCCGGGCATCAAGGTAGATACGGGAAAAAAGCCCCTGATCAATGCTCCGGGCGATGAAATAACCTATGGCCTCGACAGCCTGGATGACCGGCTGGAAATCTACAAGAACCAGGGCGCCCGTTTCGCCAAGTGGAGGGCTGTGTACAACGTCTCTAACACACTGCCCTCACGCCAGGCGGTGGAAGCCAACGCTGAGATGCTGGCCCGGTATGCCGCGTTATGCCAATCCAAAGGTATTGTGCCCATTGTAGAGCCAGAGGTGCTGATTGATGGTAACCACACCATCGAACGATCTGCAGAAGTAAATGAAGCCGTGATTGCGGAGGTTTTCAACGCCCTGCGCCGCCACCGCGTGCAACTGGAAACCATAATTCTGAAGCCCAGCATGGTAACGCCCGGCAAAGCGTGTGCGAAGGCATCTCCGGCAGCAGTAGCAGAAGCCACTTTGGGGGTATTACGCCGAGTTGTTCCGGCGGCCGTCCCGGGTATTAACTTCCTCTCCGGCGGACAGACTCCCGAAGAAGCTACCCTCAACCTGAACGCGATGAACAGCCTTGGCCGGCAACCCTGGAGCCTGAGTTTTTCTTATGGACGTGCCCTGCAGGAACCGGCACAGAAAGCTTGGGCCGGCAAACTGGACAACAAACACGCTGCCCAAAACGCCATGCTCAAGCGAGCCAGGCTTAACGGCGCGGCCAGCTCTGGGGAGTATAAAGCGGAGATGGAAAGCTGAAATCAGTTATCGCCGGTTGCAAAAGCACCATATCTTGTGATCGCAAGCTATGGTGCGCCCGCTCCACGAGACACGCACGGGAGTTTTTACCAGATCCCAGAGCAGCCCCCTCATCTGTTTCAAGTTTTCAGACGGTTCAGTTCTCCATCCAGTATTTCAACTTCATTATCCAGAGATTCGCCACTGCCCCTTAGCCTTTGCGCCAGTTCACGCAGGTCACTGGCGGCGTCACCAATGGCGGTCAGGTTGTGGTTAATTTCCTCGCTCACGGAGTTTTGTTCTTCCGCTGCAGTCGCCACCTGGATCACATGTTCAACAATAGTGTCTATGCGCGTTACGACAGTTGCCAGTGAGTGATCCGCCTCGCGGGTACCCTCAACCGCCATGGTCGCCCGATCGACACCGGCGTTAATAACGCCAACCGCCTGTTTCACGTCCTGTTGCAGCCCATCAATCATCTGGCTTATTTCATCTGTTGATTGCCGTGTGCGCGAGGCCAATGTGCGCACCTCATCCGCCACAACCGCAAAACCACGGCCCTGCTCACCTGCCCGCGCCGCCTCAATAGCAGCGTTCAGAGCCAACAAGTTGGTTTGCTCGGCAACACCCCTGATAACATCCAGAATCCGGTTAATCTCATCACTGCGACTGGCGACATGACCGATAGCCTCGCTGGCCTCAACCATATCACCTGCCAGCGCACTGACACCCTCAACGGCGGAACCAAGAGTGGATTGAGTAAAGCGGATACCGTCCTGTGCCTTGCGCGCATTCTCTGCTGACTCGCTGGCAAACCCGGCGACCTCGCCAGCAGCGGCAGACATCTCATTCATCGCCGTGACCACGCCGTCTACTTCACGATGCTGTCTGGCGGTATTCTCTTCCGTGTCACGGGCTATAGTCCCCACATCCGCTGCCTGCTGATGAACGCGAACATTCACCGCTTTCAGATCGTTGATCATATCCCTCAGACGCCTGAGAAAGGTGTTAAAGCCACCGGCAAGGTCAATCAACTCTGCATGGGTATCAATATCAAGCTCACGGGTCAGATCACCATCGGCGCTGCTGAGATTGTTCATCCGGTCGCGGATTTCATCCAGTGGCCGGACCACCGAGCGAACCACCACAATCAGCAGCAATACCGCCAGAATTGACACGATAATACCGACCAGCAGTTGGCGCTGCGCCGTGGCCGCAACCTCTTCAGAAAGCAAGGTGGTAATTTCATCCAGCTCTGCCAGTGCTGTTGCGCGCGGCAGTTCAACCAGCAAAGACCATTCCCCTCCCGTATCCGTTATATGAACTGGGTAAGAGACCGCCAGTGTTTCACCGTCATCATAACGCCCACCGGAACGGTGTAGCCCCGCCATTTCACTCGCCAGTTCCGGCATTACCTCCGCCAGAGGCCGAGCCAGCGCATCGCTATTGTGGCTGGCCGCAACAATGAGCCCCTGCTCGCTCAATAAGGTGACCCTGGATTGACCGTCATAAAGCTGCTGACTGATCGCTTTTACGGTTTTTTGCAAAGTTTCTAGATTAATATCCACACCAACGACGCCGGCAAATTCTTGGCCATTCATAATAGGAACAACAAGAGTCGTCATCAGTTCAGTGTAGCCCTCTGCAATCTCGTAATTGTAAGGCTCCATTATGCAGGCAGTTTTGGTCTCCATAGGGCAGAGGTACCACTCTGCTTCACGAGCACCAAACTCGTTCAGGGTTTCATCGTATTTCTCTTCAGGATCTTCCACCCGCTCCAGCTGAACGTTGCCTTTGCTATCCCGAATATAGTAAATTTCCAACGTGCCTATATCGGTACTGTGGTCATCAAGGCCGTCGTTAAAGTATCGGTCCAGGCCGTCATAAGCATTCGGCTCAAATTGTGCGTACATAGCACTGAGGTAACCCTCCGATGTCAACACGGCACGCACCGCATCCGATAGCCCGCTGCGACTGACCTGCGATGAACTGCCCGCAGCGATGTTTTCTTCAATAATACTTCCGACCACATCGGGCACTTTGAGCGCGGCATTGAGCTGACCGCTAATTTCCTCCCCATACTCACCGGCGGTAGCGGACAGACGATCCATTACAATCCTCTGTACCAGCTGACTGGTTTCTGACACTAGGCGACCTTCCATCTGGCTGAGCGACACTTGTGCTGTTATTACCATGCTGACACCCATCACCAGCAACAAGCTGATAACGAACACGTACAGTTTGAACTTGAGCGATAATTTTTTCATATCCCAGGTAACCTTTCGGGCGTTAATAGAGAAGTGTTGGTTTCGTGTAACGGGGCGTTGCCTTAGTTATTGTGGTTATTGTGGTTCTCGTGCCCGCGCATAATCGTGACTAGTAGCCCTGGAGTCTGAGTTTTCTTAGAAAAAGAAATGCCGAATCATTTGCGCCAAAATCAACACGGCCATCAGCGGGAAAATGAACCGCGTGAGGTTGCCATAATCACGCGATTCACCGTTCGGCGCATATTTCTCAACCAGCGGCAGAATAACGATCAGCGCCACAAACAGCGCCGCCAGTATGATCAGTAGTGTTTCCATAATAAAAGTCCTTGAATACAGGATGTTGGTGGAGACAGATGTCAAAAGTAATGACCAAGAGTGTTTATCGTATATAATCGCGCGTTTTTGAGGGAAGAAAATGCTCAAAACACCCTATTACCTGATCGATAAAAGCAAACTTCTGCGCAACCTGGAAATCATTGCCCGGGTGCGGGAAGAATCCGGTGCCAAATCCTTGCTGGCGCTCAAGTGCTTTGCCACCTGGGGTGTCTTTGACTTGATGCAGGCGTACATGGATGGCACAACATCTTCTTCTCTCAATGAAGTCAAACTGGGTAAGCAAAAATTTGCAGGGGAAACACACGCCTACAGTGTCGCCTACGCTGATGATGAGATTGAAGAAGTTCTGGCTCACAGCGATAAAATCATCTTTAACTCCATCAGTCAGCTGCAGCGCTTCTCTGAGTCATCTGCAAACAAAACCCGGGGACTGAGAGTCAATCCCGGTGTCAGCTCCTCGGATTTCGCCCTTGCCGATCCGGCCCGCCCGCACAGCCGCCTGGGTGAACACGACCCGGAAAAAATCGCTGGCATTCTGGATCAGGTCTCAGGCTTCATGTTTCACAACAACTGTGAAAATGCCTCCTTCGAGCGCTTTGATGAACTTCTGCAAGTAATCGAAACACGTTTTGGACACCTGCTGGAAAAAGTCAGCTGGGTCAGCCTGGGTGGTGGCATTCACTTTACCGGAGAAGGCTATCCTCTGGAGCGTTTCTGCCAGAGACTGAAGGCCTTTGCTGAGCGATATGCTGTGCAGGTTTATCTGGAGCCCGGCGAAGCCGCCATCACCAACTCTACCAGCCTGGAAGTCACCGTTCTTGACCTGCTCAACAACGACAAAGACCTGGCGATTGTTGACTCATCTATTGAAGCTCACATGCCGGATCTATTGATCTACCGGGAAACCGCAAAACTTAAGCCCAACCGTGGTAATTACACGTATCAGGTTTGCGGTACATCTTGCCTGGCCGGTGATATTTTTGGCGAATTTCAGTTTGAAAAGCCCTTGCAGATCGGTGACTGCCTCTCTTTTCAGGATGCAGCCGGCTACACGATGGTCAAGAAAAGCTGGTTTAACGGCGTGAAGATGCCGTCTATTGCGGTTAAACAACTGGATGGGCGTATCGAGCTCGTAAAGTCGTTTAACTATGAGGATTTTGTGCAGGCATTGTCGTAGAGTTTGCCGTGGGCGGCCTGAACTGACAACATCTTGCTCCCAACAAATGAACAGTGATTTTAAAATTGGAGTTGTGTCTGGAAATGAAAAAAAATGTCTTGATTATCGGAGGTGGGGGCGTTGCTCAGGTGGTCGCCCATAAATGCGCTCAGAATAACGACGTTCTGGGCCAAATCACGCTGGCTTCACGTACTCAATCCAAGTGTGATGCCATTGTTAAAAGCGTGGAAGAAAAAGGCAGCATGAAAGTGCCCGGCAAAATTCAAACCTTTGCGCTGGATGCCCTGAATATCCCCGCCACTGAAGAACTGATCTATCAGACAGAATCTCAGATTGTTATCAATGTTGGCTCGGCTTTCATCAATATGTCGGTGATGACCGCCTGCATCAATACCGGCGCTGCGTACCTGGACACCGCCATTCACGAAGAGCCGGATAAGATTTGCGAAGAGCCGCCCTGGTACGGTAACTATGAATGGACGCGCAAGGATGAATTTGCAAGGGCCAAGACCACGGCCATTCTAGGTGTGGGCTTTGATCCGGGTGTCGTTAATGCCTATGCCAAGCTGGCGGTTGATGAATATTTTGACACGGTTGATTCCATCGACATTATCGACATCAATGCCGGGGATCATGACCGTTATTTTGCCACCAACTTTGATCCCGAGATCAACTTCCGTGAATTTACCGGGCGCGTTTGGTCCTGGCAGAATCGCCAGTGGACCAAAAACAAGATGTTCGAGAATAAGCGCACAGATAATCTGCCTGTGGTGGGTGAACATACCAGCTACATGACCGGGCATGATGAAATTCATTCACTGTCCAAAAACCTGGATGTGCCCAACATTCGTTTCTGGATGGGTTTTGGCGAGCACTACATCACGGTATTTACGGTACTCAATAGTCTGGGTTTACTTTCTGAGCAACCCGTGAAAACGGCAGAAGGCCTAGAGGTGATTCCCTTGAAGTTGGTGAAAGCAATTTTGCCCGACCCTTCTTCCCTGGCACCGAATTACACCGGTAAGACGTGTATTGGTGACCTGGTCAAAGGTCAAAAAGATGGCAAGGAAAGGGAGGTCTTTATTTTCAATGTGGCCGACCATAAAGACGCTTACGAAGAAGTGGGCAGCCAGGGCATTTCCTATACGGCAGGTGTTCCACCGGTAGCTGCCGCCCTGTTGATTGCCGATGGCACCTGGGATATCGGCACCATGGCCAATGTGGAAGAACTGCCACCCCGACCTTTTCTGAACCTGCTTAACCAGATGGGCTTGCCCACTTGTATTCGTGATGAAGCCGGTGAAAGGCCGCTGACTTTTTCCTGAGTTATTTTTAAATAAAGACAAAAAAGCCGGCTATTGCTGGCTTTTTACTGTTTAGGCTTCCAGTAAACAGGGCTGTGCCTGTCCATGCTCAGTCTGTTAATCACAGCCGGCCGTGCAGCCACCGTCTCCGTTGAACGCGATAGTGCGTCCGCTCAAAGGAACATGCACAGGCACGTTCACCAGCTCTTTGAAACGGGCGGTTCGCGAGCCCTGCTCCAGCTTACCTCCTGAAGTTGCCGGCTCATTGGCATGGGAAGCAATAACGGCTTTCGGCTCAATCAGTTCATTGATCACGTAGGCTGCTTCTTTGGGCCCGGTGGTGTAGGTGTCCCCAATATTCATTACCACCAGCTCGGCACCGTAATAGTCTTTCACCACCAGTTTCTGCTCGGCCGTAATGCCGGTATCCCCCGACAGATAAACCACCAGGCCGTTTGAGAAAGTCACCACGTAACCGGTTGGCGGCCCAACATCGGCACTAACGCCTGCGGCTTTCAAATATTCCGCCAGCGGGCCGGTAAGAAACGAGGGTGAAACCCCGTTGCTGTGAAACGCCGGCACGGTCGTAAAGCGCACGCCACCCACTTCCTGCTCCCCGCCAAAGCGCACCAACATGGAGTTGGCGGGGTCGCCGCCGGCGGCTTCAAGTTTGGCGGCGAAAAATGCCGGCATTTCGCTACCGGTTACAATCTTTGCCTGCTTTTTCACCGCAATGTCTACGGTGTTTGACTGCGGCAAGGTCACCACCGGGAACTCCGGCCCACCACACGTGCCGGCGTTCGTCTCCTTGATACGGCGATCCCCCACGTGGTCGCCGTGCATGTGCGACACCAGAATCACGTCGATATTGCCGAGGCGGGGGTCATCAGGGCCGGCTACGGTGCGGCCAGCGTCATAAAGAATGCGGGTACCGTTGGGGTCTTCAAACACCATGGCCCGGTCCAGGGCACAAAACTCGCCATCGTGACTTCCAAGGGGCGTGACTTTTACATCACCTTCTGCAGCCATTCCGCCAGGCACTAAGCCCAACGACAGGCCCAACGACAGACATAGCCCACCAGCAAGTCTTTTCAAAGCTCCGAATTTCGATTGCGTAAACATGAAATATTCCTTCCACGTGGTTTTTGTGCGACTGGCAACAACAGTTACGACAACGCAGCCGTCACCTATCAGCATAGGCTATGCTAGACAGGTTCTTAAGATAAGGGACAGATTTAAAATCTGTCCCTGGTTCCCACTTTTCAATCGCATCAACAAGGCCGCCAACACCATGCCCACCCACAACAACGATACAGTCAGCCAGCTGCTTGAATTGCACGTGAAGCATGAGGTTGCCTCACTGAAGGGCGCAAAGCTTCGCAAGTTTTTGAGGCAGGAGGTTAGTGAGCTTCTTGATCACGCGGGCAATATCACACTGAATCGTATCGCTTCGGAAAACCAGGTGGCAGAAACCCTTCAGCGCGTTGTTGTGAATATGGAGCTAGACGCAGGCGTTCCAGAGCTGGCGGCTGAGATGGCAACCGAAGTTCTAAACGCGCCGATTCAGGAAACAACCACTTTGGGGGAAATTGTCACCCAAGACCAAGTGACCGGCTTTCTGGATGCGACGCTAGAACTAAGGCACCAACGTGAGCGGATAATCAGTGAGATTATTGCACACCCGATTTACCAGGAGCTGATTTCAAACATGGTGTACCACGGCGTGGTTAACTACCTGTATGAAGACAACCTGATTACCAAGTCGGTGCCCGGCATTGGTTCGATGATGAAATTTGGCAAGCGCATGGCGAACAAAGCTGTGCCAGGACTTGATGAAACATTTGAGCGCCGTTTGAAAGCGTGGCTCGCAGAGAGCCTGCCCGGGCTGATCAGCCGTAGCGAGCAATTTTTGCAGGGCGCGATATCAGACGATGAAGTGCGCAAAACGGTTTTGGCTGCCTGGGAAGATGTGGAAGATAAAACGCTTGCCGAGCTTCAAGGAGGGCTGGGCGCTGTTCAGCTAAAGGAGTTTGTGGCGCTGGGCTATGAGTTTTGGCTGCAGTTCCGGAAAACCGACTATTTTGACGGCTGCACCCGAGCCGTGGTTGCGCACTTTTTTGTAAAGTACGGTGACCGACCACTGACCGATCTGCTTGACGATCTGGGCGTTACCCGTGAAGTCATCATGGCAGAAGCGGACGCCTGGGCCATTCCGGTGATAGGCGTGCTTCAGGATGAGGGTTATATCGAGGCCCTGATGCGGCGGCGGCTATCCGCTTTTTACAAATCCGCAGCGGCACGCAAGGTTCTTCAGCCGAAGTCCTAAAGATAAGGGACAGATTTGAAATCTGTCCCTTGTTGAATTGACTGTGCCTCGTCGCAGCGTTCTATTCCGGTAGTGTCGCCGTTACCTGAATGGATTCATACCAGGTGGCCAGATCCTCAATCTCGGTATCCGTCAGATTCTTGGCAACCACGGTCATCATTTCATGCTCTCGCTGACCGTCACGAAAGCGCTTGAGCTGGAGCTCAAGGTAGATCTGACTTTCGCCGGCGATGTTGGGTGCAATGGGAATTTTGGCAATACCATCAAGGCCGTGGCAGGTCTGACATTGTTTTGCCAAAACCTTGCCTTTACCGGGGTCACCCGCATGACTGGCGGGAGTGGCGATGACCATAATAGCAGTCAGGCCGAGAGTGAACAGCGGTGCCGAATAGCGCATAAAATATCAGTCCTGGGAATAGGCCAGGGGCATTACCGCCCCTGGCATCGATACGAACCGGGCTAACTTAACCGGCCGCTGTTACTCGCCGGTGTAGGCAATCCGATAGATAGCGCCTGCCAGGTCATCTGACACCAGCAAAGAGCCGTCTTTCAGTTGTGCAACATCCACCGGGCGCCCCAGATACTCGCCATTATCCGTGAGCCAGCCTTCGGCGAAGGGACGGGGCTCACCAGTCATGTTGCCCTCAGCGTCTACGGGAGTGAACATCACCCTTGCACCGACCGCTTCGGTGCGGTTCCAGGACCCATGCTGGGCCGAGAAAATACCACCCTTATACTCTTTCGGGAACATATTGCCGGTGTAGAACATCATCCCCAGGTCTGCTGCGTGCGCAATGGTCTTGCTAACAGGGTAAACCACATCGGCGGGCGGCTCATCCCCCTTGTATTCAGCTGTGCGAACCTCGCCACCCCCGTAGTAGGGAAAGCCGAAATTCTGACCCTGCGCGGTCTGCCGGTTGATTTCGCCCGGTGGTATATCATCTCCCATACCGTCTACCTGATTGTCGGTAAACCAGAGATCGCCGGTTGCAGGATTGAAGTCCTGGCCAACGGAGTTACGGACACCCAGAGTATAGACTTCCCGGCCAGTACCATCCTGATTTATGCGAATAATGCCGCCGAGCCCCTTAGACTGATAGTCATCCCACAGATTTTTGGGTGGCACATTGTGGGGCTGCCCCAAAGAGATATAAACCTTGCCGTCTGGCCCCACATCGCAAACGCGCGCAGTATGGTTATAGCTAACGTATTCCTCTGGAATCAGCTGACCACCGGCGATCAGCTCTGCGGCGACAACATCCGTGCCCTCATAGAAAAACTCTGCTGCGGGGTAGGCTAGAACGCGGTTTTGCTCCGCAATGTACAAGACACCCTGAGGGGAGAAGCAAGGCCCGTTGGGTACTTTCTTCGAAACGGATGGCGCAAAATTTTTCACCTCGTCTGCTACCCGATCTTTGTCCCGATCAGTAACCACCCAGACTTCTGTTTTGCGCGTACCCACAAACGTCGCCACCCCCTGAGGACCCACTGCCATATGACGGGCGTCAGGCACCAGAGCATAAAGGGTGATCTCAAAGCCTTTGGGTACTGAAACATTTTTCAGTATGTTGCGGATAGCGTCCGCGCTGCTGCTATTCTGATCAATGGTGGTGAATTCGGAATCGCCCGTGACCTTGAACTGCCCAAGTGTCTTCAGCGTCTCGTCGGTTGTTCCCTGCGCCTGAATCTGTGTGGCGACAAGCAAAGTAGTAAGAATCACTAATGGTTTTTTTATCATTGTAAGTGCTTCCGCTGTGTGGTTTTTAACCAGTCTTCGAGATCTGAGTTAAGGCGTCGGCAACATGGGTGTCAAGAATTCACGGTGAATAACTGGTCAGACCACCTATATGACCTGGGCTCGAACATTCAATGAGAGAAATTGAATCTGCCTATCCATGAAATCAGACCGTAGAGCAGGCACCCGTTTTACCAGGTAGGTTTGTTTACGCTCATTAGAGCCGTAGGCGTGCAGTGCACTGATAGCAACGTCTGTAGCACCGCCGGGTAGCCCCCTGCCAGCCAAATACACGGTGGCAAAAAAATCAGGTTTTGCTGTACTATTCCGAAAATGGCGACCGAAGTATTTAGCATTCCCAATAGCGACAGGCCCAATATGAAAGTGAAGAGCACGGGTAAAAAGGCGCTGCAAAGCTTATCAGCCTTGGTCACATTTATTATTCAAAGTTCGCCTTGAAAAGCACCCAGCCTTCACCCTCCCTGACGAGTGGCTCAGTCTTAGCCCACATGATAAGGCTATCAATCCCGGCATCAATGGGAATGGTGTTCAACACCTTGTACAACCTCACAGACATCTGGTTCGCGGGCTACCTGGGCGACGATGCCCTGGCGGGATTATCAATAGCTGGCAGCGTGTTTTTCCTCTTACTCTCCATTGGTCTCGGGATACAGGCGGGTGCGTCCGCCATGATTGCGCCGGGAGTTGGGCGAGCCGACATAAAAGGTGGCACAGAGGGTGGCACAAGTGAGGTCAAGCGCTGGATCGACAACGTCAGCGGAATAGCGATTGGATTCAGTCTTATATCATTTTTGCTAGGCGCTTTGGCGGCGCGACCATTGGTCGTATTACTGGGAGCAGAGCCGCACATTGAGCCATTAGCCATGGAGTATTTGTGGGTAACTTTGGCAGGCTCTATCGGCTTCACGCTCTCTTTTGGTGCCGCGGGTGCTTTGATGGCCCTGGGCGATACTAAGTCCAACCGCAACGCACTGGGCATTGGTTTTTTTGCGAACTTTGCATTAAACCCACTTTTCACGTTCGGCCTTGGGCTTGGCGTGACGGGCATAGCGTTAGCGACCGTTATTATTAAATTGGCGACTGCCTTTTACTTGTTACGGGTGCTTGCTAAACGGCTGAACATACGCATAAGACCGGCGTTCGACTGGCCTCGGTGGCAAGCTTTGCTCAAGCAGGTGCTGCCAGCCAGCTTCAATACACTCACCATTGTTCTGGGTGGCTTCATTACCGTGGCGCTCATTGGGCAGTTTGGCAGCCATCACGTGGCGGGTTACACCGTGGGCTTGCGACTTGAACAACTTTTATTGTTGCCCGCACTAGGCTTAAACAGTGCGGTTATGGCGATTGCCGGCCAGAACCTGGGTGCGGGCAACAATTCGCGTGTGGCCGAAACTTATCAAAAGAGTTTGTTAATCGGACTGGCTATGGCACTGGTTTCAATACCTGTTATGTATTTTTTGTCTCCGCTTATGATGGGTTTTTTCACCGACACCGATGCCATCAAGAACACCGGCGTAACCTATCTCAGGATCGATGCTTTAGCGTTTTATGCGTATGTGGTTTTGTTTCAAAGCGTGGCGGTGCTGCAGGCAATGCGCAAGCCCATGTTCCCGATGTACCTTGGTATTGCGCGGCAACTGGTGATACCTGCGGTTATTAATTACGTGCTGATTGTGCTTTGGGGCTATCCCATGGTTTCCATGTTCTACACCATCGTGATTGTGGTGATGGTCAGCTCTGTGGTTGCGCACTTTTATACTAAGCGGGAAATTAGCAGGCTACCTCGGACTGGTTCGCTCCCGCGCCGACTCTCAACCCAGCAGACTAAGCCCAAACCAAAAGGCCGAAGCCCCCACGATTAAGCTATGCCTGTCCAGAGTTATTTGTCCCGCCGCCCAGGTGAGGCCTTCCGTTGTACGATGAATGTCTCCGGCGAGAATAACCACATCCGCGGCCACATCAGGCAGATCGCGACCTTCCTGAAAACACTCAACGTGCAAATCCGACAATATTCGCAAACGCATAGTCTTATCTCCTTGGAAAACCTGGATTCTGCCGATCTTAAAATTTAGTCCAAAACTATTACAGAAAATAAATCTGCCCCGGTTTTCTCGTTCGCGGGCTCACTCAGAAGTTGCCAGCGTGCGGCTGCGGCGATGACCTTCTCAGCGTTTTTTCTGTGATGTTAGTTTGACCCGACAAGAGGCAGGCTCATGTTGCGCACCTGTAATTGATCGTCGGTGCCAAGTTACTCCTCTATGCGGCGTCATTCGAATATACTCCTTATATGGCCACATCTGACGTTAATCTCCACCTACGAAGCTATGGTAATGAAGGAAAACAACATTCCCATGGCCACCACCAATTGGTGTTGCCCCTGCTGGGTAAGCTTTCGCTGTCTATAGACAAAACCGAGGGTGACGTTGAACGGAACCGGGCCGCTATTATTCCGTCCGGAAGTGACCACGGGTATTTTGCATCCGAAGAAAATCGATTTCTGGTAGCTGATGTACCAGAGGCCCTTGCACCTGCATTGGAGCGGCTCCCCTTCTTTGTTGAGCTGGATTCGGCATTGCTTCACTACGTCCAGTTTCTGCACTCCCAACTGGTAAACGGTGCGGTGTCATCTCACACACAGCATCAGATGTTACTGTTGTTGATTCAACTTCTACAGGAACGCCACGGCGACAAACTGAACCTGGACCGGCGAGTATCTGCGGCGAAGCAATTTATTGACGATAACTTCCACAAGAAAATTAGCGCCGCCGAACTCGCGACTGTTGCCCATCTGAGTATTCGTCAGCTTAATGAGTTGTTTCGTAAACAGATTGGCATGACTCCTCACCATTACCTGACCGAGCTACGTATGCAGGAGTCCTGGCGATTACTGGAACAGTCGGATCTCAATATTCAGCGAATTGCTGACGCTGTAGGGTACGGCTCACTGTCGTCTTTCAGTGATCGCTTTTCCTGCCACTTTGGAAAACCACCAAGTCATTTTCGCCGAAAATCGAAATAACGCTGCCGTAATTAGAAAGCAGACGACCCTCGACTGATCATAAACTTCGTCCCCTGTAGGTTATGAACTGATTGTTTTCAGGGGAAGTCATGGCAACCATTATTGCGGCGACGTGGATAGGCTCGATCTCTGTATTTTTGTGGGGAACGCTTGCGTTGTTGACCAAGCTTTCCGGTGGGGACATTCCGGAATTTCAGCTGATGGCGATGACCTTTGGCATTGCATTTCTATTGATGTGCGTTCGCTGGTTCCGCGCTGGCCATGGTGGGACCCGGTATTTACGTCAGCCACTTTTGGCCTGGTGCATCGGGGTTGGCGGTCTGTTCGGTTACCACTTTGCTTATTTCAAGGCCATGACGCTGGCTCCGGCGATAGAGGTGAGTTTGCTTGCCTATCTCTGGCCGTTGTTTATCGTTCTGATGTCCTCATTTTTGCCTGGGGAGTCCTTGCGAAAACAGCACGTTATGGGTGCCATGCTCGCCCTCCTGGGATGCTGGTTGTTGATCGGAAGCAATAGCAGTGGTTTTACTATGGGCAATCTCGACGGTTACTTGATTGCCTTTAGCTGCGCGTTGATCTGGTCGTCTTACTCCGTTTTGTCCCGGCTGGTAAAGAGTGTACCGACCGATGCAGTAGGCTGGTTTTGCGGTGTGACCGCTGTTCTGGCCCTGCTGTGTCACTTGGTGTGGGAAACAACGGTATGGCCAACGGGATGGGTGCAATGGGCTGGCGTGTTGGGTCTTGGTCTGGGACCGGTCGGTATCGCTTTTTTCACGTGGGATTATGGAGTGAAGCACGGCAACATCCAGTTGCTTGGTACTCTGGCTTACAGCGCTCCGCTCATTTCAGTGGTATTGCTGATCGTCGCGGGTTATGGCAATGCCACCGGTGCGGTTCTCGCCGCCAGTGTTCTGATTGTGCTGGGTTCCCTGATCGCCGGTAGTGCAAAGCGTCATCCGCTGCCCGAATCTGAAACCGTTTATTGATCAATCTTTGTTCTGGAGGAACTGAATATGATTAGTTGGGATGACTTTGAAAAGGTAGAACTAAGGGTTGGTACTGTCATCGAGGTAGAGGATTTTCCTGAAGCACGAAAACCTGCCTACAAGTTGAAGGTGGATTTCGGTCCTGAGGTCGGTGTTCGTAAATCCAGCGCACAGCTCACTGAGCTATATGACAAGGAAACGCTTAACGGCAAGCAGGTGCTCGCCGTCACCAATTTTCCTCCCAAACAGATCGGTCCGTTCGTGTCTGAATGTCTGGTTACCGGAGTGCAAACAGAAGTGGGTGCAGTAGCATTGGTAACTCCGGATTTCCCGGTCGCAAATGGCAAGAGGCTCTTCTGATTATTGTCAGCCTGAAACATTGGGCAACACCATTGCTGGCTAGCGTTCGCAAATAGATTGGCCGTATATGCTTCTCTCTTTGAGAGTCCGGCCATCATTAGTACGGTGTGCTGGCTGACACTTACTTGTTACCCAATTTTTTTGGCTCAAGCTAGATACTGAGATTTTTACAGTAACCATAGAATGGAAGTGCCAGGAGGGAAGGCCTCAGCCGTACACGCAAAGTTACGCTATTTTTGTGCATTTGCTTCGAAAATAATCGTACAAAAGCAGCTAAGCAATACATTCTGTTTAGCTCGGCTTGTGTGCTTTTAATACATGGAGTTAGACAATGAAAAATAACACTTATTATGTTGGCAAAGATGGAAGCCAAATAATGAATACTGATAATTTCAGTAAAGAAATTGTTAGATATTTAAATTATGAGCAAGCATACATATCAAAAATTTTATCTAAAAACATATATGGAACTTTAATTGAGCTGGGGTGTGACGAGGTTAGACTTTATGATTGTAGCGCCATGAACGGGGTTAACTATATTGGCGTAGATATTCGAGACAGCCTTAAGCCATGCATCGATGAATATCTTTCAAAAAATAGTCATGTTGAAGGTAAATTTATTAACTCCTGCTTATCTGATTTTTATAAGCTACTAAATATTGAATTAGTCCCTATTTTGTGTGTATTTTCATTTAATTTAATTGGGAATTTAAATGAATGTAAGTCTCAGATACACAATTGCTACACCCATGGCTTTGACGTTGTTATTTCCCAATTCAACACGACAGATAAGGCTAAAGAAATCAGGCTTGATTATTACAAAAGATGTGAAATCTCACATATTTTTTTAAAGAAAACTGACGAAGGCGATGTATTTAGAGGCCTAGATTTTGAATCTAAATCTTATACTAAAAGCTTTATTATTGAAAGCTGCACTAATGTAGGTTTCAAGCATATTGATAGTTATGAATCTGAATTGATTTCTATTCATTATTTTTCAAAGAGCGCTGGCGATGAATGAAATATATCCAATTTTATGGCTTTAATTGGTGTTTTGCCATGGAACTTCACGCCAACAATATAAAAATTGGTGTAACTATTCAGCTCAAAAAAACTGCGAAAGTTCTTGACAGGGTTTTTGCTTGAATCTTCCCGCTTTATCGGCATTCGTACCGATGCCACCACGCAGGCCATAGCCGACGGCATAAGGTCTGCTGAAGGGCTCTACTAACCGATTTCGATCACGGGACGGCCTCAGCTTTTTAATCGCCTCAGAATGGCCCTCAGAGCCAAAAATGTCGCTCTGAAACCCCCTGCGATAATGGACGCCTCACAAAGCCATCCAGGTGCGGGCAGACATTGAAGATAGAAAATATTGACGTTGATTCGGCGATCGGATCCGTCAAAAAACTTCTCGAGAAAGAGCGCGATCTGTCGCCTTCACTCAAGGCAGCACTGGAGGTGTTGCTCCTTTTGGTGGCGATGCTCCTCAACCGCACCACACTCAATAGCAAAAACAACAGCAAGCCGCCCTCCTCAGATCCGAACCGAGAGAAGTCCTCCAGAAAGGGGGAGCGCACTAGAAAGCCTGGTGGCCAGAAGGGGCGTATCGGAACGACCTTGAAGCCAGTCAATGACCCGGATGCGGTGAAGGAACTCAACGTCGATCGACGCTCTCTGCCAAGAGGGCGGCAGTACCAAGAAGACGGTTATGAGTAAGCGCCCTTAAATCGACCCACTTGCCCTCAGTCGATCTGCGGCACTTTTTTTGAGGCCCGCTCCATTGTTAAACTATGCCTGTCCAGAGTTATTTCTCTACAACACCGAACCTTATTCCGCAACGGACATTCGGTGTTGCGCGTACTGGCCGGCGATGAACCGCCTGAGCAAAAAATGTGCGGCATCGAAGAGGTCGACGCCGCCATCAGCTTTCATAAAGGGGCTATTGAGGAGGATTAATTAATCCGCAGTCGCGAGCTTTTGCATACCTGTGCTGTAAGCAACCACGGCGTCGTTTACGACCTCTTTTGAAAAGCCCATCTGGGCCTCAATACGAATGGTGCCGTTCGCCGCTTGTGTGACATCGTGTGATCCAATACCCAGTGTGCGCTCAAGCACTGTGACCCGCTCATTGTGCTGTAAATCAATCACATTAATTTTTCGGCTACCCGCTTCCTGAACAACAGCGTATGGCCCTTGGGGCGATGTCATCCAGTCAACACGCCAGAAATAATGCCCACGATTGCGTGTGCCATCTTGGCGATACAGGCTTTCATAGGAATCAAACGACGTGCACTTGTTAACAAGGTCATTTTGTCGCGTGCAGCCACGGCCAACAGAAACATCTTTATCGTCGGTGCTAATGTCCAGCTTCACCACATCGCCGGTTTGCGCGTTCCAAAGCATATAACCATCGGCCTCAGACAACCCTACCGTCTCGCCCAGCGACCCCATAAGATTTGTAAGCCCGGCGATACCCTTGGTTTCGCCTTCATTCTTTTCGAGCAGCAAATAACCGGTTGAGCCAAAATCACCTTTTTGCATAGCCGTAACGTGGTAATTATCAGGAGCCATAACCGATGTCACCGGATTGCCCGGCTTATAATGGAACGCTGAGGTGTTGCGCGTGATCAACACGCCCTCAGATGTAAGAGTAATATCGTCGCCGGTCAGCTTTTTATCCGTTACGGAAGTAAAAGAAATATTCTCTGCGTTCCGCACTGCGAAACCAAGCGTTACAGGCTCGGACAAATTAGCGCTGAATAAATACTTGACCGTTATCTGGTTTTTTCCAGTCTTCAGGGAATAAACAATATCTCCGGTTAACGCATTGGCTGTGAATCCCGTAATCTCGCCTTCAGGATCGAGATACGCAGCTCCACCAACTATTAACCCATCACGCACGCGTCGAATTTCAAGCGATGACTCGCCTCCACCCACCGCCGTAATCCGATCAGCAAGCTCCTGCTCGCTCATCGCGTTTACCGGCTCTGCGTGCTGAATAGGCTTCGCCGCTTCGCGCTGAAATGGCTGCGGGGTACCGGCGCTCATCCGCGCGATGAAGGCTTTTTGCATTTCCGCCACAAGCGCCTGTTGTTCGGCCGTCATTGGCCGCTGCGAACTCGCACAGCCCGCCAGAACACCCATTGCGACGAGCACAACTAAAGCCTTTGTTTTCATATCTCTCTCCTTAGTCAGAGAAAAGCAGGTTCATTGGTTTGGGCGGAAAATAATATAGTGCTTTTAGCGGAGTCGCCTCTCGGTTTTTGTAACGTTTTGTTGAATGCCTCATGCAAAAACACATATTGACTGTGCCTGTCCGTTATCAGATCTTTAGAGTCCCCTGAACGGCATAGGCGCATGTATGCCAATCGGCATAGATGATTTGAATCACTTCTAGTTTGAGAGTATGGACAGAGAGTACGGACATGCCTGTCCATTACGAAATTGTAGCCTTTGGGTTTTGGTGGGTTGATCGCGGTGGCGGGGAATGTTTTTTCTTGGAAATGGAACTCGCTGCGCTCAAACACCCATTTCTGGCGAAAAAAATTCCCCACCACCCCGCTCTGTTTTGCAAAGTTGATATCGTTTTACTGACTTGATTCAAACCAAAAAGCCGGAGCAACTTGCTCACCGTAGAACACATCGCCCCTAAAAAAGCCACGCGGTGCGTGGTTTGATTCAAAACGCCGGGATTTAGGCTCACGCCGCCCAGTGATCGTCTCCCATATCCATCAGGCTGTCCTTGCCGCTTTCGATGTCGCTTAGCAACCAGTGAATTTCCGGCAGCAGCTTTTCAAAGTAAAAGCGGGCAGACACCCGCTTGCTTTCCAGCAGAGGCTTGCTGCCCTCACCGGCTTCAATCTGCTGGCCGGCAACGTTGACCATGCGTGACCACATGTAACCGATAACCGTTAGGGCCTTCAGACGCAGGTATGGCGTGGCCGCGGCGCCGGCCTGCTCCGGACCTTTTGGAGCGTTGGTTGCCAGCCATAGGGTGGCTTTTCCCAGCATACTTAAAGCGCCTTTCAGATTCAGTTTACGGCCCACCAAATCCAGCGCCTGTATGCCGTTTGTGCCTTCATAGATTCGCGCAATGCGGCTATCGCGAACCAGCTGCTCCAGCGGCCAGTCGGTGGTGAAGCCCGAACCGCCAAGCACTTGCAGGCCGATGTTCGTATTGCTGGAACCTTCGTAACCTTCACAGAGCCTGTCACAGCCTTATGCCATGCTGTGCGTGCCAGCCGTCGCGGCTGACAGCAATGAAGAAACCGCATTATTGGCCACCACCAGCTACCAAAGCATCCTGGCACTGTTTCAGGGCCAGCCACTGTGGCTAAAACCTCCGGTAGAAACCATGGATGGGCTCTGGAGTCGTGAGGAAGAAGCCGGTGTTCGGGGCTTCCTTGATCTGCAAGTAAAGGGCGACTGCGCGACCGTCAAAAGCCAGCTGGAAAAACTTCTCACCACAGTGAAGGTGGATGAATTGATGTTTACTGTGGATCTTTATGACCCTGTAAAGCGGCGCCACGCATTGGATATTCTCGCCTCAGTTAAAGCGGACTGATGCCCAGAGCGGCGCGCCGCTCTGGGCGCAAAGAAGTCAGGTTTTGCGGGGGTCCGTTTCCGCGACCATAGGTTGTTGCAAATTATGGTCCCGGAATGACAACAAACTCTCGATGCCCTCAAAATCGACAAGGGCCCGGAAATCCAACCAGTCGATCAGGCTGAACAGACAGATTGACGGATAATGCCAGTCTGTGAATTCGCCCGCATCCACCATGGCTGACAACGCACGCAAGGTCGTCATGATGCGTTCGCGCTGAATGTTGTAAAACATCGCATCCTGCTCAATGTCGAGGCCGGATCGTTTCGACAACAGCATCGTGACACAGGAATCGTTGGCCGCATCAATCAACGTTAGCTGGTTTTCCTGATCCCAGCTCGGGGCGGCGATGCCCAGCTTAGCCCCAAGATAGCGAGCGATAACCCGGGAATCGTATATTTTCTGGCCGTCATCATCCAGCATCGGAATTTTGAGCGCCGGGTTATTTTTACGCAACTCGTCTCGCCCCTCGCCGTAGATATCCAGGTTCACAAAATCATAAGGACGGTCCGCCAGCAGCAGCCGGGTGCGTCGGACATAAGGGGATGTGGTCGAGCCAAGCAGCTTCATGGAGCCTCCAATTAATCGTGTTATTGTATTAAGTGCCTGTATCTAAACTCGTAGCGCCAGACCGGGCAACAGGCAGTCCCGATAATATGGCACGGAGCGGCCACTTATGAACAGTGAACAATCAGGCCTTACAATAACCAAAGCAAAAGGATCCGGACAATGAACATGATACAACGGCTCGCGCTTACCGCGGCGACCTCTCTCGTTTTCACTACTGCAGCCTTTGCCGAGATAGTGTCTGAAACGGTGGAGTATACCGTCGATGGTGATTCCTTCACCGGCTACATGGTGTATGACGACGATATTGAGGGCGAGCGCCCGGGAATACTGGTAGTTCACGAGTGGTGGGGCCACAACGAATTTGTCCGCAGCCAGGCCGAAAGGCTGGCTGAAGAGGGCTATACTGCGTTTGCACTGGACATGTACGGCACCGGTAAGCTGGCCGAACATCCTGACGACGCCAAGAAGTTCATGCAGGCCACCATGGGCGACAAACAGGCACTCGAAGCCCGCTTCCGCGAGGCCATGAGCATTCTGCAGGACCATGAAACGGTCGACGAATCCCGGATTGCGGCCCAGGGTTATTGTTTTGGTGGTGCTGTCGTGCTCAACATGGCACGGCTCGGCCTCGATCTTGACGGCGTCGTCAGCCTGCACGGATCACTGGGTAGCGACATTCAGCCCGAACAGGGCGCAGTTACGGCTCGGATTTTGGCCTACACCGGTGGCGCTGATCCGTTCGTTCCAGTGGAGCAGGTCACCGGCTTTGTCAGTGAAATGACCAAAGCCGGTGCAGATCTTAGCCTGACTGTGTTCCCCGGCGTCAAGCACTCCTTCACCTCCAAAGCGGCTGACGATACCGGTGAAAAGTTTGGGTTGCCCATGGCCTATAATGAAGAAGCCGCAAATCGTGCCTGGGAAGGCACAATGGCGTTCTATAGGGACATCTTCGCCCAGTAGTCTTTCGTGCGCAGCAGGGAGAGCGCTGAATCCGGCCGGATCAGCGCTCTCCACCACCACCTACTACGCCAGCGGTGATAAACATCACCCCAGTGTAAATCGCGGGTACCAGCGACATCGCGTAATTGTTCAGCATACCCAGCGCCAACAACATCGACAGGCCACTGTTCTGGAGGCCAGCCTCCAAAGTGATCGAAATGCTTTGCTGACGATTAAGTGCGAACAACCGGGCGCCATAAAAGCCAATAAGCACGGTCGAAAGGTTCAGCAGCACCTGCTTGCTCCGGATCTTTTGGAGCCTTGGTCGCCAGCCATAGAGTGGCCTTTTCCAGCGTACTTACAGCGCCTTTCAGCTCATCGCGATGGGGTGCTTCCGGGTTGTCCTTTAGGTAGCTCTCGAATACGCCAAACAGGGTGCGCACAAGCTGCCCGCCTTTCAGGCTCAGTTTAAAGCGCGCTTCATTCATCCTGGTAAACATGGCGCGCATGCCATCATTGGGTTCGCCCACCATCCAGCCTTTGGCATTCTCAAAATTGATAACACAGGTCGCGGGGCCTTTAATGCCCATTTTGTGTTCCAGGCCGCCACAGAACACCGGATTGCGCTCGCCAGACTCCGGCAGAACCTTGGGAACTATAAATAGAGAAATGCCTTTTGTGGTGTCAGGCGCGCCGGGCAGTTTTGCCAACACCAGATGCACAATGTTGTCGGTTAGATCGTGTTCACCGCCGGTAATCCAGATTTTAGTGCCCTCAATCGCGTAGCTGCCATCTGCGTTGGGCGTAGCGCGGGAGCGAATCAGGCCCAAGTCGGTGCCACACTGGGATTCCGTAAGTCACATGGTGCCCGTCCACTCGCCGGATACCAGTTTTTCCAGATAGGTTTGTTTGAACTCACCGGAACCGTGGGCATGCAGTGCACTAATAGCACCGTGGGTCAGCCCCTGCCCGCCAAACTCCACCGGCGCATCCTGTGCGTTCCAGCCACCTTCTACAAACTTTTTGTAGGCCGGCTTGAACACTTCAGGCGTGGTTACGGCGTGGGTTTCGGGGTAGTAATGGCAGCCTTCGCAATCACCGGCCTGGTTGGTCGGCTGAATCACTTCGGCCGCCAGTTTGCCGGCTTCATCAATAACCGCAGAAATCAGATCCGGTGTGGCATCGGCGTATTTTTCCAGCTCATGAAGCCGGTCTACGCCCAGTACATCAAACAACAAAAACGAAGATCATTTGCCGGGCCTGGTATTTCATGAGCACTCTCCTCAATCGGGTTCTTTGGTCTTATTGTTCAGCGTCAATTCATACGACTGTTTTAATTTTGTGGTTCACCGGTCTATGACGTATTTATGCTCGCCCAAGATCCGCTTTTCCGCGCAGGGCTGATCTGTGTCTGTACGTGATCAGGCTGTGTCATAAAAGTGTCATCAAGCAGAACCAAACGCCTGTTACCCTGTAGGTCTCAATTCACTGGATTCAATACAGGAACAGGGCGGCAATGAGGATTATTGCGTTCTATAGTCCCAAGGGCGGAGTTGGCAAAACGGCGGCGGCAGTGAACGTTGCATACCTTGCAAGCAAGGACAACTGCCAGACTCTATTGTGGGATCTCGACCCTCAGGGCGCCTCCAGCTTCTATCTTTCCGGCGCCGAGCCGCTCAAAGGCAACAAACTCTCCAAGCTGCTTGAGGGCAAATCGCCCATCGCCAAATTTATCCATAGTGATGTTTACCCCCGCCTGGATTTTATCCCGGCACACTCGAGTTTCCGCAACTTCGACATCAAGCTTGATCAGGAAACCGATGGCAACCAACTCAAAAAACTGCTTGCCCCACTCTCCGAAGAAACCAGCCTGGTGATTCTGGACTGCCCGCCTACGCTGTCACGATTAACCGAACAGGTACTGGAAGTGGCAGACCAGGTTTACGTGCCACTGGTGCCTACCTGGCTGTCTATGAACAGCTGGAACCAGCTGCACGATTTTGCCAAGAGCAAAAAACTGGGTGTTAAAAAGCTGCGCCCGTTTTTCTCTATGGTCGATCGCCGCAAGAAGCTGCACCGGGAATTGGTTGAACGTGGTTCGGAGCTGACAGGCAACTGCCTTAACGTGGCAATACCCTACGCAAGCGTGGTTGAGCGTATGGGCGAAGAAGGCCAGCCTCTGGAAAAACTGGATGCCAGAAGCGCAGCGGCCGGCGCTTATCGCCAGCTTTGGACCAGTATTAAAAAAGACCTGCGGTGAAATCGGGTTATGCACGCCCAAACCAAGCTGTGCCTGTCCATACTCACGCTCTGCTATACTCAAACACACCACCACCACCCGCAAATCCGCCGCTGGAAAACCAGCGTAATATGCTTAAGAGCATGGGTAACCCCGGAGGTATTTCGAGATGCCAATCAGCGCAACGGACTTTCTGAAGAAGCACGGCTACGACGAGGAAGAAAAACAGGACCACAGCCTGCAACATAACGCGAAGGAGCATGCCCGGCACCTGAAAAAACCCCATGCCGGAACGCCTCATGACTGGGAAGACTGGGAGCGTTATAAGCTGGAACATCCGGATGAGGTGGAAGACGACGACACAAGCGAGAAATAGGCGTTTTAAAGTCCTCAGCGAACCATTACTTCATGACTCAACTTATTCGCTGCCTGCTTGTGACAGCTATGTTGGCGCTGACGTCCGGGCCGGCGGCGGCTGGCGCTACTCCCGATGAAAATGCTGCCTGGCAGGCACTGAAAGAAGGCAAGGCGCTGCTGGTACTGCGTCATGCTTTGGCGCCGGGCTTTGGCGATCCGGAATCTTTTCAACTGGAGGACTGCAGTACCCAACGTAATCTGAACGCAGAGGGCCGCAGGCAAGCGCGGGCGTGGAAGCCTTTTCTGGCGGCGCGGGGTATTAATGAAGCCCGGGTGTTCAGCAGCCAATGGTGCCGGTGCCTGGACACAGCGAACGGGATGGACACGGGCTCCGTAACCGAGTGGCCGTCGTTAAATTCGTTCTTTCTGGGGCGTGGTGATGGAAGGCTGCAAACCCAGCAGACCGTTAAACAAGTGAACGAGATGCCGCCGGGCAAACCGGTGATTATGGTGTCGCACCAGGTGAATATTACCGCACTGGCGGACGTATACCCGTCGTCAAACGAAGGGGTCATCATTTCGCTGCCGCTGTCAGAGAACCCCAAGGTTTTGGCTCGCGTATCGCCGTCGGATTGACACCTCGGAATCTCATTTTCCTTTCCATTACCTATTGTTCTGAATTGATCGTGCCTGTCCAAGATATCCACGATCGAATTATAGCGTTCAGAAATGGACTCTTGGCGCAAAAAGGCGTTAAATTATCACTAAGTACTACCAAGTGATACGAGGCTTACTCATGGCAACATCTCTCAAAATCGACAACACACTAAAAAGCCGCGTTCATCACATCGCCAACCAACGCCGCCGCTCTCCGCACTGGATCATGCTGGAAGCCATACAGCAGTACGTTGAGCGCGAGGAAGCACGCGAGAGTTTCAAGCAGGAGGCCTTAGCGTCTTGGTCAGCCTACAAGGAAACCGGCAGACACCTGACCGGCCAAGAAGCTCGCGCCTGGTTGAATACTTGGGGCAACGATGATGAGAAGGCGGCGCCAGAGTGCCACGAGTAATCATCACCGAAGGCGCTGCGAAAGGTCTGGAACGATGCCGCAAATTCTTAGCCGCCAAAGCCCCGGAAGCCAGTAGGCGGGCAGGACAAACCATCGAACGGCACTTCCTGTTTTTGGAAACAGCCACGGGTATTGGCCGGCCGTTCGCTGAAATGCCTGAATTGCGCGAATTAGTTATTGCCTTCGGGAACTCCGGGTATGTGGCCCTGTACCACCATGAACCGGCCGACGATGCAGTATATGTTCTGGCCTTCCGGCACCAAAAAGAAGCGGGCTTTTGATAGATTAATTTGTGCCGGTCCATGATCAGATTTCAGGGGACGAATCCGTATTCGTTGTGCCTGTCCATGATCAGATGGTGATCAATCCAGTAGTCGCCGAACACAAAAGTTGCGAGATGCAAGGTTTGAGTATCTTTGATAATATATGACCTGTTAATAGGTCTCAGGAGGTTCGTCCATGACTCAACCCATTTATACCGAAATTGCGGCTAGTATCTCGGAGTTAAAGAAAAACCCAATGGCAGCTGTTAGTGCCGGCGAGGGGTTTCCCATCGTTGTTTTGAACCGAAATAAACCAGCATTCTACTGCGTGCCAGCGGATGTTTACGAGGCTATGCTGGATCGCCTGGACGATCAAGAATTGGCTCGCCTGGTGGAGTCGCGCCGATCAGAACGCAGCATCCCGGTGTCCCTGAATGAGCTCTAAGTACGCTCTAGAATTCAAACCCTCTGCCCTTAAAGAATGGAAGAAGCTCGCACCGGCGCTGCAGGCTCAGTTTAAGAAAAAGCTCAAACAGCGGCTCGACGATCCTCACGTGCCGCCAGACGCCCTATCCGATCTCAAGAACTGCTACAAAATCAAACTTCGCAGCGCAGGTTACCGATTGGTTTATGAGGTCGAAGACGAACGTATCGTTGTAACGGTGGTCGCCGTGGGCAAGCGAGAGCGTGGTGCGGTGTACAGTCGGGCTCACCGACGAATCTAAATACCAACTTCCTATCCCTGTCCACGACTGATCACTCTACCAACAGATCATCCATATCCACCTGCAGAGCTTCCGCCAGCGCCTTCAGCACTTTGGCTGAGCCAGTTTTGCTGCCGGCTTCAATCTGGCTGATATAGGACTTGCCCACCCCGGCTTCATTACCCAAAGCTTCTTGGGTAAGCTTGCGATACTCCCGCCAGATTTTCAGCGGGTGGTCGTCTCCGGCGATCAAACGGCCAACGATGTTGGCGGGAATGGCTTCGTCCTCGCCGCTGTCGAGCTCACGCATAGCTTCTTTTGCGAAAGAGCATACCAGGCACCTGAAAAAACCCATGCTGGAACGCCTCATGACTGGGAAGACTGGGAGCGTTATAAGCAGGAGCATCCGGACGAGGTTGAAGACGACGACACAGACGAGAAATAGGCGTTTTAAGGTGCTCAGTGAACCACTACATTATGATTCCATCTACGAAAATCAATTTCGAGAGGCAAGGTTTGGTCGAACCAGAAACCAACTGAGCAACACCAGCCCACCAAAAGCGGTGTAGCAGGCAATAAAGACCCACGGCGGCGCTTGGAAATATAAAATCTGGTGCAGCCAATGTGCCATGAAAGAACCATCGTAAACATTTTGACCTGCCCTCGCCCGCAGACCCATTTCCCAGGTTGTAAGCGGGCAAACAAAACCAAACCAAGATTGCAAAACCACAACGCCGATTGCAACCAGGTGCACGCTACGGAACCACACGTTTCTCACCCACTGCCACTTCAGAAAAAAGCCTGCATAAACCAGTATCAGCCCGAAAACGACAAACGCTACGAACAATACATGCGTAATAAGTATCGCGTCAGCGGCAAAAGAATACAGCGTACTGAAGTCGATAAAACCTCCTAACGCGCCGGTTTGGGGCCTGGGCCGTTAGGGGACAGATTTCAAATCTGTCCCCGGGATTTGCGGGATTTGTGCCTGTCCATGGTCATTTGAACAAATCATTTTCAATGAAGCTAGCTTATGACGGGATGTGTGCCTGTTCATGGTCTGTGGCTTATGCGGTAATGTCCAACCAGAGGTTAAAAGAAACTGGGAAAGATGGCTGGGAGTTGATGCGAGTAAATGGGAGCCATCATCACTTTAAGCATCCCACAAAGCTGGGGCTAGTTACGTTGCCACACCCTAAGTCGGAACTGCCAAAGGGTACATTGAACAATATTTGGAAGCAGGCCGGTTGGAAATAACGGTCCCGAAGGACCACTGATTAAACTTGAGGTAATCGCTATGCGTTTCCCAGTACCCAGTAGCACTTCATACAGATGACGGAAAGAACTACGGCGTTACGGTGCCCGATATTCCTGGCTGCTTCTCTGCAGGCACCAATGAAGACAAGGCTTTAGACAATCCGGCTATGAGTTTGATTCTTTACTGAGGCAATACGGACCGGCCAAGTTAATTGTCGCGCTATAGCCGTTGCACCGGCTGACCATAACGCACCCTTATATGCAGACCAGCAAGAAGGCCCGGGGACGAATCCGCGGGCCTTCTTGGTAAGCATCTGATCAATCGAGATATTCGTTGTGCCTGTCCATGATCAGTTTCATGATCAGATGCGGCAGGCCTGGTACAGAGAGAAAGGTTACAACCTGTACCACAAATATCGAGTAGAGTGAGGCGTTGGTGGGTTTCATCTCGTGTTGGAAAATGAGGAGTTACCGTAGGGAGACATTCACGGGGCTCCTCAGTCAAACTCATAGCCAAACGTAAAAATAACCGCCGCCGTGCCTAGAAAAACGGTTTGCACGTTTGCCTTTCCGTACTGGTAGCCTAATGCCGGCAACACCGCTAAACCGAGGCCGTTATAGTTGAATGGCACCTTCTTTTCGTACTCGCCGCGATAACCGTAAAGCGGGCCGCCGGTCAGTTTGACGTAGAGCCCATCGGCAACCCGGGGCAGAAACCAGCGCCGACCGGCATAGACATAAACGCTGGACTGGTAAAACGAATTTCTGAAAACGGCAGTTCCCAGCTCCCAGCGCTCAGCGTTCTCCCACTCAGCACCCAGCAGCGCCGGCCACGAGTTTCTTTTTGAGTCCTTATCATTTTCATTCCAATGCAGCACATAAGGGCCGCCCTGCAGCATCAGGCTCTCACCTTCGCGAAGAACATCGGCGTGAACTTGGAAAAAAATTTGGACAACCAACAAAAACAGCGCCAGCCGATATCGTCGACACACAAGAAAATGTTTTAAAAACATAAACATGCCTCCTGGCAAACCTTTGATATCTAGATTCAAAAGCACAGTCTTTTGGAAGCTGGATTAACTTCATCGTGAAGAAATCCCGGCGTATTGAGTTCGGGGATGTTTGTTATGCTAGTCCATGGCCAGATTATGCCACTCCGATGAGTAAACTGCGCCGATTAATCAGGGGCGGGTAATGCCCTTACGCAGCAGCAGCATCATCATTCCGCCGCCCAGAGACATGAGTTGCTCGGTTTTGTTCTGGCTCGGTTTTTTTATCAGGGTCGTTAAATTCTTTAACATGTAACGGGCGCGAGCTCAGCGCCCGCCCTGCAGCGCAGTGCAACATAAGGAGTAACAGGATGTCCGTATGGGAAGTGATTGTCGCAACCGTCACCGCGGAGTTTTCAGATATCAACGATATCGAGCAGAACACACGCGTCGGGGTGAGATTGGTGCTGGCTGTCTTGCTCGGCGGAGTGCTCGGCTATGAGCGTGAAAGTCAGGGCAAGGCCGCGGGCTTGCGCACCCATATGCTGGTGTCCCTAGGCGCCGCGTTGTTTGTCATTGGCGCAGATCCCACCGGCACTTTCAATGACTCAATCAGTCGCGTTATCCAAGGTGTGGTGGCCGGCATCGGCTTTCTTGGTGCGGGCACCATCATCAAGAGCGAGTCGCTGTCCAATATCCGGGGTCTGACGACCGCGGCTGGTTTGTGGCTGACCGCCGCCATGGGTGTCGCGATAGGTCTGGGCCAGGAAGTGGTGGCCATTATGACTACGTTGCTGGCATTAATTATCTTGCAGCTGTTGCCGCTTGTGCTGGAGCGCAAAACTGCGGAAAAGGTGGACGACTGATCTCAAGCGGGCTCGGGCGCAAAAAGCTCGACAAGCGACAGGCCATGCAAGTCGCCAAGCTGACAACGCACGTGTACACGGCAGCGCATCAGCTCATAGACAAAGCTGGGATAATCCCTGCCAGTGCCTGTCCATGGTCCGTTAGGGGACAGATTTCAAATCTGTCCCCGGGATGTGTGCCTGTCCATGGTCGGATATTTATGCAATCAGGTCAGGCTAAGCTGTGCCTGTCCATAATCAGATTTTTTTTGATCAGATTGCCCATGCCCATGGGAAATTTCACTTGCGCTGAGCGGGGAAAGTCTGGATAGTTTGTAGCTACACTGACGCTACAACTAAATTGAGGCCCTTATGAATACCGATTCTGTAGTTCGTGCCCGCATCGACAGTGACACCAAAGCCCGCGCCACCGCCGCGCTGGACGCCATGGGCCTGTCCGTTTCAGACGCCATACGCTTGCTCATGCTCAAGATTGCTGACGAACAGCGATTGCCGTTTGCGGTGCAAGTGCCCAATGCCAAAACGGTCAAGGCCATGGAAGAGCTGGAAGCTGGCAAGGGCAAGCGTTTCAGTCACGAACAGGCGCTGTTTGACGATCTGGGGTTGTAGTGCTAACGCCAGTGCAATCGACCCAGTTCAAAAAAGACGTGAAGAAAGCCCGCAAGCGGGGCAAAGACTTGGACAAACTAAAGATGTCGCTCAGTTTGCTGATTCGCCAGGCACCGTTACCCGAAGCTTATCAAGATCATCCTTTACGGGGGAACTGGAAGGGCTATCGAGACGCGCATATTGAGCCGGACTGGTTGCTTTTGTACCGAGTGACCGACAAGGAATTGCAGTTAGCCCGAACCGGAACGCACGCGGATTTGTTTCAGGAGTAGTTCCGTCTGTGTGGACGGTTACCAAAGACGTAGACGAAAAATCTAAATAATAGGTCCCTGATGAGTAGGAAAGATAGGGTAATTTATGCCTGTCCATGATCAGATTTCAGGGGACGAATCCGTATTCGTTGTGCCTGTCCATGATCAGATTCCTGTAAGATTAATTCTTTACAAATCTCATCATCGTATGATCTATCGTATATTTTCTTTTATACTGGCCTCGACAGTATCGATCGTCCACTAACACAAAAGAAAGGCTGTTCATGAAGTTGATTTTAAAAGCTAAACAAGGATTGGTAATCGCAGCGCTCGGCGTAGTGCTAACCGGTTGCGCTTCAAACGGTGGCCAGGATTCAGGTCTAAGCAGTGCGGCCCAAAATGTAGGCAGCGCGGTGAAAGGTGTTGCTTCCGGGATTGGCTCAGCTGTGGGTGGCCTGTTTCAGCCATACCGCAATGGCGTGCAGGTGACTGAAGCTCAGCTGGCGCAAATTGAAGTGGGTATGAGATCTGCAGAGGTTGAACAGCTTATTGGCAATCCGCCTGAAATCGACAACTCAAACGGTGGCGAGATTTGGTCTTACCCTTTCTCAGAAATAACTCACTTTAGTGGAAATATTAATGAAACCACAGTCGTTCGTTTTAACACGTCCGGCAAGGTGGTGAAGGCCTATAAAACTAATTCCCGCTCAAGCGCGACCGGCAATGCTCTGGTCGATGCCGCTAACGGGGTTAATTGAGTTTCCGGACACAAACACGTCCGTCTCCAACAATGCTGCAAGGCATCCCCCCCGAAAGATGTTAGCGCCCCCTGCAGTTGGGGCGCAGGAGCTACCTGCTCTGGGTCGTTTACTGCATGGAATCGCTGAACGTCTGTGATCTCACAATTAACAGTGCCTGTCCATGGTCTGACCGGATTTGGACGATGTGCGCGTGATGTAACAGCCGATCCAATAGCGCAGCGGTTAATGTCGTGTCGCCATAGAAGGCACTGGCCCACTGTGAGAATGGGAGGTTACTGGTGACGATGACACGGCCGGGATGTGTGCCTGTCCATGGTCGGATTTTCAACGCCTCCTTATGCGCAGGACAGCAAAAAGGCCCGGGGACGAATCCGCGGGCCTTCTTTGTAAGCATCTGATCAATCGGGCCTTTCGTTGTGCCTGTCCCTAGTCACTTTCGCAGCGCAGGTTACCGATTGGTTTATGAGGTCGAAGACGAGCGCATCGTTGTAACGGTGGTCGCCGTGGGCAAGCGAGAGCGTGGTGCGGTGTACAGTCGGGCTCACCGACGAATCTAAATACCAACTTCCTGTGCCTGTCCACGACTGATCACTCTACCAACAGATCATCCATATCCACCTGCAGAGCTTCCGCCAGCGCCTTCAGCACTTTGGCTGAGCCAGTTTTGCTGCCGGTTTCAATCTGGCTGATATAGGACTTGCCCACCCCGGCTTCATTACCCAAAGCTGCTTGGGTAAGCTTGCGATACTCCCGCCAGATTTTCAGCGGGTGGTCGTCTCCGGCGATCAAACGGCCAACGATGTTGGCGGGGATGGCTTCGTCCTCGCCGCTGTCGAGCTCACGCATAGCTTCTCTTGCGTCTCTCGCATCCCGCACACTTTCAGCCAGCTCCATCAACTGCACGTACTCATGGTAAGGCAATACGGCATACTCCGGCTTTCCTTCGCGTTCGATAATTTGTGCGCTCATTTGTAAACATCTCCTCTTGAACCCGCGCTATAGTGCCTGTCCATGATCAACAAGATATTTGTTATGCCTGTCCTCGATCAGACCCAATTCACTACGCCACTACAAGATAGCCAGAGTTCACAGCGGAATAGCATGGTGGGTTCCGTCCGGAAGCTCAATATCCAGACGAACCTTCGCGCCGACGCTTTCCACATACCGTTTAATGGAAGACAGCTTCAAGTCTTTTCCAATTTTCTCCATGCTTGCAATCGTAGGCTGCGTCACGCCCATAGCCTTTGCCATCTCTTTTTGTGTTTTCTGCAATAAGGCGCGCACTTCGTTCAAACGAATTTCTAACAGAATATTCTCCGATTTAACCTGCGCTCGTTTTATGACTTCCGGCTTCTCACTCGCCAAAAGTTTGTCCAGGGAATTAGCCATGTCATTTACCTCGCTGAAGCTCTTCTAGGTGCGCCGAAAACTCACGGTCGGCTACGGGAATCATTTCCTCATAAAACCGTTTCTCTTTGCCGGTTTTTTCACCGGCGCAGAGGACGATGCCTGTTCGAGTTGGATCGAACGCAAAGAATGCTCGAATAGGATTACCTTTACTTTATATCCGCAATTCTTTCATGTTGCTGTGAGCAGACCCGTATACGCTGTCTACGTATGGCCGTGATAACAGGGGCCCCTTTCCTTTCAGAACCAAAATTGCCGCAAGAACATTTTCTCTGTCCGCATTATTGAGAGTGCCTGTCTTGGGGATCTACTGCACCAAAGCTGAAAAAGCGAGAATCAATAAAAGTCATCTTCGCGCTGATGGCGAATAGCCAAGATGGTGACGTAATTTGCGTCCTCAACCTCAAACAGCGCAACGTATCCTGCCGCCCCAAAGGCAATAACAAGCTCACGAAGAAATGGATTTGAGTCGTCGGCTTTACGACATGCGAACGGCATTAACTCGGCAAATTCATAAGCCTTTTCTATCGCTGCGCGAGCACGTACCGCAGCGCTCAGGTCATTCTCCGCCAAAAACTCAAATAACCGCTCCAGGTCTTCCTGCGCAGCTTCCGATACACGCAGTTGATAGCTCATTTAGTGCCGCGATATTTATCCAGAATAGCGTCCAAGGCCTCCAGGGAGCCTTCCTTACTCACGTACTTACCCGAATCTTTAGCGTTTTCACGCGCGGCTAAACCCCTTGCAATGAATGCCGCTTGGCTCTTGCGAAATTCGATCTGCTTTACCAGCGATTTTTCAACAAAATTGCTAAGGCTCTCGCCCTCTTGAAGCACACTTTCAGCGGCTTGCCGTAATTCAGGTGTAACACGCAGTGGTGGAATTGTGGCTGATTTCATAACAAACACCTTGCATTGCATATGCAATACAACATACACCTTTTGGAGCCGACCAGCCAACAACACGTCGGCGATTGTTGCATGGTCGCGGAACTGGTCGCGGTGCCTGTCTCTGGTGAAAACTAAGCTGGTTCATGAAGTGTTTGAATGAGCCTGTAGCGCGGCAAGCCAATAAAGAGGACAACTGTACAGGGCATTTCTGGGAAAGTCGGTTCAAGTCACAGGCTTTGGATACCGAAGAAGCCGTGCTTTCCTGCATGGCCTACGTTGACCTGAATCCGGTTCGAGTCGCAATTGCGCCAACGCCGGAAACTTCCGAACACACCAGCATAAAAGAGCGCATAGCGCCGCAGTTCGACCTGGCAGAGGCGATACAAAGTCAGACAGCCCAGCACGCTTTGAACAACTTTACAGTCCCGTTAAAACCCCTTCTGGGTTTCGAGGGCGTTATCCGTAAAGGCTTCCAACGCGGCATTCTATTCGGGTTCGAGGATTACCTTACGCTGGTTGATTGCACCGGGCGCATCGCACGTGAAGACAAGCGCGGCGCTATTGAAGAGAACATGCTGCCGATTTTAAAGCGCCTTAACCTCGACCCAGACCGTTGGTGCGAGCGAGCTACGCAGTTTGAAACAACCTACAACGATTACCGCTGTCATAGGCGAAGAGCAGCTTGAGCCTAGCCATGATCAACGGGTAAAACTGTGCCTGTCCACGACCAATCAGTTGCTTAATCTAAATGAGTGGGTATAATAACCACCATAAATTAGAAGGAACTAACGTGACGAGCGATGAGGTTAAAAAGAAACTGGAAAAAGATGGCTGGGAGTTGGTGCGAGTGAATGGGAGCCATCATCACTTTAAGCATTCCACAAAGCCGGGGCTGGTTACGCTGCCACACCCTAAGTCAGAACTGCCAAAGGGTACGTTGAACAATATCTGGAAGCAGGCCGGTTGGAAATAACGGCCCCAAAGGGCCACTGATCACACTTGAGGTAATCGCTATGCGTTTCCCAGTAGCACTTCATACAGATGATGGAAAGAACTACGGCGTTACTGTGCCCGATATTCCTGGCTGCTTCTCTGCAGGCAGCAACGAAGACAAGGCGTTAGACAACGCACGTGAGGCAATTCTTGGTCACCTTGAGCTATTAGCAGAATTTGGAGAAGACATTCCTACTGCCAACTCTATTGCCGAGCACCGTACAAACGCAGACTTTAAGGGTGCGGTGTGGGGCTTTATCGAGATCGATGTAACACCATTCCTGGGCAAGGCGGAGAAGATCAATATCACCGTGCCCCGTTTGGTTTTGCGTCAGATTGACAGATATGTGAAGGAGCACCCGAACGAGGCGCGGTCACGCTCTGCGTTTCTATCTGAGGCAGCTTTGGAAAGGATGCGTAAATCGCACGACAAGGCTAAGACCCTGGCATAACGCAGGGTCGCTTTGATTATTGAGAGGAATCTTGTGTAGGTCTTGTGTACCTGTCCCTAGTTATTGGGTAAAAATTTGATTAATAAGGATATTCTCTGTGCCTGTCCATGATCAACTCCCTCAACCCTCAACCCTCATAAGCGTCTGATCAATAGGGATATTCGTTGTCCCTGTCCATGATCAAGGTTTGTTAAAAAGTCAGACCGCACGAACACAGAGAGAACCGAATACGCCAAGAGGCAGCGAAGGACGCTATAGGTGTCAGAAAGGAGTGACAAAATTTGTCACTGGGTGCCAAATTCCGGCACTTTAACGCGTTACAAAAACCGTGTATCAATGTGTCATACCGGCTAGTCAACTGATTTTTATAAGCAATACGAGGCAGTCGTGAATGTGGCACAACATATGCTTATTCATGATAAGGCTACTCCCCCACCGGAGTGACACTAACAAAGTTTGGAGAACACCATATGAAAAAAGTTCAACAGGGTTTTACACTGATCGAGCTGATGATCGTTGTTGCGATTATTGGTATTCTGGCAGCCATCGCAATTCCGGCGTATCAGGATTACACCATCCGCGCCAAGGTCAGTGAAGTTTTGGTAATTGCCAGTGCTGCGCGCATCAGCGTTGCTGAATATTATATCAGCACCGGCGATATGCCAGCATCCACAAACCAAGCGGGCATAAACGATAACGCCGACCAGAGCGACTACGTTTCTGGTATTACGTTTGCTACCTCTAGCGCCGGTGCCCAGTTGACCTATACTCTGGAAAACCTCGGTGGCGATGCGGATACAACAACTTTCATTTATCAGGTTGTTGGCAGCGCCAACGGTGTAAACGTTACCTGCACAGGGGGCACCCTTCCAGGCAAGTACCGCCCAGCTAACTGTCGCTTATAGAATGGTAGTGTAAGGCATGTTAATTTAAAATTAACAAAGCCGATATCAGAAAAGCCCTCTTTTGTAGGAGGGCTTTTCTGTACGTGGAATGCGCCTTTAAAAAAACGATTATGTTTGGAATCCAATGCCTAATATAAAAATTGATCAGCACGCGCTGTCAGTATCGCTGTCTTTGCTCGCGCTGTTACTCGCCGGCTGGCTCGCGCTCTCTCCAGGCCTTACCGGGCCCTTCATGCTGGACGACTTTGATAATCTGGGAACACTGGATATTGGTGTGACCGACCTGAACTCCCTGGATCAGTATCTTTCACACGGTAACGCGGGTCCGCTAGATAGGCCAATTTCCAAGTTGTCGTTTTTGATTAATGACAATGCGTGGCCTTCCGACCCTCTCTCTTTTAAAAAGACTAACGTTTATATTCATCTGTTGATTGGAATTTTTTTATTTTGCGGGTTCAGAATCGTTGGGCGATTCTGCTTCAGTCAGGCCCAGTCAGACTGGCTTGCACTTTTTGCAATTGGTTTGTGGCTGACGCACCCATTCCAGGTATCGACGGTTCTTTATGTTGTTCAACGGATGACTCAGTTGGCGACCCTGTTCATGGTTATCGGGTTCTTTATTCACGTTTACCTGAGGACGCGATACCCGAACCCTAATATAAAGCAGCTAGTTTTATTAAGCCTGAACTTTGGAATTTCTTTCTTGCTGGCGATCTTTAGCAAAGAAAGCGGGGCCCTGCTTCCACTTTATCTTTCAGTCATTGAGCTTACTCTTTTTTCCGGTTCTCGAACAAACTCCTACTATATCTGGTGGCGCAGGCTCTTTCTTTACCTGCCATCTCTGGCAGTTATCGGATACATACTTTACTTACCCCGATGGATTGGAAGCTATGAGTATCGTGACTTCACTCTAGCCGAGCGACTTCTGACAGAGCCTGTAATTATATGGGACTATCTTCACTCCATATTCTCCTTTCAAGTGTATCGCCTTGGTTTGTTTCAGGATGACTACCCTATTTTTTCGAGTATCTTCGAGCCCAAAGTTTTTTTGGCAATCTCCGCTATCTTGGTGGCAACCTGCCTGTCGTTTTGGTTAAGGAAGCGATGGCCTATCTTTGCATTCGGTGTGCTTTGGTTCCTCGTTGGACACGTCATTGAGTCCACTACCGTCTCTTTAGAGCTTTACTTCGAACACCGGAATTACTTATCTATCGCCGGACTTTTTTTCGCTGTCATTTCCCTTATTTATCTTGGAGTGAAAAGGCTGTCGGGTGACCTTGCTCGCTTTGTACCGATTTTCGCCGTATGTTTTCTTGGGGTCAGTGGAGTAATTACCTGGGGGTTTGCCAGCGAGTGGGGCAATAAGAGTCGCATTATCCCGATATGGGCTGCAGAGCATCCGAATTCGCCGAGGGCTCAACGGACGTTTGCTCAGCACCTTGCTCAGCGAGGAATGCCGAATGCGGCGCTTGACCACCTCGATGATATCTATAAAGACTTCCCAAAAGACCTTAGCATCCCGTTCATCTCTGCCGGGATCGCATGTGCGTTCGATCAGCCGATGCGTTTCGATTATGTGGAACTTGCAACGAAGGTGAGCCAGCATAAATGGACGGATGGTTTGCGGCCTGCTGCCTCACAATTGCAAAAAGTGCTCCATGATGGCTTGTGCCGTGCGTATGGTGAGCAATTTGCGGATATTCTGATGAAGACAGCATCGTTCGGTGAAACGCGTAAAGGCGGAACCGCATCCCTCCTGGTTATCGCTGGCAACATGTATCTTACCCAAGGCGATGGCGATGCAGCCCTGGCGGCATTTTTAAAGGTTGATCAACTTTATCCTCATGCGGATTCTGCTCGCCGAATCGCAGGGTTGTTTCTGGGGGCAGGACAGTACAAGAAAGCAAGGGAAACACTCGAAGTAGCTATAGAGAGAGATTCTGCCTCGGGAATATCGGATGCGAAGATGAAAGAGTACATCGAAATTTTTGAGCGTATCGATAAAAATCTGTTGAATAGCCCAACCTATCAATAAGAGAGGCTCTGACTGTGACAGCATTCTCAATTGTAATACCTGCAAAAAACGAATCATCAAGCATAGGTAGAGTTGTTGAAAGCCTAGCCTCTCTCTATCCGGAAGCAGAGATTATTGTTGTTGATGACGGTTCTACTGATGGCACCGACGATATTGCCGAAAAGCTGGGGGCAAGTGTGATTCGACATCCCTATTCCAAGGGGAACGGTGCGGCTATCAAGAGCGGGGCAAGAGCTGCAACAGGAGACATCATTCTCTTTATGGATGCCGATGGACAGCATTCTCCAGATGATGTGCACCGCTTACTAAATAAGCTTGATCAAGGCTTTGATATGGTAGTCGGAGCTCGTCAGTCCGGGTCGCAAGCGAGTGTTGGCAGAGGGCTGGCCAACAAGTTCTATAATTGGTTCGCAAGCTATATGACAGGTCAGAAAATTGAAGACTTAACGTCTGGTTTCCGAGCCGTCAGAAGAGTTAAATTCCTGCAGTTTTTAAGCCTGTTGCCTAACGGTTTCTCATATCCCACGACATCGACCATGGCTTTTTTTAGGGCAGGCTACTCTGTGTGTTATGAGCCTATCCATACTGGCCAAAGGGAGGGGAAAAGTCATATTAAACCGATACAGGATGGTATTCGATTTCTTCTGATCATTTTCAAAATTGGGACGCTATACTCCCCTCTCAAACTTTTCGTGCCGATAGCATTCGCCCTGTTCAGTTTGGGGCTGGGTTATTATGGGTACACGTTTGCTACTGCGAGTAGGTTTACGAACATGAGTGCGCTTTTGCTGACGACATCCCTAACCATCTTTCTCGTAGGGCTTGTTTCAGAGCAAATTACGGCTTTGATGTATAAAGACAAGGATTAAAAGAAGAGTTTCTAAAAAAATTTTAACAAAACTTTGCGACGTATAAAATATTAGCACTTAATTTTTCGAATAAAATACTCAGGGTTCGATAGATAAATCTATGAGTATGGAACTGATACAAGTAATGCCTGTATGGAAACCTGAAATCAATGGCTCGCAGAGCACTATTTTTTTCCGCCGAGTAGATATCTAGACTCGCTGACATGGTTTTACTGTTCTGCTCCAATGCGCCCTGCCTCGGAGGCTCTTTGAAGCAATTTTTTTAGAGTCCGACGGCGCTCCAGACACCGAGGCGTCTCTTTTTAGCGTTTGAGTAAATTTCTGATTTTGTAATTACTCTAAGATTTTTGGGGGTCAGGTTGAAGAAACATGTATTGATAATAGCATCCGAGTTCCCAACATACTCTGAGACGTTTGTGGTTGATCACGTGAAGGGTATGTTGAGTTTAGAGTGGAATGTTTCCGTTGCTGCTAATAAAATTGATCAGAAATCGTTTGATAATTGCTTTTCAGATTGTTCAGTTCAGCCAGCTGTTTTCCAACTATCTTCCTTTTTTCGATTGGTGCGGGGAGGGATTTTCAGGGATCTTCGCAGAGCCGTCGAGAGCATTGCAAGTCACCCTAACCCTAACTCCTTGAATGCACGTTTGATAGCGGTTAAAGCTCAACGCTTGTCAGAACTCATACAAACAATTCGTCCTGATCTTGTTCACGCACATTTTGGCCCAAATGGCGTCCTAGCCGCAATAGCGTTAGAAAACAATACAATACCATTGATCGTGAATTTTCATGGTTATGACGTTACTGCCTACACGAAAAAATTTGGTTGGAACATGTACCAGTCTCTATTGAAGACAGCGACTCTAGTAGGTCATAGCCAATTTGTGAGTCGTAGAATTTTGAGAAATCTAGGGCGTCAGATTGAGCTAGTTGTGATGGGCGTTGATACCGGTCGGTTCTCGCCAAACATTGGGAAGACTCAAGTTTGGCCGAGCCCTTTAAAGTTGTTGTCGGTGGGTAGGTTGACTACATGTAAAGGGCATGACATTGCAATTGATACGGTCAAGTTGCTGAATGCTAGGCATCCTAACTGGAATATTGAACTTGTAGTTGTCGGAAGTGGTGAAGAACAAGAGAGGCTCACGAAGCGAATAAAATTTGCTGGGCTTTCAGGAAATATCAGATTTCGTGGGTCATTGGATTACAGGCATATCCCTGGCGTAATGCAGTCTGCAGATATACTGCTGGTTTGTTCGCAGCCGACACCTGATGGTTCGGAGGAGGCATTCTGCCGAGTTGCTGTAGAAGCTATGGCTTGTGGTATGGCTATAGTCGCAACCCCTTGTGGCGGGTTGCCCGATACTGTTGATGGTGCCGGTTATGTTACTAGCGGGTTCGATGCAGCTTCGATAGCTGAAGCCGTCGAATTGCTGGTATCTTCTGAAACGCCAGCATCAGCCGTTGAAATTTCAGTCAAAGCGGCTAAAAAATATGATATTAAAAAAATGATGGATGATTACAAACTTATCTCAGAAAAGGTTCTATTGTTGCCATGAAATTTTATTCAATTTCTTATTTTAAATTCTTTGTCAGAAAGTTTTGTAATTTAATTTTGAAAAAATCTGAACTTTCTATATCGCAAAGAAATGATATGCTTTTTATATCACCTAATGACAAGATAGGTTCTGTTATTCAAAGTCATGGATATTATGAGAAAGAATTTTTGATTTGCATAAAAGTATTGGTTGAGCATCTTTCAATTTCTAATAAGTTGGCAGTAGACGTTGGGGCGAATATTGGAAATCATACGTTATATTTCTCCCACTTATTTGATTCCGTCGTCGCCTTTGAGCCAAGCCTTTCCCTGAATCTGGTGCTTCAGGCAAATTTAATTCGTAATAAGAGAAAAAATGTCGAAGTTATTCGCTGTGGTTTAGGAGAAACGAATGGAAATGCGTTTATTAAAGAACTGTCCCGGGAACATACAGGGATGGTTGAATTAGAAATTTTTTCCGGGGATTCTGAAGGTTTGGTCGAAGCTGTTGAAGTAAATAGAGGAGACGATCTACTTTTTGACAGGCTGCTCCCTATCGGATTTATCAAAGTTGATGTTGAAGGAATGGAGGTTTCAGTATTTAAAGGAATGAAGGAGTGTATTTCGAGGGATAAACCGCTAATCGCTTTTGAAGCGCGAAATATTGTAGAGGGTAATCAGGCAATTCAGTGGCTTTCTGACGTAGGATATTCGTATTTTTATGAGGTTTTCGCTTCCAGAATCGGCGCCGGGAAATACCTTGATGTCAGATCGTTGTTCGCTCTCCGAAAGAGCTATATGTTAAGAAAAATAGAGAGATTGGAGAACAAGCATTATTCTGCAATTTTTGCCTCGGTAGATGAAATTGTCTTTTAAGTCTCTTGTGGGGAAGTTTGTCCTAAGTCAGCAGTTTGTTGCTTTGTGTGCTCAGGGCGCCAAGGTCGCATTGTTGGCTGTATATTTAGTGCTATCAGCCCGTTCCCTTGGCGCAGAGGGCTACGGGTATGTTGTAGTGGCCGTCAGTATTGCCTCGTTATTTGTTCAATTCGTTGGGCTTGGATCTGGAATAGCAAATGTTCGTGAAGCTGCCAGAGACCCTGCCACCTTCTCCGCGGCTTGGGGCCTGGCTCTTGTCCGATATGTCGTTTCAGGTATGCTTCTGGGCAGTTTATATCTGTCAATTAGTTTTATCTTTACAGACGATGTCTTGACATCAGAGGCTTGGTTTCTTGTAGCTGTTTCCGAAATCTTGCTGCTCCCATTATGCATGGTCACTGCATACGCATTCATGGCTTATGGAATGGTCAGACTGTCACTTTTAACCCAAATAGTCGCGCCAGCATTAAAGGCAATCGCCCTCACTGTTTTTTTTTTTCATGGAGAGGGGCTTGACGTTGAGGCGTATGCAGCGTTGATGGTTTTAAGTACTTTTATCGCGGCGTCCATGGTTATGGTTTTGGCATTCAGGTTGCTTCCTCCGATTATTTGGCCAAATCCGGCTGAAGTCTGGAAGATTCGGTCTGATATTCTCTATTCTGTAAACAGCCTAACGAATCAGGGAGTGGCGGAGGGAAGCAAACCCTTGACAATGACCATGGCTGGGGTCGGTGAAACGGGGGCTTATGGTGCGGCTATGAGAATAGTTGCCGCTGCATCTATGCCGATCACATCAGTTATACAGTCTCAAGCGTTCCGCCTTTTTGGCTATGGCAAATCTATCCAGACTGCGCACTTTGTTTTCTTTTCTCGCTATGCGGTAGTTTTTCTAGCGTACAGTTTTTTTTGCCTTCTGCTACTCTGGCTTTTGTCGGGATACTTTGGAGAAATTTTGGGGCCGGGATTTGAGTCCATAGATAGCTTGATCCTGATTTTGGCGTTTTGGCTGCCGGCATTTGCTATTCGTCAGCTCATTGGTGCCGCACTTACTACAACGGATAAGATAAAGGTAAGGATTTATTTAGATTTAGCCTCGATTCTATTTTTTTTATGTTTAGGGCTTTATCTGATTCCTGAGTATGGGCCAATCGGTACGGCTGTTTCGGTCGTCTCGGCAGAATTTTTTTGGTGTTTTATGGCAATAATTTCTTTTAAGATTTCTCGCTTTCGTTGAAGTCACGAAAAGAGGCTCAAAAGGTGTTGTAAATGAGCGGTAAAAATATCTCTTTGGTTAGCGTCATTATTCCCGTCTTCAATGATCAAGCAGGATTGCTAAAATGTATTGAAGCTATGTCCTCACAATCCTATCCACCTCAATCGCTAGAGATCATTGTGGTGGACAATGGTTCTACGCCATCAATTAAAGTTGAAAACTCTCTAGGTCTGAACATTAAAGTTATTCGTTGTGAGAAGCCTGGTTCGTATGCTGCCAGAAATGCTGGTTCAGAGGTCGCTTCTGGTGATCTTTTTGCATTTACTGACGCAGATTGCTGGCCGGCCAAAGATTGGCTCAAGTCGGGTGTCGCAACACTTGAGTCACATGGCGGAAGGGCTTTCGTTGGTGGTGAAGTTGAGATTGTTGAACCTCCCAGTCCGTCCGTTGTGGCGCTTTATCAGCGGGCTACCAGCTTTGGTCAAGAGTCTAATATTAAAGAGAAAAAATTTACTGGCACATTGAATCTGTTTTGTACTAAGGAATTGTTCAGATCTGTCGGAGGGTTTGAAGATCGCCTGTTGTCTGGCGGTGACAGGGAGTGGTCGTGGCGTGCGCTCAAGCGAGGCTTTTCTCTTGTCTATGAACCAACGGCCGTTATTTATACCGAGCCTCGAACCACATTAAGGGGTGCCATCTTGCAGGCAAGGCGCATTACTGCGGGCAGAAGAATGCTGCGTGAGTTTGGCCTCGCACATGTCGGTAGCCAAAATATAGCCAAAAAAAGAAGTGTTTGGCAGTCTGCGGTCTGGCTATTATGTCGAAAAGAGCTAAGCACTGTGGAGAGGGTGCAGATACTTTCTATTGCGGTGGTTATTCGTTTTGCAGAGTCCGTTGAAGGCCTCAGATTGGCTCTTGGCGCAAGAGCCGAGAGGCGTTAAACCTGCGTATAGCACTGCAGAGTATAGGCACTCAGCATTATGTTTTCTGAGAACCTGTTTTTAGCAGACAGCCGTGCGGAGCTGCTCATTTTACGGCGCAATGAATCATTTGATGCAAGGTGACGTATCGCTCGCGTAAAGTCGGCGATGCTATCTCTCTTGCATAAATAGCCGTTTTTTTTATGGTCTATGACTTCAATAACAGACGAGCCTGCCGAAGCAAATACAGGAAGCCCACATGCCATAGCTTCAGCGGCTACTAAGCCAAACCCCTCACTACGTGAAGGAAAAAGAAGGGCGTCAGCATTCTGCATGGCTTTGGCTACCTCAGCATCTCCGTTCAAGCGGCCAATATCGCGCATATTAGGAGGCATTGTTGCCTTATCCTTTTTTGAAGTAGGTCCTCCTGTATAATGCAACTCATAGGTATCACCTAATTCGCTCATGATTGGGGCCAGCAAATCTACTCCTTTTAGTGCCTTCCAACTACCCACATACAACAACCGAAATGGTTCTTCAGGTAAGCGTACGCGCGTCCCAGGGGTAAATATATCGGTATCGATCCCGTTGTAAATCAGCTGCATAGGAACGTCCACGAGCGTTTTTTTTGCTGTATCGGCAACAAACTGACTGACGGCAATTACCTTTCTGGCTCGGCGCATTACACGGCGTTCCATGGGAGCGATCCAGTGTTTGTGATAAGCCGCCCGGAGCCAGCCTTTATAACCAAGGGCATCCGGGTGGTGAACGGCATGATGGATTGTCGCTATCGCCGGCAGGGTTTTTGGAATGAAACGCGGGTGTAACCACGTGTTGACGTGAACCACAGTGGCCCATTCTGGCGGTTTGGGCGCGCGAACAGTCCAGGGGGCGTATTCAGCACGCAGGGGGAGCCAGGTTACTTCTGCCCTTATACCTCGATCTTTCAAGCCTTTGACTAGACGCTGGGTAAAGATATCCGTGCCTGTATTGGTTCTTACGGTAGGGAACCAGATTGCGGGCTGCATTTGCATGTTATTTGTCCTTTTTTAGGGTTGCTGCAATTGCGAGGTATGCTGCTTGGTCAAATTTGCGCTGCATGTGTTGCTCATAAAAAATTCCCGCTTATACTCAACGGTGCTTATCTAGAGGTTAGTTTCTTTTTATTTTCAACTGGTTGTTGTCGCAAAACAATCTAAGGAAACACTGATCAATTAACGAAAGGCGGCAACTAATTGCAAGCCAACCCAAATTCGGGTTGAGAAATAATCTAACGGGGTAGTCGGTTAGCTCCTCTACCCACTATATGTTGTGTTTTCACCAGAGGTACCCGTGAGTTATTTTAGCCTCGGTCACCGGCTCTGTGATGACCGCCTGCTCCAGGAGTCGACGGAAGACAAGTCCACGGCTGCGCGAAGTGCGGCGATTGAATCGAACAGTAAACTCCTCCAAATAAGACTGTAAATGCCCAGCGGTGACCGAGCCCTGATGTGTGCCGAGAATCCATCTTTTCAGGAGGCTGGCAACTCGGTGCACTTCTGGCATAGAAACGTGTGCAGGGTCGCCTGTAGATGACAGGATGCTCTTTTGGTGCAAGTATCCGTGCTTTGGCAACTCATTGTATCCACGCCAGCCGTCCGTGTGAACCGCAGCATCAGGACGTGCTACATCACACACGAACGCCACCAAATTGTCTCCTGACGCATCAGGAACATAGCGCATCCTTATTCGCCCGAACCCCTTGGGTTCCTTTATTTCGATGGCAATTAGCACAATGGATCTACGTGTACCGCGTCCGCGCTTTCCTCCACGTTCTACGCCTCCTACAAAGCTTTCATCTACCTCAATCAGGCCCGATAATGGTTCGCGCTCACTACGCACCATCGCCACCCGGAGCCTCTGCAGCATCGTCCATGCAGTTCGGTAACTCATACCCAGCGTACGCTCAAGAGTCTTGGCTGAAAGGCCATTCTTCGCGGTAGTGACATGCCATACAGCCTCGAACCATGTTGTCAGTGGCGTTCGTGTTTTGTCGAAGATAGTGCCTCCAGTTACCGACGCTTGGTATCGGCAACGGGGGCACACCAACCGACATCGGGTTTGTCGCCATGGTTCCTCGGTCCCTCCACATTGAGGGCAAATGAATCCGCCTGGCCAACGGAGTTGCTCTAAATAGGTTGCGCACGATTCATCGTCAGGGAACTGCACTACGAACTCCCGGTAAGTACGCGGATAGTCATGTCCAGCCACCAGTGGACGGCGTATTATTGCTCCGGTTGCAGATATTCCCATTACTACATCTTGTGCCAAGAGGAGCTAACTGACCACCCCTTATAGAAAAAATGGACGATGTGTGCTTAGTGTTAGCTGTCGTATTGATAGTGGCTTTCCTGTCCCAAAGGAGTTCGTGTTATATATCTTGGTGAATTACTGGAAAAACAGGTTGGACAACTGTTCCAATCGCTTGATGCTGGGATCATTACGGCACACGACTCAGAGTTTGGCAGATACTGCTTTCCGCAAAAACTATATGAAATGGTAACTTGTGATTTGCCTATTGTAGCCGCTAAAGCTGGTACAATTTCTCAAACACTGCAAGGTAGTCCTGAGATTCTTTTTGCACCCAGTAATGCTAAGAGCCTGATTGAGGCCATAGCTATTCAACTTGAAAAACCTTATGTGGCGAATGTTACACCAGTCAAATGGAGTGAGCTTGTTCAAACTATTGAGCCAGTTATCTCGCAGCTGGCCAAATAAATTTGAACTAGAAGGTAAGTATAGTGAAGCCGTAATCTTATAGTCCATATTTACCGAGGCTTCCTATTGTGGTTTCAGTGTTGTAAATAAACTCTCCCCGAACCTCCCCCATGTGAACCCTTTGGCAACCGCCTGTAAAGAAGCGGCCTCCCATGGTCTCTGTAAGCTATTGATAATCTGCCGATTTAATTCTGAGTAGTTGTTTTTTTCAACCAAATATCCCGATACGCTATTATTAACAGCATCAACAACGCCACCAGTCGCAAAAGCAACCGTCGGAACACCATGGGCCGCTGCTTCAATAGCCACCATTCCAAAGCCCTCAGGGTCATCGGGAATGTGCCGCACTGGGAACACATGCACATCAGCGGATTCGTAAGCCGTGGCTAAAAGAACTTTGTCTGTAATAACGCCCAGAAATTTGATGTGGTTGGCTACGCCGGACTTCCCTGCTTGTGCCTTAATACTTTCGACAGTTTGAATACCGGCTCCCAATGAATTTTTGGGTGCTTCTCCAATCACTACCAGAATTGTTTCAGGCGCGGCCTGAACAATTGAGGGTAAGGCTTTTTCGACAAACTCCCTCAGGCCTTTGCGAGTGGTAAGACGACCCACGGAGAGCAGTATTTTTTTACCTAATAGCCCGTGTTGCTCTTTGAAAGCTGAAATCCGTTCTGCTGGTTGGGGTGCATCTGGCAGGGAAACTCCGGGGTGCACAATCCGGATCTCGTTTCGACTTACGCCGGCAGCCACAGCCAGCTCTCGCGTAGGGGTGCTGTTAACAATGATGTGGTCCAGTTTTTTGAACGTTGGTCGCCAAAGTTTTCGGTACAGAATATTGTCGACGGTGATATCGAAACCGTGGAGATAGGCCGCAGAGCGCGCGCCACACAGTTTACTCAGTAACCAGGCAATGGGCGCGGTCAGGCCGCTGCCCGCAAGAATGACATCTGGTTTTTTACGAAAAACGATCCATAGCCCCTTAAAAAAGGATACCAGCAAGAACAATGGCAGCGGTTTAAGGGGTGCTTCGGTCAGCGTTACGGATGGCGGGGCTAATTTTGCCGCTCCGGTGGGGCCAACGACTTGTAGCTCGGCGTGTTTAGCCAGTTCATCGGCCATATGCCAGTTAAGACGTTCCATGCCCCCCACCAAAGGTGGTAGGTTGCGGGTGATAAGCAATATGCAGGGGCGAGTCATAATTTTTTACTTTTGATACCAGAACGTTAACAGTGGCAAAGCTTTCACAGGCTTTTACTCAGAGCCTGAAATCAGACTCCCAAATAGGCAGTATACCTTTCAAATCAAAAATCAGCCCGGACTCAATCGTGTATTCCCGCAGCTGAGTACCCGTCAGAGCCCTGTATTCCGAATGCGGCACAGCCAGCATCACCGCGTTATAGTGGCCTGCCCCCGGATGATCAATCAATGTAATGCCGTATTCGTCCAGAGTTTCTTGTTTGTCGGCCCAGCAGTCGCTTACATCGACTTGGCAACCGAATTCCCGAAGTTCCCGAATCACGTCGATCACTTTGGTGTTCCGCAGGTCCGGGCAGTTCTCTTTGAAGGTGAGGCCCAGCACGAGAATTCGGGAGTTTGCTATGGTGTGGCCTTTTTTGATCATGGCTTTGATAAGTTCAGTTGCCGCATAGGGTGCCATGTTGTCGTTCACGCGCCGCCCGGCCAATATGATTTCGGGGTGGTAGCCAATGGCCTGGGCTTTATGAGTGAGGTAGTAAGGGTCTACGCCTATGCAGTGCCCGCCAACCAGGCCTGGCGTAAAGGGTAGGAAATTCCATTTTGTCCCGGCTGCCGCAAGCACTTCGTGGGTGTCTATTTTTAAGCGGGCGAAGATCATGGAAAGTTCGTTCATTAGGGCTATGTTCAGGTCTCGCTGGGTGTTTTCGATGACCTTCGCTGCTTCCGCGACCTTAATGGAGCTAGTTTTGTGCGTTCCCGCTTTCACAATGGCTGCATAGAGCTCGTCTACTTCGTCTGCGATCGCAGGGGTAGAGCCTGCAGTTATTTTAACGATGTCGGCTAGGCGATGTTTTTTGTCGCCGGGGTTGATGCGTTCGGGGCTGTAACCGGCGAAAAAGTGTTTGTTAAACACCAGGCCAGAAACGTGTTCAAGCCGTGGTACGCATACTTCTTCTGTAGTACCGGGGAATACCGTTGATTCAAAAATGACCAGGTCACCCGATTTCAAAACGCTTCCTACGCTTTCGCAGGCCGTGATAAGCGGGGTAAAGTCAGGCGCTTTGTACTGGTCTATCGGTGTGGGCACGGTCACTATGTAAATTTGACAGTCTGCTATTGCTTTCTCGGTGTTGGTAAACGTCAGCAGTGGGGCAGAATCGAGTTCAGATTTAGTAGCCTCCCGTGTTCGGTCGAACCCTCTTTTGAGCTCTTCCACGCGGGTGCTGTTGATATCGAAGCCTACCACCGGTCGGCTCGCACCAAAGGCGGCGGCCAGTGGCAGCCCAACGTACCCCAGCCCCACAATCGCAATTTTCTTCATACAGTCCCCAGGCCCGTTTTGGCGTGTTTTCGCACCACGGTATCCTGCTTGGCTGGCTGGCGTGCCGCAAGCGTATTTTTGTGTATTAATTTGACGGTGCTCAGGCCATCAATCATTTATAGATCTGATCATAAACAGGCACTGGAGGAAACACCCCAAGCTTTCCAAATCGCCCCCACCCATCTAAACTCAAGCTTCGCAATTACTCGCACCCCAACCGTCAGGCTGCAGCGCCCTAATCTATGACAATAAACACAAGTAACATCACCTTAACCGGCCTGGCACGGCGTTTCGTAAGCGACGGCTTGCTGGAAGAATCCACGGCCAAAGACGCCTTTTTTCAGGCTTCTCAGAACCGTATTCCGCTGATTACCTACCTAACTCAGCACAAGTTGGCAAACAGCTCGGCGTTGGCGTTTTCGGCGGCCATGGAGTTTGGTATTTCAGTGCTGGACCTGGATGCGTTTTTGCCGGAGATGATGCCCGACAAGCTGGTGGACGAAAAACTGCTGCGCAAGCACAACGCCCTGCCCCTGTATAAGCGTGGCAACCGGCTGTTTATTGCAGTGAGCGACCCCACCAACGTTCAGGCTCTGGACGAAATCAAGTTCAATACCGGCTTAAGCACCGATGCAATTCTGGTGGACGATTCCAAGCTGCGCGCGGCTATCGAAAAGTATTTGGCGTCTAGTGAAAGCTCCATGGGCGACCTGGCCGATACAGACCTTGAAGGTATCGAAACAGAAGGCGCGGATGGAAACGAAGACGACGGTGCAGTGGTTGTTGCCGAAGTAGACGATGCACCCATCGTAAAGTATGTGAACAAAATGCTGCTAGATGCGATTCGCGGGGGTTCTTCAGACGTTCACTTTGAACCTTACGAGAAAACCTACCGCGTACGCTTTCGCACTGACGGCATTCTAAAAGAAATGTCGCGACCCTCTATAAAGCTGGCACCGAAAATATCCGCGCGAATAAAGATCATGGCGCAGCTGGACATTTCCGAGCGACGTTTGCCGCAAGACGGCCGCATAAAAATGAGGCTGTCCAAAACCAAGTCCATCGACTTTCGGGTGAACACCCTGCCCACGTTGTGGGGCGAGAAAATCGTGCTGCGTATTCTGGACCCCAGCCAGGCAAAGCTGGGCATTGACGCCCTCGGCTATGAAGAAGACCAGAAGAAGCTGTATATGGACGCCCTGGCGCAACCACAGGGCATGATTCTGGTGACGGGCCCCACCGGTTCCGGTAAAACCGTGTCGCTGTATACCGGCCTGAACATTCTGAACACCGACGAGCGCAATATTTCCACCGCGGAAGACCCGGCGGAAATTAACCTGGAAGGCGTGAATCAGGTCAACGTGAACAACAAAGTGGGGCTTGGCTTCGCCGAAGCGCTACGGGCGTTTTTGCGGCAAGACCCTGACGTTATCATGGTGGGCGAGATTCGAGACCTGGAAACCGCTAACATTGCTATCAAAGCGGCACAAACCGGTCACCTTGTGTTATCCACCCTGCACACCAACAGCGCGGCCGAAACCTTAACCCGTATGATGAACATGGGTGTGCCGGCGTTTAACATTGCCACGTCTGTTAGCCTGATTATTGCCCAGCGCCTGGGCCGGCGACTTTGCAGCTGCAAACAGGCTGGAGCCATCCCAAAAGACGTACTTTTAGCCGAAGGGTTCTCAACTGAACAAATTGAAACAGGGTTCACGTTGTACCACCCGAAAGGCTGTGATAAATGCACTAATGGGTATAAAGGCCGTGTCGGCATTTACGAGGTGGTGAAAGTAACCGAGCAGCTGGCCAGCATGATTATGGAAGAGGCCAGTTCTATCAAGATTGCAAAAGCAGCTCAGGCTGAAGGCTTCCGAACCCTGCGCCAATCTGCCCTGTTAAAAGTGATTGAGGGTGTGACCAGCCTTGAAGAAGCCAACCGCGTGACCAAGGATTAAGCATGGCTCAGAAAGCGAAGAAACTGGAATCTTACGTTTGGGAAGGCAAAGATCGCCGGGGCAACAAAGCCAAGGGTGAAATGCCTGGCGTTAGCCTGGCTTTGGCCAAGGCCCAGTTGCGCAAGCAGGGCATAGTTCCAGACAAGGTGAAAAAGAAATCCAAACCCTTGTTCGGCGGCAGCAAAAAAATTACGCCTTTTGACATTGCCATGCTCACCCGACAACTGGCCACCATGATGAAAGCCGGTGTGCCCCTGGTGCAAAGCTTTGATATCGTGGCCGATGGCCTGGAAAACAGAGGCCTACAGGAACTGGTGATGTCGGTTCGGAATGACATTGCCTCTGGTAACAGTTTCGCCGGATCGTTGCGTAAACACCCCCGTCAATTTGACGACCTGTACTGCAACTTGGTGGATTCCGGCGAAAAAGCCGGTGCGCTCGAGAAGATGCTCGACCGTATTGCCACCTACATGGAAAAAACAGAAATTCTGAAGAAAAAAGTCAAAAAAGCGATGACCTATCCTATCGCCGTTGTAGTGGTCGCTATTATTGTCACCGCAATTCTGCTCGTAAAAGTAGTTCCGCAGTTTGAACAACTTTTCAACGGGTTTGGTGCAGAGCTGCCGGTGTTCACTCAAATGGTGGTGCGCCTGTCGGAATGGATGCAGACTTGGTGGTTCGTGGTGATGCTGGGAATTATCGGTGCCATTGTTTTATTCAAAGAGTCGAAACTGCGGTCACAGAAATTCTCGGACATTGTTGATAAGTACATTTTAAAAGTACCCATTATGGGTGAAATCTTGGACAAATCTGCGGTTGCCAAGTTTGGCCGGGTGTTATCAACAACCTTTGCAGCCGGTGTTCCCCTTGTAGACGCCCTTGAATCCGTTGCGGGCGCTACGGGCAATGCGGTATATCGCGATGCCGTTATGCGTATCCGCAATGACGTGTCCAGCGGTACCCAACTGCAAGCCTCTATGCGGGCGCAGAACGTGTTTCCGGTGATGGCGGTTCAGCTAACAGCCATTGGCGAGGAATCTGGTAACCTGGACGAAATGCTGGAAAAAGTGGCCGAGCACTACGAAGCAGTAGTGGATGACATGGTCGACAACCTGACTGCGCTGATGGAGCCGATGATTATGGTTGTACTGGGCATTCTGGTGGGCGGCCTGATTATCGCCATGTATCTACCGATCTTCCAAATGGGCCAGGTTGTTTAATTCATGATGAGTTTTAGCATCTTTTTGGACACACCCTGGCTGCTGTACAGCACGGTTGCTTTTCTATCTTTGTGCATTGGCAGTTTTCTGAACGTGGTTATTTTTCGCCTGCCGGCAATGATGCAGCAGGAGTGGCGCTGCCAATGTGAAGAGCTGCTGGAAGTGCCAGAGGCCAAGCGGGAGCCGGCGAAGGTGCTAAGCCTGTCAAAGCCAGCCTCTACCTGCCCCCACTGCGGCCACGGCATTCGCGCCTGGCAGAATATACCGGTCATTAGTTACCTGCTGTTGAAAGGCAAGTGCGCCCGTTGCAGCGAACCGATTTCAGCGCGCTACCCGATTATCGAGTTAGCGACAGCGGTGTTCTCGGTGCTCACCGTGTATCTTCTGGGGCCAACGCCTGCGGCGCTTTGGGCGCTATTGTTGGTGTGGGCGCTGGTGGCGCTGACGATGATTGATTTTGATACTCAACTGCTGCCAGACTCCATCACTCTGCCCCTGCTTTGGTTAGGGCTGATTGTGAATTACTTTGGCCAACTGGTGCCTTTTAATGAGGCATTCTGGGGCGCCGTAGTCGGTTACCTGGCACTCTGGTCGGTTTACTGGCTGTTCAAGCTGGTTACCGGCAAGGAAGGCATGGGCTACGGCGATTTCAAGCTGCTGGCAGCGTTAGGCGCGTGGCTGGGTTGGACGTTATTGCCAGCGGTTATTCTGTTATCCTCTGTTGTAGGCGCAGCCGTTGGTATAGCCTTGATGGTGTTCAAACAGCAGGGCCGAGAGGTGCCCATTCCATTTGGGCCTTATTTGGCCACGGCTGGCTTGATGTGTTTGTGGTTTGGTGATGAAATTGTGGGTGTGTGGTTCGGTTTTCTTAGTGTATAGGCTTGGTTTATAAATTTGGTTATATGAACTTGGCTAAATAAGGAGTAGGCGCGCGTATGGCACCCAAAATTGTGGGGCTGACCGGTGGTATTGGATCAGGAAAATCAGTGATTGCCAGCCTCTTTGGCGCCCTTGGCGTGCATTGGGTAGACGCAGACGATGTCGCCCGCCAGGTGGTAGAACCCGGCACCCGAGCGCTGGAGCTGATTGCCGAGCACTTTGGTCACGACATTTTGATGTCTGGTGGGGCGCTGAATCGCGCAGCCTTGCGCAAGCTGGTGTTTGACGACGCCGAAGAGCGCAGGTGGCTGGAAGAATTGATACACCCCATTATTCACACCGAACTGGAACGCCAGCTAAAGCCCGACGATTACGACTTGCCCTACGTACTGCTGGTGTCGCCGCTGTTATTTGAAACGATTCAGCACACCATTACCGAGCGGGTGATTGTTATAGACAGCCCAGAGAGCGTGCAAATACAGCGCACCATGGCTCGGGACAACAACCCCAGAGACCAGGTTGAACGCATTATTGCCGCACAGATTCCGCGCCAGCAGCGGCTTGATAAGGCCGACCTGATTATTGATAACGGCGGCACCAAAGACAACGTGCGCCAACAAGTGCGAGACGCCCACAATGCGCTGCTGGTGGAATTTGGCCATTAACCGGCGTCAGATATTTGGCGCCGGTTTCTTTACTATTGCTGCAGTGCTTACAGCGCCCTCAGCCTATGCACTCGAACCTTCAATACAGTTCTACCAGCGATCTATTCCACAGCACCTTGCCCCGCAGTCGTTACCCAGCAACTTTTACGACTTTGCGCCAGAGGAATATTGGGCCGAACCGGAAGATTCCTATTGGATGACCTTCAGTAACTGGGTGCTGTTGCAGGAGCGCACTCAAGGTGAGCGTGTGGAACATTTGGGGCAATGGGCGGACCGAACCCTGTCTGGAGAACGTCATAGCCTGCCGCTGAACGAAAGTTATTTGCGGCTAAGCTTTGCCACCGAAACCCGTGCCGGAGCAGTATTGGATTTTGAACCAGAGGCGCGCTTCCGGGTTGATATACCCACCGCCCGCAAAAAGCTGAGACTGGTGATCGAAAGCGAAAGCGAAGAGCTGATTCCGCTAGCAGAGCGGCAGCGCGACCGGCAGCTTACGGAACCGGAACGCTCTTCAACCGGCACCACGGGCGCTCTCCGGTTTTTGGGCCAAGTGGGTGACTCGATTAATTTCTCCAATGATTTTGGCGCGCGCCTACACTTGCCCCCCGATGCATTCTGGCGTGCCACCGTGCGCAAGAATTGGTGGCCATCTGGCGACTGGGGCTTGCTGGCTCAACAGCGTTTTTATTATTACCATCAAAACGGTTGGGGTTCGCGCAGCTGGTTCGAGGCGCGGCACGATTTAGGTAAGGGCTGGGAGTTTATAAACTCGTCTGAGCTTGAGTGGGTGCACAACGACAGGGAATTTGTGGCGGCCCAGGTGTTTAGCGTTAGCAAGCGATTAAATAACCGTGCCGTGCTTACGCCCCGGGTTGGCGTGCTAGGTGAAAGCCAGCCCGGCTGGCGCACCACCGAAGTCTTTGCCGACGTGACTTGGCGCTACCGTATGTACGGCGACTGGCTGTTCGGAGAGATTATTCCCGCGCTGCAGTTTGCGCGGGATAATTCGTTTAAAGACGACAGCTCACTGATTTTGCGATTGGAAATGTATTTTTCTGGCAACATTGTTCGGCGCAACTAGCACTTATGCCTCGCCATAACGCGAAAGATGCCACTGAAGCACTGACTCTGACTCCGATTGCCATCACTCGCTCCTGCTTTGCTGACAAGTTTGGCGTGCCGCGGCAGCCGGGCTTAACCCGCCATGCCCACGCGGACTTATTGATTCAGCCGCCGTTTGACCGTGAGGATGCTTTTCGCGGTTTGGAGAGCGCCAGCCATTTATGGCTGACGTTTCAGTTTCATCAGGCGGTGCGAGCCGAGTGGCGGCCTGTGGTGCGGCCACCCCGTTTGGGAGGCAACCGCAAGATTGGGGTGTTTGCCAGCCGTTCGCCGTTTCGCCCCAACAGCCTGGGGCTTTCGGCAGTGCGTAACCGCGGGCTGGTGCGCAAGCAAGGCAAGCTGGTGTTACAAATCAGTGATCACGATTTGATCGAAGGCACGCCGATTCTGGACATCAAACCGTATCTGCCATTTGCAGACGCGATAAGCGGCGCGCACCTGGGTTGGGCCGAAGAGGCGCCGGTGGAGCGTTTGCCGGTGGTATTTTTACCCGAGGCACAGCAGCAGCTGGGCGAGCTTTGTACAGAGAATTCTTTACAGAAATATCCGGATTTTGCCGCGCTGATTGAGGATGTGGTGAGTTACGATCCGCGCCCGTCGTTTCGTCGTGGCCGTGAAGAAGAGCGAATTTACGGTGCGCATTTGTACAATGTTAATGTGCGTTTTCGATTTGTAACCGACGAAACCGGCAGCCGTGTGGAAGTGCTGACGGTTTGTTAAAATATTTTCGCTTGGTTTGTTATTTCATAAGTGCTTGGATAGATTTTTCACTTCACCAAAGATTAGAAAGGTTGCTATGAACGTTGACTGCCCCACCTGCCGTAAAACCGTGGAATGGACCGATGCCAATCCGGATCGCCCATTCTGTTCGCACCGCTGCAAGTTGATTGACCTGGGCGCTTGGGCCAATGAGGAATACGGAGTACCGGCACAGAATGTAAGCTCCGAAGACCTGGATCAACTGGACCAGTTGGAAGACGACACCCGGCACTGAGCGTACTGTTTGTAGCCGTTTTCAAACCATATGCAAAAAAACAGTGTGGATTGTGCAAACCGTTCATACCCGGCGGTTACGGGCTTTTAAGTTGTGGGTTACCGTCGTGCGCTTTATCATCGCTTTAAGAGCCTTCCGCCATTGCCGGCAGCTTACACTTTCGTTCATGACCCGCTCATCACTCTTTCATCACCAAAAAGGTAGCATTATGAAAGCCTCTCGTATTTCCCTGATGGCCCTGTCACTTGCTACGGGCGCAGCACCTGCGCTGGCCAGCGACGTTGACCTGAGCTTGACCACAGATTCCGCAAAGGCACAGATGAACTTCTTTGACAGCCGCGACGACATGCAGTTGGGCGCAGGCTATACCTACCACGAAGGCAGCCGCCACATCGGCAACGTGGATTTTCACGCCCAAGGCCGCACAGCCCTTGGCAATCTGCCTACCACCGCAGGCCTTGGTATGCGCTTGATCGGTTGGGACGATGACCGGGTAGACGGCGGCGCTTTGGCGCTGGGTGGCTATGCAACGGTGAATATTCCCAATGTACCGGGCTTGTCTGTCACTGGCGGCCTGCACTATGCACCCAGTATTCTGGCGTTTGGCGACTCCGATGACATGACCAGCCTTGAAGCCCGCGTTAGTTACCGTGTGATTCGTAACGCAGAGCTGTTTGGCGGTTATCGCTACCTGAACACAGATTTGGATGGCCGCGGCGATCTGAACCTGGATGAAGGCCTTATGGCCGGTATGAAATTGTACTTCTGATCAATTTGCTGCCGAGCCTGAAGGAATCCCCGGCCCGCGTACTGCGGTCCGGGGATTTTTGTATATTGGCTGATCTGCTGCTATTTTGATCATTTAATCACAATAACCCGTAAGGTTATTGTAAAGCCCAGAGGTGATATGTCAGTCAACACAGGCGCACCTTCCCCCGCTGCCAAGAAGCGTCATGCTCTGGCGTTCATTCTATTTTTGATTGCCGGTGCTTTGTTTGGAGCATTTTATAAACCGTCACCGAGCGCACTCAGCAGCCGTGACAACGCCGGCGAAGAATTTCCGTTTGCCACGCTACCGGCGCTGCCCCGCTGGGCCAATGCGCCCTTGCCAGATTTTTCTGGTTACGCAGATACTGACGAAAAAAAAGCCGCTTTTTTTGATTTTCTGTTCCCGCGCATTGTGCTGGCCAACAGCCGCATTTTGTTGGAACGCGAGTACCTAGACGCTTTGGCTGCAAAGTCCCAGTTTACCGGCAAAGAAAAACAATGGCTGAAAAACGAAGCCAAGCGCCTGCGGGTAGATCTCGCGCCGGCGGGCAGGGCCCAGATTGCCAAGCTGAAAAGACGCCTGGACGTAATACCGCCATCGCTGATTATGGCCCAGGCGGCTAATGAGTCCGCTTGGGGAACGTCGCGCTTTGCGGTGGATGGTAACAATCTTTTCGGCCAATGGTGTTTCACCGCTGGCTGCGGCTTGGTTCCGCTTAGCCGGGTATCGGGCGCCAGCCACGAGGTGGCCAAATTCTCTTCGCCCTATCGTTCGGTACGGGCCTATATCCAGAATTTGAACCGCCACCCTGCCTACCAGCCATTGCGGGATATTCGCCTGACCGATCGCAAACAACAGGAGCCGCTGTCTGGCAGGGAGCTGGCCGCAGGGCTCGAACTTTACTCCGAGCGCGGAGAAGAGTACGTCGGCGAGATAACGGCAATGATCCGCCATAACAATCTGGCCGTGTACGATCAGGCATTTGCTGAGATTTTGAAGGATCGCACCCCGGCCCACTTGCAACAACTGGCCAGCGCCCGCAATATTAATGAGCTGATGCCGCGCTAGAAACCGCCGGTAACCAGAAGCAATGTTAACGTAAAGCAAGCCAGTTTTCGGATTAAAACTGGTTATCATCCATGGAAGGAATACATCATGAGCAACCTCATGGTCGCCTGCCGGAACATCTTGGCGAGTGGGTACTGCCCGGTGCCCACTCCGATATTGGCGGTGGCTACCCTCATAACTTCCACGAACACATTCAGGCGGCCCTGCCCCGTAGGTTTCTCGGCCACCACCCCAGAGACAGCTATGAGTACACAATGGTACTGATGGAACGCAGGCAGATGATTGACCAAGTTGGTTGGGGCCAAATAACCTGCGCGGCACACTTACCATAGAAGAAGCCTACCGGCGTCGACTGAAAGAAGGCGAAGTCGAACTGCAGTTCCAACTCTGGCTGGACCGGCGCGTACAGGCCGAATACTCTCGGGTGGCTCTGCGGCAAATGTACCGGCTGGCGAAAGATGCGGGTGTACCATTGAATGCCGTGGAACCCATCACATCAACGAAGGCCAACCACTGCGACTGTCTGCTGCAGAGGAAGCCCTGCTTCGCCAACGCTACATTCACTACTCAGCCCATTACGCGATTGCAGGGCCACTTTCCCCATTCAAACCCGCACCCGGTGACGTGCGAGCTATCTATCCAAACAGGGGGCTCAAATGATGAGAAAGTTCGTGATGTTTGCGGCGGTACTCTTTTATCACCGCGCCTATGAAGGCGCTGACCCCCTGTGCGGTTCGGGGTTTCAGGTCTCGAGTACGCCCAATTCGCGGGCCCGGACAATGGCTTGGGTTCGGGATTTCACACCCAGCTTGGCGTTTATTCGGCGGGCGTGGGTTTTAACGGTGTGCAGTGAAATGTGCAGTTTGTCTGCGACTTCCTGATTCGACAGGCCGCGGGCAATGCACTCCAGCACGCCTTTTTCCCGTTCGCTGATGGGCTCGGCCAGGGGCACAATCACCCTCGTCGCAGCCTTGATGCCGAACAGCTTTGCCAGGGCATCAGTAAAAACACCGGTTGGAAGCTGCTCAAACGTTTGCCGCAGAAGCGGCTCAAGTTCTTGTTTGAGCTCGTTAAACGGGCTAATGAAATGCTCTTTGGCCGCCAACTCAACAATACTGACCAGGCGTTTGACGGCTTGAGCCGGGCTTTTTTCCAGGGCAAGCAGCACGGCGTCTAGCAGGTTCATGTGCATGTCTACGCCCATGGGAATAGCATCGCGATAGCCGGCACGCAGGCCATTCAGCTGGGTTCTGGCCGCGCCATATTCCCCGCGGGCCATGGCAATGCGCACTTGCAGGCAATCCATCAGCCCCGGCATGGTGGGGAAGAGTTCCGGTGAATAGCCCGCTTGGCGATAAGGCAATATTTTGGCCAGCGCCTGGGCCGCTCTGTCTGTCTGGCGCTGTGCCAGCCAGCACGATGCTTTCAGTGCTTCCAGTACCGGCACGTAAAGGTCACCGTCGACCTGCCATGACTGCATGGTGCGTTCGGCGCGGGCAATCCAGGCAAAGGCTTCGTCAAAATGGCTCTGGCTGCGACAAATGAATACCCGTAAACACATGGCCATTAACAGGCCCAGATCCCGGGTTTGTTCGGCCTGGCGGGTGCACACGGCCAAAACACGATCTACATCCGGATATCTACCCTGGTGCCATAGCACCAGCGCGAGATTCAGCTGTAGCCGGATTTCTCCTACCCGCGCCGGCCGCGCCAACTCTTGCATGGCCGTGTCCAGACTGCTGCGCAGCAGATGTTCGGTATGGCGAAGTTCGCCTTTGCTCAGTTCAATGCGGGCATGGGCGTAAACCGCCAGGGCTTCGGAGCCGGTGTCGCCAGCCTGTCGCGCCAGGCGCGCGGCTTCGCGGCTGGCCTGCCGGGCATCAGCGAAACGGCCGAGGGCACACAAGGCGCTGGATCGCACCAGTTGAGTAACCAGCTGGCCCTGAACGGATAACTCCGAATCTTCCAGGGCGGCTTCGGCCAGCACAAGGGCCGGTTCTACCTGGCCTTGGCCGCGAGCGATAAACGCCTGTAAGGCCTGAATTCGCCCAAGCGGAATATCATGTGTTTCCACCTCGCCCAGTTGTTCAACCAGCTCGGTTGCCTGGCGACATTGCCCGCCAATGGCGTGTACCCAGCCAAAAACCAACCGCAGCCGCGGATTGGCGGCCAGCACCGTTGCCGGCAAGCTACGCCGCAGGCGTAATAGCGATGCAGTATCTTGCCCCAGCAGCAGAGCTTCGGAGCCTTCCGCTGCCATGCGCCGAATCTGCGCCACGTCTGCGGACAACAGAGCGTATTTCAAACCTTCGGAGTACTGCCGACGCTGGGCGAACCACTCACTTACCCGCAACATTCGCTGAGCGCTGCCGTTCAACGCCGGAGTTTGCAACCAATCCAGCAGCAGTGAATTCAGCCGATACCAGCGGCCACGGCCGGCCATCAGCTTTGCGGGCAAACCGCGCTCAACCGCCTGTGAGGGTACTATTTGTGCAAGTGTTATCGCTGTAGGCGTTATCTGCGAGGGCGCTGTTTGTAACGGTGCTGAGGCTAACTCAGTCGTGGTATCCGCCAGCGCAGTGAATAACTCGTCAGAAAACACGTCAAGCTCGGCCAGCGCCCGTAACGCCAACAACTGCGCGTTTGTGTAGTGGCCCAAAACGGCATCCGCCAGAAACCTCTGAACACTTGCGGTGTCTTGCAGGGCTTTGCGCTCGCGGCCACTGCGCAGCTCACCGCGATAAAGACCCAAGGGTGTTGGCCAGCCTTCGGTGAGACTGTAAAGATTGTCTACCGAAACGGTGGTCAACTGTTGTTGCTGCAGTTCGCTGGCAAAAAACTCAAACACTTCGCTGCGACTGAATTCGAGTCTATCCGGGCCGAGGCTGGTAAAACGGTTTTGCAGCTCCAGGGAATGGGTGCTGATGGCTAACGGGCCGCGGGATATGCCCAGCATGCGCAATTGTGCCGGCAGGTTATCCACCAGTTGTTGTAACAATGCCAAGGCCGCCGGGTTGCTGATTGCATCCAGATTATCTAGCACCAGCACTTGAGGCAGAAGCTTGGCCGAGTCGGGCCGCTCTATGGCCGCCAGCAACCACTGTAAGCCGTCGGCAAATGCTCCACTGTGTGCAGGTTCAGGCTGATTCAGCGCTACCGCTAGAAGCATTAAAAAACGCTCGGGGGCGTTATCTTGAGCGTTCAGGGTTAACCAGCGAATATGAGCGGGGGAGAAATCAGACGCCAACAACGCCTGCGTAGCGGCGGCCGATTTGCCATAGCCGCAAGGGCCGTGAATGTTCAGCAATCCGGCGGGCACCACGTTGGCCATCAGCGCCTGATTTAACTCCGGCCGAACCAGCAAACCTTGCAGATGTTTTTCATCAAATGGCAGTTTTACCCGCTGCTGCAGGAGCTCACGTACCCGCTCGCCACGCTGAAGCGCGCTGTTAGCGGTCTGGAATTCGTCGTTTGCTGCCTTACCCTGTTCAACTTGTTTCACGCACTGCCCCGTCGATACCGGCGCTTGGCGAACAAAAGCCCTGCGCTGACCGGCAAATTCCAAAAGTGGCATTATAATCGACGGCTTAGCTACCGCGATTAAGGTACAGCGGAGATTAGCATAAAAATGGCGGGCACCAAGGCCCGCCATTTCATTTCCAGATACTTTCGATTCAAAAAAGCGCTTTCTATTCAAAGAAGCACTTTCTATTCAAAATAGTACTCTCGATTTAAAAAGTACTTTTTACAATCTACTGTCTTAAGAACTAGCGCACACCAGACCTGCGTAGCGCGGCCGGAGTGTAGTCACGGGACTGCCGTTGAATACCAAACTCGTACGGGTTGGCTTCTTCGTTCGTCAGGCCCAACACCAGATAGCGGCCAGAAAGCACATCAGAGATGGTTTCAATGGCATACCAGGGCACATCGCGATCGTAGAACTGCAGAGCGTGGGCTTCTGACACCCGCCACAACTCACCGCGGCCGTCGTACTGGTCAATCACCGCTGCCTGCCAGGAATCTTCGTCAATGTAGATGTCGCGCTTGGCATAGATGTGGCGTTCGCCTTCCTTCAAAGTAGCGCGCACATGCCATACCCGGTGCAGTTCATAACGGGCCAGGTCCTGGTTGATATGGCCAGGCCGCACGATATCGGTGTACTTGAGGTCACGATCGAGCAGCTTGTAGGAATTGTACGGAATGTACATTTCTTTCTTGCCCACCAGCTCCCAGTTGTAGCGGTCTGGGGCGCCGTTCATCATGTCCAGGTTATCTGAGGTACGCATGCCGTCGGCCGCGGTGCCCGGGCCGTCATACGCTACCTGAGGCGCACGGCGAACACGACGCTGGCCAGCGTTGTAAATCCACGCGCGACGGGGTTCGGCAATCTGGTCAATGGTTTCGTGCACCAGCAGCACATTACCCGCCAGCCGAGCCGGCCCTACAATGGCCTGTTTGAAGTAAAACAGCACGTTGGGATCGGGGTTTTGGTTAGCGTCTTCCAGGAAGGTGCGGTAGGTCAGCTCTTCCTGAAACCGCACCACGCTGAAATCGCCGCTTTCTGTGGGTGTTACCTGGCCAATGTTACGCAGCACCGAGCCGCCGCGATAACGGGTGATGTGGTTCCAGTATGCTTCCACGCCACTTTGTGGCATTGGGAAGGGGGTGCCGGCCTGGTAATTTTCCAGCCCGGAACCACCTTCCTTCAATGCCACCGTGGTGGCATTGGCGCGGGTTTGCTCCTGCACGGCTTGCGGGTACGCCATGGTGCGGCGGGTTTGGTACACCGGTATCACGAAGTCGTCGTACTTTTCGATCATCGCCACCTGGCCCGGTGACAAATTATCGCGGTACTGGTCTACGTTGCTTCGGTCGATGGTGAATTCTGGCACATCTGACGGGAACGGATTCACGTAGATGCCATCGTTCTTGTAGCCGGCCGGTGGGGTGGTCAAGCCACCCTCAAAAGCTGGAATAGCGCCGCCGTTGCCAGCTTGCTCTGCGCCCATCAGGGTCAGCGTATCGCCCAGCTTGGCTGCCTCGCTGCCTGACACCGCGGCAAAAGCATTCATGCTGAACAGCGATGCCGCAAGAATCCCGGTGGTCAGTAGTTTCTTGTTCAATTTCATAAATAGTACCTCGCTAAACGAATAAGAGCCGGATTAGAACGAGTAGGAAACGCTCGCGCTGATGAAGTCGCGGTCTCTGAATTCGTTATAAGGTTTGCCGCCGAAGTAGTTGGTGTAGCTGACATCAGCACTGATCTTGTTCTGATACACCGCCTCTAAGCCAAAGCCAACAGACTTGTTACCTTCGTTAAACGCGCCACCAGGTTGCGGGGCGTAGCCTTTCACATCGTGGCTCCAGGCCAAGCGCGGGTATAGATTCACGCCAGAGAATGCGTTCAGGTAGTCCCATACCAGGCGGGTGCGGTAGCCCCAAGAGAAGTCAGTCGTGAAGCCTTCGTTTTCGCAGTAGGCAGTGTTGGAGTTCAACGGCGTACGCCCTATAAGGACTGCATCCGAACCGCACAGGTCTAGCTGGCCAAAGGGTGTATCCACTAAGGTGGGACCGATACCGTAAGTGCCTGAGCGCCCGAAGCGGCCTTCGTCAAACCCTGGCAGGTCGTGGACCCAGTTGGCACCGGCTTCGCCAATCAGCGACAAGCGGCTGGCGCCCATGACCTGGTCAAAGAATTTAATCAAAGTAAATTGGGCCTGGGACACGTCGTAACGGTCGTTACCAGAAGCGACAAGCCCGTCGATCGAGCCACCAACCAACCCCAGTTCCTCGCGGCGACGCTGCTCCAGCAGGCTGGTTCCAGTTTGCAGACCAGCAGTGATTAGCTCAAAGGCATTCCACTGTAGAGGCAGGTCTTTGCGGAAGCTGTACTCGGCGCCTAACGACCAGCCACCCGGTATGGTCGTGTTGATACTAATGCCAAACAGGTCAATATTTTCCGGATACTCAATAAAGTAATCAGGAAAATCAGGGAAGTTTGGTGACGACGGACTGCTACCACTTCCGCCAGGACTGCTGTTAACAACACCGCTAATATACGGCAATCGGCTGTTGTACTTGATGTAATAAAGGCCAATTTCAGAATCGTTCAGGGCTGGCACATACCAGCGCAATGCCACGCCAAACTGATCTTTAGTATCCGGTTCGCGATCCGCCAATCGGGGAATGACAACTCCGGCCCTGGCGAATTGTGCACTCTGGGCATCGCTGAGACTGCCAACCGGATTGATTGGCCCACAACCATCCGCCACAAAATCCACCGTGGAGAAGAAGGTGCCACAGTCATCAATACGAGTTTTCTCCCAGTCGGTCTGAACAAAACCTTCAATAGTGACGTTTTCGGTGATACCCGCAGAAATGTAGAACATTTCTACCGGTAGCAGAGCATCTTTCAATTCGGCACCTGGCGCACGGAAAGCGTTTACATCAATAGGGTTGATGGTGTTGATACCACCTGGAATAAAGGTGCTCTCACCCCAACTGACCACCTGATTGCCGTAGCGCGCGCTGACCGGCACGTTGCCCAGATACCAGTCCGTAAACACGTACGCGTCTAGAATTTCACCGCCGGAGGCGTTGTCTCTGCCATCCGAGCTTAGTGGCACATGCTGACGGTTTTCGTCTTTCAGTTCAAAATCGTACCAGTAGCGGCCACGTACCAGCGCACCTACGCGGGTGAGCACACTGCTGCCTATATCGTAACTGAGGAAAAGTTCGCTGTTGCCTTTGACAAGTTTGGAAACCGTATCGCCCTTGTCGAAGTTCAGGTTGCCGTTGTCGTAGTTGGTCGAAGAAGCTGTTCCGCCGTTGCCCTGCCCTACCAAACCCTTGTCACGGCTCTCGGTACGCCAAGTAGCGCCGGCTGTGAGTGTGGTATTGAACTGAGCTTCTACACCGCCCAGTTTCTCGGAATCAAAAGAATAAGCTGAGGCATAACTGGAAAAGCCGGCCGCGATGGCAATCGCCAGCGGCAGTCGTTTCCAGATACGCGGCGCGTGTTGGTTTTTTATCATTGGGAGACTACTCCATTTATTATTGTGTTCTTGCTGTGATAGAACTACCAGAATCACACTATACCAACGCCTTCTCCGGTTCTTATCAGTCAAAAGTATGATTTTCACTTTCATCCCCACTGGTTAAGCGTGGGTTTGCCTGATCTGACTATAGTCAACCCGCCAGCAGTCCGCGACATTACTGTTTTTGCAGTTCATCCCAGGGGTGAACCGGCAATACCGCTTCGCTGACTTCCGATTCCATGCTGTCGCGGAAATAGTCCATGGCTTTTTCGGCTTCGCCAAGCTCGTCAAAACGGGCAATGTGATAAATCGCCTCGCCTTCGTTCACCAGCGGCAGGTTATTCACACAAATCACAATTCCGGAACAGGGGGAAATGATGGCGGTTTCCGAGGCTCCAAAAGGATCAGCAACCATAGCCAGTTTCTGACCTTTAATAATCTTTTGTCCAAGCTTGGCCACCGGGCGCATTATGCCGTCTGTATCGGCTCTTACCCACTGGGAGCTGGCCGCAATTTCGGAGCGTTTGCGCGGCGGTTTTACGCTCTTTTTAGCGGGCGTCATTTCCAGTTCCCGCATTACCCGCATCACGCCTTTAACACCGCTGGCGATGACCACTTCGTCAAAGCGCAGGGCTTCGCCGCCCTCATAGGTAATCACTGGAATATTTTGTGAATCGGCGTAGGCGCGCAGGCTGCCCTCGCGCAGGCCGGCGTCTATAATCACTGGCGCAGCGAAAGCTTCCGCCATGCGGGCGGTTTCAGGGGTTTTCAGTTCGGCGCGAATTTGTGGCAGGTTAAAGCGATGTATGGCGCCGGTGTGCAGGTCAATAATGTGGGTAACATGTTCCATAATCTGGGTGCGTAGCAGATACGCAATACGCCCGCCCAGAGACCCGCTTTCGCTGCCGGGAAAACAGCGGTTTAAGTCACGGCGATCTGGCAGGTAGCGGGTGCGCTGCACAAAGCCGAAGATGTTAACAATGGGCACGGCTACTAAGGTACCGCGCAATGTGCGCAGCGCAGTGTTGGTGAGTACCCGGCGCACAATTTCCACGCCGTTGATTTCATCGCCGTGAATGGCGCCACACACCATCAGCACCGGGCCGTCACGGCGGCCGTGGACGATTTCCACCGGAATGTGCAGCGGAGTGTGGGTGTACAGTTTGGCCACCTGAACTTCTATGGTTTTACGGGTGCCCGGTTGAACCTGAATGCCGGCGATTTCAAAGGGAGCTCGTGCCATCGGTTATCCTCTGCCTCGGGTTTTTGTGCGGCTGGGGGCCTGATTTTTTTCAATCCAACTCATGATCAAACCGGCGACGTTTTTGCCTGTGGCATTTTCAATGCCCTCAAGCCCTGGCGAGGAGTTTACTTCCATCACCAGCGGCCCGCGGGACGAACGCAGAAGATCTACACCGGCCACGTTCAGGCCCATGGCCTTGGCCGCGGTAATGGCGGTGCGGCGCTCTTCCGGCGTAATCCGAATCAGCGAGGCGGTACCGCCGCGGTGTAAATTGGAACGGAATTCGCCGTCAGCACCCTGGCGCTTCATGGCGGCGATGACTTTGTCGCCTATTACAAAACAGCGAATGTCGGCGCCGCCGGCTTCCTTGATGAATTCCTGCACCAGTATGTCGGCTTTCAGGCCCATAAACGCTTCAATAACGCTTTCCGCAGCGGTGCGTGTTTCCGCCAGCACCACGCCAATGCCTTGGGTACCTTGCAGCAATTTGATAACCACCGGGGCGCCGCCCACCATTTTTAGCAGATCAGGAACGCTATCGGGCTTGTTGGCGAAACCGGTAACTGGCATGCCAACGCCTTTGCGGGCTAACAGCTGCAGCGAGCGCAGTTTGTCGCGGGAGCGGGTAATGGCAACCGATTCGTTGACTGGAAAGGTGCCCATCATTTCAAACTGACGCAATACCGCGGTGCCGTAAAAGGTGACTGACGCACCAATACGCGGAATAACCACATCAAAATCTTCCAGCACTTGTTGGTGATAATGAATCGCAGGATTTGCCGAGGTGATGTTCATGGAGCAGTGCAGGCAGTCAATTACCCGCACCTCGTGGCCGCGGTTGACTCCTTCCTCCACCAGCCGGCGGGTGGAATACAATTTGCGGTTACGGGATAGCACGGCAATTTTCATGATTCGTTCCTCAATGCCGGTTGCCCGGCCAGATAAGATGCTTCCGGGAAAACGGTGGCCCGGCCCGCCATGGCGGTACGGCCAATCAACATACGAAAACGCATGGAGTCCCGATTGGTCAGTGTCATTTCTATGGGCCAGCTTTGGTCGCCCACCACTAGGGTGGCTTCAACCACCAGCCGCAATTCTTTGTGGCCGCCGGAGTCGGACACGTTGCGTTCATCCAGCACCCGCGCGTCGCACTCAATCACCTCTTGCAGGTCATTCTGTGTTGGGTGCACCCAGAACTTCACCCGGCGCTCGCCGTTTTCAGTGTAGGGCTCGGTGCGGAAAGTATGCAGGCACGATGTACGCGCACCGGTGTCTACCTTGGCTTTAATCAGGCTAATGCCCAAATCGGGGAGAGCCACCCACTCGCGCCAACCCAGGCGCACTGCTGTAGATTGTTCGGCTGTTTTGGAGCCTTTAGCTGGTGTTAAGCCTTCAGATGTTGTGGAGCCTTTATTTGTTGTTATGTCTTCAGCTGTCTTTGTGGACATCTGGCTGTTCCTTGTCTGGCAAATTTTGCGGCGCCATCAGCTGCACACGGAAAGGTTCTGAGTGGCTACCGGCGTAAATGCTGGTATGGGGAAACGGGATTTCAATTTTTTCCCGGTCGAGCATTTTTTTAACCGCAATCATCATACTGCTGCGACTGGCCGCCAGTTTTTCTCTAGGTACCCAGAATGAAAACTGAACGTCTACCGACGACTGGCCAAACCCGGTCACCAACACAAATGGGTTGGGCTCTTTCAGGCAGGTTGGGTGTTTTTCCGCCAGCGCCAACAGCAGTTTTTCTACCCGTTCTACGTCTTCAGCGTAAGCAATGCCGACCGTCAGGTCGAGCCGGCGAATGGGAAAGCGGAAGCGGTTAACCACCTTGGTTTTGATCAGGGTTTCATTGGGAATGCGTACATACAGGTTGTCTGGGGTGCGCAGCTTTACACTCAGCATATCAATACTGACCACCTCGCCAATGGTGGCGTCGGCCTCAATTACGTCGCCAATTTCAAACGGCTTTTCCACCAGCAAAAACAAACCGCTGATCATGTTGGAGGCCGATGTTTGCGAGGCAAAACCGATGGCTACGGTTAAAATACCGGCTGCCCCCAGCACCACATCCAGCGAAAAGCCCGCCTCACGCAGAGCGGCCACCGCGAAAATCACCACAATCACGTAAAACACCAGGCGCTTTAGCATCACCGTGTGATGGCGAGAGGCACGTTTGGCCATAAAGCGCCCGACACTGCGGGCGGCAAACGTAGCCAATAGCAGGCCTAAGCCAAACAGGAACAGCGAACTGAACCATTGGCCCCAGGCAATGCCATCAATCACGCTAGCAGCCATGTGTTTTAGTTGTTCTAACACGGTACGTTTTCTCCTGGTCTGAACTAACTAAATAAAATGCCACTCAAATGGAAGGCTAACCAAATAGAAGGTCAATTAGATAAAAGATCATGCCAAATTGAAGGTCAGCAAAATAAAAGATCAACCGAATATCCGGTCCAGAGTGCGCACAAAACGCCCGCGGCTGACTTGCTCCCGGGCCGGGCCCAGAGGCTCGCAGGGGCCGGCAGCCGCCGGGGGCGATGGGTCTACCCGCATACTGGCGGCTGTCACGTCGGTGTCTACTTCCACATTCACCCCGGGCGTCCAAAGCTGGCCAAGATGATTGCGGTGAATCGATAGAAGCTGGGTAGGCAGGTTGAAGCGCTCTACGAACAAAGGCTGCGGTCGCCGGTTATGGATGTTAACGGGGGTAACAGCGCGCCAGGGGCGTTTGGGCACCGCGTCTAACGCCAGGCGGGCGTAGCTTTGGGCGGAATAACACAGCTCGCCTTCCATGGTGTTGCTACCGACCCATGTCAACGACGGCTCCGACAGCGGTATGCTTGCCACCAACACCTGTTTGGGGCCAATGCACACGTTCATCCACAGGGCGGTGCCAACATAGATAACGCACTGCCCATCGGCGGCTATGGTGAGTGGTTGGTAAGGCCGAATAACCGTTGGGCGGTCCGCCATGGCGGGAACATAGGTCACCATTTCAGCATCGCCGTTACGGATGAAACGCTGCACCGGAATGTCTGACGATGGCAGCGAGTGGCCGGTCACCAGTTTCCAGTCTTTAGGCACCTGCTGCTGTTCCTCCTGCTGGGAACGTATTTGCCATTCCATGTCCAGCAAGGTCACCCAGATTTGCGAGTGGCCCAAGCTATGGTGCTGGGTTTCGCCAGATTTCAGGGTGTACGGGCTGGCCCACAAGCCGTCATCGTTGCTGGATTTCCAGCGCTGGTCAGCAGCTAGAGAATGCTGTGGAGAATGCTGTGGAGAGTGCTTTAGAGAGCGCTCTGCGGGCTGTTTCATACGCCGGTTATCTTCCTGTTTTGTTAGTCGCCATGTTGCGCTCACTATAATCCAATACCACAATAGCAGCGAATAGATAAGCGCGTGATTTTATTGGCTGTGCGGCGTGTAATTACCCGTATGGTTCGCTCTGCTTAACCCCTTTTACCCATACTCAGGAGACATCATGACTCAGCTGGTCTGGTTCCGTAACGACCTTAGAGCCGCCGACAATCCGGCCCTGGCCGCCGCCTGCCAGAGCGCTGCGCAATCATCCGGCGAGCTGGTTGCAGCCTGCTTTATAATCACAACGGAGCAGTGGCTCAGCCACGACTGGTCGGCGGCCAAGGTGAGCCTGATGCTAGACCACGCCGATGCGCTGGCCCAAGAACTGGCCAAGCTGGGCATTGCCCTGAGTTTTTTGCGCGCCACAGACTTTGAGCAATCACTGGGCGCGCTGGAAATTTTTTGCCGCGAGCACAAGATTAGCCAGGTTCATTTTAACGAAGAATACGGCGTGAACGAGCGCCGCCGCGACAAGGCTCTGAAGCCGCGGCTGGACGCGCTTGGCGTTAAAGCCAGCAAGTACCGCGACCAGGCCGCCGTGCCGGTGGGCGAAGTACTGACCCAACAAAGCGAGCCCTATTCGGTGTTCACGCCGTTTTCCCGGCGCTGGCGCAGCTGGCAGGAAGAGCAGCAACCGGCTTTGTTAGCAGTGCCGAAGAAAGTGGGCGAAGCGATAACAGGCGCCGACGTTAAAAACAGCAGCAGCGTGATTCTAAAAAAAGAAGTAGACAAGCTGTTTGGCGAGGCGCCGCCGGCGCTGGTAGCCACGGGCGAAAACGCCGCTCACGATGCGTTGCAGGATTTTTTGCAAGAGCGGGCGGGTGATTACAAAAAAGACCGCGACTTTCCTGCAATTGATGGCACCAGCAAGTTGTCGCCTTACCTGGCCATAGGCGCGCTGTCTGGACGCCAGTGTGTGCAGGCAGCATGGCAACTAAAACAGTCCATGGGCGGCTCTTTTGGCAAGGCGGCCAACGCCGAGGAAGGTTTTTTTACCTGGGTGACCGAACTGGCCTGGCGCGACTTTTATATTCACATTCTTTACCACTGCCCGCGGGTGAGCATGCACCGGGCGTTCAAGCCCGAAACCGAGGCTCTACACTGGAATACGGCCGACGAGCATTTTGAGGCTTGGAAAAATGGTAGAACAGGCATACCGATGATAGACGCCGCCATGCGCCAGCTTAATGCCACCGGCTGGATGCACAACCGGCTGCGGATGGTGGCCGCGATGTTTTTGACCAAGAATCTTTTTATTGACTGGCGTAGGGGCGAGGCCTATTTCATGTCAAAACTAGCGGATGGCTATCTGGCGTCGAACAACGGTGGCTGGCAGTGGAGCGCGTCTACCGGCACCGATGCATCACCCTACTTCCGGGTATTCAACCCTATGACTCAAGGTGAGCGATTTGACTCAGACGGCGAGTTTATCCGCCACTGGGTGCCAGAATTGGCGAAGCTGGACAGCAAGCGGGTTCATAACCCCGGTAAAGGCGGGGTAATACCTGGGGGGTATCCCAGGCCGATTGTGGATTTGAAAGAAAGCCGGAAAGAGGCGATAGCGCGGTTTCAGGCGCTGAGGGACTGAATTGGAACCGGGGACAGACTTGAAGTCTGTCCCCTATTTGTTACTGCACACCGGGCAAGCGGGGTCTTTGGCCAGCTTCATTTCGCGCCATTCCATGCGCCAGGCGTCAACAATCAATAGGCGGCCGACCAGGGTTTTGCCCACGCCGCTGATAACTTTTATCGCTTCCATCGCTTGGGCAGCGCCGACCATGCCAACCAGCGGGGCGATTACACCGGCTTCGGAGCAAGTCAGGTCTTCATTACCTTGTTCAGAATACAGGCAGTGGTAGCAAGGGGATTGTGGCTGACGGCTGTCGTACACGCTGATCTGACCTTCGCCACGAATGGCCGCACCAGACACCAGCGGTACGCCGGCTTTCACGCAGGCTCGGTTCAGGGCAAAGCGGGTGTTGAAGTTGTCACAGCAATCCAGCACCAGGCTTGCTCGGGCCACGGGCGCGTCAAAATCTTCGCCGTCCAGCCGCTGGCGAATCACGTCTACCGTTATTAATGGGTTTATACCGCGAATGCGATCGGCCAGCCGCTCGGCTTTGGACTCACCCAGCTGGGCAGTTTCAAAGGCGATTTGGCGCTGCAAGTTGGCTACTTCAATATGGTCGTCGTCTACCAGGGTCAGGTGTCCTACTCCGGCTGCGCCAAGATAAAGCGCCACGGGGCAGCCCAGGCCGCCGGAGCCAACTATCAATACGCGCGCGGATTTCAGCGCCTGCTGGCCGGCAATGTCAAAATTCGGCATTAGAATCTGGCGGCTGTAACGTAACAGCTCGTCGTCAGTTAGCATGATGGGCTCCGTTGACAGATCAGGGACAGATTTGAAATCTGTCCCTTGGGTGGGGTGTCCGGCCAAGGGTCATTCGATCATTACGGCCGTAATCCTGGCGGCTGTGTACTTGGTCAAAGCTCTGTTGCTGAAGCAATGCCTGCACCGCCTGCGCTTGATCATAACCATGCTCTAGCAGCAGCCAACCGCCAGCGTTCAGCCAGCTGGGCGCGGCGGCCACAATATGGCGGATGTCATCCAGGCCATCGGCACCCGATACCAGCGCAGAAGCCGGCTCAAAACGAACGTCGCCTTCACTCAGATGATGGTCGGTGCTGGCAATATAAGGCGGGTTCGACACAATCAAATCAAAACCCTGATCAACACAGGCAGCCACGAGCTGGTCAAACCAATGGCTTTTCACCACCTGAATTGGCAGGTTCAGCGCCGCTGCGTTGCTCTGCGCCAAGGCTACAGCGTCATCCATATAATCACTGGCGGTTATGTCCCAATCAGGCCGTTCGCTGGCCAGCGCCAGGGCAATGGCGCCGGTACCTGTGCCCAAATCCAAAACCCGCGCCCGGGCTGGCAAGTCCAGGGTCAGCGCCTGCTCGACCACACATTCGGTATCGGGCCGTGGAATCAACGTGGCGGCGCTCACCTGCAACGGCAGTGACCAGAACTCCTGCTGTCCCAGCACATAAGCAACGGGTTCGCCAGCCGCGCGCTTGTCCACAAGCTGCTCAAACGCGGCCGCTTGCACACGGCTGACCTGTTGTTCGGGAAAAGCGCGGAAGCGGGTTCGGGACCATCCGGTTATCTGGGCCAGTAACAGCTCGGCGTCTAGCTGGGGCGAATCACTGCCGATGCGGCTCGCAGCGGCGCGTAGCAACTCGTCACAGCGTAAGGTGGCTGGATTAAAAGTGGCGGGGCCGAAAGCGCCTGGATAAAAAGTGCCCGGGTCATCAGTAGAATCAGCGGTCATCGGCCAGCGCAGCCAGCAGCTCGGCCTGGTGCTCTTGCACCAGTGGCTTGACCACCGAATCCAGATCGCCCGCAATCACTTCATCCAGCTTGTACAGCGTCAGGTTGATGCGATGATCGGTCACCCGGCTTTGGGGAAAATTGTAGGTGCGAATGCGCTCGGAGCGATCGCCGCTGCCCACCAGGCTTTTACGGGTTTCCGACATGCTCTGGTGGGCACGGTCGGTTTCAATATTTTGCAGTCGCGACGCCAACAGGCTCATGGCTTTAGCGCGGTTCTTGTGCTGCGAGCGTTCTTCCTGGCACTCCACTACCAATCCGCTTGGCAAATGGGTAATACGGATAGCAGAGTCGGTTTTGTTAACGTGCTGGCCGCCTGCACCAGAGGCGCGAAAGGTGTCTACCCGCAAGTCGCCCTTATTAATTTCTATAGCTTCGGCTTCGTCGGCTTCAGGCATAACAGCCACAGTGCAGGCCGAGGTATGAATGCGGCCCTGGGATTCGGTTTCCGGCACCCGTTGCACGCGATGCACACCGGATTCAAATTTCAGCGTGCCGTAGACGCCGCTGCCGGCCACCCGGGCAATCACTTCTTTGTAACCGCCGTGTTCGCCTTCACTGGCGCTGAGAATTTCCACCTGCCAGCGCCGGCGCTCGGCAAAACGGCTGTACATGCGGAACAGATCGCCGGCAAATATGGCAGCTTCGTCGCCGCCGGTGCCGGCGCGCACTTCCAAAAACACGTTTTTGCCGTCGTTCGGGTCTTTTGGCAGCATCAGGCCCTGCAGCTCTGCGTCCAGATCTTCGCTGGTTTGCTGGGCGACATGCAGTTCTTCTTCCGCCATTTCACGCATGTCGGCGTCGCCATCTTTGGCCAGTTCGCGAGCTTCGCTGATGTCCACAAGGGAGTGCTGCCAGGCCTGAAAGCACTGCACCACTGGCTCTATTTCGGCGTATTCGCGGGACAGTTCGCGAAATTTATTCTGATTGGCGATCACGCCGGCATCGCTGAGCAAGGCACTGACTTCTTCAAAACGTTCAACAAGCTGTTCAAGGCGAGACTGAATAGACGGCTTCATAGTTTTCCAACGGGGGTCTTATGGTCGGTTTCTTCTGCATCAAGCTGGTGCAATTCCCGCAACCATTCGGTGACCTCGGTGCGCCCGGCCGTAGTGGCCTTGCGTACCTGAATTGACGGTTGGTGTAGCAACTTGTTGGTAATACCACGAGCCAGGCTGCGCACCACGGTTTCTGGGTCGGCGCCGTTGCGTAAGGAGCGCAGCGCTTTTTCAGTTTCGGCGTCGCGCAGGTCTTCGGCTCGCTGGCGGAACTGCTTCAAGGTGAATACGGCGTCCAGTGCGCGCAGCTGGTTCAGAAATTCCTGCACACCCAGGTCAATCAGGTTTTCGGCTTCCCGGGCGGCACCCTCACGGGAGCGAATGTTCTCTTCAATCACCTGGCGCAGGTCGTCAACGGTGTAAAGATACACGTCGTCGAGTTCGGCCACTTCCGGTTCTATGTCCCGCGGAACGGCAATATCCACCATGAAAAAGGGCTGGTGCTTACGCTTTTTCAGAGCCCGCTCCACGGTGCCTTTGCCAAGAACGGGCAGCGGACTGGCGGTGGACGAGATGATAATGTCCACTTCGTGCAGGTGTTCGGCGATGCCAGACAACAATATGCCTTTACCGCCGTGGACCTGCGCCAACGTTTGCGCCCGCTCCAGGGTACGGTTGGCTACCAGGAAATCTTTCACGCCGGCGTCTGCCAGGTGGCGGGCAACCAGTTCGATGGTTTTGCCGGCGCCGATCAGCAGCGCTTTGTTGCGCGACATATCGGCAAAAATGCGATTGGCCATGCTGACCGCCGCGTAGGCGACAGAAACCGGATTTTCGCCAATAGCGGTTTGGGTGCGAACTCGTTTGGCTACCGAGAAAGTGTGCTCGAACAGGCGCGCCAGAAACGAGCCGCAGGACTTGTGTTCCCGCGCCAGGGCATAGGCGTCTTTAAGCTGACCCAGTATCTGCGGCTCTCCCAAAACCATGGAATCCAGCCCGGCCGCTACCCGCATCAGGTGGCGCACCGCCTCACTATCGTGATGCACGTAAATCACGTCTTCCAAATCGCCAGCATCAACGTTGTGAAAACCGGCCAACCAGCGCAATATCAACGGGGCACAATCTTCATCAGCTGCGAGATAAATTTCGGTGCGGTTACAGGTCGAAAGTATGGCCGCCTCGGTTGCTCCGGCAGCCACGCGCAGCTCGGCAAATGCCTCGGCCATGCGCTCAGGGGTGAACGCCACCCGCTCGCGAATTGCTACAGGCGCCGTGCGATGATTAATACCAAGCGTTACCAGTGCCATTTTGTAATTCAACAACCCTGCGCGCTTTGCGATTAATGAAATTTTAATATTACCTGTATTTTAACGGTCTGAAGGCCGCGCTGCCACCCATAAGCCTTGCGCTGCGGCAAGTGCGGACACGTTAGGCAACATCTGGCGGTTATGCCATTATACGGTTTTGGCGCTCCACATCGGGTTTTACGCCTGCTCAACATACGGAATTTTGCATGCAAACATTCTTTTTCGGGCTTTTTTACCGCGCAGTTGATGGCAATCGTCTTTCCACTCGCCATCACAACCTTCATCGTGTTCTGGCCACCGGCCTGCTGGGCCTGGCGATTTCGGGCTGCAGCAGCCTTTCGGGCTTTGATAACGTCAATCCAGACGTGGATGTCGCCGAATCGAGTGCCTCTGCACCCAATTCTATGCCCGCCTCTGTGGCGCCCGACTCTACGCCGGTGTACGGGAATTTCGAGCCTGAGGTCCTCTACCTGTTGACCTCTGCAGAAATTGCCGCTCAGCGCGGTCGCTATGATATCACTTTGGGCCACTACGTGCGGGCCGCCCAGGTTTCCCGTGATGTCGGCGTTATTGAGCGGGCAACTCGCATCGCCCAATCCCTGAACAGCGACAACGCCCAGCAGGAGCTGGTGAAATTGTGGCTGGAAGTAGAACCCGACAGCATTGAGGCCCACCGTTCTGCCGCCATTCAGGCGGTAAAAAGTAATGATCTGGCACTGGCACTGGTGCACATGGAACGAATTATGGAGCTCGGCGGAGACGCCGACCTTGACAGCCTGGCAGCCATGGCAGGCAGCCTGCCGGCTGAGCGCCAGCAGCAATTGTTGTCGCTGTATCTGAATTTGGCCGAGCGCCACAGCGACAGTCCAGAGCTGGAATACAGTATTGCCCTATTGATGAAAATACGCGACATGCCGCAGCCGGCACTGGCGCGACTGCAAACGCTGCTGAAAAAACACCCCACGTTCCAACCGGCCATCATTTTAAAAGGCGACCTATTGTACAGCAGCGACCGGAAACGCGCCGCGCTTGACCACCTGATGACCAATACCCGGCGCTTTCCCGGCAACCGGCAAATGGGCGCTCTGTACGGCCGCATGCTGGTTAATGAGGGCGAATTGCAAGCCGCGCAAGACGAATTCGAGCGGCTGGTTGCGCGCTACCCGGACATGTCTGAACTGCGCCTGTCCCACGCGCTGGTGGCGATTGAAAACCAGCAGGGAGACATAGCCCGCAAAGAGCTGACCTTTTTGCTGAACCGCGGCCAGCAAGCCGCTGAAGCCAACTATTATTTAGGCCAACTGGCAGACAATGAGAATCAACGTGTACAGGCGATTAACTACTACCAAGCTGTGGGCGAGGGCGTCTACTACCTGCCCGCCCAAGCCAGAGCCAGCACCTTGTTGGCTGAAACCGGCGAGCTCGAGCAAGCGGTTGATGCCATACAGCGATTACGCCAAACCAACCCCGGGCGCTCCGAAGCACTGTGGATGATTGAAATCAACCTGCTGCTGGAGCAGGGGCAGCAACAGCAAAGCGCCGAGGCCATTGAGCAGGCGCTACTGCAGCACCCGGACAACATCCAGATTCGTTACGCTCGCGCCATGATGATGGACAGTCAGGGCAATACCGCCGAAGCGGTGCAAGACTTAGAGCAGATTGTGCGCGACGACGCCGACAACGCAGTGGCTTTGAACGCTCTCGGGTACATTCTGATCATTCGCACCGAGCGTCTTTTTGAGGCCCGGCAGTTAATTGGGCGAGCGCTGAAACTGGAGCCCGAAAACCCGGCCATTCTCGACAGCATGGGCTGGCTACTGTACCGCGAAGGCAAATTGCAACAGGCTCTGGATTACCTGTCCCGCGCATGGACCGCCTTCCCAGATCCTGAAGTAGCCGCCCATTACGGCGAAGTCTTGTGGATGACCGGCGCCGACGAGCAGGCGCGCATTATCTGGGAACAGGGATTAAAACAAGACCCCCAGCACGAAGTGTTGCTGGAAACCATTGAGCGGTTAGGCTCGCAGCCGGTACCAAATACCGACGCTGTTGATGCTACGGCTGGCGAATAACCGTGTTTTTTTTAACATTGACCAAAGCACGGTTGCGCCACGCTGTTTTAATGCTTGTACTGGCTACGCTGAGCGCCTGTAGCACGATTATTCTGGAACCCTTGCCGGAGGGCCTGACCGACCAACCGCCGGCATCGTGGGCAGACACAGTGCGCCAGCGGCAGAATCTTGACCATTGGCAACTGACCGGCAAACTCGCCGTCAAGCAACCTTCTGACAGCGGCAGCGCGCTGATTAACCAATGGGTACAGCACAACGAAGACTATGACCTGACCCTGTCGTCTGCTTTTCTGGGCATGGGCCGCACCCGACTGAAAGGCTCACCTGACTTTATTGAACTGACACTGGCCAACGGCGAGCGTTACCAGTCCACTGAACCAGACGAGCTGGTACTGGCGGCGACGGGCTGGCGCCTGCCACTGAACCAGCTGACCTGGTGGGTGCGGGGCCTAACCGCGCCCGATGGCGACTACCGCCTGCTGTTCGACAGCACCGGGGAACTGGTGGCTATTCGCCAGAGCGGCTGGTATATCCAATACGATCGCTGGTACAGCGCCAGTGCAGAACTGCCGGCACTGCCCGCCCGCATCACTGCCACCAAGGGCGAGAAACGTGTGCGCATGGCAATCACTGACTGGCAGCCCCTCCAGCGTTGACGGTAACTCGCGATGCAGCTCTCAAGATCACTCTCAAGGTAACTCTCAAGGTAACTCCCAAAACAACTCTCAAAACAACTCTCAAAACAACTCTGACAGAAACTATGACGGCAACAATAGCGGCCATCACTATGACGACGATCACCCTGCCGGCGCCGGCAAAGATCAACCTGTTCTTGCACATCAATGGCCGCCGCGCTGACGGGTACCACCTGCTTCAAACCCTATTCCAGTTTCTGGACTACGGCGATGAACTGACCTTCGAGCTGACTCCCGATAAGCCCGGCGTGCGCCTGGCGCAATCGATGCCCGGGGTAGCCGATGCCAACAACCTAATCATCAAGGCTGCTCACGCATTGGCCGGGAACGCGCTGGCGCAGTTGCCCGGTGTAACCATCAGTATCTGCAAAAAACTGCCTATGGGCGGTGGTTTGGGCGGCGGTAGTTCGAACGCCGCAACCACTCTGCTGGCGCTGAATTACCTGTGGCAGCTTGGCCATGACGAAGACGCTCTGGCAGAACTGGGCCTGGAATTGGGCGCCGATGTGCCGGTTTTTGTACGCGGCCGCGCAGCCATCGGCGAAAGCGTCGGTGAACAGCTAACGCCTGCAAACCCGCCACAGGACTGGTTTGTGGTGCTGAAACCCGAATGCGACATTCAGACTGCCAAGATTTTTTCGGCAATAGGGTTGACAAGGAACACTCCAAAAATGACAATAGCGCCCGCTTTTGAGGGAGACGCCTCGAGGTACAAAAACGACTGTGAAGCAACGGTTCGTGAACTGTATCCTGATGTCGCCAAAAGTCTGGATTGGCTTTCGCAATTCGGACCTGCAAGATTAACCGGAACAGGGGCTTGCATTTTTGGCCGTTTCCCGACAGAATCCGCAGCCCGGATCATCTGGGAAAGCAGACCCTCCGGCATCAAGGGTTTCGTAGCTAGAGGGGTGAATCATTCACCTCTACACCAGAAACTAGCAGAGCTAAAATGATGCCAAATAAGCACGACACTGGGGTGTCGCCAAGTGGTAAGGCAACGGGTTTTGATCCCGTCATGCGCAGGTTCGAATCCTGCCACCCCAGCCATCTTTCTCCCGCTTCTTCTGAATCACACGCCGATACCGAGAAGGATGCTATCGTGTCCAAGTTAATGATTTTTGCCGGCAACGCCAATCCTGACCTTGCCCATGCAATCTCCAAGCAACTCCATATTCCAGTTGGCAACGCGACAGTTGGATGTTTTAGCGATGGTGAAACCACCGTTGAAATTAACGAAAATGTACGTGGCCACGATGTTTTTATCATCCAGCCTACGTGCCACCCCACCAACGACAATCTGATGGAGCTGATTGTGATGGCCGACGCCTTGCGCCGGGCCTCCGCATCACGTATCACCGCGGTTATCCCCTACTACGGCTACGCCCGTCAGGATCGCCGGGTTCGTTCCAGCCGTGTTGCCATCAGCGCCAAAGTGGTTGCTGACATGATTTCCAGCATCGGTGTAGACCGGGTACTGACCGTAGACTTGCACGCCGATCAGATTCAAGGCTTCTTCGACATTCCGGTGGACAATATTTACGCCACACCGGTACTGATTGAAGATATTGAAAAGCAGCGTTTTGAAAACTTTGTTGTGGTGTCGCCCGACGTTGGCGGTGTTGTACGGGCCCGCGCCGTGGCCAAGCGCCTGGATGACGCAGACCTTGCGATCATCGACAAGCGTCGCCCCAAGGCCAATGTGTCTCAGGTGATGCACATTATTGGTGATGTGCGTGGCAAAGTTTGCATTCTGGTTGACGACATTGTTGATACCGCCGGCACGCTGTGTAAAGCCGCTGAAGCCTTGAAAAAGCACGGAGCATCGCGGGTTGTGGCCTACATTACCCACCCGGTGCTGTCAGGCAAGGCCATCGAAAACATCAACAACTCCGAATTAGACGAACTGGTGGTGTGCGATACCATTCCTCTGGGTGACAAAGCCCGGCAGTGTGATAGAATCCGCCCCCTCAGTATGGCCGGTCTGCTTGCGGAATCTATTCGCCGCGTTAGCAACGAAGAATCTATCAGTGCCATGTTCGAGAACGTCTAAGTCGATCTGATTTTTGAACCGTTCCGAATAATCGGAACAGCTTCAAATAGACCGCAAAAGCAAATACCGGTACGGGAGCCACAACGGCTCCCGTACCTTTTCATAGCTGGCACCGCCGGCTTTTTAAAACCTCATCTGTAAAGAGCCTGGTCGCGGGCCGTGCAGATGACGATAAGGATACTTACCATGTCTCAGGACTTTGTAATTGAAGCATTTCCTCGTGACGACCAGGGGAGAGGTGCGAGCCGCCGCCTGCGTCGCGAAGAGCGTAAAATCCCGGCCATCATCTACGGTGGTCATAAAGATGCTACGCCCATCGCAATCTGGCACAACGAGCTGAAAAAAGCGCTTGAAAACGAAGCCTTTTACTCCCGCGTTTTGACCATTGAACTGAACGGCGAAAAAGAAAGCGTTATCCTGAAGGATCTGCAGCGTCATCCGTACAAGCCGTTGCTGAGCCACGCTGACTTCCAGCGCGTTAACAAAGACGAAGAAATCTTCGTTCACGTACCGCTGCACCTGGTGAACGAAGAAAGTGCTCCAGCCATCAAAACCTTTGGCGGTGTTGCTTTCCGTTTGATGACCCAGGTAGAAGTCGCCTGTTTGCCAGAAAAGCTGCCTGAGTTCATCGAAATCGACCTGTTTGACGTCGAGATGGATGGCATTGTGCACATGAGCGACCTGAAGCTTCCAGAAGGCGTTCGTATTCCTGCACTGCAGCACGGCGCAGAACACGACCAGGCTGTTGTTACCATCAACAAGCCTAAAGGTGTTAAATCTGACACCGTTGAAGATGAAGAAGAAGGCGAAGACAAGCAGTAATCACTGCGGGGACGACGGCAGATGGCACAGGATATTGTCATGGTGGTTGGACTGGGTAACCCTGGTGCCGATTACGAGAATACCCGCCATAATGCCGGCGCCCTCTTCGTTGAGGCACTGGCCCGCGATGCGGGTCAGGCGCTTCGCCTTGAAAAGAAATACCACGGCCTGTATGCCCGTATTCAATGGCAAGGCCTGGAACTGCATTTACTGAACCCCTTAACGTTCATGAATCGCAGCGGTTTGTCGGTAAAAGCCCTGGCAGACTTTTTTAAGATACCCCCCGAACAGATTCTGATCGCCCACGACGAACTTGATTTCCCTCCGGGCACTGCGAAACTGAAAAAAGGTGGCGGCCACGGCGGTCATAATGGTTTGCGCGACAGCATTGCACACCTTGGCACCAACGATTTTCAGCGCTTGCGACTTGGCATTGGCCACCCTGGTGAAGCCCGCCAAGTGACCGGCTATGTATTGGGACGCCTGGGCAAACAGGAAGCCGAAGCGCTGAATGCGGTCTTCGATGAAACCATGCGCGTATTGCCAGACGCCGCCAACGGCAACATGGCTGCGGCCATGAACCGACTGCACGGCTTTGACGCCAACGCCTGACACACGCTTAAACAAGGGACAGATTTGAAATCTGTCCCTCAGCACGAACCCACACAGCGGGGACAGATTTTAAATCTGTCCCCGAGGCACATTTTTCAGCAGCATCAGAGGCACTCCATGGGATTTAACTGCGGCATCGTCGGCCTTCCCAACGTCGGCAAATCTACCCTGTTCAACGCACTGACCAAAGCAGGCATTGGCGCAGAAAACTTTCCGTTCTGCACCATCGAGCCCAACGCCGGCGTAGTCGCTATGCCCGACCCGCGCCTGACCAAACTGGCCGAGATTGTTAAGCCTCAGCGTGTTGTGCCAACCACCATGGAGTTTGTGGATATTGCCGGGCTGGTCGCCGGCGCCTCTAAAGGTGAAGGGCTGGGCAACCAGTTTCTGGCCAACATCCGCCAGACCGAAGCCATTGCCCATGTTGTACGGTGTTTTGACGACAGCAACGTGATTCACGTGTCGAACAAGATAGACCCAGCAGACGACATAGAAGTGATCAACACCGAGCTGGCGTTGGCCGACATGGACACTGTGGAAAAAGCCATCAGGCGGGTACAACGAATCGCCAAAGGCGGCGACAAAGAAGCCAAGGCCCAGTTGGATATTTTTGAACGCTTGCTGCCGGTTCTGAACGAAGGCAAACCCGTGCGCGGCATGGGCCTGAATAAAGACGAGTTGCTGCTGATTCGCGAGCTGTGCCTGCTGACCATCAAGCCCACCATGTACATCGCCAACGTGGCGGAAGACGGCTTCGAGAACAACCCTTACCTGGACACCGTGCGCAAAATTGCCGCTGCTGAAAACGCTGTGGTAGTGCCCATTTGCAACAAAATTGAAGCAGAAATCTCCGAATTGGAAGACGACGAAAAAAGCATGTTCCTTGATGAGATGGGCATGGGAGAGCCCGGGCTGGACCGCGTAATTCGTGCCGGCTACGGCTTGCTTGGCCTGCAAACCTACTTCACCGCCGGTGTGAAAGAAGTGCGCGCCTGGACCGTTAAAATTGGCGCCACTGCGCCCCAGGCGGCTGCCGTGATTCACACCGATTTCGAACGTGGCTTCATTCGTGCCGAGGTGATTGGCTACGAAGACTTCATCCAGTTCAAAGGTGAAGCGGGCGCTAAAGACGCCGGAAAATGGCGCCTGGAAGGCAAAGAATACATCGTGAAAAACGGCGACGTGGTGCACTTCCGCTTTAATGTCTGACTAGAATAACGGGCCCCGCCGAACCTTGACCAAGTCATGCGTCGCGGCGGGGTGAGCCCGCTATCAATTATAAATAACTCTACACAGCGGTAATCGGTCAGGTCTAGCCTCTCAAGAACACTCAACGCTTTTCGAAGAGTCTGAAACGGTCGCTATTATAATGGGAAGCCAGGTTGTCAGGAAAATAGCGACTGATCGATTGGCATATTGCACGACAAGGCGCACATAAGCCTCAGGCGGGCCTTTCTAGCATTAAGGTGACTGGCCTTGAGCACGCCTATCGCGACCTGTTCAGCCAGTGATCCCCGGTACTCATAAACTTCTGCAAGCCTGCCCCATTGGGTAGAAGACACGACCGCCACAGGAACGCCCGCGGCTCTCAAAACACCCAGCGGTTTCATCCAGTTCGGCGGAACATGTCCACGGCCGACAGCGTCTATCACCAACCCTTGGGCACCGCTGGCCACCGCTGCTTCAAGCAGGGCGGGCGATGCGCCAATCGCCACCGGAAGAATATCCACCCGCGGCAGTTGCTCGCCTGGCGCAATGGCACTCAAGCGCTGCACCCGCTTGGTGAGCCTGACCTCATCGCCATCGACAAACCCCACGGGCCCGATACCCGGTGAACCAAAGCCATTAAGCTGATAGCTGCTGAGTTTACGCACAGAGCTTGCCGCATGAATTTCCTCATTGAACACCACCAATACGCCGGCGCCCCGTGCCTGCGGTGCATTCGCTACCTTCAACGCATCGCGAAGATTGGGGCCGGCATCTGAGCCCGTGGCATAGGGCACGCGTTGAGCGCCGGTGACCACAAGCGCCGTGTCTTCAAGCGCCAGGCTTGTGTCGAGAAAATAAGCGGTATCTTCGAGGGTGTCTGTGCCTTGGGACACCACCAACCCGGCCACATCTTTGCGCTGGGACAACTCAAGACACAACACTCTGAGCTGCAGCAGGTCTTCAGTGGTAATGGCATTACTGGGCTTCTGGCAAAGAGTGATCACTTCAACCGGACCGTCGCTTTTAATCTGCAACTTGTCCATCAATTCTTTACCTGAAAGAGCACCCGCAATCGCCCCTCCCGAGCTGCCCGGAAGACTGGCGATGGTGCCGCCCAGTGAAATAAGTACTACGGTATTTTTCATATCTATATCTTCAGGAAAAATGGTCAGGATGTTCGATCGCAAAGTACAGAACAAATACTTCGGTTTTGGCATTTTTGCCCAAAATTAATAAATGCCCGTTAGCTCATGCAAACTTTCAATGAACGGGCCAAGTACCGATAATACCATTTTAATCTCAAATCAAAAGAGCCGCCCTGATGCGTAAGAATCTTCCCCTGACAGAACAAGAACGCAGCTTTGACCCGTCTCAGCGACTCATATCTACTACAGATGCCAAAGGCAACATTCTATACTGCAATGATGTGTTCGAGGCCGTCAGCGGTTTCACCAGGGAAGAGCGGATTGGCAGCCCTCACAACATTGTCCGGCACCCTGACATGCCTCCCTCTGTGTACGAACACATGTGGCAGTGTTTGAAGGCCGAAAAGAGCTGGATGGGTATTGTGAAAAACCGCTGCAAGAACGGTGATCACTATTGGGTGGACGCCTACATTACCCCAACCTTCGACAACGGCAGGTTGACTGGATACGAGTCTGTTCGCACCAGGCCGAGCCTCGAGCGCGTTTCCAGGGCTGCAGAGCTTTACGCCAGCATCAATTCAGGCAAACTGACATCGCCTGCGGTGCTTGCTGTAAAATCAGCGTTTTTAGAGCTTTGGATCCCAACGGCTGTAGGCCTTGTCGTCGTTGCTGCTGCGGCATTGGTAGCTGGAGCATCCTTTACGGGAGCAAGCCTTCCGTTGATTAGCGCAGTCGTTGCAGGCTTTATTGCCAGCCGTCAGTTCAAGGGTCGCGTTAACGCGGCTCTGACTGAGGTTCCTGATGCCTTCGACAGTGAGCTGGCCGCCCGGGTGTTTACCGAAGACCGGGATGTAACCGCAAAACTGCGAATGGTTTTAATAAGCGAAGGTGCGCGAATTCGAACTGTTTTAACACGAATAGGTGACTACGCGGAGCAGACCAGCGAAGGGGCTGCGGATACGCAGGTTCTTGCCAGCAAAACCAAACACGCCTTGGTTGAACAACGCGCCGAAGCGGATATGGCGGCCACGGCCATGACCGAAATGACGGCTTCAATTAACGAAGTAGCATCCAACATTCAGCTGACGGCTGAAGAAGCTCAAAGCGCTACTTCCCTGGTTGCACGGGGCAGTGATGTCGCCCAGACCACGCTGAAGGTAATTGAAGCGCTGTCCGTTACGGTTGATCAGGTGCGCACTGCCGTGGAAAGCCTGGCGACTGAAACGGACCACATCAATACAGCAGCCAGCTTAATTCAATCCATTGCAGACCAAACCAACCTACTGGCTCTCAATGCTGCCATTGAGGCCGCCCGAGCGGGCGAGCACGGCCGCGGGTTTGCGGTTGTAGCGGACGAAGTTCGCTCACTGGCGCAAAAAACACGTGAGTCAACCGAATCCATTCAGAAGATCATCACTACCCTCCGAGCCAGCGCCAAGCATGCCGTGGATAGGGAGTATAGACAAAGTCGCAACGGGATTTCCTTAAAGAAAAAAGGGTGCCCTACTGACCGACTAATGTTCTTTTGAATCCGAACATTAGCTTTGCGCGATCAACAGATTGCTTTATTCTCATTCTCTAGTTCTTCTTGCCAGTTATTTTCTGCCTGGCTTCGCTGCTTTACCTGAGCAGAAATCATGAACAGTGTCCCTTTGCGCCTGCGTTACCAGACCATAGAGGTCGGCAATACTGATATCCACCTGTGCACCCTGCGCGACAATCAGCAGTTCGAGGACCCGGAAGGCGTCGCCGATGCCCTTGGCATTTCCTCTGCGGCCTGGCCCATTTTTGGCGTAGTGTGGCCGTCTGGCCTGGTGCTGGCAAACCATATGCTGAACTACCCGATAGAAGGCAAACGCACCTTGGAAATCGGCTGCGGCATGGCGCTATCAAGCCTGTTGCTGAACGCGCGCCACGCCGATATCACGGCGACCGACTATCACCCCGAAGTTGAACACTTCCTGGTTCGCAACACTCTGCTGAACCAGGGCAAACGCATTGCGTTTGAGCGGGCAGACTGGGCCGATGACCGCAGTGAACTGGGGCTTTTTGACCTGATTATTGGCAGTGATCTATTGTACGAAGATGGCCACGTTCAGTTGCTTGCCGAGTTTATTAACAATCATGCTAAACCCCGCTGCGAGGTGATTCTGGTAGATCCGGGGCGTGGTCGAAAAACCAAAATCAGCGTGAAACTGGCCGCGTACGATTTCAGCAACAGCCACACAAAACCCGTTCACACCGATTACCTTGAGAAGCCGTTTAAAGGTCACATCCTCGAGTTTTCTCGAAATATGTAACGCCCAACCCTTGACACATTCGGCAGCGAAACTTACTATACGCGCCGCTTCCATCGTTGATGGCGCGCTGGCAAGGTAGCTCAGTTGGTTAGAGCACAGCACTCATAATGCTGGGGTCGGTGGTTCGATTCCACTCCTTGCTACCAGATTTCAAAGACTTACAGCTAACGCTGTGGGTCTTTTTTTTGTTTGCGGGAGATTTACGGGTATAACCGTATTTTCGCAAACATCACGAGGACGACCTCGCCTATTTGGGGACACAGCATTCGGGACGGCCCGCTGCAACGGAGTTTTGTTGATGCGCACCACACCAGACCGTATTCGCCAAGCGGTCAGTTTTGAAGTGATTGGTCTGATTGTTGTTATCAGCTTTGGCACCCTCGTACTGTGCTACTCCATGAAGGACTTCGGCTTGCTAAGCGCTATTGGTGCCACCATCGCTACCGTTTGGAACTACATCTACAACCTACTGTTTGATCACGCCCTGCTGAAGTACACCGGCACGCCCAAGAAATCCGTTAAGCTGAGAGCTGTTCATGCCTTTGGTTTTGAGCTGGGCCTGCTGATCGTCTTCCTGCCGATTGTATCTCGCATATTGAATGTAAGCCTGATGGAAGCTCTGGTCATAGACCTGGGTTTTATGTCGTTTTATCTAGTGTACGCCTTTGCCTTTACTTGGGCCTACGACACCCTCTTCCCCATTGGCCAGCCTTTTCACAAATCGGGGACCGAGTTCAAGTAGGGGACAGATTTGAAATCTGTCCCCTGTCGCCATGCCAGCGCTTGTATAATAGCGCGCCTCGCAGCATAGGAATTGTGTGTGCTCATCTCGATTTATCTGATTGCCATCACCGCCGAAGCCATGTCTGGCGCGCTTGCCGCGGGCCGGCGCAACATGGATATGTTTGGCGTGGCGTTGATTGCCTTTGTTACAGCACTGGGTGGCGGTACGGTGCGAGACATGTTGCTGGGCAACTACCCGATTAACTGGACCCAGCACCCCGGCTACATCTACATCACCGTCAGCGCCGGCTTGTTTACCATGGTGATCGCCCGTTATATGCGGCGCCTGCATCAACTGTTTCTGGTTCTGGACTCCCTCGGACTGATCGCCTTCACTATTATCGGCTGCCAGGTGGCTCTAAAGCTGGATTACGAGATCCCGGTTGTGATTATGGCAGGCCTGATCACCGGGATTTTTGGCGGCATACTGCGGGACATTCTTTGCAACCGAACGCCTCAGGTTTTGCGCCACGAGCTTTACGCCAGTGTGTCGTTAATTGTGGCCCTGCTTTATCTTTATCTGCAACACAAACAGGTGCACGACGACATCAGCTTGCTGGCGGCGTTCAGCGTTGGCCTGGCCCTGCGCATGTCAGCTATTCGCTGGCATTGGTCACTTCCGGTGTTCTCATACGACCCCGCACGCTGGAACGACTGATCGCGCATTAGCTTAGAATTTCTAATTCGAAAGGCGGCTCTTTTAACCGGTTGTGACTGTGGCATACTGCAAGATTGCACATGTCCACTTTCTATAACCAAAAGGAATGAGCCGTTATGAAGCGGGAAACCATAGCGTTGCACGCCGGGTTCAAAAGCGACCCCACCACCAGAGCGGCAACCACGCCGATTTATCAAACCACCTCTTATACCTTTGATAACACCCAGCACGGCGCTGACCTGTTTGATCTGAAAGTGCAGGGCAATATTTATACCCGCATCATGAACCCCACCAACGCTGTGCTGGAAGAGCGAATGGCGCAGCTGGAAGGCGGCATTGGCGCGCTGGCAGTTGCTTCGGGCATGTCTGCCATCACCTATGCCCTGCAAACCATCTGTACCGTGGGCAATAACATTGTCAGCACCAGCCAGCTTTACGGCGGCACCTACAACTTGTTTGCCCACAGCCTGCCGAACCAGGGCATTACCTGCAAAATGCTCACCCACGATGACTTTGACGGCGTAGAAAACGCCATTGATGAAAACACTCGTGCTTTGTTTTGTGAATCCATCGGCAACCCGGCCGGCAACGTTGTGGACATTCAACGCTGGGCCGAGATAGCGCACAAGCACGGCTTGCCGCTGATCGTAGACAACACCGTTGGCACACCGTTCCTGTGCCGCCCCATCGAACATGGCGCAGATATCGTCGTTCACTCGTTGACCAAATATCTGGGTGGCCATGGCACCACCGTTGCCGGCGTTGTGGTGGATTCCGGCAAATTTGACTGGAAAGCCAACGCCGACAAGTTCCCGATGCTGAACAACCCAGACCCGTCGTACCACGGTGTGGTGTACACCGAGGCCCTGGGGGCAGCCGCATTTATTGGCCGTTGCCGAGTAATCCCGCTGCGCAACACCGGTGCCGCGCTGTCGCCGTTTAACGCGTTCTTGATTATGCAGGGCATTGAGACCGCCGCTCTGCGGATGGAACGCCACTGCGAGAACGCCCAAAAAGTCGCTCAGTTCCTACAGGATCACCCGTCTGTAGAATGGGTTAACTATGCCGGTCTGGCTAACAGCCCGTTCCGCGCAACCTGCGAAAAAATTTGCGGTGGCAAAGCCTCTGGTATTCTCAGCTTTGGCATTAAAGGCGGCCGAGACGCCGGCGCGCGTTTCATCGACGCGCTGGACATGGTGCTGCGCCTGGTCAACATTGGCGACGCCAAATCCCTGGCCTGCCACCCGGCAACCACCACTCACCGCCAGCTAAACCCGGACGAGTTGAAATCTGCGGGTGTTAGCGAAGATCTGGTGCGCCTGTCGATTGGCATTGAGCACATTGACGACATAATTGCCGATGTTGCCCAGGCCCTGGACGCCGCCGTTCGCTGAGCATTTCAGCCATCTGCACTGCCAGCCTGGCCCAGTAGCGCAGATGTTGCACGTCAATTCCATGCCCGTGTTTATCCTTACTGTCCTTGTATCTGACGCGTCCCGGCTTTAACCTTTCAAGTCTAACCAAAGTCTTTTGTACAGAACGAGAGTCCCTCATCCATGACCGCAAACACTAAGCCCCGTGTGGCCAGTGGCACCAAGTTCCGCAGTGAACATGGCTTTGCTGCTATTAAGGACGGCGTTAAGCAAAGCCGCAATGTTTCAAGCGAAGGCGTCAGCAACGATCCAAAGCCCAAATGGTTGCGTGCACGTATGCCCGGTGGTGAGCGCTATGAGGCTGTCAAAAAGAATGTGAACAGCCACAAAGTTGCCACCGTGTGCCAGGAATCTCACTGCCCCAACATCGGTGAGTGCTGGGCCAACGGTACGGCAACGCTGATGGTAATGGGTTCGGTGTGCACCCGCGCCTGCAAATTCTGCGCGGTAGACACCGGCAACCCGAACGGCTGGCTAGACAAAGACGAACCTGAGAATACGGCAAAATCGGTGGAACTGATGGGCCTGCGCTACATTGTGCTGACATCGGTTGACCGCGACGACCTGCCTGACGGCGGTGCCGGCCATTACGCAGCCTGTGTATCAGCCATCAAACACCGCACGCCGGACGTCAGAGTGGAAGCACTCACGCCGGACTTTGACGCTGTCATGAAGCACGTAGAGCAGGTAGTAGACTCGGGCCTGGATGTGTTTGCCCAGAACGTCGAAACCGTTCGTCGTCTGACTCATCCGGTACGCGACCCGCGAGCTGGCTATGAGAAGACTCTAAGCGTACTCAAGCACGCCAAGCAATACCGCCCGGATGTCCTAACGAAAACCAGTCTGATGCTGGGCCTGGGGGAAACCGACGAAGAAATTCAGCAAACCATGGACGACCTGCTGGCGGTGGGCGTGGATATTCTGACGCTGGGCCAGTACTTGCGACCTACTCCGAACCATTTGCCGGTGATGCGCTACGTCACACCGGAAGAATTCAACCGTTACCGGGAAATTGGCCTGGCCAAGGGCTTTATGGAAGTGCCATCAGGCCCCATGGTGCGGTCGAGCTATCGTGCAGATCGAGTATTTGACAAGAACAACTTGGGATTGGCGGTGCCAGCAGTTCCTGCCTCAGTAAAAACAACACCGGCAGGATCCGAGCCAGTCAACGCCATGCAGATACCGGTCACATCCGTAAGCTGACCGAGCACCTGCACTGGCATCTTACCGCTGTCGGCGGAGCTGCGCTTACTGGCCGCCCGGCTGACGCTGTTGTTGCATCTGCTGCATTTTTTGCATTTGCATCTTCAGCTCAGTGCGCTGTTCATCTGTGAAAATACTTTCTACCTTCGCCTGCATCAGGGTAGACAGCGCGGCCATCTCACCGGTCACATCACCCAGCTCTTCCGCGTGTTCGCGAATGGCATCTTCGTTGAAATCTTCTTTTACCTCGGCTTGCAACTTCTGCTGCAGCGTTTGTGCCTGCTGGCGCAGATCGACAATCTGACCCTGCAATTCGTCAAACACGCCGCGGATCTGTTCTTGTTGCTCGTCGTTCAGGCCAACCATTTGCGCCAGCTGGTCAATACGGTCGGGCTGGCCATTTGCCTGTTGCGCCAATGCCGGCGCCGACAAACTTACCGCAATCAGTGCTGTTCCCAGTGCTTTTACCAATTTCATACTGCTCTCCGTTTGAATAACGTCACACACCCTAAAGCATCATGCGGGTAAGTCGCACCCCACGATGGCTGTTGATTTCGAATAATAGCCGCCAAAGCGGCTGCCAGCCCACCATTACGGCGATTTTCAGGCAAATATGAAAGTTTGGTCATCGACTTTCGGTATTGCGCTGAAATTGCTGCATAATGGCGGCTCTTTTTATTCACACACACTGGCCAGCGCGTTTTGAAATCGGCGTTTCGAATTCAGTGCATTTACGGGCAGCGGGAGTAGCACGATGGCGATTAACTGGTTTCCAGGGCATATGCACAAAGCCCGCAAGGAGATCAAAGAAGTCATGCCGAAGATGGACCTGATCATCGAGGTGGTGGACGCCCGCATTCCTTTCAGCAGCGAAAACCCGCTGGTGCCTGACCTGCGCGGTGATACGCCATTGATCAAAGTGCTTAACAAGCGTGACCTGGCAGACCCCGATGTAACGGGGCAATGGCAAAGCTGGCTGGAACGGGAGCGCGGTGTAAAAACCATCACCCTGACCCACAACCAACGCAGCGAAGCACTGGACATCCTTACATTGGCCGAACAGCTGACGCCGAATCACGATCGCCAGAAAAGCGCACTACGGGTGATGATTCTGGGCATACCTAACGTCGGCAAATCTACCCTGATTAATACCCTGGCCGGACGACCCGCCGCAAAAACAGGTAACGAGCCGGCAGTCACCCGAGCCCAACAAGCCATCAAACTGCCGAATAACATTTTGCTGTACGATACCCCCGGTTTCTTGTGGCCCAAGCTTTCACCGGCGGCCTGTGGTTATCGCCTGGCGGTCACCGGCGCCATTCGCAGCGCTGTGCTGGATTTTGAAGACGTAGCACTGTTTGCTGCCGAGTATTTGTTGGCTAATTACCCCGAATTTCTGACCAGCCGTTACGGGCTGGACCCGCTGCCTGTTGACGGCCTGGCCGCAATGGACGCCATTGCGGCCAGGCGCCGATTTTTTGGACGCGGCGGCATACCGGATTTACACAAAGTGTCGGAGGTGTTACTCAACGAATTCCGCGCCGGCACCCTGGGGCGAATTTCTCTGGAAACACCGCGTCTGATCCAGCATGAAACCGAGATTGCTCTGGCTGAAGCCGAAGTTCAAGCAGCACTGGATGCAGAAAAGGCGATTGCGGATAGCAAAAAGAAGGCTAAAACCCGACGTAACCGCAAACGTTAAAGTCGCATCTGCGTCTGAACCATGGTCATATACCGTACGCTGATGAAAAGCTTTACCATTACACCTTTATAACGCAACACAAGCGCCTGTTCCGGGCGCCGGTAAGGAGAGATTTATGAGACGTGTCGTCGTCACCGGAATGGGGATTATTTCCTGCCTGGGCAACAGCCTGGACGAAGTTACCAACAGTCTGAAAACCGGGAAATCTGGCATCCGCTTCAGTGAAACCTATAAAGAACTGGGGTTTCGCAGCCAGATTTGCGGCGCACCGGATGTCGACACCTCGGTCATTGACCGAAAAGTACGTCGTTTTATGGCTGACTCGGCCATGTACAGCTACTTGTCTATGCAACAGGCCATTGCCCAGGCCGGCTTGACCGACGACATGGTATCAAACGACCGCACCGGTCTGATTGCAGGCTCTGGCGGCGCGTCTTGCTCAAGCCAGGCGGAAGCCGTTGACATTCTGCGCGCCAAAGGCGTGAAGCGCATTGGGCCTTATATGGTACCGCGCATTATGGCCAGCACTGTCTCTGCGTGCCTGGCGACTGCCTTCAAGATTCGCGGCGTGAACTATTCCATATCGTCGGCCTGCGCCACCAGCGCGCATTGTATTGGCCAGGCTATGGAACAAATACAGCTGGGCAAGCAGGACATTGTGTTTGCCGGCGGCGGTGAAGAAGAAGACTGGAGCCTGACCATGATGTTTGATGCCATGGGTGCCCTGTCGACCAAATACAACGATGCACCGGAAACCGCATCGCGGCCGTTTGATAGCAAGCGTGACGGTTTTGTGATTGCCGGTGGCGGCGGTATGCTGGTAATGGAAGAACTGGAGCACGCCCGCAAGCGCGGCGCCCACATTATTGCCGAGCTAACCGGCTACGGAGCTACTTCAGACGGCTACGACATGGTTGCACCGTCTGGCGAGGGTGCCCAGCGCTGCATGAAGCAGGCCATGGCGACCATGCATGGCAAAGTTGACTACATCAACGCCCACGGCACCAGCACCCCGGTTGGCGACGCTGCGGAGATGGGTGCTGTTCGCAACACTTTCGTTGACAAAGTACCGCCGATTTCTTCTACCAAGTCATTGTCTGGGCATTCGCTGGGCGCTGCCGGTGTACAGGAAGCCATTTACTCGTTGCTGATGATGCAAAACAGCTTTATCGCCGGAACCGCAAATCTGCACGAGCTGGATGCGGCCATTGCTGATCTGCCCATTGTGGGACCGGCGGGCCAAGAAGCCACCCTTAACGCGGTGATGTCCAACAGCTTTGGCTTCGGCGGCACCAATGCATCGCTGATATTTGAGCGTCTGTAGGGAAGGCCGGCCAGAAACGCCATTGGCAAACGGATTGATCCGTACTAAACTGATGTTTGATATGGATCAAATTTGACGGGCCATCTGCTATGAACCAAGCAATTCGACTCCATCAGGTTGCGTCACAGCTCAAGGCTACATGTAACAAGTGTAGTCTGAGCAATCTTTGCCTGCCCCTTGCTGTGGAAGAGAATGATTTGGAACGCCTTGAAGACATTGTTTTGCAAGGCAAAATCTTCAATCGGGGCGAACATATTTTTGACCAAAGCACGCCTTTTAAGTCGTGCTTTGCGGTGCGTAGCGGGTCGGTAAAAACCTCGATTATTACCGAAGGCGGAGATGAACAGGTTACCGGTTTTTTCATGCCTGGCGAGCTGATTGGGCTCGACAGCATGGCAACCGACAACTACGCCTGCACCGCCAAGGTACTTGAGCGCACCAGCGTATGCGAATTTCCAGTAGACAAACTGGAGCACCTTACGCGCAAGTTGCCTGAGCTTCAGCACCACATATACCACCTGATGAGCCAGGAGATACAAAACAGTCACCAACTAGCCATGCTGCTGAGCAAGAACACCGCGGAGGAGCGTATTGCAGCTTTGTTGTTGTCGCTGTCCAGCCGCTTTCAGCGCAGGCGCATGTCGCCCACTAATTTCAGCCTGCCGATGGCACGCAACGATATCGCGAACTTTTTGGGCCTGGCGGTAGAAACGGTTAGCCGGGTGTTCACCCGCTTCCAGAATCAGGGCATTATCAAAGCTCGCGGCCGTGAAGTTGAACTGCTAGACGTAAAAGCCCTGCAAGTGGTTACCCGCGATTTTGCCCGCCAGGGTTGTCGCTAAAAAAGCGTTTCCAGTTAGCTGACGGGCTTAACCGGATCTGGCGCTTTTAGCAGAGTCAGCTCATCTGTCAGCCCCACACGCCATGGGACTTGCTTGATACCAAAGGTGTTACGGATTTTTGTGCACACCAAGCGTGTGTTTACCGGCTCCAACTGACCCCATCCGCTGACCTCATCCACCAGATGTAAATCCTCGGGAATACCCGGCAAGCCGGCGATGGCCAAACCCAGCTCATACAGACTGATATCCTCAGAACCGGCGTACTGATAGGTGCCCCACACTTCAGCCCCGCAATCAAGCTGTTGAATAATCGCGCGCATGACCCGCGCCAAATCGGTGACTGCCAAGGGCTGACCAACGCAGCGGCCGGGCAACGACAAGCGGGTGCCAGCAGCTGTGCTGGCCTGAACCTTCCGTATAAAGCGCCCCAGACTCCATCCTGTTCGCAAAATAATGTGGCGGGTTAATAAACCGCGCAGGCCCTGCTCGCACTCCCACTGCCAAACACCCAACTGGTTCACCGGCTGCCCGGGGTTAGAAGCAATATAAGCCGTCTGTTTGCGGCCATCAAAAATATAGCAAGTGGACAATTGCAGCATCGCGATATTGCGATCGCGGGCAAACTCGCCCAGCGCCAGAGGCAATGACAAAGCCGCGCGTTTGACGTCATCAGGGTGTTCCTGGGCGGATTCCGGATCGGCCAGCCAAAGCGCATTGACAATCAAGTCCGTATCCGCCGGAATCCAGCTTTCCAGGGCCGCCAGATCCACGCTGGCCGTGTTACTCACCAGCAAAGGACTGACCTGCAAAGAAGTGGCGCGCAGCTGCTCCAGCAATACTCTACCCAAGGGGCCGTAATCGTGAACTACCAGAACATGCACGGGTCTTCTTTACCTCCAATCCTGTTAAGTAAGACTAACGCCAGCGCCGAGGTACCCGGGCTGTAACGCCGGTCAGCAACTCGTAACCAATCGTACCGGCGTGGCCGGCCACGTCATCCACCGGCACCGTGGTGCCCCACAGCTCTACCGGGTCGCCATTGCGCGCCGCGGGGGCAGCGCTCAGATCGACCGCCAGCATATCCATCGACACCCGACCGATAAGCTGTATGCGCTGACCATGGACAGCAGCAGGGGTACCCGTGCCCGCATGGCGAGGGTAACCGTCGCCGTAGCCCAAGGCGACAACGCCCATGCGCGTAGGCTTGTTCGCAACCCAACTTGCGCCGTAACCCACGCTGTCGCCAGGCTGCAACAGACGGGTACTGATCAGCGGCGCCTGTAACGTCATTACTGGCTTTAACCCCAGCTCCGCAGCCGACGTACCAACAATGGGCGACGCGCCATACAACATGATGCCGGGGCGGCTCCAGCCAAACAGCTTTTGGCCTGACCTGAACAACGCCGCCGAGTTGGCAACGCTGCGCTGCAACCCGGGCCAAGGCGCGGTCGCCTTCTCGAAACGCTCGGTCTGCTGCTGCGTCATGGTGCTGCGTTCGTCATCGGCACAGGCAAAGTGGGTCACAAAACCAATCACCTTTGGCGTCAGCTGGTGATGCGCAAGCGTCGCCATAACCTGGGCCAGCTCCTCTGGATGAAAACCCAGGCGATTCATCCCGGTATTTACTTTCAGCCAGATGCGCGGCGCAACTGGCGCTCGCACAAGCCACTGCAACTGGTCGTCGCAGTGCAGCACCGGTTCAAAGTTGTGCTCTATGCAAGTCGCCAGATCCTGTTCACTGTGAACCCCCTGTAGCAAAGCAACAGGCTGCTGGCTTACGCCGGCATTACGAATGGCGACGGCCTCTTCAATACACGCCACCGCAAATTTGGGCGCCACCGCAGCCAAGGCACCCGCAACTCCCGCAATGCCGTGGCCGTAGCCATCGGCTTTAATCACCGCCATGGCACTGGATTGCCCAGAACGCTGGCAGGCCACTTGGTAGTTATGCTGCAGCGCTTTTGAGTCTATCAGCGCAAAGGACCCCCTTGACATCAGTAGTCGTCTCCATACTCGCCATAATTACCGTGGGCAAGATCTTCAAACTTGGTGTATTTGCCAATAAACGCCAAACGTATCGTACCAATAGGGCCATTACGTTGCTTGCCGATGATAATTTCGGCCACACCTTTATCTGGAGTATCTTCGTTATAAACCTCATCACGATAGACAAACATAATAACGTCTGCATCTTGCTCGATAGCCCCGGATTCACGCAAATCCGAGTTGATGGGCCGCTTGTTGGGGCGTTGTTCCAGGCTGCGGTTGAGCTGCGACAGCGCAACCACCGGGCAGCTCAGCTCTTTGGCGATGCCCTTGAGTGAGCGTGAAATTTCGGAGATTTCCGCGGTGCGGCCCTCAGTGTTTCCAGGCACCCGCATCAGCTGCAGGTAATCCACCATAATCAGCCCGATTTTGCCGCCATTCTCCCGCGCAATGCGCCGTGCCCGCGAGCGCAGCTCGGTTGGGCTAAGGCCGGGAGTGTCGTCAATATACAGCGGTTTGTCTTTCAGCAGGCTAACCGCCGAGGTTAACCGGGGCCAGTCGTCTTCTTCAAGCTTGCCATTGCGCACTTTGGTTTGGTCTATGCGCCCAAGCGAAGACAACATACGCATGGCCAAAGCGTCCGCTGGCATCTCCATGCTGAACACCAATACCGGCAAACCGCTAGAAATCAGGGCGTTTTCAACGATGTTCATGGCGAGCGTGGTTTTACCCATAGACGGCCGCCCGGCAACAATGATCAGGTCTGAGGGCTGCATTCCGGAGGTGCGTTCATCCAAATCACGAAAACCCGTGGTCAAGCCGGTGGTCTGTTCGCCAGATTCGAACAGCTCTTCAATGCGGCTTAAGGTTTGCGTAAGAATCGGATTAATGCCCTTAGGACCAGAACCTTCTTTAACCCGCGACTCGGCAATCTGGAACACCGTGCGTTCGGCTTCGTCCAAAATTTCACTGCTGTTGCGACCCAATGGGTTGAACGCTGAATCGGAAATCTTACCCGACGCCTCCACCAACTGACGCAAAATAGAACGTTCGCGAACAATATCGGCGTAGGCGCGGATGTTTGCTGCACCGGGTGTTTTTTCAGCCAGCTCAGCCAGATACGACAGGCCACCGGCGTGTTCGATGTCCCCTGCCCGCTCCAGAAATTCGGCCAGAGTAACAACGTCTAGCGGCTCGTTTTCACTGGCCAGGCGTTCCACCGCGCCAAAAATCAGCCGATGGTCCTGGCGATAAAAATCCACCGCCGAAATCATCTCGGAGATTTCATCAAAGCGGCGGTTGTCCAGCATCAGCCCACCCAACACGGCCTGCTCCGCTTCCAAGGAATGCGGCGGCACTTTAATTCGGCTGGTTTCTGGGTCGCTATTTGCGGGCTTAAGATTCGGCTTTGCCATGAACACGTCTTCAGTTGACCACTGCTCTGGCGTAAGAATTACGAATGCTCAGTGGCAATGGGAGAGGAAACAAGACTTTGAAGCATACCAGAAAGCAGCAAGCCCGAAACCGTATTGCTACCGTTCCGGGCCTACTGTGCGGCAATAAAGATCAGAACTGACCACTATCGCCTGATGCTGAACTGCTGCCGGTTACTCGGCAACAACCGCCAGCTTAACGGTTACGTGCACATCGCTGTGCAGCTTAAGCTCAACTTCGTACTCGCCAACAGCCCGCAGCGGGCCTTCTGGCAGCAGAACTTCGCTCTTTTCTACATCGGTACCGGCAGCGGTGATGGCATCAGCCACGTCGCGCACACCAATAGAACCAAACAGCTTGCCTTCATCACCGGCTTTAGAGCTGATGGTGAAAGATGCGTCTGCGAGCTTTTCAGCGCGGGCTTGCGCAACAGCCAGTTTTTCAGCTGCGGCTTTTTCAAGCTCGGCACGACGCTCTTCAAACGCGTTCAAGTTGGCTTCAGTGGCCGGAACCGCTTTACCATAAGGCAACAGGAAATTACGGCCGTAACCGGATTTCACATTAACCTTGTCACCCAGGGTACCCAGGTTTGCAACTTTTTCGAGCAGAATAACTTCCATCTCGTTAACCTCTTCGTGCTTTATTCGACCGGTCCGGGAGGGTTGATTCGCCCCCGAATATTCAGCCAACTATCCACAAAAGCCAGAACTACTAACAGAATCATCAGACTTGGACCCAGCAATGCCAGCGCAACGTAAAACATCACCAGCCATTGGCGGCTCAGTTTTTTACGCGCTACAACACCATGAACCAGCGCCAGCCCGGCCAGAAACAGCGGGGTTCCCGCAGCCCAGGCCAGCAGCACGGTGTTTAACCCCAGCACGGGGCCAATTACCATGGTGACGGCAAACACAACTGCAAATACCGGCGACAGGCGCAGCCCGTAAAACTCTGTACGCAAACCGCCAGGGTTGTACAGTGCTGCCTGCCAACCACGGGCCAGCAGGGTCATACCTAGGGCCAAAGCCAGATAGGTACCCGCCATACTGGCGCTCATGGTTTGCCGAATCACAGATTCCAGGTTGTTACCCAGCGACTGTGCTACGTCGGCGTTGTATTGCTGGTAAAACTGAACTCCGGTTTGCACCAGAATGTCCATCAGGCCAGGGTACAGCTGCGGCAAAACCAATCCGGTCACAATTGCCAGAAAAGTACCGCCACACAGAGCTTTGTCCCACGACGAAGTCACTCGCAACAGAGCTGTCATCAGCATCACTTCCAGCAACACGGCCAGAGCAGTAGGGTCTTGCCCGAACCAACTCCAGCCCAGTGCCGGCAGCAATGCCCAAAGGCCAACGTTCAGCCCCTGGCGAATGCCAAGCCGTAATATAACCAGCCCGACAACCGCTGCACCAACCCAGAAAAGCAGTGGTATAGCCGTCGTTAAAGCCGCTACTCCGCTGGCCTGCAGGGGACCGCGCATTACAAATTGTGCCAGTGCACGCATGGTCCCAAGTCCTGTTTATCTGTTCTTAGTTATCGTGGCTGTCCGAATACGGCAGCAGTGCCAGGAAGCGGGCGCGCTTGATAGCGGTGGCCAGCTGACGCTGATAACGTGCTTTGGTGCCGGTAATGCGGCTAGGCACGATTTTGCCTGTTTCAGTGACATAACCTTTCAGGGTGTCCAGATCCTTGTAATCGATCTCTTTAACACCTTCTGCCGTGAACCGGCAGAACTTGCGACGTCTGAAAAAACGAGCCATAACTTAACTCCGGTTAATTACTCTTCTTCGTCTGTGTCGTCAGCTTTCTGGCTTTCGTCAGATTCGGCTGAGCGGCGCGGACGATCATCTCCACTTGGGCGGCGGTCTTCGCGAGACTCGGCAGCTTTCATCGGAGACATATCGGTAACAGCTTCATCACGACGCAGGATCAGCTCACGCATGATGGCATCGTTAAAGCGGAAGTTATGAGTCAGCTCGTCCATCGCGGTCTGTGAACATTGAATGTTCATCAGCACGTAATGAGCTTTGTGAATCTTGTTGATCGGGTATGCCAGGTGACGACGGCCCCAATCTTCCAAGCGATCTACCTGGCCACCATCTTCAGTGATGAGGCTGGTATAACGCTCGATCATAGCGGGCACTTGCTCGCTTTGATCCGGGTGTACCATAAATACAACTTCGTAGTGACGCATGAATTCTCCCTACGGATTGAACAGCCCCTAGATTTGCGGCGGGCGTAAACGCCATCAATGCCGCACAACGTAAAAGCAAGGAGGTGGCAGCAGAACTGCCGTTTTTGTGCCAGGCCCGGAACACTTTATCGAAAAAACGTTTGCCGGCGCTGGCGAGGTAATGCATTGCCTTTGTTGAGACAATAAAGAACCACCCCAAGAAAGGGGTGAGGTATTCTATGCGGGTGCCGCCAGGTATGCAAGGGTTGATAAGGTGTCGCGGTTAGCCCTTGGCAGTACGCTGGCGCAAGGCTTCGTAAAGACACACACCACTGGCAACAGATACGTTCAGACTTTCAACGTCGCCCATCATCGGTATGTTGATCAATTGGTCACAGTGTTCACGGGTCAACCGCCGCATACCCTTGCCTTCGGCGCCCATCACCAACGCCAGCGGGCCAGTCAGGTCGGCCTGGTGCAAGGTAGTGGTGGCTTCACCCGCCGTGCCGACCAGCCAAACGCCCTGTTCTTGCAAGGTGCGCAGCAGGCGTGCCAGATTGGTAACACGCACAAAAGGTACGGTTTCTGCCGCACCGCAAGCAACCTTGCGGGCAACCGGCGTTAAGGTGGCGGATTTGTCTTTCGGCACAATTACCGCCTGCACGCCAACTGCGTCGGCGGTGCGCATGCACGCGCCCAGGTTATGGGGGTCGGTAACGCCGTCCAGAATCAACAGGAACGGCGGCTTTTCAGAGTTTGCCAGCAACGCCAGCAAATCATCTTCGCTCCATTCGCGGCTTTCGCTGACCGACGCAACAACGCCCTGATGGACACCGGCAACGCGGCTGTCCAGCAGTTTGCGGTGCACAATCTCCCAAGACACACCCAGGGTATCCAGCAGTTCGGTGGTGCTTTTTACCCGCTTATCCTGGCGACCGGTTTGAATCCAAACTTGCAGCAGCCGCTCGGGTTCACGCTTTAAGACGGCTTCAACGGCATGCCAGCCAAATACAAATTGCTCTGCCACTGACGGTATTTCCTGCTAAAAGATTTTAGTAAATCTACCACCGCCTTGCGCGCACATTAAAGCCGGCAAGGTGGTGGTCAGCGAAAGACTATAAAAAGTCAGCTGGGCTCACTAGCTCTTGGGTCTGCGCTTGCGCGGTTTACGCAATTCGCCGCCACTGACATCGCCGTCGCTTGTCGGGGCTTTTCCACCAGCAACACGAGCCGCATCGGCAGCCAGTTGGTCACGCGCAGAGCCGGCGGCCGGCTTGGCACGGCTCGATTTCGGGCCGGCGGATCTGGCCCCGCGGCCTGCAGCTGGCTTATCCGACTTGCCACCGCGCTTAGTGCGATCACCTTTGGCTTTACCGTCTTTTTTGCTACCTTTACCGTTTTTACCTACATCTCGACCGGCGCGGCTGTTCACTTCAAGCGCATCGCGGTCGGCCTGGCGACGCTTTGGCGTGCTTACCAACTCCAGGTCAATCTTGCGATCTTCCATGCCCACGCGCATCACTTTGACTCGCACTTCATCACCAAGGCGGAAGCTGATTGCGGTACGTTCGCCAATCAACCGGTGCTTGGCGTGATCGTGCTGAAAGTAGTCGCCATTCAACGTCGACACGTGCACCAGGCCTTCGATATAGATATCGGCAAGCTCTACAAAGAAGCCAAAACCAACAACAGCCGCAATAACGCCGTCGTATTCCTCACCTACGTGGTCACTCAGGAACTCACACTTCAGCCACGCCATTACGTCACGAGTGGCATCGTCAGCGCGGCGCTCGGCCATCGAAGCATGCTCACCGAACTTCTCCATACGCGCATAATCGTACGGATATTTTGCCAGTTCCGCGTCTGCCTGGTCTGGCGCAATCACGTCTTTCGTTGGCTGGTCTGCATGAATACAGGCTTTGATTGCCCGATGCACGATCAGGTCCGGATATCGCCGAATCGGCGAGGTAAAGTGTGCGTAGCCCGAATACCCCAGGCCGAAGTGGCCGGCTTCTTCAGGGCTGTAAACTGCTTGGCTCAGAGAGCGCAGCATGACAGTCTGAATCACTTGAGCATCAGGCCGCTCACCGATAGAGCCCAGCAGTTGCTGGTAATCAGCCGACGTAGGCTTATCGCCACCGCCAAGCTGCAACCCTAACTCGCCCAAAAACAGCCGCAAGGAACCAAGGCGTTCTTCCGACGGGCCATCATGCACTCGATACAGCGCCGGCATTTTGTGTTTTTTCAGGAAGCGCGCCGTAGCCACGTTGGCCGCCAGCATGCATTCTTCCACAATTTTGTGGGCGTCATTGCGCTGCACCGGCACGATTTCTTCAATCTTCCGCGCGGCATCAAACACGATGCGGGTTTCGGTGGTTTCAAAATCAATGGCACCACGCTCAGTACGCGCTTTGCGCAGCAGCTTATACAAGCCATATAGATTGTGCAGCTCGGGCAATACGGCGGAATACTGGTTGCTCAGCTCGATACCACGAGGAGATTCGGGATGCTCCAGAATATCGCTGACCTTGTTATAAGTCAGCCGCGCGTGGCTGTTCATTACCGCCTGATAGAAGGTGTAGCTACTGATGTTGCCGGCGGCGCTGATGGTCATATCCGCCACCATGCACAGGCGATCCACCTCCGGATTCAGCGAACACAGGCCGTTGGACAACTTTTCTGGCAGCATGGGCACTACGTGGTCTGGAAAATACACTGAGGTGCCGCGATTCAGCGCTTCGTCATCCAGCGGTGAGCCCGGGCGCACATAGTGCGACACATCGGCAATGGCTACCAGCAACCGGTAGCCACCGCGCGGGCGCGGCTCGCAATAAATGGCATCGTCGAAATCCCGCGCGTCTGCACCGTCAATGGTCACCAGTGCCAGCTCACGAATGCACACGCGGTTGCGCTTGTCAGCATCGGTGACCTGCTCGGAAATAGCCGCGGTTTGCTCGCCTACCGCATCCGGCCAGGAATGGGGAATGTCGTAGGCACGAATCGCTACGTCAATTTCCATGCCCGGAGCCATATGTTCACCCAGCACCTCGGTGACGCGCCCGGTGGGCTGACTGCGCAGAGTGGGCTGACGAATGATGTCAACCACCACGTACTGCCCATGACGTGCGGCGCCCGCCATCTCATCCGGTATCAATACTTCGTGGTTGATGCGAGCGTTTTCAGGCACTACAAACATAATGCCGCTTTCTTTAAAGAAGCGGCCGACAGTTTGCGTGGTGCGGTGCTCCAGCACCTCAACAATCACGCCCTCACGGCGGCCACGATCGTCTACTTTGTCAACGCGGGCAACCACACGGTCGCCGTGAAACACCTGACGCATCTGGCGCGCGGTCAAAAACAGGTCCGTGCCATCACCATCGGGTGTTAAAAAACCGAAGCCATCTTTATGGCCAATCACCCGGCCGCTCACCAGGTCGGCTTCTTCAATCGGCAAAAAAGCGTTGCGGCGGTTGCAAATAAGCTGACCGTCACGGCACATCGCAATCAGGCGGCGGCGCAGGGCTTCAATGCTCTCTTCGGACGACTGCCCCAGTTCTTCGCACAGGGTTTCGTGTGTGGCCGGCGCGCCCCGGTTTTTCAAATGCGCAAGAATAAATTCGCGGCTCTGAATCGGGTTGTCGTAATTCTGGGCCTCACGTTTGGCGTGGGGGTCGTTGGATGTCTTCTTACTGGAAACCATTCGGATCCTTGTTTGCTATCTGCGCCTCAGCGGCACAACTGTATTGAGTCAATGGGCATTAGCATAACAGTATAACGCCGGTTCGCCGAAACTGCCTGATACACGGGCTTTATAAAGCAGGTAGAAAGCGCATCAGTAGTTACACTTGGACACGCCCGTAACCCTTTCCTTAATAGCGCCAGAGACGGCAAATAAACATATCAGCCTTTTAAAAAAAGTGTTTGACAGCTTTTCGACGAATCATTAAAGTACGCGCCATCGGTTGGGTGCAAACTTGGCCGGTGGCAAAAAATTCTGAGTTCTTAACATCGAATATTTTGTGAATCACCTGCCGAGGTGGTGAAATTGGTAGACACGCTAGCTTCAGGTGCTAGTGCTCGCAAGGGCGTGGAGGTTCAAGTCCTCTCCTCGGCACCATTCTTTTTGAATGGCCTTCCAGATCAAAGATTTACCCTTCAATCAATATTTTCATAATCTCTCTGGTACAAAAAATGGTACGCAGACGGTTTTTCTGTGGGTTTACGAATGTGCTCACTATGTCGTCCGAGGACGAATGGGTTTTTCCTTTTAACTCAGCTTTCTCCCTTTCGACGCATCAAACCAAGCCATATCTGCTCGCTCCGATTCTGTCAGTGGCATGGATCGCCTGAGGTTATTCTCTATCGATTTAGTAACCGCTTCCCATTAAAGACAGCAACAGAGATATTTCCTTCTCATTTTACCGCCCTTATCGTTTTCAGAAGACGACCTTTGAGGAAATTAGGCGAACTGAATGCCAAATTGCCCTGTAACTGTAGGTTCGCGCACTCTGCCTCAAAAAAAGCCTCCTAACTTTGCCATCATATTGGGTTGCAACAATCATCAAAAAGAACAGCAATGCGTCAGCTAGCGTTTGCCAGATGACACCAACACCGACGATGGCAGTTAGCCCTGACAGCTTCAGGTCAGGCATCCAGAAACTTGCGCCATAGATGGCAATTTCCAGTGACGGAACAAATTCCTGATGACATGGAACGGGTGCCCCACCTTGGACCGGATCTGAGCTTTTGCTCCCCCCCCAGCAGCAGAGCCTAAGGACAATCGCTGACACGTACAAGGCACGTGAGCTGTTAAAATTATTATGGTCATTTTCCACATGACTCAACATCCATTGAAGAGCAGCTACAGACATGGCTAACACCAAAGCATACGCCGCACAATCTGCGCAATCAGGCGTCGCACCGTTTAGTTTCGACCGCCGAGAACCTCGCCCCGACGATGTATCCATCGAAATTGATTACTGCGGTGTCTGCCACACCGATATTCACTTTGCGCATAATGACTGGGGAGTAACTGTTTACCCGGTAGTTCCGGGCCATGAGATTGTTGGCCGGGTTACCGCTGTAGGCAACGATGTCTCAGCCTACAAGGTTGGGGATATGGTTGGCGTGGGTTGCATGGTGGACTCTTGCCGCACCTGCTCCGCCTGCGAATCCGGCCTTGAGCAATATTGCAAAGAGGGTATGACCGGCACCTACAACGGCGAAGATCGTTACGATCAATCCGTCACTTTTGGTGGCTACTCAGACAACGTGGTCGTCAGCGAGCGTTTCGTGGTCAGGATACCGGAGAAGTTGGACCCCGCCGCCGCTGCACCGCTGCTTTGTGCCGGCATAACCACCTATTCCCCATTGCGCCACTATGGTGTCAAAAAGGGTGACAAGGTGGGTGTCATCGGGATGGGCGGCCTCGGCCATATGGGCGTGAAGATCGCTAAGGCGCTGGGTGCTGAAGTGACCATCTTCACCCGTTCTGAAAGCAAGGTTGCAGAGGCCAAGAAACAGGGCGCCGACCATGTGGTAATTTCCACCGATGAACAACAGATGAAGGACGCCACTGAAACTTTTGATTTCATGCTGGATACAGTGCCGGTTCAGCACGACCTGAATCCCTACCTGAACTGCCTCAGCCATGATGGCACCCACATTCTGGTGGGTCTTCTGGATCCGATTGACCCCCCGCTGGAAGCTGGCAACCTGGTCCTTAAACGTCGGGTATTGGGCGGCTCGCTGATCGGTGGCATGCCGGAAACCCAGGAAATGCTGGATTTCTGCGCTGAACACGGCATTAGCTGCGATATCGAAATGCTCGATATCAAGAATATCAACGAAGCTTACGAGCGCATAAAAAAAGGCGATGTGAAGTATCGTTTCGTGATTGATATGGCAACTTTAAAAGACGCCTGATTCAATAGAGAAGCTGGGATAAAGCTATTTTTAAGCGCCTAACCCGTCTAAACCAGCGGTTTGTCTTGCCGCTTCTATGGGGTTGAAGTGATCACTCTTTCTAAAGCGACCGCTAGGGCCCCCAAAGCTCACGCCCCCTTCAGCTTGCGCGCCACCCTTTCTTCACCCCAGCGGGGCATCAGTTTCTGATCAACACCCAAATGGTCCAGCAGCCGCGCCACCACAAAATCCACTAGGTCATTGATGGTTTCAGGGTTGTGATAAAATCCCGGGCTTGCCGGCATGATGACGGCGCCCATGCGGGTCAGTTTCAGCATGTTTTCCAGATGAACTTCTGAATAGGGCGCCTCGCGCGGCACCAATATCAGCTGGCGGCGCTCTTTCAGAGCGACGTCCCCTGCTCTTTCTATCAGGTTGTTGCTGGCGCCCGTGGCCAGGGCCGACAGGGTACCGGTGCTGCAGGGGCAAATCACCAGTGGGGCTTTTTCGCCGGAACCGGAGGCCGGCGGTGAAAACCAGTCTTCGCGGCCAAATACCAACACCTGGCCGGGGGCGGCCTGGCTGTATTCGCTCAGGCACTGCTGCATGGCCGCCGGTGTACCGGGCAATTTCAGGTCGGTTTCGGTGGCAATCACAATCTGCGCGGCTTTGCTGATCATCACCTGAACCCGACAGCCGGCAGCTACCAGGCATTGCAGCAGGCGCAGGCCGTAAGGCGCGCCCGAAGCACCGGTAAACGCCAGGTTGATGACTCGCGGCGCATCCATTGTTGCTGCTGTATCACTCATTGCGGGCACCTCATTCATGCACGGCTTACTCCCATTCTAAGGCGGCGTAATTTGGATTACCCGTTGGTACGTTCGATTTCAGCAATCAGTCGTTGATGAATGCCGCCAAAACCACCGTTGCTCATAATCACAATGTGGCAGGGGCTGGGTAAGTCTGCCATTACCCGCGCTATCAAATCGTCTACTGATGCTTCGACCCTGTGCAAGCTGCTGCCGGCGTTGGCCTGCTGCCAGCGTTCAACCAATTTCGGCAACCAGCTGGAATCGTTCAGGTTGGCCCAGAGCACGCGATCGGCGGCTGCCGCGCTGGGTAAAAGGGTGTCGCTGTGCACACCCTGTTTCATGGTATTGGAACGGGGCTCGATCAACGCCAGCACAGGCTCGTCGCCCACCTGTTTACGCAAGCCCTCCAAGGTAGTGGCGATGGCCGTGGGGTGATGGGCGAAGTCGTCATACACCTTTACGCCATTAATGTCCGCCAGCAACTCCATGCGCCTTTTTACTCCGGAAAAACGGCACAACGCGCTAATGGCGTGATCTGGAGTAACGCCCACATGGCGCGCTGCGGCAATGGCCGAAAGGGCGTTACGCACGTTGTGCAAGCCGCTGTGAGCCCACTTTACGGCGGCCACCGGTTGCTCGTGGTGCAATACCATGAAATGGCTGCCGTCGTCGCTCAGCAGCTCGGCTCGCCAGTGGCTCGGAGTGTCCGCTTCGCCACCAATAGAAAGCGTTTGCTGCGGAGTCCAGCAGCCCATGGCGATGGCGTTGTCGAGGTGGTTGTCCAATGTCGGGCGCAGAATCAAGCCTTGGGACGGCACGGTACGGATAAGATGATGGAACTGGCGCTCGATGGCTTCCACGTTGTCAAAAATATCGGCGTGGTCGAATTCCAGGTTGTTTAAAATCAGTGTGCGCGGGCGGTAGTGAACAAACTTCGAACGCTTGTCAAAAAACGCGCTGTCGTATTCATCAGCCTCAATTACAAAAAAGTCACTGCTGCCCAGGCGTGCAGACACCGGCAAATCTTTGGGTACGCCGCCCACCAGATAACCGGCGTCAAACCCGGCCTGCTCCAGTATCCACAGCAGCATGGCGGTGGTGGTGGTTTTGCCGTGGGTGCCGGCTACCGCCAGCACCCAACGCTGGTGTAACACTTCCCGCGCCAGCCATTCAGGGCCGGACATATAAGGAATATTGCGGTTAAGCACCTGTTCCACTTCTGCGTTGCCGCGGGACATGGCGTTGCCGATCAGCACCAGATCGGGCCGCGGTTTAAGGTTGTCAGGGTGGTAGCCTTCAATCAGTTCGATCCCCTGAGCTTGCAGCTGGGTACTCATGGGCGGATAAACGCCTTGATCAGAACCAGTCACCTTGTGCCCCAGCTCACGAGCCAATACCGCCAGGCTACCCATAAAGGTGCCGCAAATACCCAATATATGAATGTGCATGAAACCGAGCGCCTCCTGATAAAAACGCTGCCAAGCGTCCCCCATACGTTGCGGCCCGTCAAGCATGCACTGCTGGTCGTTTCGGTTTTACCAGTCATGAAAATTGTTGGTAATTGGCGTATCATGCGCGCCATCATCGAACCCGTGAGAGGCTTGCCTGCCAGATGGCCATTAAAAACGCATTTTATGCACAATCCGGTGGTGTTACCGCCGTTATAAACGCCAGCGCCTGTGGCGTTATTCAGACCGCCCGCCGTCACCCGGATAAAATCGGCAAGGTGTATGCCGGGCGCAACGGTATTCTCGGTGCACTGAAAGAAGAACTGATCGATACCAGTCTTGAGTCCGATGGAGCCATTGCCGCACTGATGCACACCCCTGGCGGTGCTTTTGGATCGTGTCGCCACAAGCTAAAAAACATTTCCGAAAACCGCCGCGAATACGAGCGTTTAATTGAAGTGTTCCGCGCCCACGACATTGGGTATTTCTTCTATAACGGCGGCGGCGATTCCCAAGACACCGCTTACAAGGTATCGCAGATCAGCGAAAAAATGGGCTATCCCATTACCTGCATCGGTATACCCAAAACCGTTGATAACGACCTGCCCTTCACCGATTGCTGCCCGGGCTTTGGCTCGGTGGCCAAGTACATTGCCATCTCCACGATGGAAGCCAGCCTTGACATCAAATCCATGTGCGAGACCTCCACCAAGGTGTTCATTCTGGAGGTGATGGGCCGCCACGCCGGCTGGATTGCTGCATCAGGCGGGCTTGCCGGTCAGGGCGAAGGTGAGCCGCCACACATTATTCTGTTTCCGGAAGTTCCGTTTGATCGCGAGGCCTTTTTAGCCCGGGTGGACTTTTGCGTGAAGGAATACGGTTATTGCGTGATCGTTGCGTCTGAAGGCGCCCAATATGAAGACGGTCGCTTTCTGGCGGAAGCCGGAGCCCGCGACGCCTTTGGCCACACCCAATTAGGCGGCGTTGCACCCGCGCTGGCAAATCTGATGAAGCAGGCTCTGGGCTACAAGTACCACTGGGCCGTAGCCGATTATCTGCAGCGCAGCGCACGCCATATCGCCTCGGCCACCGACGTAGAGCAGGCCTACACCGTCGGCAAGGCAGCGGTTGAAATGGCGATTGCCGGCAAGCAGGCGCTGATGCCCATCATCGTTCGCGAACAAGCCAAGCCTTATCGCTGGCGAGTGGGCGAGGCACCGCTAAGCGAAGTGGCTAACCAGGAAAAGAAAATGCCGATTCACTACATCACCGATGATGGCTTCGGCATTACCCAAGACTGCCGCGACTACTTGAGCCCGCTGATTCAGGGCGAAAGTTTTCCACCTTTTGAAAATGGCTTGCCAAAAGTAGCCAAATTGAAAAACCAATTGGTGGAAAAACGCCTTAAAACCGCATTTGAACTCTAAAACAACCCTGCCATACTCAACACGGCCGCCCTAGGGGCGGCCGTGTTGCCAGCTTCGCAGCCAAGTAAAATATCCTTTGTTTGTGCGGCAGCCGCTCTATTGTATGCTGCAGTCTCGCTTGGCTTTTGCCGCCAGTGTTATTCTTTGGGTGCTAATGATTCATGACGAACTCACAAAAACCCAACACCAGCTCCTATTGCATTGCCCTGCAGCCAATTTGCGACGCCAATATGGCCCACGTGGCCGACGAATTACTTTACCGAGCCACCGCAGGCGCGAGTTCCGCTGTCATAGAAGATGGCCTTATCGCCACTGCGCGGGCCTGCAATGCAGCCTTTTACGAAGCCGGTATTGAGTCTCTTTGCGGCCGTAGGAAGCTGTTTTTCAACGCCCCCCGTGAATGGCTGCTGAACCCGGCATTACTGCCGCCCAGCCCGAAGCAGGTCGTTATCGAGGTACTGGAAAGCGTAGAGGGTGACGAAGAGATCCTTGCAGCACTGAGGCGCATAAAATCCCAGGGCTACACCGTAGCATTGGATGACTTTGTACTGACCGACGCCACCCGACCGCTTCTGGATCTGGCCGACATTATCAAACTGGACATGCTGGAGCAGCCCCCAACCGGAAAGCAGGTAGAACACTACCTGGCCCGCGGCATCACCTTGTTGGCCGAAAAGGTGGAAACCAAAAAAGAGTTTGATCAAGCCCGGGCCATGGGATTTACTCTTTTTCAGGGTTACTTTTACGCCCACCCGGAAACCCGGCAATCTACTTCCTTCAAGCGCGGGCGCAATCAGTCGGCACAAATTCGCCTTCTGGGCGAATTACAAAACCCCGAAGCAGACTACAACGAATTGGAACGGTTACTGGTGCAGGAACCTCAGCTGGGGGTGCAAATGCTGCGCACAGTAAATTCTGCAAGTCACAATTTGCCCCACCAAATCATTAGCATGCGTCAGGCCATAGTGTTGATTGGCCTGGACCGTCTTCGTAATCTGGTCACCATGCTGGTACTGGCCAATGACGACCCGTGCAACATGTTATTGTTGCCACAAGCGCTTACCCGCGCAGCCATGTGCTCGCGGCTGGCTGCACGAGACTGCAAGGAAAACAAAGAACCCGCATTTATGGTGGGCTTGCTGTCGATGGTTGATGTGCTGCTCGGCCAAAAGCTTGAGCTACTGTGTGACCAACTTCCCCTCGCTCCAAGTGTCAAGCAAGCACTGCTTGCTCACGAGGGCTCACTTGGCAAGACCCTTCATCTAGTAAAAGCTTTTGAGAAGGGCCGCCTGACCAATGCCAGTGACGAAGTGGTTGCTACACTTAACCACTATTTTTTGGAAAGCCGCGGTTGGGCCAATCAGGTTCTGGACGGGATGGGCAATTAGCCGCGATTAATGCTCGGCAGTTTCTTGCTGACGGACAAAAGTGGAAAATTCATCATAGCCTCCAATGTGCTGCTCACCCACGAAAATCTGCGGCACGGTATGTACCGGCTTGCCTATTTTCTGTGCAATATCCGCTTTAGTAATGTCTTCCTCAATCATATCTACCCACTTAAAATCGAAACCACGAGCTTCGCACAAACGAATGGCCCCTACGCAAAAACCGCAACTGGTACGACCGAAAATTGTGACTTTTTCCATAACTTGCTCCCCTTATTAATGCCTACCTGTTAGGTTGATGGCTATTGGCTTAATCGATGTTTTTTCTATTGATGCAATCATGATGGCACGGCTGCCGGAGAATGAAAATTGACTGTTTGAATAGCCACGATAGTCTAGTATTCCGTTTGGCCAACTATGAAATCCCTAAACGGAGAACCCGTGGTATACCTGACCCTGTTCGCCACCGCTTTTGCCGCTGCGACGCTGCTACCTGCGTATTCGGAAATCCTGCTGGGCACCCTGCTAGCCCAGGGCTACGGGCCATTCTGGTTGTGGTTTGCGGCCACAACCGGAAATACGCTGGGGTCTGTGGTGAACGGAATGATCGGACGCCAAGTAGATCGATTCAAGCACAAGCGCTGGTTTCCGATGACCGAAGTGCAATTGCACAATGCCCGCAACCGCTTTAACCGCTTTGGCCAATGGTCGTTACTGCTGGGCTGGTTACCGATTGGCGGCGACGCGCTTACCCTGGTAGGCGGTATTATGCGTGTGCCTTGGCTGAACTTTGTGATTCTGGTTGGCATCGGCAAGGGCTTGCGTTACGCCATTGTGTTGTGGCTGGTACTCAGTGCCTACGGCCCCGAAACCGAGGCGCTGGTGTCGGGTCTTTTGTTCTCGGGGTAAAGATAACACCGTAACATTGGCTCACCGTTGAACTCAGCCTGCAAAACGGCAATAAACGTGTAAACTCCGATCAACTTGCGGTTCAGAAACACGAACTCTTTTGGTGGCACGCGAAAGTAGCGACTAATAGCAGAACGAGCGGCCTGCCGTGCTACCCGTGAAGGTAAGTCGCTTTGTTTCCAGCGATACTGACCGGCGCTGTTCACAGCCCCGGGTGGCCATTCGCTGGGGTCGCCAATCAACGGCTCCAACACTGACATACATACCCGGCCAAAAGTTTCCAGCACCTCAGTAGGCCAGTCACGGCTCATAAACCGGAGTTGCACGCCGCCATCGATCACAGCGCCCAGATCGTTTTCATAGGAAGCACGAATCATTTGGATAACTGGCTGTAGAAAGTCATCGGTGTAGCGCTGCACCGCGCCAAAATCCAGCAGAACGATACGATCGTGATCTGCTTCTGCGCCCGGCTCCCCGGCCAAGCGAATGCGATAGTTTCCAAAGTTCGGGTCGGTCTGAATCTCCCCCCAATCAAACAACTCGCGAAAGAACAGCTCCAGCGCGGCCTTACCCAGCTCACTGCGGCGCTCCAAAGAAATTCCGGCAACCGTTGGCGAGTTAACAGAATGCCCGCGCTCATAAGTGGAGGCAATTACTTGGGCACTGGAGTATTCCGGCAGCACCCGCGGCACAATGAAACGCGTGTCGTCTAGCAGCATTTGACGAAAACGCTCGGTGGTGTCGGCTTCCAGGCGGTAGTCCACCTCGCGGTGCATCATTACCCGTACTTCTTCCAGCCAATCGTCGAATTCGGGACCAAAATTAACTAAGCGGGCCATTTTTAGCAGCTTGGCAACGGCGTTTAGGTCGCTGTCGACCGCATCGCCTACACCTGGGTACTGCACTTTCAGCACCAGTTCAAGGCCATCACTCAAGCGCCTGGCGCGGTGAACCTGGCCCAGTGAAGCGGCGCCAATAGGCTGAGGTTCAATATCCAGCTGCGCCAGGCGTTCACTGCCCAATTCCGATTGCAACACGCGTTCGATAGCTGGCCACGCCAAAGACGTGGTCTGATCTTCCAGAGTATGCAGGGCTTCGGTCACTTCATCGGGTAGAAAATGTTCGCCGTACAAGGCCATCACCTGGCCAATCTTGACCACGCTGCCTTTTAATTGGCCGAGCTCCTCTACCAGAAAGCGAGCCTGGGAGGACAACATGGCCTTGTGACGTTGTTCGCGGCGTTCCTTCCCACCCAGCCAATTGGTCGCCATGTGGGAAGCCATGCGGGTGCCGGCAAACAGGCCGGCACGGGTGAGGCTAAGCCTGCGTTCGAAGCTGCCGGTTTTTATGCGTGAGACAGAGTTGTCTGATCCCTTTTTTGCCATAAATACTCTCCAGCCCTAAATATCCTCAGCCCTAAATCTCTCGAGCTTAAATACACTTTCACTTAGATACGCACTCACTCAAGTGCTCTCTAACGTACCTATGTACTGATTCAAATGTATTTTAGCCTACCGCTGTCTAATCTCGGCACAGATTTACCAGCCCTGCTGCCAGCTTACCGAGCCCTCGCCTGTCGAGCTATGGCCCAAGGCGGCAACCAGTTGTTCGGCAAGCTGCTGCTCTATTTGTGCAAATGTGGCGTGCTGCGCAAAGTCCTGCACCTGGCACATGACCATACCGGCATAGCCGCACGGGTTGATTCGCGCGAAGGGTTCCATATCCATGGCGACATTCAGCGCCAGGCCGTGGAATGAGCAACCGCGTCGTACACGCAAACCCAGCGACGCGATTTTCGCGCCATCCACATAAACCCCCGGCGCATCGGCTCGCGGCGCGGCGCTGATACCCAAAGGTGCAAGAGTGTTTACGATGGACTGTTCAATATGGCTGACAAGCGCGCGAATACCCAGAGCACTGCGAGTTAGATCAATCAGCAGATAAATGACCAGTTGGCCAGGGCCGTGGTATGTCACTTGACCACCCCGGTCTACCTGAACCACGGGTATATCACCAGGCGCCAGAATATGCTCGGCCTTACCGGCCTGCCCTTGGGTGTAAACCGCCGGGTGCTGTAAACACCAGAGCTCGTCAGCGCTGTTTTTGTCGCGGCTGGCGGTAAATGCCTGCATAGCATGCCAGGTTTCCAGGTAGGGCTGTTCGCCCAAAGAGCGCACAATCAGATGGCCCACGGTTACAACACCATGTGCACGCGGCCGCTGGCTTTAAGCTCGTTGAACAGCGCCTGCAGTTGCGGCTCTCCGGTTGCGGCCAGGGTCAGCCGCACCGAACAGAAACGGCCGTTGCGGCTGTCGTTAACGGTCACTGTACTAACATCTAGCCTCGGTGCATGGCGCTCAACCACTGCTAACACAAACTCCCTGAAATCCGGAGCGGCATTACCAATCACTTTGATCGCGTAATCGCAGGGAAATTCGATTTTTGGTGCTTTTACGTCACTCATCTTACCGTCCGGCTTTAGGGTTGAGGCTTATTGGAACAACTGCACGAAAAACAGCTTTACTGTGTCCCAGATACGCTTGAAAAACCCGCCGTCAGGCACGTCTACTAGCGCCAGCACGGGCTGATCTACCAGTACCTCGCCCTGATACGAAACCTTGATGCGGCCCAATTCATCGCCAGCGCTAACCGGCGCTCTAACCACGGAGTCCAGGTCGATAACAGACTCGAGCTGATTGCGGGCACCGCGGGAAATGGTGACATAAACATCTTCAAAAACCCCAACGGGTAAAGCGTTGACAGCACCACCCCAAACCGGCGACTTAATCAGCTCTTGACCGGCGCTGAACAAACGCTCGCTCTGATAATAACGGAAGCCATAGTTCAGCATTTTCTGCACTTCTTGTGAGCGCGATTCCGCACTGCGAGCGCCCATTACCACCGCTATAAAACGGGTGTCATCGCGTTTTGCCGAAGCTACCAGACAATATCCGGCTTCTTCGGTATGGCCGGTTTTCAGCCCGTCTACGCTGTTGTCACGCCACAGCAAGCTGTTGCGATTTGGCTGGCGAATGTTGTTGAAGGTGAATTGCTTTTCGGCGTAAATCGGATAGGTTTCGGGGTAATCGTTGATGGTGGCCTGGGCCAAAAGAGCCAAATCGTGAGCGGTTGAATAGTGGTTGGATGACGGCAATCCGGTGGCGTTCTCAAAATTGGTATTGGTCATGCCCAGGAGTTCAGCCTGCTGGTTCATGATGTCGACAAACGCGCCCTCGCTGCCGGCAACAAATTCCGCCAGGGCCACCGAGGCGTCGTTACCGGACTGAATCACTACCCCACGTAACAAATCTTCTACCGTTACACTAGTGCCTTCACGCACAAAGGTGCGGGAACCTCCGGTTTGCCAGGCAGTGACACTGATGGGCACCATGTCGCCCATGGCAATACGGCCCTCATCAAGCTCGCGCTCAACAATGTACGCGGTCATCATTTTAGTCAGGCTGGCGGGCGGCAGGCGCTCACTGCTGTTGTTTTCCATAATGACGTGCCCACTTTTGGGCTCCATCAACACGTAGGAACTGCTGGCAATTTGCGGCGGCGCCGGTATCAGTACGGTCTGGGCCAGAGCGTTGCCAGCGACGACCAACAACAGTGTGTACACAAATAAAGCGGAACGAAACAAAGATACAAAAGCCATGGTTTTTTTCATTTATCAGTCAGTGTATGGATAGGATTTACCGGCGACTCTTCAGCCTGGCTCTTGTGCCTGGATCAGCCAGCGCGAATCGGTCAGCGAGAGTCCGTCAACGAGAATCCGTCAGCAAAATGGTTTGATGAAAGCCGTAGGTCTGCAGCAACTGTTGGGCTTGCAGGGCACTCTGTTCATTGTTAAAGGGGCCAGCCTGAACACGGTGAAAACGCCCGCTACCGGTGTCGGCCACTTTAACCCGCATGGGTGTCTGCACTTGGTTTTGAACTTTTCGGATCAGATTTTCGGCCGCAACGTTGCTCGAAAATGACGCCAACTGCACGAATACGCCCTGCGCAGCAGGCACAACCGATGTTGCGCTATCCGAACGTTCTGCCGCGGACAGTTTCTCCACCACAGGTTCGCGCTGAGGTTCTGAGCGTTGGGGTTCTGGCTTGGATTCTGAATAGCCCGTCGGCTTTTGCGCAGTTGATACTTGAGCCCCGTCGGCTCCACCAAACGGTTTATTAGCCACAAACAAGGTGCCGTCCGGGCTCACTGTTATCGCCGCTACCTCTACCTTCGCAACACCCTGGCCTTGGTAACCCAGTCGTTTGGCTGCCGCGTAGGATAAATCAATCATCCGGTCGCCATGAAAGGGCCCGCGGTCATTTACCCGCACGATCACTGAGCGGCCGTTGGCAAGGTTGGTCACCCGCGCGTAACTGGGAATGCGCAGTGATTTGTGGGCGGCGGTCATCTGGTACATATCGAACACTTCGCCGTTAGATGTTTTATGGCCGTGAAACTTTTCACCGTACCAGCTTGCCATGCCCTCAGCCACGTAACCGTTGTTATCGTCCATCACGCTGTATTTTTTGCCCCACACGGTGTAAGGCGATTTGTTGCCCGCTCGCCGCGGCTCTTCAAAGCGCGGTTGCGCGTCTTTTAGCCCGGAGGCGTCAAAGTTGCCGTCAGGCGCGCGATCCTGGCGGATCGTATAACGGCCGGAATGGTCTTTTTCCGCGGGCGCGGAAGCACAGCCGACCAGCACGGCCAGAGCCCCCGCCAACACGACCCACAGGGCAGACTTGATGATCACAGTGGGATATCCCCCATAATTGGAAACCGAAAAAGCGGGCACTGCCCCATTCTAACGGCTGCGGCTGGTAATACGCCATTACCAGGCAGCCATGGTTGCGATACGGAACTGTTCACGAACAGATCATGCGCCGGTGGGTGTGAATCGACATCAACACCCCGAATGCCGCCATAAGAGTAACCCCGGAGGTACCACCGTAACTGACCAGGGGCAGCGGCACGCCGACCACAGGCAACATACCGCTGACCATACCAATATTGACAAAAATATAAATGAAAAACGTCATGGTCAATGCGCCTGCCAGCAAGCGACTAAACGAATCCTGAGCAGAAACTGCAATGTAAAGGCAGCGCAAAATAATCAGAAAATACACCGTTAGCAAAACCATCATGCCAATAAAGCCAAACTCTTCAGCCAGCACCGCCACAATAAAGTCGGTGTGGCTTTCGGGCAGAAATTCCAGGTGCGACTGGGTACCGTGCAGCCAGCCCTTGCCATCGTAGCCACCGGAACCGATAGCGGTTTTAGACTGGATGATATTCCAGCCTGCTCCCAGCGGGTCACTTTGCGGATCCAGCATGGTCAGCACCCGCTGTTTTTGGTAATCGCGCATGCCGTACATCCACATCACCGGCGCCGACACAGATACCAACGCAAAGAATGCCGCAATGAGCTTCCAGCTGATACCGGCAAAAAACACCACGAAAATACCTGCCATGCCGACCAGCAGGGAGGTGCCCAAATCAGGCTGTTTTACGATCATCACCATAGGCAACAGCACGATGGCCATGCCCACCGCCAGATGACGCAAGCGTGGCGGCAGATAGTGACGCGACAGATACCAAGCGGCCATCATCGGCACCACCAGCTTCATGTATTCGGACGGTTGGAACCGGGGCAAACCGGGAACCGACAGCCAGCGCTGGGCGCCCTTGGCACCAACGCCCACCAGCAGCACAGCCACCAGAGCCACCAGGCCGAGGGTGTAAAACAGCGGTGCCCAGCGGCGAAACACGGCGGGGTCAAGCTGGGCCAGCACTACCATTGCGACGAAGGCAATTACCAGACGAATACCCTGGGCTTTGACAACGTCTATATTGCGGTCGGCGCCGCTGTAAAGCACAAAAAGGCCGCCACCCATCAGCATCAGCAGCAACATCAGCAGAATGGGGTCCAGATGCACCGTAGCCCAGAAACCGCGGGGGTTTCCCAAGGAGCTGCTGTCGGTGCCGTGCAATATATCCCGATTGGCCATCAGCGAAGGCCCTCGACATTGGCGATGTCTGCGGCGGCGCTGCCCTCCCTATCACCTCCGCCCTCGCCGAATTCCAACAGCCAGGCGTCAAACAGGGCGCGCGCCACCGGCGCAGCCGTACTGCTGCCGCCACCGCCGTTTTCCACAATCACCGACACGGCAATCTGCGGATTATCTACCGGCGCAAAACCAACAAACAGCGCGTGATCACGCAGCCGCTCTCTCACTTCCTCCGCATCGTACTCTTCATCTTCAGCTAAGGAAAAAACCTGGGCTGTGCCGGTTTTACCGGCCATTCGGTAACTGGCGTTTGCACCAGCGGCCCGGGCGGTTCCGCGCGCGCCGTGCATCACATCGGCCATGGCCTCCACTACAAACTCCCAGTTATCCGGATTCTTTAGCGTTAACGGCGCGTGATTTTGCTCCGGCAAAAAACTCGTGAGATCGTTGTTGCCGTCAATACTTTTTAGCAGCCGCGGCTCTACCCAATAACCACGGTCGGCAATCAGCGCTGTGGCTGTTGCCAACTGCAAGGGCGTGGCCAACATAAAACCTTGGCCGATACCCAGATTAACCGTGTCACCGGGGTACCAGGGCTCCTGGCGGGCGCCTTGCTTCCATTCCTTCGACGGCAGCAGGCCACTCAGCGCCCCCGCCACGTCCAGCGCGGCGTCTTCACCGAATCCAAATCGCGAAAGATAGTGGTGAATGGTATCAACCCCCATGTCCACCGCGATTTCGTAAAAATACACATCGCAGGATTGGGTTATGGCCAGGTTAAGGTCGACCCACCCATGCCCTGAACGTTTCCAGTCCCGATAGCGCCGCCCAGACGAGTTAAACTGGAAATAACCCGGATCCCATACCCGGCGTGTGCGATTTGTTGCACCGCTATCCAGTGCCGCAATCGCCAGCATCGGTTTCAGAGTAGAGCCAGGGGGGTACTGCCCACGAAGGGCGCGGTTAAATAAAGGTTTATCGCGGCTTTCACTCAGTTCGCGATAGTCTTCTACGCTGATGCCGGTCACAAACTGGTTGGCGTCAAACCCCGGCACACTGGCCAACGCCAGAATGCCGCCTGTTGCCGGTTCAATCGCTACAATGGCTCCTCGCCGACCGTCAAGCAGCTTGTGGGCCAGCTTCTGTAAGCGCAAATCCAGATGCAGCTGAATATTTTCACCGGGCACCGGATTTTTGCGCTCCAACACCCTAAGGGTGCGGCCACGAGCGTTTGTTTCAACATGCTGAAAGCCAACCTTGCCGTGCAGCTGCTGCTCGTAAAAACGCTCAATTCCAGATTTTCCGATGTAATTAGTGCCGGCGTAGTTAACCGGATCAATACGCTGCAACTCACTTTGGTTAATGCGCCCCACGAAGCCCAAGGCATGGGCGGTAAATTCGCTGTAGGGGTAGTAGCGCACCAGCTCGGCTTGCACTTCTACGCCCGGTAACTCATGGCGCAGCACCGCTAGCCGGGCGATTTCTTCTTCATTAAGATCATAACGCAGAGGCAATTCCTGAAACGGACGACGGCGCTCTTTCAAGCGGCGCTGAAAGCGTTCAAGGTCCTCATCGGAAATGGACAGAATGGTTTGCAGGCGCACCAGGGTAGCGCTCATATCAGTAATGCGCTCGGGCACCAGAGTCACGCTAAATACCGGGCGATTTTCCGCCAGCAGCACGCGATTGCGATCGTATACCAACCCCCGGGGCGGCGGCACCGACTGCACCTGAACCCGATTATTGTCAGACAGTGTGGTGTAGATCTCGTGTTCTACTACTTGCAACTGGTACAGGCGCGCAATCAACGCTCCCATTAGCAACATCACAAAAATCAGCATGACCAGAGTGCGGCGCTGGAACAAACGGCGTTCAGCGGCTATGTTCTTGAATTCACCCCAAGGCATGAAGCACTCCCATCGTGCACCCTACGCCCTGTGGTAAGGATGATTGCGGGTAATAGACCAAGCTCGGTAAAGCTGTTCCGCTAACACAATGCGTACCAGCGGGTGAGGTAACGTCAGCGGCGACAAAGACCATTGCTGGTCGGCGCGCTGGCGACAGGCGTCAGCAAGCCCGTCCGGCCCGCCCACCAGAAAGTTGACGTCGCCGCCATCCTGTTGCCAGTTTTCCAGTTGCGCGGCCAGTTTTTCTGTAGACCAAGGCTGTCCTCCCACTTCCAGCGCCACCACCCGGTCTTTCGGTTGGGTAGCGACAAGAATGGCATCGCTTTCGCGCTGCATGAGCCTGGGAATATCCGGGTTTTTACCCCGGTGTGCCATGGCAATTTCGACCAACTCCAGAGATAACTCCGGAGGCATGCGGCGAGCGTAATCCAGATAACCGGCACTGACCCAGTCGGGCATTTTTTGCCCCACGCAGATCAGACGTAAACGCATGATTATTCGCCGCCCGCGAGACCAAACTCAGGTGCAGGGGCGTCACGCCAAAATCGTTCCAAGTCATAAAATTCGCGGGCCGCCGGCATCATTACATGCACCACGACGTCACCCAAATCCACCAGTATCCAGTCGCTACCGCCTGCGCCTTCTATATGATCAACCCGAACACCCTGCTCTTTAGCGTCAACGACGACCGAATTGGCCAACGCTTTCAAGTGTCGGTTGGACGTGCCAGACGCCAAAACCATGAAGTCTGTGACATCGGTGCGCTCACGCACATCAATAACACTTAAATCCTGGGCTTTTACATCTTCCAGCGCGTTTATTACCAGATCTTTCAATTGTTCAGCCTGCATAATCACCCTGTTGCCCGGGCTCTGGCCAGAATGGCCGCCCGAAAAATCGTTATTAAGACAATTGTAGCACTAAAGTTCCACCGCAGGGCAGGCACCATAGAGCCCTTGCCGGTGAATTTCTGCCAGCGCTGGCCAAGGCAGCAGGTAGCGCGCGGAATGACCCGCCGCCAGACGCTGACGAATGGCGGTCGCGGAAATATCCAGCAAGGGCGGCGCAAACATTACAATTCGGCCACAAGGCGAGTTTTTAAGCTCATTGCCGTGTTCGACGTGATGCTTCGACAGCAAAAAGGCGGGCACGCCCTGTGGATCTACCGCCGGACCAGGGCGGCTGACCACCACAATATGCGCCAGTGCCAGAATGTCCTGCCATTGGCGCCAGCGATCAAAACCGGCAAACGCATCGGTACCCACGGCCATCACCAGTGGGCAATCGGGGCCCAATTCGGCGCGCAGTTGGCGCAGGGTGTCGGCAGTAAAGGATTTACCGCCGCGATCCAACTCGCGCGTGTCAATCGCCAACGCCGGCTCGCCCTTAATCGCCAGTTGCAAAAGCCGAAGTCGCTGGTCTGCGGTTGCGCCTGTTGCGCCACGGTGCGGGGGAGTATAGCTGGGCACCAGGTGCACCTGAGCCACTCCCAGATAATCCTTGAGCTCGAGGCCCAGTCGCAGGTGGCCGTGGTGCACGGGGTCAAAGGTTCCACCATAAATTACGTGCATGCGCTAAACCCGAATATGACCGTCACCGAACACCACGTACTTTTGCGACGTCAGGCCTTCCAGGCCCACCGGCCCGCGGGCGTGGATTTTATCAGTGGAAATTCCGATTTCCGCGCCCAGACCGTATTCAAAACCATCGGCAAAGCGGGTGGAGGCATTCACCATCACCGAGCTGGAATCCACTTCGGTAAGAAAGCGCCGGGCGCGGGTGTAATTTTCGGTGACAATACTGTCGGTGTGCTGGGAGCTGAACTGACTGATATGAGCAATAGCGCCGTCCAGGCCATCCACCACCTTTACCGCAAGAATAGGGGCCAGGTATTCTGCTTCCCAGTCGGCGTCTGTCGCCGGCGTCATCTCGCTGACAATCTCCCGACTGCGCTCACAGCCGCGCAGTTCTACACCTTTTTCTATGAACGCAGCGTTCAGCAGCGGCAGCATGTCGGCGGCGATTTCCTCATCCACCAGCAGAGTTTCCATGGTATTACAGGTGCCGTAACGTTGGGTTTTAGCGTTCACAGCCACCGCCAGCGCCTTTTCAGGATCGGCGTGACTGTCGATATAAACGTGACATACGCCATCAAGGTGCTTGATCACCGGAACCCGGGCGTCACGGCTGACGCGCTCAATCAGGCCTTTGCCACCGCGCGGCACGATAACGTCAACGTACTGCGGCATAGTGATCAGTTCGCCCACTGCGGCGCGATCAGCAGTGGCAATAATCTGAACAGCCGTTTCCGGCAGACCGGCTTGAGCCAACCCACTGGCAATACAGCGCGCAATCGCCTGATTGGAATGAATGGATTCAGAGCCGCCGCGCAATATGGCGGCGTTACCAGACTTCAGACAAAGGCTGGCCGCTTCAACAGTCACATTCGGGCGTGACTCATAGATAATCCCGATAACGCCCAGCGGCACACGCATTTTGCCGACCTGAATGCCCGAAGGCCTGTAGGCCATATCGGTTATTACGCCAATCGGGTCTGGCAGGCCGGCCACCTGCAGTAGCCCTTCAATCATGGCGTCTACTCGCGCCGGCGTCAGTTCCAGGCGGTCTAGCATAGCGCTATCGAGGCCACTGGCTCTAGCAGCAGAAAGATCCTGCTGATTGGCTTCTGCCAATTCGTCGCGGGCGGCGTCCAGGGCCTGAGCCATAGCCAGCAGCGCCTGATTACGAACCGCTGTGGTTGATCGGGCAACGTGTTTCGCTGCTGCACGGGCCTCGGCACCCACTTCATTCATGTATGCTGCAATGTCCATGCGCTTGTTACCTTTGAATTCTGATGTCGCAAGAGCCATAACTTTACCTGTCTGCATTCAAGTACGCACCCCAAACAACTAGTATACTCGTGCCTTAAACTTCGAAAACCAGCTGTCACTAAAAGGAACACGAACATGGCCACGATGGCCGGCTCCGTGCTGTTAAAACCCCTTGCACACACCGCCTTCATTGGTGCTTCAGTTTTGGTTGCGATTTGTGTGCTGGCAAGTGAGCCACTGTTAGCCGCCTGCGCTGCAACGGTTGGCGGCATTGTGGTGTGCAGCCCAACGTTCCGCAAACGCCATGGCTCCGCACCTTGGCCTGCCCTGCGCGGCGGATTTTTTGTTATTCTGGTGCTATTGGTCGCCACTGCCGCATTAGCAGACCGGTGGTTTATGAGTTACTGGCTCTACGGCCTGCCACTGCTAGCCTATGTTGCAGTGCCGCGGCGCGGGGCATGGATTGCCATTATTGCGGTCGTCGCCATCGCCATGTTTATGGTGTATCAGGCCAGCGGCATTGCCCAGCGCCATCAGATGATCGGCGCATTTTTTCTGACCCTGCTCCTCAGCCTGATGCTGATCTTTCTACTGGAGCTCAAACGCCGTCAACTAGCGCCCCTGCGACGCACCGACGAGCTGACCAACGCCGCCAGCCAGCAGCATCTGACCGCCGACTTGAATAAAGAAATACAACGCAGCGAGCGTGAAGGCACAACCCTGTCAGTCATCATGCTTGCATTAAAAACCGGCAACGATACAGAGCCGGCAGATGCCGATTTGCGTTCGATTCTGCCGCAAATCGGGCGCTATTTGCACAGCCACATCCGCGACTTTGACGCTTATTATCGCGTTGCAGATCTTCAGTTCCTGATTATTCTTCCCGGTATTACCAGTTCCGAAGCCTCGCGGCAGGCCGAGACTCTGCGGCGCGGCGTGCAACAACTGTTAACCAGTCACCAACTGACCATGACAATCAGTATCGGCGCCGCCGGACTCAACATTGGCGATGACGCCAACAGCCTGCAACGCAGCGCCACAGGCGCGTTGCGCAGGGCCCAGCAACACGCCAGCAATAACAGCCAGACCTTCAACCGGCAGAACCAGGAGCCAAAGGCATGACCGAAACCCGGCTGCGCACCCGCACCTATGGCATAGCGTATCTGCTCACCGCCCTATTCTTGCTGATGCTGGGCCTGCTAAATCTGCGTTACGGTTTTTACGGGCTGTTTTTTGTCGCTCTGGCCATGGCTGTGTTGGCCGGATCCGGCCTGGCCTACACCATTATGAACAGGCGCCAGCAATTGACCGCACAAGGTCATTTCATTGTACTGTGCACCCTCAATGGCGCCGTGCTGGCGACCAGCGCTGCCAGTCAGAGCCCGATTATCAGCCACTGGGCAATGCCTTTGCTAGCGCTGAACTTACTCATTCTGCCGGCGCGCGAAGGCCTGGGCCTGTCGCTGCTATTGCTGGTACTGATGACACTGCTGTTAATGCTAAAAGTCGGCACCACAGAAGCTCTGGCGGCTTTCGGTGGCATGGCCATGCTATTGGGAACCGTCGCGTTGGCAGTGCGGCGCTACAATACCATGGCGCAATCTGCGGATGATCTGACCATTATCGATCCGTTGACGGGAGCCCACCACGTCCGGTTTCTGGACGAAAACCTGCAACAGGAAATCAGCCGAGCCAAGGTAACCGGACATCCATTGTCGGTGATTGCTCTGGATATGGATCACGCTGATGAAGTGGCGACCCTGCATGGCAACGACACTCTGACTGCTTTACAGCGACAAATTATTCAGCAGCTGTTCGAAATCATTCGCGCCGGCGATATTCTTTATACCCTTAGCGCATCGACTCTATTCCTGATATTGCCATTCACCCCAGAGGAGGGCGCGCGAGTAATCGCCGAGCGCATTCGTCGCACGATCGCCGAACGGCAATGGCTGCCGGTCGAAAGCAGCAGCGTCAGTATAGGCTGCGCCACACGCATGTCCGCTGATTGCGAAAGCAACGCTTTGATAGAACGGGCTCATAACGGTGCCAGCCAAGCCCGTAAGACCGGCGGCAACAGTGTACGGTTTGCGCCCGGATTCGAAGCTTTATAATGCCGGGCTGGCTAGGTGAGCTTAGCGCTTTAGTGGCTGCAAATCCGGGCTGGCTGAGCGCCGCGCTGTTTGCCACTGCCCTGGTGGAGTCGCTGGCGGTTGCCGGTCTACTGGTGCCCGGCGTGGCCATTCTGTTTGCGCTGACTGTCTTGGCCGGACAAACCGGTATGGCACTGGGCGAGGCTCTGTTCTGGGTATTTTTTGGCGCCATTGTCGGCGATACCCTGAGTTTTGCCCTGGGGCGCTTGCTGGCCGGAAGGCTTAATGACGTTTGGCCCATGAGCCGCTACCCGGCCATCGTGGCCCGGGGAGAGGCCTTTTTTTACCGGCACGGCGCCTTTAGTATTGTGGCGGGGCGCTTTATTGGCCCGATCAGGCCCATCATTCCCCTGGTTGCTGGTGCGCTTTGGATGCCTTGGCACCGCTTTGTTGTCTTCAATATCAGCTCGGCTGTTGCATGGGCACCCGTTTATGTATTGCCGGGATTTCTAGTAGGCAGCGCGCTTACGTCAGAGTTACGGCCACCGCCCCACGTCTATGCCGTTAGCCTAGTCAGCGTGGGCGTTCTGTTGTTGGTGTATCTGGTGTTATTTCGCGCCCACCTGGGCCTGACGGGCCGCGGCCGTGTGTACCAGTATTTAGAGCAGGTTGTGCAAAACTACCGCGCCAGCCATCGATTCTGGCATCTGTACAGCAAGCAACGCCCTACTAACGAGGGGGAGTTTCCTCTGGCATCTCTTATGCTGGGTCTGGGCAGCGCCAGTCTGTTTGTGTTGTGGGGCCAGCTGGCGGTATTTACCGATGTTTTGCGGCCTTTTGATCAAGCGGTACTGGAATGGTTTACGGCCTGGCGCCAACCGCTGTTGGACATACCCGCTGTTGCGATTACCTCGCTAGGCGACCCGGCGGTTTTACTGATAGCCAGCGCGCTTGCCTGTCTGGCCTTAACGTTTCGCGGTTTTTACGCCGGCGCACTGCATTGCCTGGCCGCTGGCGTGCTGACCACTGTTCTGGTGTGGGCACTGAAAAACGGTTTTGCTGCAGCACGACCGGAAACGGTGTTTGCACCGCCGCAATCCGGTTCGTTTCCCAGCGGCCATACCGCCGGCATTACGGTGCTGGTGACTCTTGCGGCTGGTTTTATTGCAGCCGAAGCCAGCGCCCGCAAACGCTGGCAGATATATATGCTGGCATCGCTGCCGCTGTTTCCGGTGGCCTTAAGCCGGCTTTATCTGGGTGTGCACTGGTTCAGCGATATTGTGGGTGGTTTGTTGCTTGGACTGGCGATTACGGGTCTGGTGCGCGCAAGCTACAGTCGTTATGACCGAGTTGCGCTCTATCCAGACAGCACAACCGTTGCAGCTTTCACGGCCTGGTTAGTATTTTGCGGAGGCTATCTTTATTTGCGCTGGCCCCAGGCGCTGGCCGACTACGCGCCGGCCATCAGCTGAGTGAGCCTAACGAATTGCCAGCAGCTGTTTTACTTCATCCACACGACTGCGGGCGCGGGTTAACAAATCCAGGCTGCGCGACGCATTCAACTCAAGCCCGCCCAGACGACTGTAAGCAGGCAACTGATCAAAACGTGGCAGCCCCTCGCTCTGGCCAGAACCAATCATGGCGTGCATTTGCGCCACAATCACTACGTCTACCAGCTGTGGTTGCGGCTGATCGCTGACATAGTCCCAGTCTTGAGCGTGGCGGGTCGCTTCTAAAAACGGCGCAGGAAACGCCCAGTTTTCCAGCACCCCGGTGCCAGTATCTGCGCGCAGCTCTGCGATGACGGCCAATAAGCGATCTTCGTCGTTAAACAAATGGGAATAATGCTCGGCGTGCACTAATATTGGCACCACGCCAATGTCGTGCAGTAACCCGGCTAGCATGGCCTCTTCCGGGTTGATTCTGGTCGCCTCATCAGCCAGCACCCAGCAAAGCGCTGCCATTTCGCGAGAGTGCTGCCATAAACGCTCCATGTGTTTCTGCAGCAACGGCTGACGACTCCTAAACACGTCACGCATGGCAAATACGGTCACCAGTTGGCGGGTTGTCTTCATACCCAGACGCACCACTGTCTCGCGTACATTGCGGACATCGTTAAAACCGCGATAAAGAGGGCTATTGCAGGCTCGCACCAGCTTTGCAGACATCGCCGGATCTGCCGATATAGCCATAGCAACCTGATCTACCCCAGTATCCGCTCGGTCTACCAGACGCCGCACTTTCCAGGCTACATCCGGCACGCTGGGCAGCTGCACCTGATTCGAGCGCAGCTCGGCATGGAATTCCATCAACAGCTGTTGCTGTTCGGTGCCGGCCTGGTCGCCATCACTGGCGTGCATTTCCACCTGACTCATGGGCGCACGGCCCAGCATCTGCGCCAGAACATCCTGAGCAATCACCAAAAACTCGCAGGGCTTTACCGCTTTCACGTCGTACATGCGCGGCTGCAAGCGGGCGATGGGATTCTGCGCGCGTTCGCTGCCGGCAGCAATGCGGCCATGGCGACCGTCTTCGGACGTCAGCTCTACTTCGCCGGCCAACAGAAAAAACTCTTGGCCGTCACGGGCGCCACGTTTCATGATGCTCTTACCGGCTTTAAACAGACAACGTTCGGCGCGGCTAGCCAGCAGCACCAGCTGATCATCGGTTAGCCTGTTTAAAGGCTGGAAAGCTTTCAGCTGACGAAGTGACAGGCTTTCCTGACCTCCCATGAAGTTACTCCTCTGGCGCGTAATTTATAAATAAAGGCAGTCTAAATACAAAGTGTAACCAGCGGTGCGCAAAACAACCATGCACAAACGGCGGAAACCCGCATTCATTAACCGCGAAAATCGGTTGTTTCGATCAATCCTGAAAGCTTAACCATTGCCTTAATGGTTAGCCGGGTTTGGTATTATCCGTTTCTACGGACGTATCAGCTTTGCCTGAATTTTTAACCTCGCCGTCGCGTAACCACGCCTGGGTAATGGGCGACTCCTGGCTGAACTCGCGAATAAAGATACCCCAAAAAGCGTTAAACAGCGCCGCCACGAGAGGACCCATAACAAAGCCGTTGATACCAAACATTGCGAGGCCGCCCAAGGTAGACAGCAACACAATGTAATCTGGCAGTTTGGTGTCGCGCCCAACCAGAATCGGACGTAATACGTTATCGGCAAGACCAATCACCACAACTCCGAAGGCTGTCAATATCAACGCTTGAACCACATCGCCTATGGCAGCCAAGTAAATAGCGGCAGGCACCCACACCAATGCCGCACCCACCGCCGGTAATAGCGACACAATGGCCATCACCACACCCCAAAGAAGTGCGCCCTGAATACCCAGAACCCAGAAAATCAGACCACCCATAGCACCCTGGATAATAGCAATCAGCAAATTGCCTTTAACCGTCGCCCGGGTAACCTCAGCAAACTTGGCAAACAGCAAGCGTTCACGCTCGTCTCCCAGCGGCAAAGCGCGGATCAGAAGTTCTACCAGGCTTACCCCATCACGCAGCAAAAAGAACGCCAGATACACCATCAGTGCCAGGCCAAGAAAAAACTGGAAGGTATTCTGACCCAGACCTAACGCCTGCTTACCCAGAAACTGACTGCCGCTTACCACCAGATTGACAGCGCGATCACGCAGTTCAGCAAAACTAACGTCAAACTGCCCCAGAAAAGACTGAATGGCCGGGAACGACTGATTCACCTGGTCGATATATTCGCCGGGCCGCACGTCGCCGTCTTGAATTTTCTGATACAGGCCAACGCCCTCTGCTACGAGGGAAGTTACCAACAGCAGCACGGGAATGACCACAATCACCATGCACAGAAAGAGGGTGATCAATGCGTTGGTGTTGCGCCGGTCACCAAAGCGCCGGGCCAGTTTTAACTGAACCGGATGAAAAATCAGAGCAATGGCCACCGCCCAGAATATCGGCCCGAAAAAAGGCTTCATCAAGAATATAAAGGCGACTGAGACCCCGACCAGCATGGCCAAGAACGCGCGTGTTTCAAGTTTTGCGTACATAGTGATCCAAACTCTCCTTGTTGCGGACCTAAGCCTACCACGGCACCATAGGAGCGGGGATAGCTAGCAGCATGTCGTGGTTTATTAAAAAATTGTCATTATTGCGAGCAAAATCATTGCAAATGGACACATTTACCGAAGACACAGCGCTAGATGCCGCCGTTGAATTGCAGCGAGTGCTGGCAGCGCGCACCCATCGCCGCACAGTGCTGGGGCATGAAGTGACAGTGCCCGGCCAACTGGGTGCCGCGCTGAACCTGCCTCGCACCGTTAGCCGACTGCAAAGTAGGCAGGCCCGCCTGCGTGAGCAGGGCCTGGACGATTTCCAACAACTCTGGGTTACCCTGTCGATGCAAACACGCGAGAAAGTATTACGGGCCATCGGCTGGTATAAACCACAGGAGTTGAGCTGGGACGACAAACGTTCAAATCGCCTCCCTGGGCCTGATAAGAGCGCCTGACACCCTTTTTTGACATCCGCGGACAACTACCTACGGGCCAGCCCTCATTTTTGCGTATTAAAGCAGCAACAAAACCGGTATAATCCGTTCACATCACGCATTGCACGTCAATGCTTTACCTTTCGAATTCCGAGTACATCAATGTCTGAATTGTCTTTTGCCGAACTGGGGCTTGATCCTGCTGTTCTTGAAGCGGTGACCGCCGTTGGCTACGAAACCCCCACACCCATACAAGCGCAATCTATTCCTGCGCTCTTATCCGGCCGTCATTTATTGGGCGTAGCCCAGACAGGCACCGGTAAAACCGCCGCCTTTGCTTTACCACTGCTAAGCCGGGTTGACCCAAGCATCAACGCGCCGCAGATTTTGGTTTTGGCGCCTACCCGCGAGTTAGCCATTCAAGTGGCTGAGGCGTTTTCTACTTACGCCAGCAAGATCCCTAATTTTCACGTACTGCCTATTTATGGCGGTCAAGATTTTTTCCCGCAGATTAAAGGCCTGCGCCGCGGAGCCCACGTTATCGTTGGCACCCCTGGCCGCATGCTGGACCACCTGCGCAAAGGCACCCTGAAGCTGGACAACCTGAAAGCTCTGGTGCTGGACGAAGCCGATGAAATGCTGCGCATGGGGTTTATTGACGACGTTGAAGCGATTCTGTCGAAAACCCCGGAAAACTGCCAGCGCGCCCTGTTCTCGGCCACCATGCCTCCGCAAATCAAGAAGGTTGCTCAGACCTATTTGAAAGATGCGGTTGAAGTGCGTATCGAAAGCGCAAGCCGCACGGTTGATGCTATCTCCCAGTACGTTCTGCCGGTGTACGCTGAGCGCAAGCTTGATGCCCTGACCCGCATTCTGGAAGTGGAACCGTTTGATGCGTCGATCATCTTTGTGCGTACCAAAGCCGAAACCATCGTGTTGGCGGAAAAGCTGGCTGCTCGCGGCCACGCCGTGGCGCCCTTGAACGGCGACCTGAACCAACGTCAGCGCGAGCAGACGGTTGAAGATCTGAAGCGTGGCAAGAAAGACATCGTTGTAGCTACCGACGTTGCTGCCCGTGGTCTGGACGTGCCGCGCATCACACACGTGATCAACTACGACGTACCCTACGACACCGAAGCGTATATTCACCGCATTGGTCGTACTGGCCGTGCCGGTCGTGATGGCAAAGCCATTTTGCTGGTCACGCCGCGCGAGCGCAGTTGGCTGCGCACTCTGGAACGCGCTACCAATTCGACGATGGAAGCCTATGAGTTGCCCTCGCCGGCGGCGCTGCAGAAAATGCGCGTAGATCAGTTCGAAAGCCAACTGATCGGTTTTTCGGAAGATCGCAAGCTGAGCAAAGCAATGGCGATGCTGGACGATATCGCTGAGCGCAACGAGATGGACGTCTCCATGATTGCAGGCGCTCTGGCGTGCATGCTGGAAGCCACGCAGCCGGGCTCGTTACCGCTGGAACAGCCGGAAGCTCTGCCAACGGTATCAACCACGCAGCCAAATCGTGACCGTAAAGCCGGTCGCCCTGGCGAATTCCGCAAGGGTCCTAAGCCTGGTAGCTACAATAAGCGTCCAAGTGGCGGCGCGCCAGGCGGCAAAGGCAAGTTTGCCGGCAAACCCGCTGGCAAGCGCCCGCCGCGTCAGTCTGACGCCAAGCGCTGATACACTACGAAGCTGTAGTCATAAGGATTGTTGTCGGACGCGAAGAAATTTTCGCGTCCGATTTCGTTCCACTCTTCCCAGTTCACTTCCGGAAAGTAAGCATCGCCCTCCACGTTCGCGTGCACCAGGGTAATGTAGATACGGTCCACCAGCGGTAACGCCTCAGCGTAAATTTGCCCGCCGCCAATCACCATCACTTCCTCAATACCGTCCAACTCAGCCTGCGCTTCGGCTTTTTTTAGTGCTGCCTGCAAACTTGTGGCTGCGGTGGTGCCTGCCGGTGCCTGCCATTCTTCATTACGTGTGATAACCACGTTCATGCGTCCTGGTAAGGGGCGACCAATAGAGTCCCATGTTTTGCGGCCCATGATGATGGGTTTGCCCATGGTGGCCTGTTTGAAGTATTTTAGGTCGCCAGGCAGGTACCATGGCAAGTTGTTGTTACGGCCGATGACGCGATTTTGAGCCATCGCAACAATGAGTGCTTTTTGCATGATGGTTTCCTTTTTTAACACGGAAAGCTAGCTCAACTATTAAATAGCAATCGGTGCTTTTATTCCGGGATATGGCTCGTAGCCTTCAAACTCAAAGTCGTCCAGATCGTAACCGAAGATGGAGTTAGGCTTGCGCTTGATCACCAGCTTTGGCAGCGCCCGTGGTTTACGCTTTAGTTGTTCGAATACGATATCGTCAGTCAAGTGATTGCTGTACAGGTGGCAATCGCCAAAGGTGTGTACAAATTCGCCAACGTCGAGATCGCATTGCTGGGCGATCATGTGAGTAAGCAAGGCGTAGGAGGCAATATTGAAGGGTACGCCCAAAAACAGATCGGCGCTGCGCTGGTAAAGCTGGCAGGAGAGTTTGCCGTCGTTGATGTAGAACTGAAACAGGCAATGGCATGGGGCCAGTGCCATACGGCCATGGCGCACGTTGTCTTGCGGGCCGATGGATTCGTCGGGCAGTTCGGCCGGATTCCAGGCGGAGACAATCAGGCGGCGGGAATTGGGTTTTTGGCGAATCTGGTCGATCAGGTCGCTGATCTGGTCAATCACGCGGCCGTCGTGGCACTGCCAGCTGCGCCATTGTTTGCCGTAAATTGGGCCTAAATCGCCGTTATCCAGAGCCCACTCATTCCAGATGTTGACTTTGCGTTCGGTCAGCCAGTTGTTGTCGGTGGAGCCCTGCAGGAACCACAACAGTTCCTGGATGATGCTGCGCAGGTGGATCTTTTTGGTGGTGACCAAGGGAAAACCCTGCTGCAGATTGAAGCGAACCTGGCGGCCGAATACCGAGCGGGTGCCTACACCAGTGCGGTCATCGCGGTCGCTGCCGTTGTCGGCTATGTCTTGCATCAGGTCCAGATAGGCTTTCATACGGCGTTTCTCCGGTAGGCTATGGTCATCAGAATCAGGCCAGCTATCACCATGGGTAATGACAGCACTTGCCCCATAGTAAGCCAGTCAAAAGCCAGGTAGCCCAGTTGAGCGTCAGGCTCACGCACGAATTCCACCGCGAAGCGGAACACGCCGTAGCAGATCAGAAACAGGCCAGATACGGCCATACGCGGCCGGGGTTTAGCCGAGAACCACCACAATATGATGAAGAACAGCACGCCTTCGAGGGCGAACTGATAGAGCTGAGAGGGGTGTCGGGCCAAGGCGTCTGGCGCTTGCCGAAATACCATGCCCCAGGGCACATCCGTGGGTTTGCCCCAGAGTTCGCCGTTGATGAAGTTGCCAATGCGCCCTGCCCCTAGGCCGACAGGCACCAGTGGCGCAACAAAATCGGTCATGCGCCAGAAGCCTGCACCTATTTTACGGCCGTACCACCACATGCCCAGCATCACACCGAGCAAGCCGCCGTGGAACGACATGCCGCCTTCCCACACTCGCAGCAGCCACAAAGGGTCCGCCAGGAACACGTCAAAGTTGTAGAAGATGACATAGCCAAAGCGGCCACCCAGAATAACTCCCAGCGCCAAGTAGAACAGCAGGTCGCCCACTTGCTCTTCGTTAACCGGCGACCAGGGTTTGCGGCTGCGTAAGCGCCCCAGCCACCAGCCAGCCGCAAAGCCGACCAGGTAGGTCAGGCCATACCAGTGTATTTTCAGTGGCCCGATAGCAATGGCCACCGGATCGATCTGCGGATGTTGCAACATTGTAATCCCTTAACTTAGTAGAAAGCGGAGGCCAATCAGCACCAGCATAATGGCAAAGATGCGCCTCAATAGGGGCGCATTGAGGCGGTGCGCCAGATTGGCGCCCACACGGGCGAATAGCACGCTGGTGAGTATGACCCCGATCAGCGCCGGTAAATAGATGAAACCAAGGCTGTGTGTCGGTAGTTCCGGGTTACCCCAGCCGGTCCAAAAGTTGCCCAGAGCTCCGGCTAGCGCAATGGGCAGGCCGCAGGCTGCGGAAATACCGATAGCGTGCTGCATTTTAATGTTGCAACGACTTAGGTAGGGCACGGTTAATGTACCGCCACCAATTCCAAAGATGGCCGACACCCAGCCAATTACGACGCCCGCTACCCTCAACCCTGTATTGCCAGGCACCGATCGACTGGGTTTGGGATCAAAGCCAAACAACATTTTTACCGCAACCACAATCACAAATACACCAATGATCAGTTCGAGTGCTGGCCCGCTGAGCAGCGATGCGGTCCAGGCACCAATTAAAGCACCAAATACGATGCCCAAGGTCATTGACCGAAAAATGTCCCAGCGAATTGCGCCGTGAACATGATGTGAGCGTATCGAACTTAACGAGGTGAACACGATAGTGGCCAGCGAGGTTCCCACTGCCATGTGGGCGGCGATATCGGGGCTAAAGCCCTGGGCACCAAAGCTGAAGATCAGTACCGGCACAATAACCAGTCCGCCACCAATGCCAAACAGGCCGGCTAGACTGCCCGCCAGCGCCCCCAAGGCGAGGTACAGCGAAAAAAGCATGATGAAAGACATTGCAGCGCACACCGCCGTTACATTTATGGATGGGTATGATACACCTTGTGAAAACAAGGCTCCATTGCACCAACCTTTTGTATATACAACATTAAGGAAATAGCGCGGATATGTGTTTGATTGCGTTTACTCTGGGCCAGAACCGGCACTATCCGCTGGTGGTTGCTGCTAACCGGGATGAATTCTTCAACCGGCCTACGGCCGCTATCGACTGGTGGACGGGTACAAGTCATGCGCTGGCTTCAGAGCAGATTCTGGCAGGCCGGGATTTACAGGCCGGCGGTACCTGGCTGGCTATCAGCGCCAGCGGTGTCGTCAGCGCGGTCACCAATGTGCGCGAAGGCAGCCCGGAGCCCGGCGTTATCAGCCGCGGTGATTTGCCTCTGCGCGCCTTACAACAATCGCCCCAGGCCTTGCGCAAGCACTTGGCCGATAACGCCAGCCGCTATTCCGGTTTTAATCTGGTGACACTCGATGCCGGCCAGGGCCGCGCGGCCGGCCCCGGCGGCTGGTATTTCAGCAACCGCGACGCTCACCCGGGGCGCAGCCTGCACCGCGGCAGCTACGGCGTTAGCAATCATCTGCTGCAAACGCCCTGGCCCAAACTGTTGCGTCTGCGCCAACATGTCACCAACACCGTAATCGCAGCCGGTGAAGACAGCGAACCTTTGCATCAGGCTCTTATCAATCACCTGGTTGACTCCACACCGGCCCCGGATCATTTGTTGCCCCGCACCGGTGTGGGGCTTGATACCGAGCGAGTGTTGTCACCGGCGTTCATTGTGGGCGAGCATTACGGCACCCGCGTGACTACGGTGGTGACCGTGGCCGCCAGTGGCGAAATACGGGTTACCGAGCAAACCTGGCAACCCGGCGGAAAACTCGGTGAATGTCGGCAAATGTGCTGGCAGCAGTAGCCCGTAAGCTCTGTTATAATCCGCCGGAAAATGCATCTAGTGCCCCGTCTGGCGGCATTATTCGATTCGATCACAGCGGAGGCTTTTATGGCTGGCAAAAAAGATACCGCGGCTGCCGCGACAAAAGCACCCTCGTTGGGTGGCTTTGAAAAGTCCCTGGAAGAGCTGGAACAGCTGGTGCGTGATCTGGAGCACGGCGAGTTAACACTGGAGCAATCTCTGGCTACCTTCGAACGTGGCGTCGGCCTTACCCGTGATTGCCAACAAGCTCTGAAAAGTGCCGAGCAGCGGGTAGAAATGCTGATACAAAACAGCGATGGCAGTCTGGAAACCCGACCGTTCCTTGATCAGAGTAATGAAAAAAGTGGACAGAGTAGCGATTCGTGAACACCGCCACGCGCTTGCCAGCCAGTGAGTTTTTGCAACACTGCCGCGCCGAGATTGACCAGCAGCTAGCCGATTACATGAATCAAGCCAGCGCATCCCAGCGCCTGCAGGACACCATGCGCTATGGACTGTTGGGCGGTGGCAAGCGCATTCGCCCGGCGCTTTGCCTGGCCGCTGCCGAAGCCGTTGGCGGTCAGCGCCAAATCGCTCTGGCACCGGCCTGTGCTCTGGAGATGATTCACGCGTACTCGCTGATGCACGACGACTTACCGGCCATGGACGACGATGATCTGCGCCGCGGCCGCGCCACCGCACACATCGCATTCGACGAATCTTCGGCCATACTTGCTGGCGACGCTCTGCAGGCAGAGGCGTTTCGGGTACTGGCCACGGCGCCGCGGTTAAGCGCTGAAGTCAAACTGGCTATGGTGAAAGCTTTGGCGAACGCCTGCGGGGCAAGCGGTATGGTGGGCGGGCAGGCTATTGATCTGGAGTCTGTGGCAAGAACCCTGACTCTGGAACAGCTAGAGAATATGCACCGCCATAAGACCGGCGCTCTGATTGAAGCCAGCGTACACCTTGGCGCCCTGGCCGGTGGCGTAACAGACGCCGCGTTGCTAGACGCCCTGGCTCGTTACGCCCGCGCGCTGGGACTGGCGTTTCAGGTGCAGGACGATTTGCTGGACATAGAAGGCGATACCCAGGTGATTGGCAAAACCCAAGGCGCTGATATCGCCCGCGGCAAACCCACTTACCCCTCACTATTGGGGCCGAAAGGCGCGCGCGAACACTTGGCAAGGCTGCTAACCGAGGCTCACGACAGCCTCGAAGGGCTTGGTATTCAGGCCGACGCCCTGCACGCCATGGCAGATTACGTAGTGGCTCGAAGCCACTAATAGCCACGAAGCAAACACCCGCGTAACATTCCGGGCATTGAGTCGCTCCCGCTACGAGGCGCACACTGCGGGATAAACACGTGGCAAACGACAAGGCGCGGCGCTGATACAACCCGACGATACAGCGTATACAACTACGACCCTTGCCGATTATGCAAAAAAGAACCAAGCAGATGCAGGACACAATGATTTTCAGGGAAATCCCATTACAGCGACCCAACACCCCTATGCTGGACCGTATTGGCTCGCCGGCAGACTTGCGCCAGTTACCCGCCGATCAGTTAACCCAGCTGGCACGAGAGCTGCGGTCGTTTCTATTGTGGTCGGTGGGCACGACAGGCGGCCACTTTGGCGCCGGCCTGGGCGTACTGGAACTAACGGTTGCCCTGCACTATGTGTTCAATACGCCGGAAGACCGCCTGGTTTGGGACGTGGGCCATCAGGCCTACCCTCATAAAATCCTGACAGGGCGCCGCGAACAGATGGGCAGCATTCGCCGCAAAAACGGCTTGGCAGGGTTTCCCAAACGCACTGAAAGCCCTTACGACACCTTTGGTGTGGGCCATTCCAGCACCTCTATCAGCGCCGCCCTGGGCATGGCCATTGCCGCCAATCATCAAGGGCTGGCGCGCAAGAGCATCGCGGTGATTGGTGATGGCGCCATGACCGCCGGCATGGCATTTGAGGCACTGAATCACGCCGGCCATTTGAAGGCCGATATATTGGTGATTCTGAACGACAACGACATGTCGATTTCCCGCAACGTAGGTGGCCTGTCCAATTATTTTGCTAAGCTGTTGTCCAGCCGCACCTATCATCAAATGCGCGACAGCAGCAAAAAAGTGCTTGAGATAGCCCCGGGCTTGCGCGAACTGGCGAAAAAAACCGAAGAACACTTCAAAGGAATGATTGCGCCAGGCACCCTATTTGAAGAATTGGGGTTCAATTACATCGGCCCCATTGACGGCCACGACCTACCATTACTGGTAGAAACTCTGGAGAACATCCGCGAGCTCAGCGGCCCGCAGTTTTTGCACATTGTCACTACCAAAGGCAAAGGTTTTGCTCCCGCAGAAGCCGACCCGATTGGCTACCACGCCATCAACAAGATAGAACCCCTAATAGCAGCCACGGCTGCCAGCGGCATACCGGCGCCGGTGAAGTCTGGCCCGGCCGCGCCCAAATACGCCAACGTGTTTGGCCGATGGCTGTGTGATGCCGCAGCCGCGGATGAGCGAGTGATGGGCATAACCCCCGCCATGTGCGAGGGCTCTGATCTTTTGGCCTTTGCCGAGCGTTTTCCCGCGCGTTATTTTGACGTTGCCATTGCCGAGCAGCACGCCGTTACTTTGGCTGCTGGCATGGCCTGTGATGGCGCTAAACCGGTGGTGGCCATCTACTCCACCTTCTTACAGCGTGGTTACGATCAGCTTATCCACGATGTAGCCATTCAGAATCTGGACGTATTGTTTGCCATTGACCGCGCCGGCCTGGTGGGCGAAGACGGCCCAACTCATGCCGGGGCCTTCGACATAAGTTATCTGCGTTGCATCCCCAATATGGTGTTGATGACACCGTCTGACGAAAACGAAACCCGGCAGTTACTGCACACCGGGCTGGTGCATGAAGGCCCGGCGGCGGTGCGCTATCCCCGCGGTAGCGGCAGTGGAGTCGAGATTGACCCGTTGTTGCACACACTGCCCTTGGGTAAAGGCAGAATTGTTCGCGAACGCGAGCGCAAGAGCGCAAGCGGCCGTATCGCCATTCTGAATTTTGGCACCCTTTTACCGCGAGCCCTGAAAGCCGCACAGGCGCTGGACGCCACAGTGGCCGATATGCGCTTTGTAAAACCGTTGGATGAAGCTTTGATACGCCAGTTGGCAGAGCAGCACGATTTGCTGGTGACTCTGGAAGAAAATGCCATCGCCGGGGGCGCCGGCAGTGCGGTTTGCGAATGGTTGAATCAGGAAGAAATTACCATGCCGGTGCTGCAACTGGGGCTGCCCGACAAATTCGTTGACCACGGCAGCCGCAATCAGCTATTGGAGGAATGCGGTCTGGATGCCGCAACTATCGAGCGCAGTATAACTGACCGCGTGCAACGTTTGGCCAGCCAATCGGGCAAAGCCGCGCAATCTTCCTGATAATTGCCTGGCTCTGACAAAAGTTGGAGACTCAGCAGGCGGGGTATGAAAGCCGCCTGCTGCGCTCAAAGGCTCATAGCTGTGGGTCATCATCCTGATGAATCGCCAGAAAATGGCCGAGTTTGCTCTGTTTAGTGTCCAGATAGTGCTCGTTATGGGGGTTTCTTCCTACATGCAGCTCGACTCTTTCCACAACATCAATGCCGTATGACAACAACGCCTTTACTTTGCGCGGGTTGTTCGTCATCAACCGCAAGCGCTTTATACCCAAGTGCTCCAACATATCTTTGCACATGCTGTAGTCACGAAGATCCGCTGCAAAACCCAGACGTTCGTTGGCTTCGACTGTGTCGGCACCCTGGTCCTGAAGGTTGTAGGCACGAATCTTGTTGAGCAGACCGATACCGCGGCCTTCCTGGCGCAGATACATCAAAATACCGCGACCTTCACGAGCGATGCTGCGCAAGGCTTCTTCCAATTGATAACCACAGTCACAGCGCATGCTGTAAAGAGCGTCACCGGTCAGGCACTCGGAGTGGGCGCGGGCTAACATAGGCTCGTCGCCAGCCAGATCACCCAGCGTCAGCGCAACGTGCTCTTTGCCGGTGTCCGGCTCTTCAAAACCGTGCATGTCAAAAACCCCAAACGGGGTCGGCAGCCGGCAAGTCTCAATGTAACGAACAGCCACTATAATTCCTCGTGGTTCGATCTTATGATCTTAGATGGAGCAGCCTGCCTGCGGCAGGTACGTTGTTTCTAATAGATCAGGTGCTGGGTTTCTACGGATCAGGTGCTGGCCTGCCAGTGGCCACTGCGGCCGCCTTTCTTTTCCACCAAGCGCAAATTGCTTACAGCCATGGCCTTGTCGACGGCTTTACACATGTCGTAAACGGTCAACGCGGCGATACTGGCCGCCGTTAGCGCTTCCATTTCTACGCCGGTCTGACCAGACAATTTGCACAAGGTGCGAATGTGAACCGACATACCGTCTGCACCGGGTTCTAGCTCTACCTTCACCGAGGTCAGGTTTAAGGCGTGGCACAGGGGGATCAGATCGTGAGTGCGCTTGGCCGCCATAATGCCGGCAATACGTGCCACCGCCAAAACGTCACCCTTCGGGTGTTGGCCATCCACGATCATAGCCAGAGTTTGGGCCGACATACTGATCGTGGCCTCGGCGCGGGCTTCGCGCTCGGTTACCGCTTTGGCGGTAACGTCGACCATGCGTGCTTCGCCTTTGTCATTCAGGTGCGTCAGTTTGCTCACAGCCTCTCCCGTTGGCATAATCGCCGAATAAACACCCTCGACGGTATTGGTTCAATACACATCCACGCTGTAAAACATGTTACATCATAACAAATGTGGCGCTGCGCTGCGCTGTTAAACGCCGACTTATGACCACCAGAAGCCAATGCCAGCGATGCCTTGTGCACCGCACTGGCGAGCCTGCGGCAGATCGGTTGGCGATAATCCACCAATGCCATACACCGGTAGTCGTGCCGCTGATACCAGTTGGCTGAACGCACACCAGCCCAGAGGCGCCTCATTGGGGTGACTAGGCGTATCCAACACATGCCCCAGGGTTGCATAGTCGGCACCGATGGCCGCAGCGTGCGCCAGTTGCTCTGCGTTATGGCAGGAAACTCCCAGCCTGAAGCATTCAGCCACCGGACGCTGCTGACACTGCCTGGCGTGGCGCCAGGGCAAATGCACGCCAGCAGCTTGGGGATGGCGGTCCATCAACTCGGGCACGCCGTGTAACATAAGCTTGCTGCCATTACTCTGACATAGCACCAAAGCACTCTGCGCCAAGCGATTGTAAGCTACCGCCTGTTCAGTCAAAGCCGGGGCCCGCAACACGATCAGCGGCGGCCGGCGAACCTGTAGCGCTGTTTTTAAGCGTTTCAGGCCACTTTCACCCTCTGCCACGTCGCTGCCCGTTAGCGCCAACTGCGAAGGCAGTTGAAGAGCACGGATAATTGAGCGATTCGCTGCGGGGAAATCCGCGTCGCGTAACTCCTGCGGCAGTAGCCACCGAATCGGCTGACCTTCGCGGCCATGAGCCTCGCCCGCTGCGGCGTCGGTCGACCAAACGTCCAGAAAAACACGCTTGTCGCCATAGTTGTGTCGGATACCAATTACGGGCTGTAAAGCGGATTCGATCAACTTTAATCCGGTTTCTTCGGCAATCTCACGCACCAACGCCTGCTGCACGGTTTCACCCGGCTCCACTTTACCGCCCGGAAACTCCAGTAGTCCGCCCTGATGGGCGTGTTCGGGCCTGCGGGCAATCAGTACCCGCCCATCGCGAATGATCACGCCAACGGCCACGTGCACTTCTGGTAAGACGCTTGGCACTTTCTCCGGCATCAGCTGCGGTAGTCGGCATTGATGGTGACGTAGTCATGGGAGAAGTCGCAGGTCCAAACCGTCTCGTGCACTGCGCCTCGTTTGAGGTCGATGCGAATGGTGATTTCTTCCTGGTTCATTACCGCCTGGCCGCGTTCCTCCGAGTAATCGTCTGCCCGACCGCCATTGCGGACCAGGCACACGTCTCCCAGGTAAATTTCCAAGGCGTTCAAATCCAGGCCTTCGACGCCGGCCCGGCCAACGGCGGCCAGAATGCGACCCCAGTTCGGGTCTGACGCAAACAGTGCAGTTTTAACCAGCGGCGAATGGGCGACCGTATAGGCTACGTCCAGAGCTTCATTGACTGTCGTTGCGTGGTTAACCTCAATGGTTACAAACTTGGTTGCCCCCTCACCGTCGCGCACAATGGCGTGGGCCAGGTCCATATACACCTGACGCAAAGCGTCTTTTAGCGGCGCCAATAGCGGGCTGTCAGCGGTTATTTGCGGACCGCCGTAACATCCGCTGGCGATCAGTATGCAGGCATCGTTGGTGGAGGTGTCGCCGTCGATGGTAATGCGATTGAAGGATTGCTCACCCAGCTCCGAGGCCAGGGCTTGCAAAACATCTGGCGCGATGCGAGCGTCGGTGGCAATGAACCCCAGCATGGTCGCCATGTTAGGGCGAATCATGCCCGCACCTTTGCTGATGCCGGAAATACTCACCGTATGGCCGCCCAAATCCACTTGCACCGATGCCCCTTTGGGGCGGGTGTCGGTGGTCATAATGCCGTTTGCCGCTTCGACCCAGTGATCTACGCGAGTATCCGCCAGTGCATCGGGCAGCGCTGCGACAATTTTGGCCACCGGCAGAGGCTCACCGATCACGCCCGTGGAGAATGGCAACACCTGATGCTCAACAACGCCGGCGGCGGCTGCAAGAGCCTCGCAGCAGGCAGCTGCGTCGGCCAGGCCGCGTTCGCCAGTGCCCGCGTTGGCGTTACCGGTGTTAATCAGCAGATAGCGCGGCGCGCCTGCAGCAAGATGCTTGCGGCTAAGCGTAACCGGTGCCGCACAGAACTGGTTGCGGGTGAAAATCCCGGCTACCTGAGTGCCCTCAGCCAACGAAAATAATACGATGTCTTTACGGCCAGGCTTTTTAATACCGGCACTGGCAATGCCCAGCTCTACGCCGGTAATGGGAAAAAATTCGGGTAAGGTTCCGGGGCCTACCGCCATGGTAATTCTCCTGACAAATAATGAATGAAGACTGCCCGTGGGCATTCAAAACGTAAAAACCCGCAGCCTGAATGAACCAGATTGCGGGTTGAAAATTGCTTTCAATAGCAGTGCTGTTTAACTAATTTTGCCACAGCACTGCTTGAACTTCTTACCAGACCCGCAAGGACAAGGCTCATTACGGCCCACTTTTCGCTCGTTACGCACAAAAGTCTCCGGCATGGCCTGGCGTGAACTGTCGTCGCCACCGGCGCCCGCCTGAGCTGTTGCGCTGGTTTCGTCGTGGCGCAGGCGCGCACGTGCCAACTCACTGGCCAACGCATCTTTACGCTGGCGCTCAATTTCTTCCAGCTCTTCCTGGCTTTGCACTTTAACGTGGCACAGTACCCGAATAACATCGCCCTTCATGGCTTCCAGCATGCTTTCAAACAAATTGAAGGCTTCGCGCTTGAACTCCTGCTTCGGGTTTTTCTGGGCGTAACCACGCAGGTGAATACCGCGGCGCAGATGATCCATATTCGACAGATGCTCTTTCCACAGGGTATCCAGTACCTGCAAAAACACTTGTTTTTCAAACTTACGCATGGGTTCTGCGCCGACGACCGCCTCTTTGGCGTCGTAGGCAATCACAATCAGCTCCAGAATTTTCTGGCGCAGATTGTCCTCGTAAAGTTTGCTGTCTTCATCCAGCCACTGCTGAACCGGCAGGTCAATGCCCATTTCCGACTGCAGCTGAGCTTCCAAGCCCGCAACATCCCACTGCTCCGGCATGCTTTGCGGTGGAATGTGAGCACTCACCAGGGTGTCTACCACGTCAGCGCGAATGGTTTTCACTATTTCCGACACGTCGTCTGAACCCATTACCTCGTTGCGCTGGTCGTAAATAACCGAGCGCTGGTCGTTGGCAACGTCGTCGTATTCCAGCAGCGTTTTGCGCATGTCGAAGTTTCGGCCTTCGACCTTGCGTTGGGATTTCTCAATGGCATTGGTAACCATGCGGTGCTCAATCGCCTCGCCGTTTTTCATCCCCATGGCCTGCATCAGACTCTTGACCTTATCCGGCGCAAATATCCGCATAAGGTTGTCTTCCAGAGACAAGAAGAAGCGAGATGAACCCGGGTCGCCCTGGCGGCCGGCTCGGCCCCGCAGCTGGTTATCAATGCGGCGACTTTCATGACGCTCGGTGCCAATGATGTGCAAACCGCCGGCTTCCAACACGCTGTTGTGGCGCTCAGTCCACGCATCTCTCAGTACCGCGCTCTGTTCCTCGGTCGGGCTATCGTGTCCTGCCAGCTCATATTCCCAGTTACCACCGAGCACGATATCGGTACCCCGGCCAGCCATGTTGGTGGCAATAGTAACGGCGCCGGGGCGGCCCGCCTGGGCAATAATCTGGGCTTCAGATTCGTGCTGCTTGGCGTTCAGGATTTTGTGCTCGATCTGGGTTTTCTTCAGCAGGCCGGCCAGGCGCTCAGACGCCTCGATGGACGCAGTGCCCACCAGAATAGGCCGACCTTCGGCGGTAACGTCTTTGATTTCGTCGATAATGGCGTGGAATTTTTCTTCTTCCGTCAGGTACACCAAATCGTTGTAATCGGTCCGGTGGATCGGTTTGTTAGGCGGAATGACCACCACATCCAGGCCGTAAATCTGGCGAAATTCGAATGCTTCGGTGTCTGCGGTACCGGTCATGCCCGACAACTTTTCATACAGCCGGAAGTAGTTCTGGAAAGTGGTGGACGCCAGGGTCTGGCTTTCTGCGTGAATCTTCACACCTTCTTTGGCTTCAATCGCCTGATGCAGACCTTCGCTCCAGCGCCGGCCCGGCATTGTACGACCGGTGTGCTCGTCAACAATGACCACTTGGTCGCCTTGAACGATGTAATCCACGTTTTTCTGGAACAGGTTATGGGCCCGCAAACCTGAATGCACGTGGTGCAGAAGGCTGAGGTTGGCGGCGGAATACAAGTTTTCACCGGCTTTAAGCAGTTCCCGCTCCAGCAGCAACTGCTCCACTTTTTCGTGACCGCGTTCGGTTAGCTCTACCTGACGGGTTTTTTCGTCAATAGTAAAATCGCCGGTAGGATCGCCCTCCTCTGGCACTTCACCTTTTTCCAGAATCGGGATCAGAATGTTAATCGCCTGATACATCTCCGAGCTGTCTTCGGCGGCGCCAGAAATAATCAGCGGCGTACGGGCTTCGTCAATCAGAATGGAGTCAACTTCGTCAACGATGGCGAAATGCAGACCGCGCTGAACTTTGTCTGCGGTACTGAACGCCATGTTGTCGCGCAGGTAGTCAAAACCGAATTCGTTGTTGGTGCCGTAGGTGATATCAGCCTGATAAGCGGCACGCTTTTCTTCGCCCGGCTGGCCAGCGTGCACAACGCCCACTTGCAGGCCCATAAAGCTATACAGCTTACCCATCCAGTCCGCATCGCGGCGAGCCAGATAATCGTTCACGGTGATCACGTGAACGCCCCTGCCAGACAAAGCGTTCAGATAGGCCGACGCGGTGGACATCAGGGTTTTACCCTCACCGGTTTTCATTTCGGCTATGCGGCCTTCATGCAGGGTAACAGCACCTACAAACTGCACGTCGTAATGGCGCATGCCCATGACTCTGCCACTGGCTTCGCGCACGCAGGCAAATGCCTCGGGCATCAGCTCGTCTAGACTTTCGCCTTTTTGCAGGCGCTCACGGAATTCTGAGGTCTTTCCCTGCAACTCGCTGTCGGTCAGGCTGCCAAATTGCTCTTCAAGTTCATTAATACGCACGGCAATCTTGCGCATTCGCTTGATTTCCCTGGCGTTCTTACTACCGAATACTTTCGTTGCAAGCTTTGTGAACATAGACCAATGCTTCTTTGATTAAACGGAGGAAGCCGGCATTCTACCTTTATTTGGCGGCGGGGCAAAAGCCACAGCCTGTGACAACAACGTCAGCCGACAATTCGGCGCTGCCAATCACATGTGTGTTACAGGATTTTCTAATGGCTGGCCCGCGCCATGTACTTCACTGGGTCCGTCGTGCGGCCATGTTTCAGTACTTCAAAATGCACGTGGGGACCGGTGGATCGGCCCGTACTACCCATCAGCGCCACTACTTCGGCTTTCTGAACCAAGTCACCGACTTTTACACTCACGGTTTTAGCATGGGCGTAGCGGGTAACCAGACCATCGCCATGGGCGATTTCCACCAGATTGCCATAGCCACGACGTTTGCCAGCCCAAGTAACAACGCCCGCGGCCACCGCAACAATGTCACTGCCGTCTTTGCCTGCCAGATCGACGCCGCCATGCCAGGTGCGTTTGCCACTGAACGGATCCGTGCGGTAGCCATACTCGGATGACAGCCAACCCCAGGAGATAGGGCGGCCCTCAACAAAACGTTCATCATCCAATTTTTGCCGCAAAGCCAGTTTGTCCAGCAAACGCAACTGCTGCTCGCGGTTGTCTAAACGGTGTTCCAAACGCTCAATCATCTCGCTTAGACCCGGCACATTATAAGACTCTGGCGGCAATAGCACTTCGGGGCCGCCCACAGGCGCGGGAGCGCTAAAATCAAACTCTTCGTTGTTTATCAGTCCACTTTCGACAAATCGTTGCCCCAAAGCATCCAACCGCAACAGACGGCCCTGCATCGCACCCAAGCGTAGCGTCATGGCATCTACCTGATGCTGCACGTCCGTTTCAACCTGGGCCAGTGCGGCCTTCTGTTCCTGCAAGCGTGCCTGCCAGCGTACGACCAACTCGGCACTCGCGGGAGTCTCAGCTTCAATTTTCGCCACCGCCAGCGTGTAGCCAACCCAACTAGCAATGGCTGTCAGCATCAGAACAAAAGTCAGTAAGGCGAGTAAAAAACGGCGATTCAGTATGATGGCCGGAGGCGGGAGCGGATCAGAAACTCTGTTTGTTGTCATCATAATATGTGGCTGTTGCAATGGATCGCAAACCGATGTTTAAAGCACCCGCCAGCGGTTACACTGACTATGAACAGTAGGGGTGCTCACCTAAAAAAGAAGCAGAAGTGTACCCAATGGTTTACAGCTCAGTCGAGTACCCAGGCCGCAATGACGCCAAAAAATGAACAGAAAATGACTTTCGACCCACTCTCCGGGCCGGCCGGCTTACGCAAACTGGTGGCGCGGGCCGAGCAGCACCGGCTTGCTGAACAGGCGCTGCTGGCTGAACTACCGCCGTCGTTGCAGTCAGGTACGCGCTTTGTGAGCTGCCATGAGGGCGAACTTGTTCTTGCAGCAGACAGCGGGCCCAAAGCCAGCCAAATTCGCTTTCGCCAGCATGACATCATGGCTGCCGCGCGTAATCTGGAGTTATTTCGCTTTGTCTGGAAGCTTAAAGTAAAGGTGGTACCGCCGCGCTTTCAGGACAAGGCGATGGCCAAAAAACTGCCACTGAGTAAAGAAAACGCCCAGCTCCTCAAAGAGGAAGCCGGGCACACAAAAGATAAAGCGTTGCGCGAGATTCTGGAAAAGCTCGCCAGTCACGTTCGCGACTGACGATGGCTCTTCAGGCGCTGGCTAATACAGGTTTGACGTAAGAGATCGGAGCATTGGCTTCGTCATCAAAGGTGACTACTTCCCACGCGTCCTGCTCTGAAATAAGAAGACGCAGCAAGCGGTTGTTCAGGTCGTGGCCGGATTTCACGCCACGGAACTCACCAATCAGGCTTTTGCCCAATAAATACAGGTCGCCGATAGCGTCCAGAACCTTGTGCTTGACGAACTCGTCGTCATAGCGCAAACCGTCTTCGTTAAGAATTTTGTAATCGTCAACAACGATGGCATTGTCAACGCTGCCGCCAAGAGCCAGGTTCATGGAGCGAAGTTTTTCAATATCGCGCATAAAACCGAAGGTGCGGGCCCGACTTACTTCTTTCACAAACGAAGTGCTGGAGAAATCAACAGTGGCGCTCTGGGCACGGCCCTTGAAAGCAGGGTGATCAAAGTCGATGCCAAAGCTGACCTTGAAGCCTTCAAATGGCAAAAAGGTGGCGCTTTTATCGCCGTCTGTGATCGATACTTCACGCTTGATGCGGATAAACTTCTTGGCTGCGTCTTGCTCGGCAATGCCGGCAGACTGCAGCAGAAACACGAAAGGCCCTGCCGAGCCATCCATGATCGGCACTTCAGACGCGCTCAGTTCAACAAAGCAGTTATCGATGCCAAGGCCGGCCATGGCCGACAGTAAGTGCTCCACCGTTGACACCCGTACGCCGTCTTTCATCAACGTGGTTGACAGCATGGTCTCGCCGACATTTTCTGCACGAGCACGAATTTCGACCACAGGGTTCAAATCGGTACGGCAAAAAATAATGCCAGCGTCAATGGGTGCGGGCTTCAGGGTCAGATACACCTTTTCACCCGAATGCAACCCAATGCCGGTGGCACGAATGGTGTTTTTCAGAGTCCGTTGTTTGATCATCGGTACATAGTTCCGTCGAAAAGGCGATACGCTAAGCAAAAACCTGCTCGCATAGTATCAGAAAATACAACTGGCCACCATGAAAACGCCCTTTTCTGCTCAAAAAACAGCCAAAACGGACCATAGGTAACCAGTGCACACTTTCCCGACTGAAGGTTTCAAACACCTGCCCCAGCCGGCTCCGCGTCATATTTACACCAGTATATCAATCGGCCTGGCGGCGAAGGAATGCGGGAATATCGAGATAGTCCACATTCGTTTCCGCGCTGTCGCGACCTTGATCAAGCGCCGCATTACCGGAAGCCACTGCGCGACGGCGCAGAATGGCCGGCCGATCTAGTTGGTTGTAGTCGGTTTTACCATCCAGGGTACGGCTATTATCGACCACCTTGGTCGGTTTTTCGCGACTGCCACCCAGGCCGGTAGCCACTACCGTTACCTTCAGTTCGTCGGTCAGGTCTTGGTCAATCACGGTACCCACAACCACGGTGGCCGTATCTGAGGCAAATTCGCGAATGATGTCGCCTACCTCGGCAAACTCGCCCAGGTTCAGGTTAATACCGGCGGTAATGTTCACCAGAATACCCTTCGCACCGTGCAGGTTAACGTCTTCCAACAGCGGGCTGCGAATAGCAGCTTCGGCGGCTTCACGGGCACGGTTTTCACCGGTTGCGCGTGCAGTACCCATCATCGCCATGCCCATTTCAGACATCACTGTTTTCACGTCGGCGAAGTCGACGTTGATCATGCCATTGCGGGTAATCAGATCGGCAATACCCTGAACAGCACCTAACAGTACGTCATTGGCAGCAGCAAAGGCATCCAGCAGGCTGGTGTTTTTGCCCATCACCGACAAAAGTTTCTCATTAGGAATGGTAATCAGCGAGTCAACGCATTCTTCCAGCTCGCGCAAACCGGCTTCCGCCATGCTCATGCGCTTGCCGCCTTCAAACAGGAATGGCTTGGTCACTACGGCAACCGTCAGAATGCCCAGCTCCCGTGCCACCTGGGCAACAACGGGTGCGGCACCGGTTCCGGTGCCGCCGCCCATACCTGCGGTGATAAACACCATATCGGCGCCACTGATGGCATCCGAAATACGGTCGCGATCTTCCAGCGCCGCCTGGCGTCCTATTTCCGGGTTAGCACCGGCACCCAGGCCTTTGGTGATAGCGCCACCGAGCTGGATGATTTGGCGTGCGTCCAGGTCTTTCAAAGCCTGGGCGTCCGTGTTGGCGCAGATAAAATCAACACCTTCAATGTCGCTGTTAAGCATATGGCGCACCGCGTTACCGCCACCACCACCGACACCGATCACTTTTATAACTGCGTTTTGCTGCACACTATCGACAAGTTCAAACATATCCCCACTCCTTCGTGCTTTAGTCAGCCTGTTTTACGGCTGTTCTTTTTTGAAATTTGATGGTTCAAAACAGTTGCTGTTGTGCTCACCTGATGGCTCAAAAATGGCCGGTAAACCAGGCTTTCATTCGCTCAAACATTGTGGGAGCACTCCCTCCCTTAATTACCGGTGCCCGCCCCAGGTCAATCTGGCGGAAACCGTGTATCAACAAGCCAACGCCGGTGGCGTAAATCGGGTTGTTGACCACTTCCGTCATACCCGACACGGCCTGCGGACAGGCCAGCCTGATCGGCATGTGAAAAATCTCCTCTGCCAGCTCAACCACACCCTCCATGGTGGACGCGCCTCCTGTAATCACAATGCCGGCCGGAATCATGTCTTCAAATCCTGAGCGTCGCAGCTCCGACTGCACCAGCATGAACAGTTCTTCGTAGCGGGGTTCAACCACTTCGGCCAAAGCCTGACGTGACAAATCCCGCGGAGCACGGTCGCCAACGCTGGGCACTTTGATGGTTTCATCCGCACCCGCCAGCTGGGTCAGCGCGCAAGCGTATTTGATTTTGATTTCTTCGGCGTTCTGGGTTGGCGTACGCAATGCCATGGCGATGTCGTTGGTGACCTGATCACCGGCGATCGGAATCACAGCGGTGTGGCGAATAGCGCCACCGGTAAACACGGCGATGTCGGTGGTACCGCCGCCCATATCCACCACGCATACGCCCAACTCTTTTTCATCTTCAGTGAGAATGGCGTGACTGGAAGCCAGCTGCTCAAGAATGATGTCGTCGACTTCAAGGCCACAGCGACGAATGCATTTTTCAATATTCTGGGCAGCGTTCACCGCGCAGGTCACCAAGTGCACCTTGGCTTCCAGGCGCACGCCCGACATGCCCAACGGCTCTTTAATACCTTCCTGGTTATCAATCACGAATTCCTGCGGCAGTATGTGCAGAATTTTCTGATCGGCCGGAATGGCCACGGCCTGGGCTGCGTCAATGACCCGATCGATATCCGCCTGGGTCACCTCGCGATCACGAATGGCCACAATACCGTGAGAGTTCAGGCTCTTGATGTGGCTACCGGCAATGCCTGCGTACACAGAATGAATGCGACAACCGGCCATCAGTTCGGCTTCTTCCACCGCGCGCTGAATAGCCTGAACCGTAACTTCAATATTGACGACGACACCGCGCTTCAGCCCTTTTGAGGGGTTAGAGCCGACGCCCACCACCTCAATAGATCCGTCCATTTTGCGCTTGCCGACAATGGCCACCACTTTTGAGGTGCCAATATCCAGGCCGACAATCATGTTTTCCGTTTCAACCGATGACATGTGTTCCACCAAACCCTAGGTCTGAATAAACCGTTGTTATGTTTTCGGAGTTGAGGCAGCCGTAACCGCCTTCCACTGCACCGCAACACCATTGGTGTAGCGCGCATCCACCCGACTGACTTCATCTGCCCGGGATGCCAGCCGGGCCTGATACACGGTCATAAACCGCTCAAAACGCTGCTCGACCTGATCACGGCCCAGCACAACATCTATGCCGTTACTCAGGCGCAAGGTCCACGCCCCGCGCTGCTCCAGATTCAGGCCACTGAAGCCAAGGCCATGGGCAACCAGCTGATCACTTAACGCGCGTGCCATAGCGATCACATCCCGCACCCGCTCGTCAGGGCCGGACAGCAGCGGCAGCGCGCCGGCCACTTGCGGGTTAGGTGGGCTGAACAGCTCGCCCGTGCGGCTAACCAAACGACCGTCACTCCAGTAGGCCAGCGGCTTTTTCTCGCGGATGTTGACCGTTAGACGGTCTGGCCATTCGCGTTTCACGGCCGCCGATTCAACCCACGGGCGCTGCTCCAGGCTGGCCTTGATCTCTTCCAGGTCGGTGGCGAAATAGCTGCCTCCAATCCAGGCCCCAAGGTGGCGTTCGAGGCCCACCTGGTTTTCGCCGACCAGCGTGCCATTCACGTCAATGGCCAGAATCTGCTGATCCATCGCCGCCAGTACTTTACTGGCGCCCCAGGGCACCAATGCTGCCGTCAGGATCACCACAATACCCAAACCAAACTGCAACCAAGGCACGACACCAAATACCGCTTTTAACACTGCGAACCGGTCATGCTGCGGGCCAAGGGTTGTTGCCCCCCGGCGTTGCGGCGGTTCGGACGGCAGTGTCCGAGTCCGGATCAGCAGGTTATCAAGCATGGCTTGGCGCTCCTTCTTGTTCTGCGCCGTTTTGCTCCAGAGTGTCGGCGAGAATGCGCACCACAAGTTCCTCAAAACTAATGCCCGCTGCCCGTGCAGACATTGGCACCAAGCTGTGGTCGGTCATTCCCGGCACGGTATTCACCTCCAGCAACCAGAACTTACCGTCAGCATCTTGCATAATGTCGACCCGGCCCCAGGTGCGGCAGCCCACAACCCGGAAGGCTTCCAGCGCTAACTGCTGAAGACGCAGTTCTTCGTCTGCCGATAGCCCACAGGGAATGCAGTAGCGGGTGTCGTCGGCCAGATACTTGGCGTCGTAATCGTAAAACACGTGATCGGTGCTCAGGCCGATGGCCGGTAGCGCGCGGTCTTGCAACACACTGACGGTAAATTCCGGGCCTTCAATCCACTCTTCCACCAACACCGAGGTATCTAGCGCCGCGGCCGCCTGCCATGCCTGCACTAACTCGCCGGCACTGGTGACTTTACAGATGCCAATACTGGATCCTTCACGCGACGGCTTCACGCTCAGCGGCATGCGCAACTCAGCTGCGATGCGGGTGGCGTCTTCCGCAGACGCCATGGTGCGGAACTTGGGCGTGGCCAAACTGCAACCGGCAAACACGTATTTGGTGCGCAGCTTGTCCATGGCCAGGGCCGACGCCATCACGTCACTGCCAGTAAACGGAATACCGGCTTGGGACAGAATCGCCTGCAGCGTCCCGTCTTCACCGCCGCGACCGTGCAGCGCAATAAATACCCGGTCAAACTCTGGCTGTTCCACGGTTTTCAACAGACAACCCTGCACGTCTACGCCAAAGGCATTTACACCCGCTGACAGCAGCGCCGAAAGCACTGCCTGTCCGCTTTTCAGCGACACATCGCGCTCCGCGGAATCACCACCCATAAACACGGCCACCCGGCCAAAGGCCTGCAGCATGGCGGGCTCGGCCAGAAACGGCTGTATTTGGTGCAGTATTGGATAGTGCTGCAATGGATAGTGCTGCTGGTCACTCACCGCTTATCTCCTGTTGGCACTGCGCCTGTTTGCACCGCGCCTGTTTCTACCACGCCCGTTGTTGCCAGGCGGGCTGCCACCGCCCCGATATCACCGGCGCCTTGAGTTATCAACAAGTCACCATCGCGCAACACGCTGGCCAACAGGCTTTCGATGTCTTTATTGTGCTCGACAAACACCGGTTCTACTTTGCCTCGCTGGCGCAGGCTGCGGCACAGGGCACGGCCGTCACATCCGGGGATTGCTGCTTCGCCGGCGGAGTAAACGTCCATCAGCAGCAAACCATCCACCGTAGACAGCACTTTGACAAAATCCTCGTAAAGGTCGCGGGTGCGGCTGAACCGGTGCGGCTGGTACAGCATAACCACGCGTCGGCCGGGCCAAGCATCACGAGCGGCGCGAATGACCGCGGCGACTTCGGTGGGGTGGTGGCCATAATCGTCAACCAGGGTTATGGAACCCTTGGCGATCGGATAGTCGCCGTACACCTGAAAGCGCCGGCCAACACCGGCGAAACCCGCCAAACCACGGCCGATTGAGGCGTCATCAACACCGTCATCGGTGGCCACGGCAATCACCGCCAGAGCGTTGAGCACGTTGTGGCGGCCCGGCATTTTCAGCTCTACCGGCAAATCGGCCCGCGGCCCCGGGCGCTTTACCAGAAAGCGCGTGCGCAGGCCGTCAGACACAATATTCTCGGCGCGGTAGTCGGCCTCCGGATTATCAATACCGTAAGTAATAATGGTGCGCGAGATACGCGGCAATATTTCACGCACGTAGGGATCGTCTATGCACATCACGGCCACGCCGTAAAACGGTAAGTTGTGAAGGAAATCAACAAAAGTCTGCTTCAGCTTTTCCACATCGCCACCGTAGGTGTCCATGTGGTCGGCTTCAATGTTGGTGACCACGGAAATCAGCGGTGTCAGGTGCAGAAACGACGCGTCGCTCTCGTCGGCTTCCGCGATCAAGTAGCGCGACCCGCCCAGCTTGGCATTAGTGCCGGCGCTGTTCAGCTTGCCACCAATCACAAAGGTCGGGTCCAGGCCCGCCTCAGCAAACACCGAAGCAATCAAGCTGGTGGTGGTGGTTTTGCCGTGGGTTCCGGCAACCGCAATGCCGTGGCGATAACGCATGATTTCCGCCAGCATTTCCGCTCGCGGCACTATAGGAATGCGATTGCTGCGCGCAGCAACCACTTCCGGGTTGTTGGCGGCCACCGCTGAAGACACCACGACCACATCGGCTTTTTCAGTATTTTCAGCACGATGGCCAATCTGTACATCAATACCCATGGCCGTCAGGCGCTGGGTGACGGCTCCGTGGCGCAAGTCAGAGCCGGACACGTTATAGCCCTGATTCTTTAGTACCTCGGCAATACCGCTCATGCCGGCGCCGCCAATACCGACAAAGTGAATATGGCGGATGCGGCGCATTTCCGGTACCTGATATACCAGTGGCAGTGTGTTGGCATCAGCCATTGGCGGCCTCCAGACAATAGTTCACGACTCTCTCCGTTGCATCGATGCGGGCTAGCTTGCGAGCTGCCTGCGACATTATTAATACCCGCTCGCGATCATTTGCCAGATCGCCCAGAGTGTCTGCCAGCAGCGCGGGGGTCAGGCGCGGCTGGGGTATAAGCAAGGCCGCACCGGCGCTAACCATCTGTTCGCCGTTGCGTGTTTGATGATCATCCACCGCGTGGGGGAAAGGCACCAGAATGGCGGCGCAACCGGCGGCACAAAGTTCCGACACGGTTAACGCACCCGCGCGGCATAACACCAGATCGGCCCAGGCAAAAGCCGCAGCCATATCGGTAATGAATGGCTCCACGCTGGCTTCAACGCCTGCTGCCTGATAGGCATCGCGAGCGGCCTCGGCGTGGTTTTCACCACACTGGTGGCGCACTTGTGGGCGGCACTCGCCCGCCATTTGTGCCAGCGCCTGGGGCACCTGCTGGTTGAACACCTGTGCGCCCAGACTGCCACCAACGACAAGTAACCGCAGTGGGCCTGTGCGCCCCACCAGACGTTCTTTTGGCGCTGCCAGCGCGGCAAAATCCGTGCGCACGGGATTGCCGGTGCAGCGGGTGACCGTTTTTGTATCAAAACTACCGGGGAATGCTTCCAATACGGTGTCGGCAAAGCGCACCAGCAGTCTATTGGTCATACCGGCAACGGCGTTCTGTTCGTGAATAACCAAGGGTGTGCCGGTCAATCTGGCCGCTAATCCACCGGGGCCGGTCACAAAACCCCCCATGCCAACCACGCAGTGCGGGCGAATACGCCGCATAATGGTGTACGCTTCGCCCAGGGCACGCATCAGTTTGAACGGTGCTTTTATCAGTGCCAGCTTGCCCTTGCCGCGTAAACCAGAAATATGGATCAACGACATTTCAATATCGGTATCGGCAACCAGCCGCTGTTCCATGCCGCCAACGGCACCCAGCCAAAACACCTGATGGCCACGGGCCTGCAAGGCGCGGGCGGTAGCCAGCGCCGGGAACACATGACCACCAGTGCCACCGGCCATCATCAAAAAACGCCTGGGTTCAGTCATAAGCAGCCCCTCCCCGGTGTTTTTTGCCGGCAGGCTCGGCGGCCGCCGTTGCTGCATCCAAGCGCTCCATCTCTATGCGTGCCAATATGCCCAGGCACACGCAGGTCATCATCAAACTGGAACCGCCGTAACTGACCAACGGCAACGTTAGCCCCTTGGTAGGCAGCAAACCGGTGGCTACTGCCATATTAATGGCCGCCTGCAGGCCAATCAGCAGGCTGATGCCATAGGCGAAACAGGCGGCAAATGGCTGCTTGGCCAGCTCTGCGCGGCGGGCAATCACAAAACCGCTGATCACCAGAATGGTAAACAGCGCCACCACTAACAAAGCCCCAATCAGGCCGAATTCTTCGGCAATAATGGCGAAAATAAAGTCGGTATGGGCCTCGGGCAGAAAGAACAGCTTTTGAATAGAATTGCCCAGACCGACGCCGGCCCATTCGCCACGGCCGAACGCAATCAGCGACTGGGTCAGCTGATAGCCGCTGTTAAACTGGTCTTGCCAAGGGTCCAGATAGCTCACCACGCGTTTCATTCGATAAGGCTCGGCAACTATTGCCAGGGCACCCAGTGCAGCCAGCGCCACTACCAGGGGTGCAAAGCGCATAAGGCTGACACCGCTAAGGAAAATCATGCCGGCGGCTGCGCCCACCAGCACCACGGTGGCGCCAAAGTCCGGCTGCACCATCAGCAAACCAGAGGCCACGCCCATTACCGCCAGCGGCTTGATAAAACCGGGCCAGGTATTCAACAACTCGTCGCGGCGACGCACCACGTAGCTGGCCAGATAGCCCACCAGGCAAAGCTTGGCGATTTCGGACACCTGAACGTTGAAAATGCCAAACGGAATCCAGCGAGTAGAGCCGTTTACCGTGCGCCCTAGCGGCGTTAGCACCAACACCAAAACCAACAACCCCACGCCCAGCAGCAGCCAGCCGCTAGTCTGCCACCAAGAAACCGGCACATTAACCGCGATCAGAGCCAGCACGCAGCCGAGCGCCACAAACACAAGCTGGCGAAATATAAAGTGGTAACTATTACCAAAGGTCGCACTAGCAATGTCCATAGACGCAGACGAAATCATCACCAGCCCCAACACCATCAACGCCGCGGCGCTAACAATCAGCAATGGCAAGGGCTGCAGCGCTGAATGACGATTGCCGTATACGGGCAATACCGATTGGGCCTGAATCATAGCGCCTCCACCAGCGTGCGGAAGCACTCACCGCGATCGATATAATCACGGAACATATCCAGACTGGCGCAGGCCGGCGACAACAACACCCTGTCACCCGGTTGCGCCAGCCGCGCGGCGCTCGCCACCGCGTCGGCCAAGCTGTCTTCAATGTGGGTTGCAGTGCCCTGCGCCAGAACGTTTTGCAGCTGCGCCGCATCCCGGCCAATCAGCACCACCGCACGGCAGTGTAGACGCGCAGGTTCTGCCAGTGGGCTGAAATCGGCGCCTTTTCCATCGCCGCCAGCAATTAGCACAATCTTGCCCGCCGCCGGTGCCAGACTGTCGAGCGCGGCAACTGTAGCGCCCACGTTGGTGCCTTTTGAGTCGTTGATGTACTCAACGCCGTTGACCACGCGAAGTGATTCGCAACGGTGGGGCAAACCGTGAAATGCGCGCGCGGTCGTCAGCATGCTATCCATCGGCAAACCGGCCGCTTTGCCCAGACCAAGCGCCGCCATCACGTTGCTGAGGTTATGGCGGCCGATCAGTCCAAGTTCGTCGGCGCGAATCAGGTTATCCAGCCCCCAGGTTACCCAGGGGTGGCCACTGACACTGTCGTCACGGGTGCTAAAGGTCTCCGGATTGACACGGTTCATGCCAAAGCAGATAAAGCGCAGCGTATTCCGCGCCATAGGTGTACTAAGGGCGTCATCCAGATTCACAATGGCGTACTGGCAGCCGCGGAATATCCGCTGTTTGGCTTGGTAATAGGCCATTTTGTCTGGGTAACGGTCCATATGGTCGTCGCTGACATTGAGCACCGTGGCCGCCAGCGCATTCAGTTCGTCCGTGGTCTCCAGTTGAAAACTGGACAGCTCCAACACGTATAAACGTGCACCGGTATTCAACAAATCCAGCGCCGGAGTGCCAATATTGCCACCCACTGCAACCTGGTAGCCGGCATCACGAGCCATGTCAGCGACCAGCGTGGTCACCGTGGTTTTGCCATTGGAGCCGGTGATAGCGATAATCGGCGCATCGGCGGCTTCTGCAAACAGGTCAATATCACCGCGAATACGCGCGCCACTGGCGGCTGCAGCAGCGATAGCGGGCTCGGCCACACTGACACCCGGGCTTACAATCAGTTCACTGAAAGCGCTGAAAAAGTCGCTGTCAAACGCACCCAGATGCACTTCGACGTCAGGCCAACCGGTTTGCAGCTCAGCAAGGCCCAGTGGCGCCTTACGGGTGTCAGCCACGGCCAGCTTGCGGCCTTGTGCTGCCAGATAGCGCACGCAGGAAAGCCCGGTTTTACCCAGCCCTACGATTAACGTGCGACGATCCGATACAATGACACCCATATTCGGCAACACTCCTTATCTCAGCTTCAAGCTGGCCAAACCAATCAACACCAGAACCACGGTAATAACCCAAAAACGCACGATAACCCGCGGTTCGGGCCAGCCCTTCAATTCGAAATGGTGATGCAGCGGCGCCATGCGGAAAATTCGCCGCCCGGTCAGGCGGAACGACGCCACCTGCAAAATCACTGATACGGTTTCCATCACAAACACGCCGCCCATGATGAACAGCACAATTTCCTGGCGCACAATCACCGCCACTATGCCAAGAGCTGCGCCCAGAGCAAGAGCACCGACATCGCCCATAAACACCTGAGCGGGATAGGTGTTGAACCACAAAAATCCCAGACCGGCGCCGACAATGGCGCCGCAAAACACAATCAGTTCGCCGCTGCCAGGTAAGCGAGGAATTAGCAGGTAATTGGCAAACTGGACGTGGCCCGACAGGTAGGCAAATATGCCAAGCGCAGCAGCTACCATCACCGTGGGCATAATCGCCAGGCCGTCTAGACCGTCGGTGAGGTTGACTGCGTTACTGGTGCCAACAATCACGAAATAGGTCAGCAGAATAAACAGCACTGGCCCCATGGTGAGCGACACCTGTTTGAAAAACGGCAGATACAGCGAGGTTTCCTGGGGCAAAGACGCTGTCATAAACAACGTGATAGCGGCACCGGCACCCACCACCGACTGCCAGAAATACTTCCACCGGGCCGGCAGGCCACGAGGGTTGCGCTCAACCACCTTGCGGTAATCATCTACCCAGCCGATAGCGCCAAATAACAGAGTGACCAGAAGGGTAATCCACACGTAGCGGTTGCTTAAGTCTGCCCACAACAAGGTACTGACGGCGATGGCCACCAGAATGAGCGCGCCACCCATCGTGGGCGTACCGGCTTTGCTCAGATGGGTTTGCGGGCCGTCGTCGCGCACCGCCTGGCCAATTTGGTATTGCGCCAGCTTGCGAATCATCACCGGGCCCACCAGCAATGAAATCAACAGCGCCGTGAGCGTGCCCAGAATGCCGCGCAAAGTAAGGTACTGAAACACCGTCAGCGATGTGAAGTACTGTGAGAGTATCTCTGTTAACCAGAGCAGCATGTGTTATTCACCTTATTTTTTATTCCCTCCGCCACAATCTCCATGGCGGAACTGCGAGAACCTTTCACCAGCACGGTGGCCGGTACCTGTGTGTTTTTTAAAACGGCATTAATCGCCTGGTCGTGACTGGTGCAGATTTCCACCGTGGCACCAAACCCCCGGGCGTAGCCCTCACAGCCCGGGCCTACCGCCAGCAACCGCTCAATGCCAAGATCACGGGCGTATTGCGCGACTTCCTGGTGCAGCTGGGCAGCCTGCTCGCCCAGTTCAGCCATGGCGCCCAGCACCGCAATGCGCGGTGACGGGCGTTTTGCCAGCACCGCCAGCGCGGCTTTGATCGACTCCGGATTGGCGTTGTAACTGTCATCAATGAGGGTCCAACCCTGCGCCAGTGGTCGTATGTGCAAGCGACCTTTCACCGCTAACACCTGCTCCAGCCCGGCTTTAATATGTTCATTGGTGGCGCCCAACTCCCGCGCTGCAGCTGCCGCCATAGCGGCGTTACTGAGATTGTGCTCACCTTCAAGACCAAGCCGTAGGTCGCAAAGCCAACCATCTGGCCCGCTGATCTGCAGCTGGCCGCCAGCCCCGGCTGTCGCCCTATAATCAGCTCCGGCATGGCCTACGCGACTTACGCTTGCCACACGGCGACGGCCGGCACGCGCCAGCCACTGATCAAACGCCGGATCGTCCCGATTAAGCACAACCAGGCCGTCATCGGCCACGCCGTCGATAATTTCGCCCTTGGCAAGCACGATGTTTTGGTAGCTGCCAAAACCTTCAAGATGGGCTTGGCCCGCGTTGGTCAGAATCACCACCTGCGGTTTCACCATGGCCACCGTATAAGCAATTTCATCAAGGCCACTGGCGCCCAGCTCGATCGCACCAAAGCGGTGCTGAGAAGCCAGGCCAAACAGGGTCAGCGGCACACCAATGTGATTGTTCAGATTGCCTTGGGTAATCAAAGCCGGGCCCATCTGCTGCAAAATGGCCCCGGTCATTTCGCGAACCGTGGTTTTGCCGCTGCTGCCGGTAATGGCAACCAGAACCGCGTTGCTGGTTTCACGGTGCGCCGTTGCCAGTTGGCCCAGCGCGATCAAGGTGTCGCTGACCAGCAACTGGGGCAGGCCCACAGTGGCATCAATACGATCCACAACGGCGGCGCTTGCGCCCTGCTCCTGTGCTTGCTGCAAAAACCGGTGGCCGTCAAAATTCTCACCGCGCAGCGCCACGAACAACTGCCCTGGCAGCAAGCTGCGGGTGTCGGTGTTGACCGCGTTAAACGTTAAATTGTCCGGCCCGTCAAAATGACAGTCAGGCTGCAACCACTGCACGGCTTCCGCTAGCGAAAAGGCGCGCATCATGCCACTTCCTCCCGCTGCTTTAGTGCATGGGTTACCTGCTCGCTGTCACTGAAGGGATGCTTGCAACCGGCGATATCCTGATAGTCTTCGTGGCCTTTGCCAGCCACCAGTACCAGATCGTTCGGGCCGGCCAGAGCAAGGGCGGTGGCGATGGCCTGGGCACGACTGTGAATCAGTTGAATCTTTTCTGGAGCTATAAATCCGGCCATGATATCGGCTGTGATAGCGGATGGATTTTCGGTACGCGGGTTATCGTCAGTGACAATCACCAGATCAGCGCCGTTTTCAGCCTGTTGCGCCATTTCGGGCCGTTTGCCACTGTCACGGTCGCCGCCACAGCCGAAAACGCAAATCAGCCGCCCGCTTACGTGAGGGCGCAACGCCGCCAACGCGTTGTGCAAAGCATCAGGGGTGTGGGCATAGTCCACCACCGCCCGGGCACCGTCGCCGGCGGTAAACACCTGCAAGCGTCCGGCGGGTGGCACTAGCCGGCGAACGCCTTGCTGCACTTGGGTTACATCAACCCCCAACGCCATCACTGTGGCAACCGCAGCCAGTACATTGCTGGCGTTAAAGCGGCCCATCAGTGGCGCCTCGATGGTGAATTCGCCCCACCGGCCATCCAGCACGGCGCGAAAGCCGTTGTCCAAAACGCAGAATTCTTTTAGCGATAACTCCACTTGCGGCTCATGCAGGCTGAAGCGGAGGCGGTCACACTTGCCTTCAAGCTGGTGGTATAGCGTACGACCAAATGGGTCGTCGACATTAATCACCACAAAGCGCAACTCTTCACGGGTGAAAAGCTTGGCCTTGGCTTCACCATAGGCGGCCATGGAACCGTGGTAATCAAGATGATCCCGGGTCAAATTGGTAAACACCGCGGCCGTTAGAGTAAGACGATCAATACGGCCCTGATCCAACGCATGGGAAGACACCTCCATCGCCGCAGCACGGCCGCCGCTGGCTAAAATACCTGCCAGTACCCGATTGGCTTGCACCACGTCGGGGGTTGTGTGCGTCGCCGGCTGCAAAGCCTCGGGCATGCCGTTACCTAACGTGCCCATTAAGCCACAGGGCGTACCCGCCGCTTGAAGTAGCTGTGCAATATACTGGGTTACCGAGGTTTTACCGTTGGTACCCGTTACGCCAATCAGCTGCAGGCGCTGTGACGGGTATTCAAAGAAACGGTCTGCAAGCTTACCCAGCCGGGCTTTTAATTCGGGCACCAGCACGATCAAGGCGCCACTACGCTCGCTGCACTCACCAGCCTGTTCAGATTCCAGCAAAACCACCGATGCGCCAGCGCGAATAGCGTCGTCTATATACTGTTCGGGCCCTGTATGGGCGCCCGCCAGCGCTACAAACGCATCACCGGTCCGCACTTTACGGCTGTCAGTTTGCAAGCCATGGATGGTCACATCGAATACCGACGGCACCACAACTACGCCTTGCAACAGTGTATTTAACGACGTTATCTGCATGGTCAGCCCCTCTCCCCGCTGGCGGATGAAGGTGCTGACGGCCGCGGCGCACCGCTGTGCACTATGTCCAACTCCGGTTTGACATTGAGCAACCGCAAGGCGTCGCTCATCACCCGCGCAAACACCGGCGCGGCCACCTCACCACCGTAATACCCGCCAGACTGGGGCGCATCCACCCCCACGATAGTGACAATTTGCGGGTTATCAATGGGCGCCATGCCAGCAAATATGGCTTTGTACTGGCCCTCTTCGTAACCTTGGGCACCCACCAGGTGAACGGTGCCGGTTTTACCTCCGGCAGAATAGAACCCCGGTTGCGCGCGCTTGCCGGTACCGCGAGTGACAACGTCACTGAGCATGCTGCGAATCTGTGCTGTTACCTGCTCTGACACCACACGCTCGCCGGTCGGCGCATGATTCAGCTTCAACAAGCTCAACGGATAGCGCACGCCACCGTTGGCAATGACCATATAAGCTTGGGCCAACTGCAGCGCATTTACGCTAAGCCCGTAACCGTAAGACAGCGTGGCCTCTGCCGCCGGGCGCCATTTAACGGGCGATGGTAGAACCCCGATAGCTTCACCCGGAAAGCCAATGCCCGTCGGCTGACCCAGGCCGACCCGGGCGTAAAAATCGCGAATCACTTGGCCGCCAATCTCGGTGGCAATCTTGCTCATGCCTACGTTGCTGGACTTCACAACGATATCCGTCAGACTCAAAACCCCATAGTTGCCACTGTCACGAATGGTAAAACGGCCAAAACGGCGAAAACCCGGGGACGTATCAATCTGGCTGCCGATCGTGTATAGACCAGTTTCCAGCGCCGCGGCCATAGCCAGGGGCTTCATCGCAGAACCCGGTTCAAACAGATCGGTAATGGCTTTGTTGCGAAGATTTTCCGCCGCCAGTTGGCTGCGGTCATTAGGGTTATAGGAACCCTGGTTCACCATCGCCAGCACTTCGCCACTGTTCGCATCCAGCATCACCAGGGTGCCACCGCGGGCATTGTGTGCGCTAACGACCGCTTTCAATTCGCGGTAAGCCAAATACTGCAGTCGCAGATCGAGGCTTAATGTCAGTTCGCCACCCGGACGGGCATCACGAATCAGCGTCAAATCTTTAATCAGCCGACCACGGTTGTCTTTCAACACCCGCTTACGCCCGGACTCTCCGGACAAAACCCGGTTGTAAGCCAGCTCAATACCTTCCTGACCCTTCTCGTCTATGTTGGTAAAGCCAACAACGTGCGCAGTGACTTCTCCAGCAGGGTAGTAGCGCCGATATTCCTGGCGGGAGTAAACTCCGCCGATACCCAGAGCCATGGCGTTACGCGCCAGTTCAGGCTGGATTTTTCGGCGAAGGTAAATAAATTCCCGAGCGGCATAGTCAGTCAATCGCTGACGCAGAGTCGCTTCGTCAAGCTGAAGCAAGCGAGCAAGAGTGGCGATGCGCGGATCTTTTGCGTCCATCTCCGATGGATTCATCCAAAGCGTCTGTACCGGCGTACTAACTGCCAGTGGCTCGCCGTAACGATCGGTAATAACGCCACGATGGGCGTCTATACTTTCTACGCGAATGGTCCGAGCATCGCCCTGCTGGCGCAAAAATTCGTTGTCGATAACGTGCAAATCCACCAAGCGCACGGAAATAGCACCGATCACAAATATAAATACGCCCAACACAAAGCCATAGCGCCAGTTAGCGGCGATGCGCTGACTCCATGTAGCTGTGGCTTGCGGATCGGACACGTTAGCGATTCCTGCTCGAGATTTTTTTCATTATCAAGTGGCCTAATGACACGCTTTGGCAGATGCGTGAAATTCAATAGGATTGTTTTGCTGGCACCAGAAGTGGCACCAAAACAATGTCCTGGCGCCCGGGCACAACCATACCGAAACGCGTGGACGCCAAGCTTTCAACACGCCCGTAAGCGCTCAACGCACTTTGCTCTACCAGTAACTGACTCCACTCTCTCTGGAAACCGTCACGTTCTTCATGCAGTTGTGACAGCCCATTGAACAGAACACGATTTTTATGGGCACTCACCACCACACCAATGGCAGAAGCCAGCAACATAGTCACCAGCACCAGCGAGACCAAAACGTTGCTTTGCCGTGTTGCAACGAACACTTGGCCGGAAATGCGCAGCGCAGATGCTACGCCACTCCTTACCACCTTGGTGTTCAAGCGGCGGGTTTGCACCCGCTCTTCAATAGCCACAGCGCCCATCAGATATTCTCCTGTGCAATGTCTGCGCGACGTTCCAACACCCGCATTACCGCGCTGCGGGCTCTTACGTTATCGCTCACCTCATCAGGCGCCGCCTTGCTGGCTTTACCAATAAGGCGATACGCCGATGACTCTTCCGCTGCGGTGACCGGAATACCCTTTGGCATCTGCGGACCGCGCGCCAGATCACGCATAAAACGCTTCACCAACCGGTCTTCCAACGAGTGAAAACTGATCACTACCAAACGGCCACCAGGGGCCAGTTTTTCGGCAGCGGCCTTCAATCCCAGCTCCAGATCCTCCAGTTCGCGGTTGATAAAAATGCGAATAGCCTGGAATGTCCGGGTTGCCGGGTGTTTGTGTTTTTCCTTTTTTGGCACCGCCTTAGCTGCCAGTTCTGCTAACTCCAGAGTAGTGGTGATCGGCGCTTCCGCTCGACGTTCCACGATCAGCCGGGCAATACGGCGGGAGAATCGTTCTTCACCGTATTTAAAAATAACGTCAGCAATCACTTTTTCATCAGCGCTGGCCAGCCACTCTGCGGCACTGGGCGATTGCTGAGGATTCATTCGCATGTCCAGTGGGCCCTGGCGCATAAAACTAAAACCACGAGAGGCGTCGTCCAGCTGTGGCGAAGACACACCTAAATCCATCAGTACGCCTTCAACCTGAGGCCAATGCGTCTGTTCCAGCGCCTGACTCAGGTCAGCAAACGAGCCATGAAAAGCATTAAAACGTGAATCTGCCGCCGCCAGAGCACGAGCTTCATCGATGGCCTGCGGGTCTTTATCGATACCCAGTAGCGCGCCATTTTCAGCCAGGCGTTCAAGAATCATGCGGCTGTGGCCGCCACGGCCAAACGTAGCGTCAACGTAGCGGCCGCCGCTATCGGTCAGCAATAAATCTACCGCTGAGTCCAGCAATACCGAGCGATGCGAGAACGAACCCGCAGCGCCATTCGTCGACGTCAGCGTCACAGCGACAAGCCCTTCATAGCATCGGTCATCTCTTCGGCGTCAGGAGGTGTGTCCAGCAAATGGTTCCAGCTTTCCTCGCTCCACAGTTCCAGCTTTTTACCCTGGCCTATTAACATCAGTTTTTTCTCCAGCCGGGCGTATTGTCTGAGCGTGGGTGGAATCAAAATCCTACCTGCCGAATCCAGTTCCATCTGAGCGGCATTACCCAGTACCAGGCGTTGCAGGCGTAATGCTGCTCTACTCATGTTGGGAAGGGCTTCAATGGCGGGACGCAATTCATCCCACGCAGATTGCGGATACAGCCGCAAACAACGGTCGGCGTCTGCAACCGTTAATATAAAACGGCCGCCACAGACCTGAATGAGCTCCTCGCGCACTTTGGCAGGGATCGCCAAGCGACCCTTAACGTCCATATTGATCGCATGACTGCCAAAAAAGTTACTCATTAGCCCTGTCTCTGGGGTTTGAATCCACTATAAACCACTAAAAACCACTTTTTCCCACTTGTGCTTACTATAGAAACACGCACTCGACAATGCAAGCATCGACTATGAGAGCTAATATAAAAAATTTGCTTTTAAAACAATGAGTTACAAACAGAGTTGAAGGGGAACTGCTAAATTAAACTTAAGAAAATAAACAAAATCAAATACCTGCAATGAACACCGCAGACTGTCGTTGAGGTGTAAGATCTTTTGGCTATTACTCGCCGAGAGGCGATTAAACGGGGATTAAAAGAGGGGCGAAAAAATCGAGCTCGCCGGTAAGCCGGGTTCTGTCGTGGACAGTCATTCATCTAGGGCCTGCGTCACCACAGGCCTCAAGCAACCTACCCGAGTCCAGCGCGGGCCACGCCAACGGACTCCTATTTGGTCTTGCTCCAGGTGGGGTTTACCATGCCGTGAACTGTTGCCAGCCACGCGGTGCGCTCTTACCGCACCCTTTCACCCTTACCGGCCATCGGACGAATCCGCTGGCTTAGGCGGTCTACTCTCTGCTGCACTTTCCGTCGGCTCACGCCGCCCAGGCGTTACCTGGCACCTTGCCCTATGGAGCCCGGACTTTCCTCCCCCGATAAAACGGCGGCGACTGTCTGGCGAGCTCGGCGCTGACAATAGCGCGGCGCCGCAGCCCATGCAAGCAAAAGCGCAGCGCTCAGCCACCACTTTTAAGATGCAAGGCGCGCTGGTAAAGCTCGTTCTTCTTGCGGCCGGTAATCTCCGCCACCATTTTCGCCGCAGTCTTAACTGGCAATTCGGTCAACAAAATCGTTAATAGGCGATCGGTGTCCAGCGTTGTCTGCTCACTATCCGGCTCTGGAGCTGCGCCGTGAATCATCACCACAAACTCACCGCGACTGCCGTGGGGGTCCTGCTGCAATTCGGCCAGCACCTGCTCGGCTGTGCCGTTATAAAAGGTTTCAAACGCCTTGGTCAGCTCCCGCCCCAGCACCAGCTCCCGGCCTGCGCCCATTACCGTAATGACATCAGCAATTGTATCTGTGATGCGATGGGGTGACTCATATAGAACCAGAGTTGACGTTTCGGCCTGCAGCGATTCCAGCACCGAACGACGGCCGGAACCTTTGGCCGGCAAAAAGCCAATAAACTGAAAACGATCGGTGGGCAGGCCACTGGCGCTCAAAGCTGCTACCAGAGCACAAGCACCGGGTATGGGGCTAACCTGAAAGCCTTGGACTCGGGCTTCGCGCACCAAAATAAAACCGGGATCTGAAATCAATGGCGTTCCGGCATCGGAAATCAAAGCTACACTACGGCCGGCCCCTAGCTCAGCGAGTATCCGACTGTGTTGGTCGCGCTCGTTGTGATCGTGTAGCGCCATCATTGGCTTGTGCAAGCCCAAGTGCTGCAGCAAGCGCCCGCTGTGGCGCGTATCTTCAGCGGCAATCAGGTCTACCGTTGCCAGGGTTTTTACCGCACGCGTCGATAAGTCGTCCAGATTACCAATGGGCGTTGCGACAATATAGAGCACCCCGGCGCTAGTGGCTTGAGCTTTGTCTGCGTGCTTTGTAACCATCGTGTTAACCGCCTTGCCCGCAAAAGCGAGACTGTGTGTATGAACCCGCGCGCTTATAGAAGCGCGGCATGACACTTACTTCATGTGAATTAATGCCGGAACTGCTAAGCTTTGCGGGTTTTTCTCCCAAGCTTAACCACTCGGAGCACGCTGAGCCAGCTATGACTAACAAGCGCCTTGCCCACCCCGCCATTGCCGGCCTATTGGCCGCTATTCTGCTAACCGCCGGCTGCGCAGGGGTTGATCTGCAGTCCCAGGTCGTTGACACACCAGCGCAAGCTCTGGAACTGGCCAGCCAGGAGCGCAATCAAGATACAGCACAACGCTACCTGCTGCGCATCGCCAGCCGCTTTCAGCAGCAGGGTGATCATCAGGGAGCGCGCAAGCTACTGCAAAGCGGGCAATTGGCGCAACCCCTACCCAAGCTGGCCAGCCAGAAACGATTATTGGCCATGAACGGCGCGGTGACGCTTAAAGACCAAACGTGGGCGCAGCAGATTATCGCAAACCTGAGCATCAACAGCTTTATGGAGGTAACGCCAGAGCTGCTTAATCGCGCCGGTAGCCTGCAGGCGCAGACGCTCGCGCTGGCGGGCGATCCGCTAAAAGCCGCCAAAACCTTGATCGCCCTGGCCCAAGCTGACAGCAGCGCCAACGCACAACCGCTGCACGATCGCATCTGGCAATTGTTAAAAACTGTCAGCGACACACAACTTAGTAGCGCCGACAGTCGCGAAATAGGCTACGAGACCCAAGGCTGGCTGGAACTGACAACACAGGTGAGATTACCAGGTATGGGCTTCGACGAGCAGGGCCGGACTATCCGGCGCTGGCAGTCAAACTGGCCAGGTCATCCTGCGGCCCAGCTTCTGCCCTCTGAGCTGAAGCTGATTGCCGGCCTTGCGGCCAGCCGGCCTGAGCAGATTGTTCTGGCACTGCCCTTGAATGGCCCACTGACTACCGCCGGTAAAGCCATACGAGACGGTTTTCTGGCTGCTTACTTCAGCGATACATCCGTTGACCGCGAAGCCACGCGAATACGGGTTGTCGACAGCAAACAGAAGCCTTTTGGGGAATTGTATCAAGAACTGGCGAAGCAACCAGTAGACCTGTTGGTAGGCCCGCTGGATAAAGACGCTCTGGCCGAACTGGGCAAATTGCCCAGTCTACCCCTGCAAACACTGGCCCTTAACTATCTGCCCCCGGGCGTCAGTGCCCCCGCAGGACTGTACCAGTTTGGCTTGTCCGCTGAAGATGAAGCCCGGCAAATTGCGGATCGGCTGGGCGCCGAAGGGCTTAAACGCATACTGGTGATCATTCCCAGTGGCGAATGGGGCAACCGCGTAGAAGCCGCCTTAATCGAACAGATGGCCAAACATAGCGGGCGCGTTATTGGCAGCCAGAGGTTTTTGCGAGAGGACAACCTGCGCGCGGTTACTGCCGACCTGCTGGGCATCAACACTTCCCGCGACCGCGCTATTGATGTGGAACGTACCATAGGCCTCAATATTGAGTTCGAAGCGCGGCGTCGCCAAGATGCCCAAGCCATTGTGATGGTGGCCGAGCCCGATACCGCACGTCAACTGAACCCCCTGTTTGCGTTTTATTTCGCCGGCGATCTGCCTGTTTACGCACCCTCTATTGTTTATGCGGGCACCTCTGCGCCTGGCCGCGACCGCGACCTGAACGGAGTGACATTTACCGACATACCCTGGGTGCTGGATGAAAAAAATCCTCTCCGGGATGAAGCCGGCAGCCAGCTTCCAGACGCCACGCGCGGACAGCTCGGCCGCCTGTTTGCCATGGGCGCAGACGCTTGGCACCTAAGCAAACGCCTGCCCCTGCTTAAGCAGGTTTCAGAAGCCACTATTGACGGTCAAACCGGTGTACTGACAATGACGCCGTCCGGCAGTATTCGCCGTTATCAGCGCTGGGCCCGCTTTAGTTCCGGCAACGTCGAACTGCTGCCAGCAATACCTGCCAGCTTACCCAAGGCAGAAACCGACGCCAACCAGCCCCAGGCCAAGCCGGCGATTGCCGGGGGCGCACTCTGATCACCTGACAAAGGACAGCCAAAGCCATGGATGGCAAACGCAAAATCGGCGATTACTACGAAGGGGTAGCTGCACGCTACCTGGCCAGTTATGGTGTAAAAATTCTGGCGCGAAATGTTTACAATCGCGGTGGAGAAATCGACCTGATCGGCCAGGATGGAACAACATTGGTCTTTTTTGAGGTCCGTTATCGCCGCGCCGGCAGCTTGGTCGGAGCGGCTGAATCTATTACCTGGCGTAAACAGCAACGCCTGATTCAAGCGGCGCGCTTTTATTTGCACCGCCACCAACTGAGCAATACCGACAGCCGTATTGACGTTATCGCTATTGGTCCCGGTAGCTTAAAAAAATACCGGGTACAATGGCTTAAAAACGCACTACAGGCAGGATGATTTCAACCCATGACCGATTCTGCACAAGAGATCAACCAGCGGTTTGCCAGCCATATGGAACATACCGCTATGGCAGCAAGTATGGCCACCGAAAATATTGAAGCCATGGCTGACGCTTTTGTAAATGTATTATTACAAGACGGAAAAATCGTGACCTGCGCCAACGGCAGCGCCAACGTGGTAGCGCAGTATTTTTGCACCGCATTTCTGAACCGCTTCGAACAAGACCGCCCCGCCTTACCGGCTATCAATCTGGGCTCAGACGCCACTACCTACTCGGCAATCTGTCGGGACAACCGCTTTAACGACACTTTCTCGCGCCAGATCCGCGCCGTGGGCAAGCCCGGCGACCTTCTATTTCTAATTGTAGACGACGGCCACAAGGCGAATCTTATTCAAGCCATTCAGGCCGCACACGATCGTGACATGAGTGTTGCCGTATTGAGCGCCCATGAAAAATCCGATATTACGTCTTTGTTGGATCCGCAAGATCATGAAATCGCACTGAATAATCTCAGCCCAAGCGATGCCATGCCGATACTAATGCTGCTCATCAACGTTCTGTGTGCCAGAGTTGACAGTAAGCTGTTCGGTGGTTAATAACGGCCAATGTCCCGTCTGACTAATTTGTAGACCGACTGAGCGCCTGAGTGCTCAAAAATTAGCCAGACGGGGCGCTAACGAATTTTAGCCAAAAAAAACCGCTGCACCCTCACTGTCAGAAGACAGGTTGAATAAAGCGGTTTTTACTTGCCAGAACATCAGCTTTTACGAGCGGATAACTCTATCTAACAACCTTCAGAGTCGGACGACCACTCGGGCGATCCTCCTTGGACTTGGAGCCATCGGCGTTACGGGGCTCACCTGCGCCATTCGGATCTGGCATGCCAGGTTCGGAACCAAACACCATACCTTCACCATTTTCTTTGGCGTAAATAGCGATCACCGCCTGCAATGGCACAAATACTTGCATGGGCACACCACCAAAACGGGCGTTGAATTCCAAAGCACTATTGCCAATAACCAGAGACTTGACAGCACCAGGGCTGATATTGAGCACGATCTGGCCATTCGCCACGTGCTCATTCGGAACTTGCACACCTTGGATCCCGGCGTCAACCACGATGTAAGGCGTGCAATCGTTGTCCAGAACCCACTCGTTCAACGCTCGCACCAGATATGGGCGACTGGAGCTCATGGTAGTTTTTACATCGGCCACTGCGACTCTCCTGCTGCGACGACTGGCGTATTAATCACTGCTTAGCTACGAATGTCTTCTTCAAGGTCAGACAGACTGGCCTTAAAACCTTCGCGACTAAAAATACTCTTCATATACTTATCCAGCGGCTTAGCCTGCTTGTCGTCCAGCTCAATACCCAGAGCCGGCAAACGCCACAGAATCGGCGCAATACAGCAATCCACGATGGTAAATTCTTCCGACAGAAAAAACGGCATTTCACCGAATACCGGCGCAGTGGCCAGCAGGCTTTCGCGCAATTCCTTACGAGCGACTTCCGAAGCCTTGGCATTGGGCTGGGCCACAATCTGATCGACCTTGACACACCAGTCGCGCTGAATTCGATGAATCATCAGGCGGCTGTTAGCACGGGCGACCGGGTAAACCGGCAGCAACGGCGGATGAGGAAAACGCTCATCCAGATATTCCATCATGATATTGGGCTCGTAAAGCACAAGATCCCTATCCACCAGAGTCGGCAACGCGTTGTACGGGTTGAGGTCAGCAAGCTCGGCCGGAGGGTTATCCGGATCTACATCTACGATATCAACGGTAACGCCCTTCTCAGCCAATACGATACGAACCCTGTGGCTATACTGGCTCGCGGGGTCTGAAAAAAACGTCATCGACGACCGCTTGGTCACAACGCCCATAGCACTACCTCATGATTGATCAAAAAAATTGGCCCTGAAAAACAAAAAAAGCCCAGCGAGCCAATCATGACTCGCTAAAGCTCAGGGCTGTTAATTATACCCTATTTCTCAGTGTATATCCTTCCAGTACTCGCGGTTGAGCAGGTAGGCGAACACAAAGAAAATCGCGACGAAAATCAGCACAAAAACACCAAGGCGTTCACGCTCAACCTTAACCGGATCTGCCATGTAAGACATGAAATTGGTCAGGTCATATATGGCGCTGTCAAACTCTGCCGACGACATACTGCCCTTGGTGGCATAGCTGGGGCAGATGTCTGCGTTATTGACATTACCACTGAGCGGCTCAACCGACGCTTCCACGCCAATATTTGGCTTGACCGCGCACAAACCCTGTAGCTCAACCAATACGTGGGGCATACCCACGTTGGCGAATACCACGTTGTTTACGCCTAGCGGGCGGCTGTCGTCTTTGTAAAACCCACGCAGATAAGAATATACCCAGCTCTCACCACGCAGGCGAGTTTCCAACGTCAGATCCGGAGGCGGCGCACCAAACCAGCCAGCGGCCATATCCTTGTTCATAGCGTTTTTCATCAGTTCACCGATATTTGCACCGGTGAAAATTAGATTTTCCGTGTACAGATCAACCGGAATTTCCAGATCGTCCGCCACGCGTTTGTAGCGGGCGTATTCCATGGAATGACAGCCCATGCAATAGTTAGTGAACATTGCCACACCGCGCTGCAATGACGCTTTATCGGTGTGATCGGTTTTGATGTGGTCCAGTGGCACGGCGCCACCCGCTGCCAGCCCAAGTGCCGGCAGGATGACCATGAAAAGACCAAGAATCAGCTTTTTCATTATCCTGTCACCCTCTCTGGAACTGGCTTGGTTTTCTCCATGCGCGTATAGAACGGCATAAGAATGAAGAAAAGGAAGTAACACACGGTCAGAATCTGAGCGGCTATGGTACGGCCTTCAGTCGTCGGTACCAGGCCAAGATAACCCAGAATAACGAAGCTGATGACAAAAACAGCCAACGCCACACGGCTCATCCAGCCTTTATAACGCATGGAACGAACCGGGCTACGGTCCAGCCAAGGCACAACAAACAGTATGGCGATTGCACCACCCATCACCACTACGCCCCAAAACTTTGCAGACAGCCCCAGTAAGTCAACGGTTACCGCACGCAACATCGCGTAAAATGGCGTGAAGTACCATACCGGAGCAATGTGCGCAGGCGTTTTCAACGGATTGGCAGGCTCAAAGTTCGGCGCTTCGAGGAATAGACCGCCCATTTCAGGGAAGAAGAACACCACAATAAAGAAAATGAACAGAAATACGCCTACACCCATCAAATCATGCACGGTGTAGTACGGGTGGAACGGAATACCGTCTTTCGGAATGCCATTTTCGTCTTTGTTCTTCTTGATGTCGATGCCATCAGGGTTGTTCGAACCCACTTCGTGCAGTGCCAGGATGTGCAGCACTACTAGTCCAAGCAAAACGATAGGCAGGGCCACAACGTGCAGAGCGAAGAAGCGGTTCAAGGTAATACCAGAGATCAGGTAATCACCACGAATCCACAGCGACAAGTCTTCACCAATCACCGGAATAGCACCAAACAGGTTCACGATAACCTGCGCGCCCCAATAGGACATCTGTCCCCAAGGAAGCAAGTATCCCATGAAGGCTTCAGCCATCAGCACCAAGTAAATCAGCATGCCAAACAGCCAGATCAGCTCACGGGGCTTCTGGTACGAGCCATACAAAAGACCGCGGAACATGTGCAGGTAGACAACAATGAAAAACGCGGAAGCGCCGGTAGAGTGCAGATAACGCAACAGCCAGCCCCACTGTACATCACGCATGATGTATTCCACCGAGGCAAAAGCGCCTTCGCCGGAGGGATTGTAACTCATGGTCAGCCAAATACCGGTAACGAGCTGATTAACCAACACCACCATGGCCAAAAAACCGAAGAAGTACCAAAAGTTGAAGTTCTTCGGCGCGTAATATTTCGCCAGGTGTTTGTTCCAGGCTTCAACAATTGGGAGACGTTCATCTACCCACTGCACTAGCTTTGACATTACGCAACCTCCGGATCAAGACCAAGGGTAATGGTCGTGTCGTCATCGTACCGATAAGGCGGAACCTCAAGGTTCAGGGGTGCAGGCTGCGCATCGTAAACGCGGCCGGCCAAGTCGTAGCGGGAGCCGTGACAGGGGCAAAACAAACCGCCCAACCACTCTTTACCCAGATCGGACGGAGCTAACTCGGGCCGATACGTCGGTACACAACCCAAATGGGTACACAAGCCCACCAGAACAGCGATCTCTGGTTTTATTGAACGAAAAACGTCCTGGGCGTATGCCGGTTGCTGTTCAGACTCCGACTGGGGATCTTTCACCTGGTCGCTGAGCTTTTCAATATTATCCAGCATCTCTTGTGTACGACGGATAATCCACACCGGTTTACCCCGCCACGCCACAGTGATCTGCTGACCCGGCTCAACTTTTTCAATATTGACAGTTACCGGTGCGCCCGCAGCTTCCGCTTTGGCACTGGGATTCCAGGACGCCACGAAGGGCACTGCAGCACCAACAATCCCAACCCCGCCGACCGCAGCCGTAGCACCGACTAAAAACCGACGCCGACCATGGCTCACGTCGCCATTTTTCATTATGGTTTTCTCCCATCAGGCGATGACACACCGCAAACATTGCGGCAATGCGCATCTAAAAGGACTTCACAACCCAAGATTATAAGCGCACAAATAGTAATGAAATTACCACTTCCTTACAAGTCGGAAAGCCGCTACAGCGGCTTCTTACCATGCGCCAAGTCAATTTGGTTGCGAGTTACACAGGCGAAAAAAAACCCGACAATAAGCCGGGTTTTTGTGTCTGCTCCAGCAAAAAATTAACGCTTGGAGAACTGAGGACGCTTACGCGCCTTACGCAGACCCACTTTCTTACGCTCAACTTCACGGGCATCACGGGTTACATAACCCGCTTTGCGCATGGCTGGACGCAATGTTTCGTCGTATTCCATCAGAGCGCGTGTCAGACCGTGGCGAATAGCGCCGGCCTGACCACTGATACCACCGCCTTTTACCGTGACGTTGATATCAAAACGATCCACAGACTCGGCAACAACCAAAGGCTGACGCACGATCATACGCAAGGTTTCGCGACCGAAGAATTCTTCGATGGTGCGACCGTTGATGGAAATACTACCGCTTCCAGGCTTGATAAAAACACGAGCCGTTGAGGTTTTGCGGCGACCGGTACCGTAATTTTGTGCTACAGACATATCCGCCTTCCGTTAAATGTCGAGTTCTTTGGGCTGCTGGGCTGCGTGAGGATGCTCAGCGCCGGCATAGGTTTTCAGCTTCAGGAACATGGCGCGACCAAGCGGACCCTTCGGAAGCATGCCTTTGACAGACTTCTGGATGATTTGCTCAGGGGCCTTTTCGATCAACTTCTCAAAGCTGATGGACTTGATTCCACCCGGAAAGCCGGTATGGCTGTAGTACATCTTGTCAGATGCCTTTTTGCCGGTAACCCGCACTTGGCTGGCGTTGATAACAATAATATAATCGCCAGTGTCTACATGGGGGGTGTACTCAGGCTTATGCTTGCCCCGCAGACGAAGGGCGATTTCGGTTGAAAGACGACCCAGCGTCTTGCCGGCTGCGTCTACAACGTACCAGTCACGTTTTACAGTTTCTGGTTTCGCACTCAGAGTCTTCATTGATTCCGCCTTGAACGCTATAAAATAATCGTTAAAATCTGCTTTACGCTGAAAATAACAGCAGCAGATTTCTCTACCTGTTGGTTGCGCTGAACTGTTCGGGGCTGAGACAGTATCAACGCCTTGAAAAGCCAGGTCGCGAAGTATACTTTAGGCCGCAAAAAAATCCAACCCCGATATCGTCAGTTTCGGTAATCACCCAGTTGCGACCGAAAAAGCTCCGCTTGTAGCGCAGAACCATAGAGTCGACAGCTATTTTCGAGCAGGACAGCTGCTAATTCGGGCTCGGCTACGCCACGCAGTAGGGCTAGTTCTCGCAGTATATCCGGCAGATACTGCGGAGAGTTCTGGCCGTGCCGAACACCGGCCGGTGCCATATCAGGTGCGTCTGTCTCTAGAACCAACGCAGAGGCCGGGACACGCGTTAACGTGTCGCGTGTTTTACCGCCTTTGGCGTGAGTAATCACACCACCCACCCCTAACATACAGCCCAAATCTATCAATTTTACAGCTTGCTGATAGCTACCGGAAAAGCCGTGAACCAACGCATTACCCGTCCAATTCGCCGCTTTTAATACCTCGACAACCTCATCATGAGCTTTAACGGAATGGATCACCAGCGCTCTCCGATACTCGGCGGCAATTCTCACCTGAGCTTCAAACCATGGCATCTGTTCGCTCAGGCTACCCCGAAGCCGATCTAGCCCGCACTCACCAACACCCACACATAGCTCGCTCGCGTTAGCCAAGCGGCCCCGCAACCGCTGCAGATCCTCAGGGCCATGTTCGTCAATATACCAAGGGTGAATACCCAAACAGTAAAAAACACCAGAATGAGCCATAGCGACTTGCTGTACTTTCGGCCAATCGGCGCAGCGAACGCCAGGTATCACCAGCCCGCCAATGCCCTGCCCACGCAATTCGCCCATCAATTGCTCGCGCCGCCCGTCAAACTGGGGGAAATCGAAATGACAATGGACGTCAACCAGCATCACGTCGGCCTCTGAACCGAATAGCAACGGGTAAAATCAATGCTCCCGGGTTTTATGGAACTCCACGTCGGGATACCGCTCTTGAGCCAAGCTCAAATTCACCATGGTAGGCGCAATGTACGCTAGCTGATTAGCGCCATCGAGGGCCAGGTTGTCGTTATTCTTGCGTTTAAACTCGTCCAGCTTGCGCTCGTCAGTGCAGGTTACCCAGCGCGCCGTGGATACATTAATCGGCTCGTAAATGGCCTCTACCTTATATTCGGTTTTCAGACGACTAACCACTACGTCAAACTGCAGCACCCCAACAGCACCAACTATCAAATCGTTGTTGCGCAGCGGGCGGAATAGCTGAACAGCGCCCTCTTCTGACAGTTGAATCAGCCCTTTTTGCAGCTGTTTGGCTTTTAGCGGATCTTTCAAGCGGATGCGGCGGAACAGTTCAGGCGCAAAGTTTGGGATACCGGTAAATTTCATGTCGGCACCGGAGGTAAAGGTGTCCCCCAGCTGAATCGTACCGTGGTTGTGCAAACCAATAATATCACCCGCAAACGCCTCCTCTGCGCGCTCCCGGTCTCCGGCCATAAAGGTAAGCGCATCAGAAAAGCGCACATCTTTGCCTAGCCGCACGTGGCGCGCTTTCATTCCTGGCGCATACTGGCCTGAAACTATCCGTAAAAAGGCAACGCGGTCGCGGTGCTGTGGGTCCATGTTGGCCTGTATTTTAAATACGAAACCAGAAAAACTTTCATCCACCGGCTGCACCAGGCACTGGTCGGTTTGCCTCGGCTGTGGCGCAGGCGCCCATTCCACAAGCCCATCCAGCATGTGATCAACTCCGAAATTTCCCAGTGCGGTGCCAAAAAATACCGGCGTTAACTCTCCGGCCAGAAAAGCCTGCTGGTCGAATTGGTGAGACGCGCCCTTCACCAACTCTACCTCGTCACGCAGTTCTGCGGCATAGCCACCCAGGGCGGCCTCAAGCTCGGGATTGTCGAGACCTTTTATAATTCGCTCATCCTGAATCATATGGCCTTGCCCAGTGTGATACAAAATCACTTCATCCCGCAGCAGGTGGTACACCCCTTTAAAGCTCTTTCCCATGCCGATAGGCCAGGTAATGGGCGCACAGGCGATATTGAGAACCCTTTCGACTTCGTCCATCAGATCTACCGGATCACGGGTCTCTCGATCCAGTTTGTTCATGAACGTAATGATGGGCGTATCTCGCAGGCGCGTCACTTCCATCAACTTGATGGTGCGCGCCTCAACACCTTTGGCGCTGTCTATGACCATCAGGCAGGAGTCTACGGCTGTCAGGGTACGGTAGGTGTCTTCGGAAAAGTCTTCGTGTCCCGGTGTATCCAGCAGGTTGATCAAACTGCCGTGGTAGGGAAATTGCATCACCGAGGTGGTGACGGAAATGCCCCGCTCCTTTTCCATTTCCATCCAGTCTGATTTGGCATGCTGGCCCGATTTTTTGCCTTTTACAGTGCCTGCCCTTTGAATAGCCTTACCGAACAGCAACACCTTTTCAGTAATAGTGGTTTTACCGGCGTCCGGGTGGGAAATAATCGCGAAAGTGCGACGGTTAGCCACTTCCGTTGAGAGCTGGGAAGGATTCGACATAGTATCAAAACGACCTGAATAGATAGTAACAAGACAACCTGAATAGAAAGTGCTGAGAAGGGCATCATTATAGGGCTTAAGGCGTTTATACGCGAACCCCGGTGCAGTGGCTTAGAGCAAACAGGGGCGCGTCATCACCCGAGCGTTTTCACGGCCATTGGTCGCAGGGTAATAATCCGGGCGCACACCAACCTGATCAAAACCCTCAGAGCAATACAAGCGATAGGCGTGCCGATTGCTATGGCGAACCTCCAGCAGCAACAGCTGCATACCGTCGTGGCCGGACTGCGCAATCAGATACTGTAACAGCCGCCGTGCGACACCCAGGCTGCGTGCCGCGGGTGCTACGCAAAGATTCAGTAGGTGAGCTTCATCGTACTGATAGGTCACCACCGCGTAGCCGGCAAGCTCACCATTACGGCGCGCCGCCCACAGTTTATAAGTGGACTTAAAGCAATCTTCAAAGATACCTGCGGACCAGGGATTGGAATGGCAGCCGCGCTCTATTTCAAGGATTGCCGGCAGCTCTTCCGGAGTCAAGGTGTCTATGACGAGGTCGCCCTGAGCCACCTGCTGATACGCCTTAGTTCGGTCTCCCATGACTCAGCTCACCCATTCCCTGATGGCACTCCACAGGTCCCTCTTGTACTGAGACTGCGCTGCAAGTTCGGCAAGACTGAACCTGAACGCCATCAGCGGCTTTTTTACTGTCGGCAATGCTTCTGCTAGCCAGGACGGCACGGGGCCCCCGGCATGATCAGCGCTTAAACGGTCGTCAACATTCACACCCAGTACGATCAGATGTTGGGCGTTCAAGCCGGATAAAATCGGTTTCAGAACGCCCACCAGATCCTGCGGCTGGTTGCCAGGCACCAGAAGGTTGTTAAACACCGGCCAGTTTACGGTTACGCTCTCACTCGACTCTTTTTCGCCGAGGCTTCGCAAAATATTGTGCGCAAGCGCTTGTTGCAACTTGACACTGGCGTCGTTCGAGAGTGCCGCTATCAGGCTGACATTACGGCCCTGCCACAACGCCAGGGTAACCTTTAGCGGATCAGCTGTTGGCACAACCTGGTCGGAATTGCGGGTTGTTGGCGAGAGCGCCGCTGGCAAAGGCGCGATTTCCACCGCCGGCGACGCATCCGTCACCGGGGCAGACGTCTGATCAGGAGTCAAACGGGTGCTGGCAAGAATATCTTCTACCGGCTTGGGGCGGCGATCAGGCTGGGATGCCTCGGTTTTTCCCGCTTTCATCAGCGACTGCAGATCAGCAATGCGGGCAGCCGCCGCAGGATCTGCCCGGCGCAACGGTTTGGCTTTAGGTAAGTGGGCCGAAGAAGGCGCGTGAATGGGCGCAGAAGGGTTCCCGGCAGGCATTGGCAACACTGGAGTCGTTGGAGCGCGCTCTAACGGAAACACGAATTCAGGGCTAGGCGCAGCACCCGGCAGCGGCTCGCGAGCATACCAGAGCTGCACACCGGCCATCGCCAAATAAAATTGCCGTTCCGCTTCGTGGGTCCGCATTAACATCCTGCCAAATTATTCAAACGTGTCTTAATAACTTTTATACATCAGCTTCTTGCGGATGGTGCCGTATACCGCCCGCACTGATCAAATTCAACGCTGCTATGTAAGCTTTGGCCGAAGCAATAATGATGTCAGTGTCTGCACCTACGCCGTTAACGATGCGACCACCGCGCTCAAGACGTACCGTAACCTCGCCCTGTGAATCGGTACCGCTGGTAATGTTGTTCACCGAGTAGACCTGAAGCTTGCAACCGGAATCCACCAATGACTCAATGGCTTTGAATGTCGCATCTACCGGGCCACTGCCTTCGGCCTGCACACTGTGCTCTTTGTCATCCATGGTGATCGTCAGATCGGCTTTCGGAATCACACCCGTTTCCGAGCACACTTTCATGCACACCAATCCGAAGCGCCCTAACTGATCTTTTTGACGGGTGTTGCTGGCAATCGCCTGCAAGTCTTCGTCAAAAATTTCGTGCTTCAGATCCGCGAGAGCTTTGAAGCGGGCAAACGCCTCATTCAACTCGGTTTCGGTGCCAAACTGGATGCCGAGCTCTAACAACCGCGTACGGAATGCATTACGGCCGGAGTGCTTGCCCATCACCAAGCTGTTGGTGTGCCAGCCAACGTCTTCAGCCCTCATAATTTCATAGGTTTCGCGGTGCTTGAGTACGCCGTCCTGGTGAATACCGGACTCGTGGGCAAAGGCGTTGGCGCCTACGATCGCTTTGTTAGGCTGTACCGGGAAACCGGTAATGGTCGACACTAAGCGGGAAGCCGGCACTATGTGAGTAGCGTCTATGCGGGTATCAAGATTGAAGTAGTCCTGACGAGTACGCACCGCCATCACAATCTCTTCCAAGGAGGCGTTACCGGCGCGCTCACCTAGACCGTTAATGGTGCATTCAACCTGGCGTGCGCCCTGAGATACAGCTGCCAAAGAGTTGGCGACGGCAAGCCCCAAGTCATTGTGGCAATGAACCGAGAAAATAGCCTTGTCGGCGTTGGGGATGCGATTCAACAACTGGGCCATGGTATTGCCGAATTGATGGGGTATAGCGTAACCCACGGTGTCCGGAATATTGATGGTTGTAGCGCCTGCGTCAATCGCCGCTTCAATAATGCGGCATAGAAAATCCAACTCGGAACGACCCGCGTCTTCACAAGAAAACTCCACATCAGCAACGTGATTGCGCGCGCGTTTAACCGCACGGACGGCCTGCTCCACCACCTCGTCAGGCGACATATTCAGCTTGTGCTTCATATGGATAGGGGACGTAGCTATAAATGTGTGAATGCGACTGCAATTTGCCGGGCGCACAGCCTCGGCAGCCCGATCAATGTCACCATCAATGGCACGAGCCAGGCTGCATATTATGGAGTCTTTGATGGTTTCCGCGATTCCTTTGATTGCCTCGAAATCGCCCTGGCTGGCTATGGCAAAGCCGGCTTCAATGACGTCAACACGCAGTTTTTCCAATGCTTTGGCAATACGCAGCTTTTCGGCCTTGTTCATGGTGGCGCCGGGGCTTTGCTCGCCATCGCGCAGAGTGGTGTCAAATATGACGAGGTGATCGTTGGCAGGCATGCAGCAACTCCATCAGGCTTATTGGGCTTTGGTCTGGCAGTATACCACCGGGACAGATTTCACGAATAGGGGACAGACTAGGGACGGATTTGAAATCCGTCCCTGTTTTGGGCTGGTTTCGTTTTTGTCAGGCAAAAAAAAGCCCCGGCAGCGTGAGCTGTCGGGGCTTTTAGCAATAAGAGTCTGACGATGACCTACTCTCACATGGACGAACCACACTACCATCGGCGCAGGCTTGTTTCACTTCTGAGTTCGGGATGGGATCAGGTGGTACCAAGCCGCTATAGTCGTCAGACAAAACGGTTGATCACTGGGGGATGAGATAGAACGCTGGCTTTTTAGGGCCGTGATACGATTTTTTCGTTGCGATATCCGCAATTGTCTTGGGTGTTATATAGTCAAGCCGCACGAGCAATTAGTATCGGTTAGCTCAACGCCTCGCAGCGCTTACACACCCGACCTATCAACGTCCTGGTCTTGAACGGCTCTTCAGGGGCCTCTAGGGCCCAGGGAGATCTCATCTTGGAAGGGGCTTCCCGCTTAGATGCTTTCAGCGGTTATCCTATCCGAACATAGCTACCGGGCAATGCCACTGGCGTGACAACCCGAACACCAGAGGTTCGTCCACTCCGGTCCTCTCGTACTAGGAGCAGCTTTCCTCAAATCTCCAACGTCCACGGCAGATAGGGACCGAACTGTCTCACGACGTTCTAAACCCAGCTCGCGTACCACTTTAAATGGCGAACAGCCATACCCTTGGGACCGGCTTCAGCCCCAGGATGTGATGAGCCGACATCGAGGTGCCAAACACCGCCGTCGATGTGAACTCTTGGGCGGTATCAGCCTGTTATCCCCGGAGTACCTTTTATCCGTTGAGCGATGGCCCTTCCATACAGAACCACCGGATCACTATGACCTACTTTCGTACCTGCTCGACGTGTCTGTCTCGCAGTCAAGCGGGCTTGTGCCATTACACTAACCGTACGATGTCCGACCGTACTTAGCCCACCTTTGTGCTCCTCCGTTACGCTTTAGGAGGAGACCGCCCCAGTCAAACTACCCACCACACAGTGTCCTCATCCCCGATAAGGGGACAGAGTTAGAACCTCAAACATGCCAGGCTGGTATTTCAAGGTTGGCTCCACGCAAACTGGCGTTCACGCTTCAATGCCTCCCAGCTATCCTACACAAACATGTTCAAAGTTCACTGTGAAGCTATAGTAAAGGTTCACGGGGTCTTTCCGTCTAGCCGCGGATACACCGCATCTTCACGGCGATTTCAATTTCACTGAGTCTCGGGTAGAGACAGCGCCCCCATCGTTACGCCATTCGTGCAGGTCGGAACTTACCCGACAAGGAATTTCGCTACCTTAGGACCGTTATAGTTACGGCCGCCGTTTACCGGGGCTTCGATCAAGAGCTTCTCCCTAAGGATAACCCCATCAATTAACCTTCCGGCACCGGGCAGGCGTCACACCGTATACGTCCACTTTCGTGTTTGCACAGTGCTGTGTTTTTAATAAACAGTCGCAGGGGCCTGGTATCTTCGACTGGCTTCTGCTCAACCCGCGAGGGGTGTCACATACCACCAGCGTGCCTTCTCCCGAAGTTACGGCACCATTTTGCCTAGTTCCTTTACCCGAGTTCTCTCAAGCGCCTTGGTATTCTCTACCTGACCACCTGTGTCGGTTTGGGGTACGGTCTCAAATCACCTGAAGCTTAGAAGATTTTCCTGGAAGCATGGCATCAATAACTTCCCGCCACATGGGCAGTCGTCATCACGTCTCAGAATTGAGGACCCGGATTTGCCTAAGTCCCCTCCCTACACGCTTAAACCGGGACGACCGTCGCCCGGCTTACCTAGCCTTCTCCGTCTCTCCATCGCAGTGATTCAAGGTACGGGAATATTAACCCGTCTCCCATCGATTACACCTTTCGGTCTCACCTTAGGGGCCGACTCACCCTGCGCCGATTAGCGTTGCGCAGGAACCCTTGGTCTTCCGGCGTGCGAGTTTTTCACTCGCATTGTCGTTACTCATGTCAGCATTCGCACTTCTGATACCTCCAGCAAGCTTCTCAACTCACCTTCGCAGGCTTACAGAACGCTCCCCTACCCCGCATACACAGTATGCAGCCGCAGCTTCGGTATCCAGTTTGAGCCCCGTTACATCTTCCGCGCAGGCCGACTCGACTAGTGAGCTATTACGCTTTCTTTAAAGGATGGCTGCTTCTAAGCCAACCTCCTAGCTGTCTGAGCCTTCCCACATCGTTTCCCACTTAACTGGAATTTTGGGACCTTAGCTGGCGGTCTGGGTTGTTTCCCTCTTCACGACGGACGTTAGCACCCGCCGTGTGTCTCCCGGATAGTACTCACAGGTATTCGGAGTTTGCATCGGGTTGGTAAGTCGGGATGACCCCCTAGCCGAAACAGTGCTCTACCCCCTGTGGTATTCGTCCGAGGCGCTACCTAAATAGCTTTCGGGGAGAACCAGCTATCTCCGGGCTTGATTAGCCTTTCACTCCGATCCACAAGTCATCCCCTGGCTTTTCAACGACAGTGGGTTCGGTCCTCCAGTTGATGTTACTCAACCTTCAACCTGCTCATGGATAGATCGCCCGGTTTCGGGTCTATGCCCAGCGACTAATTCGCCCTATTCAGACTCGGTTTCCCTACGGCTCCCCTAAACGGTTAACCTCGCCACTGAACATAAGTCGCTGACCCATTATACAAAAGGTACGCCGTCACAGAACAAGTCTGCTCCGACTGCTTGTACGCATACGGTTTCAGGATCTATTTCACTCCCCTCACAGGGGTTCTTTTCGCCTTTCCCTCACGGTACTGGTTCACTATCGGTCAGTCAGGAGTATTTAGCCTTGGAGGATGGTCCCCCCATGTTCAGACAAGGTTTCTCGTGCCCCGTCCTACTCGATTTCACTAGACTCAGGTTTCGGATACAGGGCTATCACCCACTATGGCGGCACTTTCCAGAGCCTTCTCCTACCAGTTGTCTAGCTTAAGGGCTAGTCCCCGTTCGCTCGCCGCTACTTAGGGAATCTCGGTTGATTTCTTTTCCTCGGGGTACTTAGATGTTTCAGTTCTCCCGGTTCGCCTCTTACACCTATGTATTCAGTGTAAGATACCCGACCTAGATCGGGTGGGTTTCCCCATTCAGAAATGTCCGGATCACAGCTCGTTTGCCAGCTCCCCGAACCTTATCGCAGGCTTCCACGTCTTTCATCGCCTCTGACTGCCTAGGCATCCACCGTATGCGCTTAGTTGCTTGACTATATAACCCCAAGACAACTGACTCCAAGAGGAACCACACATAGACATCCCAGCCGAAGCCAAGACGTTCCAGGTGGAACCGATTAGAGATAGTCACTCGAAGTCATACACAACCACTTCAACGACAACACCGGATAACGCTTGAAAAAATCGTTATCACTTGAACACTTCCCTCAAAGACCGTAGAGGAAAGCATTCGTGTTCTATCTCATCCAATTTGTTAAAGAGCAAATCTGACCCAGTGATCAGAAAGAAGGCCTTCAGACTTAGCGGACGCTAAACTGAAACACTTTTTTCTGTACACTGACCGAAGTCAGGGAATTCAGGGTAACCAAGTAACTCGTCATGCCTGTATAATGGTGGAGCTAAGCAGGATCGAACTGCTGACCTCCTGCGTGCAAGGCAGGCGCTCTCCCAGCTGAGCTATAGCCCCATTTTGGTGCTATTCCGATGAACCTCATCAGCTGAGGCTTACTCGGAAAATTGGGTTAACCTAGGCATCGTCGGGCGTGGCGTGCGAGTAGCACGTAAGTCCGGCGATAACGACGGGTAACACAATTTTGGTGGGTCTGGGTGGAGTTGAACCACCGACCTCACCCTTATCAGGGGTGCGCTCTAACCAACTGAGCTACAGACCCGGTTTTGCTTGTCTTCGAAGCGCCTGGTCTGCGTTGCAATCCTCGTTCAGTTGGTCACGTACTACAGTACGCTTCCGCCTTCGCTCAGCTTGCGCCTTGCCAATCGATTCGAATCCGGCGCCAAACCCCTGAGGGTTAAAACCGTCGGGCCTGAAAGACCCTTTGCTCTCTTTAATCAATCAACCAAGTAATTCGTGTGGACTCTGACCGAAGCGTTCGGCATCGTTTAAGGAGGTGATCCAGCCCCAGGTTCCCCTAGGGCTACCTTGTTACGACTTCACCCCAGTCATGAACCACACCGTGGTAATCGTCCTCCCGAAGGTTAGACTAACTACTTCTGGTGCAATCCACTCCCATGGTGTGACGGGCGGTGTGTACAAGGCCCGGGAACGTATTCACCGTGACATTCTGATTCACGATTACTAGCGATTCCGACTTCACGGAGTCGAGTTGCAGACTCCGATCCGGACTACGACGCGTTTTGTGAGATTGGCTCCCCCTCGCGGGTTTGCAGCCCTCTGTGCGCGCCATTGTAGCACGTGTGTAGCCCTGGCCGTAAGGGCCATGATGACCTGACGTCATCCCCACCTTCCTCCGGTTTGTCACCGGCAGTCTCCCTAGAGTTCTCAGCATTACCTGCTAGCAACTAGGGATAGGGGTTGCGCTCGTTACGGGACTTAACCCAACATCTCACGACACGAGCTGACGACGGCCATGCAGCACCTGTGTCAGAGTTCCCGAAGGCACCGATCCATCTCTGGAACGTTCTCTGCATGTCAAGGCCAGGTAAGGTTCTTCGCGTTGCGTCGAATTAAACCACATGCTCCACCGCTTGTGCGGGCCCCCGTCAATTCATTTGAGTTTTAACCTTGCGGCCGTACTCCCCAGGCGGTCAACTTAGTGCGTTAGCTGCGCCACTAAGGATTCAAGATCCCCAACGGCTAGTTGACATCGTTTACGGCGTGGACTACCAGGGTATCTAATCCTGTTTGCTCCCCACGCTTTCGCACCTCAGTGTCAGTGTTGGTCCAGGTAGCCGCCTTCGCCACTGGTGTTCCTTCCTATATCTACGCATTTCACCGCTACACAGGAAATTCCACTACCCTCTACCACACTCTAGCCATGCAGTTCGAAGTGCCGTTCCCAGGTTGAGCCCGGGGCTTTCACATCTCGCTTACATAACCACCTACGCGCGCTTTACGCCCAGTAATTCCGATTAACGCTTGCACCCTCCGTATTACCGCGGCTGCTGGCACGGAGTTAGCCGGTGCTTCTTCTGCGAGTGACGTCAATCCTCAAGAGTATTAATCTTAAGGCCTTCCTCCTCGCTGAAAGTGCTTTACAACCCGAAAGCCTTCTTCACACACGCGGCATGGCTGGATCAGGCTTGCGCCCATTGTCCAATATTCCCCACTGCTGCCTCCCGTAGGAGTTCGGGCCGTGTCTCAGTCCCGATGTGGCTGATCATCCTCTCAGACCAGCTACGGATCGTTGCCTTGGTAGGCCATTACCCCACCAACAAGCTAATCCGACTTAGGCTCATCTAATAGCGCAAGGTCCTCTCCGAAGAGCGGATCCCCTGCTTTCCCCCGTAGGGCGTATGCGGTATTAATCCGAGTTTCCCCGGGCTATCCCCCACTACTAGGCAGATTCCTAAGCATTACTCACCCGTCCGCCGCTCGACGCCTGGTAGCAAGCTACCATCGTTTCCGCTCGACTTGCATGTGTTAAGCCTGCCGCCAGCGTTCAATCTGAGCCATGATCAAACTCTTCAGTTTAAATCATACAAGATCCGAAGATCTTAAATCTGCTCAAGTACAAAAACTCAATTCTTGACGAGTCGTTGACTTGGTATTTCTTACCGAAATACTCCAGTCAGCGCCCACACGAATTACTTGGTTAATTTTTTAAAGAGCGTTTGAGCCGTGGCTCAATCAGGAGGCGAATTATACATCGTTTCGCTGCCCTGTCAACCGTTTATTTCGAGAAGCGTTAGAAGCATTTCCTTCCAAACCCCCCAACCTAACCGGCTGGTACTGCTTGATTCGAGAGGCGCATTCTACAGCGTATCCGAACCGTGTCAACCGTTTTCGCGTTCAAAGTTTAAATCACATTCCCTAAACTTTTCAACGCCTTACCCAACAGTTTCCGCTCAATTCCTGCCCCTCTATTCTGGGCTGTCCCTCAAGCGAGATGCGCATTCTACAGACTTCTCGGAACAGGTCAACGGGGAAAGTGAAAAAGATTCCCTATATCTCGGTTTGCCCTTACTTCACTCCAAAACCGCAACCCCCACACAATCAGAAAAGGGGCCGAAGCCCCTTCTTTGTACTCTACCCGCAACTTACTTACACCCCACATTACGCTGGGCGACGGGGTTTTTTACGAAATAAGGCCCGCACTGGCCCTGTCATCGCGTATACCAAAAATGCAGAGAACAAAACCGTGGCGGGATCTAGCGCAATCACCACAAAAATCAGCACCACCAGCAAAATCGCAGCGAATGGCACCCGGCCCCGCATGTCGAGATCTTTAAAGCTCTGGTAAAGCACGTTACTGACCATCAACACGCCAGCACCGGCAACCACGAACAGCGTCAGAGCCGTTAACCAGGCCGATGGCTCGAACGCATGAAAGCACCAGACCATTCCTGCCACCGCAGCTGCTGCCGCAGGGCTTGGCAAACCTACAAAGTACTTCTTGTCGACCGACCCGATCTGCGTGTTAAAGCGAGCCAAGCGCAGAGCCGTTCCGGCCACATAGATAAAGGTGACCGCCCAACCCAGCTTACCCAGGCCATTCAGCGACCAGAAGAACGCCACCAACCCAGGCGCCACACCAAAGGCCACCATATCGGCCAGGGAATCATACTCTTCGCCAAATTTGCTTTGGGTGTTGGTCATGCGCGCTACACGCCCATCTAGCCCATCCAGAATCATAGACACAAAGATGGCGATCGCTGCGTTGTCAAAAATACCGTTGGCAGCAGAGACAATCGCGTAAAAGCCCGAAAATAAAGAGGCTGTAGTGAGCGCATTAGGCAGCAGAAAAATACCTTTATGGCGAACAGGCGCCCCTCCAATCAACTCTTCTTCAATAACCTCTCCCGGCGGGAGCTCGTGAACGTCTTCCGAACCTTGACCGGCAGAAGCGCGCACATCTGGCTTGTTGGCCGGATTGGATTCGGCAGATTTCTTTTCGTCAGTCATTCCAATTACTCCGGAAAGTATTTGGCCGCAGTATATACGAAAAACGCGGCCACACGGGCCGCGTCTTACAAAACCAAAAGCCTGGACTTTTAGTTTTTGTCTTTATCTACGATCTTGTTGGCAGAGATCCACGGCATCATACCGCGCAGCTTTTCGCCAGTCTGCTCAATAGGATGGGCAGCGTTAGTACGACGTGCAGCAGTCATGGACGGGTAGTTGAGAGCACCTTCCGAGATGAACATCTTGGCATATTCGCCGCTCTGGATGCGCTTCAATGCGTTGCGCATGGCCGCACGCGATTCCGCGTTGATGATTTCCGGTCCTGTCACATACTCGCCATACTCTGCATTGTTAGAGATGGAGTAGTTCATGTTGGCAATGCCGCCTTCGTACATCAGGTCGACAATCAGCTTGAGCTCGTGCAGACACTCGAAATAGGCCATTTCAGGCGCATAACCCGCTTCGGTCAGGGTCTCAAAACCGGCTTTTACCAGCTCAACCGCACCACCACACAGAACCGCCTGTTCACCGAACAGATCGGTTTCAGTTTCGTCTTTGAACGTAGTTTCGATAATCCCGGTACGGCCGCCGCCTATGCCGCTGGCGTAAGACAGCGCCAGGTTTTTAGCGTTACCGGATGCGTCTTGGTAAATAGCGATCAAGTCGGGAATACCACCGCCTTTGACAAACTCGGTACGTACTGTGTGGCCTGGCGCCTTAGGAGCGATCATGATCACGTCCAGATCTTTACGGGGAACGACCTGGTTGTAGTGAATGGCGAAACCATGGGCAAAGGCCAGAGTGGCACCCTGCTTCAGATTCGGCTCAACTTCGTCGCGGTAAAGCTGTGACTGGAACTCGTCCGGGGTCAAAACCATCACCACATCGGCGGCTGCAACGGCTGAGGGTACATCAGCCGTTTTCAGACCATAGGCTTCTGCTTTGGCAATAGACGACGAACCGGCGCGCAAACCAACCGTTACGTCGACACCGGAATCTTTCAGGTTGCAGGCATGGGCATGCCCTTGAGAACCAAAACCAATAATGGCTACTTTTTTACCCTGAATGATCGAAAGATCGCAATCCTTATCGTAATAAACCTGCATGACTAACCTCTATTGTTTGAGCGGCCCTGAAGGCCTGCGTTCTTCGTTATGAATTCTTTAAAATCAATAGCCGTGAAAACCGATAACCTTAAAGGCTGAGCACTTTTTCACCGCGAGCAATACCGGATACACCGCTACGAACTACCTCCAGAACACCGGTTGCACCGATGGCCTGAATAAAGCCATCCAGCTTGGCACTGTCACCCGCCAGTTGCACGGTATACACCGAGCTGGTGACGTCAACGATCTGACCACGGAAGATGTCTACGGTGCGTTTGATTTCGGCGCGCTGGGAGCCCGTTGCTTTCAGCTTCACCAGCATGAGCTCACGCTCGATATGAGCACCCTCGGTGAGGTCAACCAGCTTGATCACTTCAATCAACTTGTTCAACTGCTTGGTAATCTGCTCAATCACCCGCTCGGAACCCGTAGTCGTTACCGTCAAACGCGACATTGTCGGGTCTTCGGTGGGCGCAACCGTCAGGGTTTCAATGTTGTAGTTGCGCTGTGAAAACAGACCCACTACCCGCGACAGCGCACCCGGCTCGTTTTCCAACAAAACAGAAATGATTCGACGCATGATTACACCTTCTCCGTTTTGCTGAGCCACATATCTTTCATTGAGCCACGGGCCACATGCATCGGGTAGACGTGCTCAGAAGGGTCTACGTAAATGTCCACGAACACCAGCTTGTCTTTCATGGCCAGTGCTTTTTTGAGCATGGGTTCCAGGTCTTCCTTGCGCGTAATCTTCATACCCTCGTGGCCATAGGCCTCCGCAAGTTTGACGAAGTCCGGCAAGGAGTCCATGTAAGAATGCGAGTGGCGAGCCCCGTAATTCATATCCTGCCACTGTTTGACCATACCCAGAGCCTGATTATTCAGGTTGATGATCTTCACCGGCAAGTTGTATTGCTTGCAGGTCGACAGCTCCTGAATGTTCATCTGGATACTGCCTTCGCCGGTGATACAGAGCACTTCTTCATCGGGGAAGTTCAGCTTTATGCCCATCGCTGCCGGCAAGCCAAAGCCCATGGTGCCCAGACCACCGGAGCTGATCCAGCGGTTGGGCTTGTCAAACTTGTAGTACTGAGCGGCAAACATCTGGTGCTGCCCCACATCGGTGGTGACATAGGCATCGCCATTGGTCAGGCGGTGCAGCATTTCCACCACCTCCTGCGGCTTGATAACGTCATCACTTGTTTCATAGCGCATACCGTGAAAAGCGCGCCATTCGTCGATCTGCTTCCACCAGGATGCCAGCGCATCGGCATCGGGCCTGACCTTGCTTTCCTTGATCAGCGACTGCATTTCTTTCAGCACAGCATCCACCGGCCCAACAATGGGCACATCGGCGCTGATGGTTTTGGAAATCGACGCCGGATCGATGTCAATGTGGATAATGCGGGCGCCAGGGCAGAACTTCTCGGTCGCGTTGGTAACGCGGTCGTCAAAGCGCGCACCGATAGCCAGAATCAGGTCCGCGTGATGCATAACCATGTTGGCTTCGTAGGTGCCGTGCATGCCCAACCAACCAATGTGCTGCTTGTCGCTCGCCGGATAACAACCGATACCCATCAAGGTATTCGTGATGGGATAACCCAGGCCGCGCACCATTTCAGTCAGTTGGCCAGAAGCCTTGCCCAGAACGACACCACCGCCGGCGTAAACAATCGGTCGCTTGGCCGCCAGCAGCATGTCCACTGCTTTTTTGATCTGGCCGGCGTGGCCACGAATGGCGGGATTATAAGACCGCAATTTCGGTTTTTTCGGAAACACATACTCGTAGCGATCGTTAGGCGCGGTCATGTCCTTTGGAATGTCCACAACCACCGGGCCAGGTCGGCCGGTTGTCGCAATGTAGTAGGCCTTGCGAATAATTTCCGGAATTTCGGACGGATGGCGCACGCTGAGGTTGTGCTTCACCACCGGGCGGGAAACACCGATCATGTCGGTTTCCTGGAAGGCATCTTCGCCAATCAGCGTTGATGCTACCTGCCCACACAAAACCACCATCGGAATGGAGTCCATAAAAGCAGTCGCAATACCGGTGATGGTGTTTGTCGCACCGGGCCCCGAGGTAACCAGTACTGTACCCGCTTTGCCAGTAGCACGAGCATAGCCATCAGCCATGTGCACAGCCGCCTGTTCGTGCCTGACCAGAATGTGCTTGACGGCATCCTGCCTGAACAGAGCATCGTATATATGCAGGGCTGCTCCACCCGGATAGCCATAAATGTTCTCTATGCCTTCATCCTGTAACGACCGGATGAGCATATCGGCGCCAGACAATAACTCCACGTTTTCGACCCTCTTCTGCAAATGAGTTAATCGGGGTACCACCCCGGCTACCTGGATATACGGTTGTGTGACTTTTTGTGAAAGCTGAACCGATACTCCATCACGCCCCAATAAACAAAGGTTGTCTCCCGGCCAGCCGCCCTCCTGAGGGTTGCGGAGAACAGCCAGTCAACAGATTGCACGTAAGCAACAACCAAAACCGCAACGATGGGCGGTGTGTCAGGCGCGGTAATAAACGGGGGAAATATGAACGGGATTGCCGGCTACATCCCCTCCCGCCTTCAGGCAATCAGTAATTCTGACAGCGGGAAACTCCCTGTCAATAGCCGCTTTGGCTAAATAGACTGTTACTTATTTGAACCAGGCAAAAGAAAAAAACCAAATGAGCTGGCATGATTGTCTCAATACGCTATGACTAAAGCATAATTGGCCATTCACCGGTTTCCTGCGACAGGTTAACTACAGCGGACGATAAACGATGAAGATGCAACTGAAAACGATGGTTCTGATTCTGGCAATGGCACCAGCCATGGTAAACGCAGCAACGGTGTACAAGTGGACCGACGCAGACGGCGTAACTCACTTTGGCGATCGCCAGCCCACGGGCACTCAGGCTGAACAGATTCGGGTAAGGTCCGGCCAGCCCAGTTCTGCGAACACCCACTCATCGGCCCAGCAACAGCTGAAAGAGATGGAAAAACGCCAGCAAGCTGCCAGCGAAGAATCTAGCGAAATCGATGCTGCGGCTACCCGCCAGGCACAACGCAAAACAAACTGCGACGCGGCGCAACAAAATCTTGAGATAATCAGCAACAACGCCCGTATCCGAATCACCGAGGATGGCGAGCAACGATTCCTGACCCCAGACGAGGTCTCGCAGCAAAAACAGACGTACGAAGACATCGTTGAACAAAACTGCGGTGCTGAAAAAGCACCCTGAACCCACCCGTTACGGGCGGGTTCAGGGCACATTCAATGCCCACTCAATTCACTACAGCCCGACCATCACATATTCGGGGCCTGTCAGGCCTTGCTGAACACCAGCGCGCCCTCTTCAACACGGGTGCGAATGGTATCTCCGGGGCCAAAGTTGCCTTGCAGCAACTGTTGCGCCAAGGGGTTTTCGATCATCCGCTGAATCGCCCGCTTCAGCGGCCTTGCGCCGTAAACCGGGTCGTAACCGACATTGGCAAGCAACTCCATCGCGCTTTCGTCCAGTTCCAGAGCAATGTCCTGCTGCTGCAAGCGCTTGTCGAGAAGCTCGATCTGCACTTTGGCGATGCCGCGGATCTGGTTCGCTGCCAGGGGATGAAACACCACCACTTCGTCTACCCGGTTGATAAACTCGGGGCGAAAATGAGTGCCGACTTCGTCCATCACCAGGGCTTTCATAGCGTCGTAGTTTTCTTCGCCAGCATGCCGCTGGATGATTCCAGAGCCCAGGTTAGACGTCATCACTATAACGGTGTTGCGAAAATCGACGGTGCGGCCTTGGCCGTCGGTCAGACGTCCATCGTCAAGAACCTGCAGCAGAATGTTGAACACATCCGGGTGCGCTTTCTCTACTTCGTCCAGCAAAAGCACGGAATAAGGGCGCCGGCGCACAGCTTCGGTCAGATAACCGCCCTCTTCATAACCCACATAGCCCGGGGGCGCACCGATCAACCTCGCGACGGAATGCTTCTCCATAAACTCCGACATGTCTATGCGCACCATGGCGTCGTCGGTATCAAACAGGAAGGATGCCAGCGCCTTGCACAATTCGGTTTTGCCTACACCGGTGGGGCCGAGGAATAAGAAGGAGCCGTTAGGACGATTGGGGTCCGACAGCCCGGCACGGGAACGACGCACGGCGTTAGCCACCGCTTCTACCGCCTCGTTTTGTCCGATTACCCGCTTGTGCAGGGCCTCTTCCATCCGCATCAATTTGTCGCGCTCGCCCTCAAGCATTTTCGACACCGGAATGCCGGTCCACTTTGAGACGATTTCAGCAATTTCTTCCTCGGTCACCCGGTTGCGCAGCAGGGTCATTTCCATCATCTCGGCTTGGCTTGCCATATCCAGCTGGCGCTCAAGCTCAGGAATGCGGCCATACTGCAATTCGGACATTCGGCCAAGGTCACTGGTCCGCCGGGCACTCTCCAATTCGGTTCGCGCTTGTTCAAGCTCGCTTTTGATCTTCTGCGAGCCGTGTAAAGCGGCCTTTTCGGCGTTCCAAACTTCTTCCAAATCGGCGTATTCGCGTTCCAGCCCGTCAATCACGCTGGAGAGTTCTTCCAGGCGTTTCTTCGATGCCGGGTCAGTCTCTTTTTTCAGCGCTTCGCGCTCGATTTTCAGCTGAATCAGGCGGCGTTCCAGGCGGTCCAGCGGTTCAGGCTTGGAGTCCATTTCCATACGAATCTGGCTTCCAGCCTCGTCCACCAGATCAATGGCTTTGTCCGGCAGTTTACGGTCGGCAATGTAACGACTCGACAGTTTGGCGGCGGCGATAATGGCACTGTCGGTTATTTCAACACCGTGGTGAACTTCGTAGCGTTCTTTCAGGCCACGCAGTATCGCAATGGTGTCTTCCTCACTGGGTTCGTCTACCAGAATCTTTTGAAACCGGCGCTCAAGGGCAGCGTCTTTTTCAATGTGTTCCCGGTACTCATCCAGAGTGGTCGCGCCCACGCAGTGAAGTTCACCGCGGGCCAGCGCCGGTTTCAACATATTGCCGGCATCCATCGAACCTTCGGCCTTACCGGCACCCACCATGGTGTGGATTTCGTCAATAAACAGGATAATCTGACCTTCCTGTTTTGTCAGTTCTTTCAACACAGCTTTCAGGCGTTCTTCGAACTCACCGCGAAATTTGGCACCGGCAATCAACGAACCCATATCCAAAGACAATACGCGCTTGTTTTTCAGGCCCTCGGGTACTTCGCCATTCACAATACGCTGGGCAAGGCCTTCCACAATGGCGGTTTTACCCACGCCAGGATCACCAATCAATACCGGATTGTTCTTGCGACGGCGCTGCAGTACCTGAATGGTGCGGCGGATCTCGTCGTCACGGCCAATCACCGGGTCAAGCTTGCCAGACTCGGCCATTTCGGTCAGGTCGATGGTGTATTTATCCAATGCCTGGCGATTTTCTTCAGCGCCGGCGTCGTCAACGGATTCGCCACCGCGAGCGTTTTCGATGGCTTTTCCCAGCGCAACCTTGTCTACGCCTTGTTCACGCAGCACCCGCCCCAAGCCACCGCGATCTTCCAGCGCCGCCAGCAACATCAGTTCGCTAGAGACAAACTGGTCTTTACGCTTTTGCGCAAGTTTGTCGGCGATGTTAAATAGGCGGCCCATGTCGTTGGACATGGCAACGTCGCCGGCGCTGCCTTTCACTTCGGGCAGGCTCTCGATTTCTTTAATGACCGCTTGGCGGATGCGAGTGGGCTCGCCACCAGCCTGTTTCAGCAGCGGTTTAATGGAACTGGCATCTTGGTCTAACAAGGCCTGCATCAAGTGCAATGGCTCTATAAAATTGTGGTCTTTGCCAACAGCGAGGGATTGGGCATCGGCCAGAGCGCTTTGCAGGCGGCTGGTTAGCTTGTCGATTCTCATGAGGGGCTCTCCGGTTCTTTGTGCGATGGGCCGGTATCGGCCTATTGAATCTGCTTTGTTACTTAATGTAGGGGCTAATAGGCAGACTTCAAGTTAGTAACCGATTGGAGTGTCAGAAAATTGACGGGGATCAGTTACGACTAGCATTTAAAACAGCTGATGCTTTAATGAAAAGCTATCAGGGTAGCCATCCGACCGGTTTGGCCGTCGCGGCGGTAGGAATAGAAGCGCTGGGTGTCGCTAACGGTGCACAGGCCGCCACCATCTATCGAGCTAACGCCCGCTTGTTGCAGACGCTGCTTTGCCAGTCGGTAAATGTCGGCCATATAGTGGCCGGGGCGTGCGCCCTGGCTTGCGAACGCGCTGGATGCTTGCGGGCTGTGGTTAATAAACGCCTGGCGTACTTCTGGCCCTACTTCGAACTGGTCGGCGCCGATGGCGGGGCCGAGCCAGGCCATCAGATTTTCGGCGGGTTCGGCCATTGCTGCGATCAAGTTTTCTAACACGCCACCGCACAGGCTCCGCCAGCCGGCGTGGGCAGCACCGACTATCGTTCCTTGGCGGTTGCAGAGTATGACCGGCAGACAGTCGGCGGTAAGAATGGCGCATACCACGCCGGGTTCGCGGGTGTAACTGGCGTCGGCGGGCGGAAGTTGGCTTAGGTTCTGGGCCGTTACTTCGACAACAACGGTTCCGTGCACCTGATTTAACCAGGCGAAACGTTGCGCCGACAAGCCAAGATGATCCGCCAATCGTTGACGGTTCGTGGCTACGTGCTGAGGGCGGTCGTTAACGTGACCGCCCACATTCAGTTGATCCCAAGGCGCCGCGCTAACGCCGCCCTGGCGGGTGCTGCTAAACGCTTGCACGCTGGCCGGAGCTGACCAGACAGGCGCTATTAACTGCAGATCAGAATTCATCGCTTTCCATATCTTTTACGTGCTTGCGCAGCGCTGCCAGCAGCAACTGAAAATCCTCTGGCAAGGGCACATCCCAACTCATTGTTTCGCCAGTTTGCGGGTGCTCCAGAGTCAGCTGACGTGCGTGCAGAGCCTGGCGGTGGAAGCCAGACAACACTTCGCGCAATTCTTCGGTGGTGCCTTTAGGCAAACGCAGGCGCCCGCCGTAGACAGGGTCGCCCACCAACGGGTGCTTTACGTGGGTCAGGTGCACACGAATCTGGTGGGTACGTCCGCTTTCCAGTTTACAGCGCACATGAGTGTGGGCCGCAAAACGCTCAATCACGCGGTAATGCGTAACGGCCGGCTTGCCGGACTTCACCACCGCCATCCTTTTGCGTTCGGTAGGGTGGCGCCCGATTGGGGCATCCACAGTCGCGCCGCCGGTCAGGGTGCCTACCACAACAGCTTCGTATTCACGGCCCATGGTGCGGGTTTGCAGCTGGTTTACCAGCGAGGTGTGGGCAATCAGGCTACGAGCCACCACCATAACGCCGGAGGTGTCTTTATCCAGGCGGTGCACAATGCCAGCCCGTGGCAAGTTTTCTACTTCTGGAGCTATATTCAGTATCGCGTTCACCAGGGTACCGTCGGCATGGCCAGCCGCCGGGTGCACCACCAAACCGGCTGGCTTGTTGATGATCAGTATGTGCTCGTCTTCATAAACAACATCCAGGGTGATGGCTTCTGCCTGCCAGGTCACCTGCGCTTCCGGTTCGGCGTCTAACTCGATCTTGTCACCCAGCATCACTTTATCGCGGGGTCTGCACTGACCGCCGTTCACAGTCAGGGCGCCGCTTTTTACCCAGGATTGCAGGCGCGAGCGCGAGTGCTCGGGCATTAGCTCTGCGGCGGCCTGGTCCAGGCGTTTGTCGCTCAGTTTGGGTGGTATTACAAAACTGGCGATAATTCGGTTTTCAGCTGACATTAAGCCCCCAGGGCCTGGTTGTGTTACGTTTGGCTTATATTACGACAAACAGCCGGGCTTCTGTTGTGCTTCTACTGCACATCCAGTGCCTTCCCCGTTACAATGGCGGCTCTTTGAACTTTTCGACATTATACGGGATTCCGGCATGAGATCAGTTGTCCGTTTATGGGTAGTGTCCGTAGTGGTTGTGCTACTCAGCGCCTGCGCCACAAATAAGCAAGAGCAGGTATTACCCGAGCAAACCTATTACGAGAACGCCCGCAGCGCCATGAATTCGGGCAATTTCAACGAAGCGGAAACCAATCTGGATGCTCTGGAAACCTACTATCCGTTTGGCCGCTACGCCGAGCAAGCCCAGCTTGACCTGATTTTTGCACGCTACCAAAATCTTGATCTGGAAGGCGCCCGCGCCGCGGCGGATCGCTTTCTGCGACTGAATCCGCAAAGCGAACACGGCGACTACGCTCTGTATATGCGTGGTCTGGCCTCTTACAACCTGGACATTGGACTGGCCGCGCGCTACTTCCCGATAGAAGCCAACGCCCGTGCCCCAGGCGAACAGTTGCAGGCGTTCCGCGACTTTTCCGAGTTGCTCAACCGCTACCCCGACAGCCTGTACGCCGCCGATGCCCGCCAGCGGATGATTGCGGTGCGCAACCGTATGGCCGAGCTGGAACTTCACGCGGCCCGCTATTACATCACGCGGGAAGCCTACATTGCAGCCAATAACCGCGCCCGCTATGTGGTGGAGAATTACCCCAGCTCACCGGTGGTGGAAGAAGCCATCATTATTCTGGCGGAAACATTTCGCTTTATGGACATAAAAAAAGGCAGCCAAGACGCCGTTGCGCTGCTGCGGACAAACTTCCCGGACAGCAAAGCGTTTAACCAGAGCGGGGAATTTGAGCCCGATATTCTGCGCAAGCAGAACCGCTCCCTTGCCAACGTGATCACCTTTGGCTTGATGGGCGACGAATAACGTCGCTGTTCGCAAGCTGCTGAACCGGGGGGCCATTAACGGCCCCCGTTCTTTCATACCCCGCTTTTCCAGCCGTTGGTAATGGGATAACGGCGGTCTTTACCGAAGCCCCGCTCTGAAACCCGCACACCGATTGGCGCCTGCCGGCGCTTGTATTCATTGATATCCACCAGGCGAATCACCCGTTCTACATCCGCGCGGTCAAAGCCTGCAGCGATAATCACCTCGGCGCTTTCATCCTGTTCGACATAGCGTTGCAGAATCGCGTCCAGAACGTCATAACCCGGCAGGTTGTCTTCATCTTTCTGGTCTGGCGCCAGCTCAGCCGACGGCGGCCGCGTAATCACCCGCTCGGGTATAACCGGCGCCACCGTATTGCGGTAACGCGACAGCTCGACCACCTGGGTTTTGGCAACATCTTTGAGCACATCAAAGCCGCCAGCCATATCGCCATAAAGAGTCGAGTAGCCGACCGCCATCTCGCTTTTGTTGCCCGTAGTCAGCACCAAAGAGCCGAATTTGTTCGACAGCGACATCAGCAAAACACCCCGCAGGCGAGCCTGAAGATTCTGCTCTGTGGTGTCCACAGTGGTGCCGATAAAGGGCTCGGCCAAGGTTGCCATAAAAGCATCGTACATGGGCTCGATTGAGAACACATCGTAGTGCACGCCCATCGTGCTGGCTTGGGCCTCTGCGTCTTGCAGGCTGATATCCGCAGTATAGCGAAACGGCATCATCACCGCACGCACCTGCTCCTTGCCCAGCGCGTCTACCGCTATGGCCAACGTCAGCGCAGAATCGATACCTCCTGACAAACCCAGTACCACAGACTTAAAGCCATTTTTCCCCACATAATCCCGAACACCCATCACCAACGCTTGATAAACCGCCGCACCTGCGGGCAGCGGCTGTGGTAATGGTTGAGTAACCGGCTGGCAGGTTTCTCCACACTCAAAGTCTACAACGAACAGGCCCTGTTCAAATTGCGGCGCTTCTGCGGCAATCTCGCCTTTGCCGTCGGCTACCAGCGAGCCACCATCAAACACCAGCTCGTCCTGAGCGCCAACCAGGTTGACGTACACAATGGCAACGCCAGCGGCTTTTGCTTTGCGTTGAACCAATGCTTTACGCCGCAGCTGTTTGCCTTGGGAGTAAGGCGACGCGTTCAAATTCAGTACCAGTTTTGCGCCGGCTGCGGCGGCCGTCTCAACCGGACCCTCGGCCCACAAGTCTTCACACACCGTAATGCCGACATCGACGCCCCGCAAACTGACCACCAATGGTTCAAACCCACTGGCGAAATAGCGTTTCTCATCAAAAACCTGGTAGTTGGGCGGGCACTGTTTGAAATAACGATGGCCAATCTTGCCATTTTCCATCACCAGCGCAGCATTATAGAGTTTGCCGTTTTCACGCACCGGCGCACCAAACACCACAACCGGCGCCAACCCTGCGCCGCAGATTTCATCGATTGCCGCTTGTACGCGGATGTCCAGGCTTGGCCGAAGCAGCAAATCCTCCGGCGGATAGCCTGTTAGCGCCAACTCGGGGAATACCACAATGTCAGCCTGGTGATGGTCATCGGCCTGCCTTACCGCTGCAATAATCCGTTGGGCGTTGCCGGGTATGTCACCGACCAAAAAATCCTGTTGAACCATCACCACGCGCAAAGGGCCCGGTGTTTGTGGGGATCGGGGCTGATCCGCTGTTAACGACATAGGTCGGCTCCTGTTACTGATGCCTTAAAAAGGGCTATTATAAACGCGCTGCCGCGCCAAGTCTGCGGCAGCGCCCTTATAGCACCACCACTACCGGCAGCTAAAGGTTGCTTTCACCGGGTATATGGCACTACTTATGACAGCGTCTTCCACGCCGCCCACGCTCTCCAATCCGTCAACACTTTCCACAACGACGGCGCTCGCAGCCAGCGCTGGCGACTTGCTGAGCACACGCCAGCGCGGCGAACTGTTTCGGGTCTATAACTACTATCGTCTGGTGCTGGGTATATTGCTTATCGGGCTACTGCTGGTGGATACCACCAGTTTTGACGGTCGATTCCGCCAACTGGACTACTTTCAGGCGGGCGTAATCGCCTATCTGGCCGTAAACGCGTTTATAGCGGTGTTAATGATTACCGGTTTCCAGCCCAGTGAGCGCAACATCAGCGTCTCCATTTTGCTGGATATACTGATCATTCATGGCCTGCTGGTCAGCAGTTCCGGCATCACCAATGGCATGGCAAACCTGGTGATCGTATCAGTCGCCGCCGGCAACATCATGACACCGGGGCGCATGGGTACATTTTACGCTGCTTTAGCCACTCTCAGTTCACTGGCCATTGCACTTTGGGCGATGCTGGAACAGGGCAAAAGCGCCGATGACGTGGTGCGGGCCGGGTCATTGGGTATTGTTTATTTTGTGACCGCCGCCGCTTTGCAATACATTGCCATCCGCCTGCGCCGCAGCGAAACTCTTGCCAACAGCCGTGCCCAAAGTCTTGCCGAGCTGGAGCAGATCAATCAGCAAATCATTCAGCGCATGCGCACCGGTATACTGGTGCTAGACCGTGAAGGCCAGGTTCGCCTGATGAACGCCGCTGCCAGCGAAATGCTGGCGGGGTATACAGTTTCTGCGCAGCGAGCAGAGGCCGGACAAACAACTGGCGCGCACCTTCTGCCCGCAAACCTACTAGCCGGATTCAAAAGCTGGCTGCTGCATCCGCAACTAAGCATCGCACCCTTTCAGCCCTCAAGCACGTCCTCACCCATACAAGCTACGTTTGCCCACCTGGACCAAAACACCGGCGAACTAGTGTTGATGTTTCTGGAAGACATCAGCCGCGTAACCCAGCAGGCGCAACAAATGAAGCTCGCCTCACTGGGCCAGTTAACGGCCAGCATCGCCCATGAAATTCGCAACCCGTTGGGGGCCATCAGCCACGCCGCACAACTTTTGGACGAGTCGCCGAATATGGATACGGCCGACCAAAAGATGCTGGCGATTATTCATCGCCACTCAAAACGTGTGAACGCCATTATAGAGAATGTGCTGGGTGTGTCCCGCCGTGAAACCTCAGCCGCCGAGCCGATTAACCTGCAGCCCTGGCTAGAACAGTTTCGTGACGATTTTCTGCAAACCCACAGTCAACATGAACCCGTGCTAATCCGCCTTCAGGTTCAGCCAGGCGTTCAGCCCACTGCGCGTTTCGACACCAGCCAGCTGGAACAAATTCTGATCAACCTATGCGACAATGGCTTACGCTACAGTGAATTGCATTGTGGCAAGGCTAAAATAGAAATAGTCACCGGAATCGCCGCCGACGGCGCCCGCGCCTACATTGATATCAAGGATTACGGCCCGGGCATTGCCAAAGAAAACACGTCGTCTGTATTCGAACCGTTTTTTACAACCGACAAAAATGGCACCGGACTGGGCCTCTATCTGGCAAAAGAATTGTGTGAGGCGAATCAGGCTCACCTGTCGCTGATTAACACCGAACAGCCAGGGTGCTGCTTTCGCATTATGTTCGCCCATCCCGGGCGTATAATCTAAAGGGTACTATGACCAAACTGACCGCGCTGATCGTAGACGACGAACCCGACATCCGTGACCTACTAGAGATAACCCTCAGCCGCATGGGCCTGAATACGGTCACCGCGGGCACTCTGGCAGGGGGGATCGCAGGCATGCAAAAGCACACGCCAAATTTGTGCCTGACCGACATGAACCTGCCAGATGGCAAAGGCATCGAGCTGGTGCAATGGATTCAACAGCATTCCCCCAATACGCCGGTCGCCGTTATAACAGCCTACGGCAGTATGGACATCGCCATTGAGTCCCTGAAGGCAGGTGCCTTTGATTTTGTGTCAAAGCCCGTCGAATTGCCGCGGCTGCGGGAGCTCGTTAACACCGCGCTCAAACTGGCCCAGAGCCCCGAGCCTGCGCCAGAAGACAATAGCGACCCGGGCTTGCTGCTGGGCAATTCCGCCCAGATTCAAACCTTACGCAATCAGGCCCGCAAACTGGCTCGCAGCCAAGCGCCTGTCTTTATTCAAGGCGAATCCGGCAGCGGTAAAGAGCTGGTCGCGCGCACCATTCATCAGCAGGGCCCTAGATGTGATGGGCCGTTCATAGCCGTGAACTGTGGCGCTATTCCGTCTGAGTTAATGGAAAGTGAGTTTTTCGGCCACAAAAAAGGCAGCTTCACCGGAGCGGTGGACAACAAGCCAGGCCTGTTTCAAAGCGCCAACGGCGGTACCCTGTTTCTGGATGAAATCGCCGACTTACCATTGCCCATGCAGGTAAAGCTTCTGCGGGCCATTCAGGAAAAAGCCGTACGCCCGGTCGGTGACAGCCACGAAGTGCCGGTCGATATCCGTGTGCTTAGTGCAACCCATAAAGATCTTCCGGGGCTGGTACAAGATGGCCTGTTCCGCCAGGACCTGTTCTATCGCATCAACGTGATTGAAATCCGCGTGCCGCCTCTGCGCGAACGCAGCGGCGACATAGCGCTGCTTGCCAGGCACATTCTGCTGCGCATTGCCCGCGAATACGAGTGCACACCCATCGCCCTCACCGATGCCGCCGTTAACTATTTAAAGGGCTACCATTTCCCGGGTAATGTGCGCGAGCTGGAAAACATACTGGAGCGGGCGTTTACACTTTGCGACGGAGACGTTATTGACACCGGCGACCTTCAACTTGGCAGCTCTTGTAGCGACATTGATTCGGCTTTTCTGACACCCACAACCGAGCTTGTGGCAACGGCGGACCCCCAACTGTCAGAGCAGAACCTGGGCCTTGAGGGATATCTGGAGAACATAGAGCGCAAGGCTATTGAGCAGGCGTTGGAAGCAACGCGCTGGAATAAAACGGCGGCGGCGAAAAAATTGGGGATCAGTTTTCGGGCGTTGCGGTATAAGTTGAAGAAACTGGGACTGGATTAACAAAACACACTTCCAGATACGGTAGCCTAAGGTTGCTCAGGACGAGCAGATAGAATTCCAAAAAGGACTTTAATCATGAAATATGCTGCTCACGGCGAAGGATTTACTCTTCCCGAACTGATGATCTGTGTTGCCATAATCACTATTGTACTCAGCTTTACCTTACCCGCCTTTGACCAGGTGGTCCGCTCCAATAAAGCAGACCAGGTGCGCAATGATCTGCTGACACTGTTCAATTTCGCGCGACTTGAAGCAATCCATCAGCAACAACTTATCACAGTTTGTCCTTTAGACAACTCGGGTATATGCCATAACGACTGGAGTGGTTCTATCACGGTTTTTATAGACGACAATAAAAATGGCCGATTAGATAGCCACGAACTGACATTGCGCCGTATCGACGTCGACCTCGGCCAATGGAAGCTGACCAAGCGCCCCGCCAGCCGTGCGCATTTTCAGTTTGACACCATTGGCACGGCTAATGGGACAGCTGGCTCCGTAGAGTTTTGCCATCCGCTTTTCACCGAAGGCGGACGAGCTCTTGTGATTTCATTTGCCGGGCGCGTACGTACGTCTGCAGATTTCAACGGCGACGGTATAGAAGAGCGGTCTCCCGGAACACCCATCAGCTGTTAGCCAAGCACATATATCACCAACAATCACTAATAGCCGTGCCGCCCTTAGTGGCGGTTTTTTGGCCGGTATTGTCGATACTCAGCGTCCCACACTGGTCTTGTACCTGTGCTCCGCTGGGTGCTGCGCTCAGTGCGTACGAGTTTTTCGCGGCGGCGCTGATAGTCAGGGTGTAGAAGTCCACGCTTGAGCTTCGCAAAATTGCAGCGCTTGGTGTACCTGTATCCGCTGGGCCTGTAGCCTGCTCTTCGTAGCTAAAATTGCGAGCATAAGCCGCCTCCATTGCCTGGGCCATTTCAGTCAACGCGGCCTGCGCATCGACGCGTCGCGCTTTTTGTACATAGCTCTGATATGAGGGAATGGCGATAGCGGCAAGAATGCCGATTATCGCCACGACAATCATAACCTCGATCAAAGTAAAGCCTTTCTGTCTGGTTCTATTTCGGAACCAGGCAGTCTGACCATTGAAAACGTGTTTCTGATCCATTAGTTAACCTCACGCCAATTTTGTCGGCCTTGCGAGTATGGGCTCGACGACTCCCGTATGGATTCAACAGTAGCCTTAGACGTACCGGTGAACTTAAGCTCGCTGCAGACTCCGTTCGGGCATTCAGGGTCATCAAGTATCGCCGGCGGAGTCGGAATACCGGACCCTCCTTCAGCGCCGCCAGCTTTGCGAATACCACTGGTTGGCAAGGGCGTACCGTCGAAATCAACCAAGTCTGCATCGTTGAAGACGTCGTCGTCATTTACATCGAACGGGGACTGCGGCAGCCGGGCGCCACTGATCGCACTCACTTCCATTAACCAGCCAGACCCGCCTGCAGCGCATTGGTCAAGGCTTGGAATCAGCGTTGTGAAAATAATCCTGTCATTTCGGATGATCGGCGCAAAAACGACGCGCTCTCCTGCATTGTCGGGAGTTTCGACCCCGGTGTTGATCAGGTCCATGAACCAGCCACGATAGGCTGGCAGCGTTGAAGCTCCACTAACCACTTCCTCCCAGCGAATTTCGTTATCCGTCGTCAAGCGGAAGTCAAAATCGTCGTTACTCGCTTCACCAATAATTGACTGTTGCAACAGATCTGAGCGGCCCGAAACCTGAGTGCCATCATCCCATATAGCAAAGAATCCCTGAGTGTTCTGGCCGCTTGGATTATTGTCTCCTGACTCCAGATATTTGCCAGTGCCGAAGTACACAATGACGTCATCTGGCGCTATAGAGGGGTCTGGGTGGGAACCCACACTAGGTCTGGACGTAATCGGTAACGCATTACCGTCACTGTCCTTCGCCACAAATAGCGGCTCAGGACCATCAGTGGACTCAAATGCAACTCCCCAGTTAGCCTTATCGGCACTGGACACGTCAAACTTCCACAGGTTGCCGAACAAATCGCCGGCATAAATGGTGTCAGCAATATAGTCACCGTCTTCATCGATGACCGCCGGCGACGCAAGACCATTCGGCCGTGACAGGCCCTGCGGGTCGTCTTCGGTGCCGGCTGCGGTGTCGAGCTTGCTGATCAGCGCGCCTGTCTCAATATTAACGACGTAGAGAACAGCGTTGCCCGTTGTGCTGGAAATACCATCATTTTCAGTATTGTTATAACCATTGCTAAAAATAGCCGCCCATTCACCGTTGTTCATACGAACGATAACCGGGTCGCCGTAGCTATAACCCATATCGCGATCGTCCGCATCCGAGAACTCCCAGAGCACGAGGTCACTGGCATTAGCTTCATCGAAGCTCGGATAATCTGTGACTGTGCCTTTCGGGTTGGTGATGTCCAGCGCGAACAGACCCTGACCACCTTTCCCAAGCGCCCCAACCAGCGCAGTGTGCCAATTACTGTTGAAGAAAACATCACCGTAAGTCGACGGCCCGTCAACATAATACTGGTGGTTGTAATTGGGATCAGATAGCGCATTCAAATCGTCTGTAACCAGCGATGGCAAGTAGGCAAGCAACTCTTCACCGCCATCTGTGCGGATAGGTCCAACACTAGTATCACTATTGTTGGCGTATGCATTGATGGCATGAAAAAGCCCGTCGTTGGCACCAAAGTAGAGAACAGGCTCGCGATCTTTGAATGTCTGGCGGAAATCCGAATAGGGCTTGCTGTTCTCCAAGGCCGAGACGCCCCAGTTGTCCGGATAGAAAAAACCTGGCGCCGGCACAAACAGCGGGTCCGAATTGACGATATCGCCCAAAACGGTCTGTCGCTCGCGGAACTCCAATTTAGTTTCCCCATCCTCATTCGCACCCTCTTCGCTCTGATCACCGCGAATGAAGTTGAGCAGAGACTTACCATAATTGTCGGCATTGGCAGTTACACCGCTTCGCAGTGCATTAACCTGTGCTTGGCTGATATCGATTGACTTGAGTGTATCCGGGTCACTAGGCCAGGTGAAGGGAACACCGACCCCTTCAGCCGGGTTGTAGGTCACAACTTCACGATTGGCCAAAAATCCATCAACTGGAGAGAGCTGATTTTTCAGAACGTCCGCAAATTTCCAAACTTCCGCCCCAAGCCCATTGCCTTCAACCGGGTAAGCAAGGACATTGCCTGACCAGTCGTCAGCATTGAAAACAGCCTGAAACAAAAGGGTATTCGTATTCAACGCACCGGAGTTGACGGTAACTGTCGATGCTGATCCTTCCTGCGTCAGTATAAGATCAAACGCCGTACTCAACTGGTCTTTCAGGCCCAGCGCGTTGGTCACCTGAAAATAATTGTCGGGAACGCCGTCCGGGGTGTTTGCCTGAGTAATGTTGTTCTTGCTGTCCCACTCTTCGGTCAGGTCGGGGATGTTATTACCGTTCTTGTCAGTGAACCCCCCCCATTTCGCAGCGAAGTAGAGCGGATCTTTAAGCAGAGTTGCCGCGGCAGCGCCACTAGCCGTGAAGGTCCGCGTGCTTGAGAGGGTCAACTTTGCGGTGCCCCTGTCTGCGTCTGGACCGGCCCTCTCGGCGGGTGTATCAAGATAGTAAGTCTGTACCTCACCGTTTATTTGATCTTTTATGTCATGAACAACCAGATAAATGCCGTCTTTTGAAGTGCCTGAAATAACATATCCCATATGCTGGTCGATGCCGCCAGCGGCATAGAGTGAGTCGACCTTAACGGTCACCAAGCCATCCTTATCCAAGTCGTACTGATACCGCGCAATCGCATCCATATCATGGTCGGCGCCCTGCTCTACGTCCTCAAAGTTAATCAAGAAGCTGCCGGAGGTTGGGGTAATACTCTCCACGTAAAAATCAACAATGGTATTGGTTGGCTGGAACTGTCCCTCAGCCCCATTGATACCGGCGCCACCAGGCGATTTCGCAAACGGAACCAATGAAATAGAGTTTCCACCCGACAGCGGAATGTTAATACGTGGCAGTGGCGATGCTAGGGCAACCGCATAAGTATTTATGTTTGTCGGATCGGTTTCCGTGCCTTTGTCTGGGAAGAGGTCCGTCAGCCAACCGTAATAACTGATCGCTGCCGAATAATAGCTGCCAAGCTTGGTGGGTTCTTCAGGCGCCAGCCCACGGATATTTGCCAAGCTCGTGACCGTCTTCGCACTTGGTGCATTGTCTGCGACGGTGCCAGACTGTCCGATGTAATGAAGACCCGGCACTTCAGGTTCATTAGCGGTAATGGTGTTTGACAGCGTTGTCACGTTCAGCCCGGTTACATCGCCGGTAAAACTCGAAAACGAAGAGCCGGGCACCGTGTCCGAGTCGTAGCTGACGTTCACGTCAGACAACACCATTATGTTAGGTGCAGCACAATAGGGCTGGCCATTGGTAGGGTTGTAAGGGTTTACCCAATCGGGTCTTGGCAGCCCAAGAGCAGCGTCATTATTGCCTGTGGCAGCAATGTTAAATACACTTGTTGGCGACGTTTTGCCCGAGAAATAACGTACTGACTCGTACATCATTTCGGCAATAGGGTTGCCCCACATTTCGCATTCGCCGTTCGCGAGCGCTCTATTGGTAATAAAGCCACACTTATATTGCTGATTAGAGGTCTGAAAATTTACAGTCCGCAACTTACTCAGAGTGGAAACGATACCGTTGACATCTGTAAAGGTGCCGTCCTCATTGTTCACTTCATCCTGAAAAGAACTGATGTTCTTACGTAACACACCGCCTTGAAGATTGTTTTCATACGACCCCGTCAGCAGCCCGAACAAGATGCTGTTGTTCTCACCATAATCATGCAGCAGTCCAGTGGGCTTATAACTGGTGTTGCTATCGTCACTGTAGGCTTTGCAGTTGTCTTCTAGCAGGCTGGCAGACTTACAGACTTCAACTCTCACGGCGTAATCGGCGAAACTCGAGGAGACGCTATTGGTGTTGCGGTAAAGCACAAAACTGTCTCCACCGGTCTGTTCATGATGCCGGAACATCACTTGGTAGGTGCCGGCATCCAGTGAATAATTTTCAGAATAATCACCCTTGCAGCTATCCGCTGTACATGCGCTGTGGCCTCCGTACCAACCCAAAGGGGTGTAATCCGTGCCACCAGGCGATGTGATGGTGAAGTCTACCGCGTCATCACCGTTAACAGCGAAGGCATACTGCCCTGTTTCCGGAATTACCATGTCACCGCGCACCACAGAGATGTAATTATCACGATTCCCTAAACCACCTTGAATAGTTGACAAGTTCTGGGTAGCCCCAACCTGCTGGCCGGGCTTCTCATTGTTACTGATCAGGGTATCGAATTGGGAAGCACTTGTAGGTGAGTTAGTACCGGACGGCACATCGTAGTAGCTGACTGCAAGATTCTGGAACAACGTACTTTCAGCAATTTTCCAATTACTACTGCCGCCCGACGTTTCACAACTAACTCGGGAACCACCAATGCCGGCAACGCAGTCATTTCCGAGTACCGGCCGCTCAATCGATGCCCACTCCCAAGGGCGGAAAACCGTGTTCGGAAGAACTCGCAATAAAGGATCACCGCCCACCGAGTAAGAAACATTGCCAAATAAATGCCCACGACCCAAAGGCGGCATGCTAAGCGGTGTATAATCGTCGATGTTGTAGCCGTCGACACCCAGGCTGCGATACTCTTTAGCCCAGGTATGGGCGTCTTGGGGAATGTGGGTACGTTCAAGAACGGTCTTGGAGTTGGTGTCTGTGGAGCGATAGCCGCCGTAGAACACTTTGCGCAGCGCATCAATACGCGCTGTGGATATGTAGTTCAGGAAGTCGCCACTCCAACTGCCCGCACTATTACTACAGGTTTTATTCTTGGCTGTTTTCTCAGCGTCTGACTTTATGCTCTTCGGGACAAAAATGTTGCTCTCATAGTCGTAGCAGGCGTAGCTATTGAAATAGCCGTAGTAATCGATTGTTGGCTTATATCCCACGTCAACTACGCCATCGTTGTTCAGATCTGATGCATCGTTGTAAGCTTCATAGTAAAGTTTATGATCTTTTCCTACGTTAAGCATCAATAGCGGGGGAGCGGTCGAGCCAAGAAAGAGAGGCTGATTGGCCAGATTCAGTGGCGCCGCCGCAGAGACAGGCACGTAACCGCTGGCCATCAACGTCATAGAAAACGCCGCGAGAAAATTAAATTTTCTTTTTAGGTTCATGTGCTTGCCCTCCCGAGCGCCACAATCTGCTGTAATCTATTGGGCTGCATTGTTATACACCTTGCGTGCATATATCGTCTGCACATGAACACTGGTACCGCCAGGGCCTTCACCACGGGCAGTAACGCGATAAAAACGGGTCACCGGTTTGATTGTGCCAAGGGCCAAATCAGCTATTTTCTGGCCTGCCCCATTGGTGTTCGATTCGATAGGCTGCTCCATCACATAGTTTTGTTTCGCACTGCGCCCACTATAATCTGTAACGTTTTCCGAGTTGGTTCCCGTTCCCCACCAAGCTGCATCGGTAGACTGCCACCAGTTATCCACCATAATCGCAGCCTGGAAGCCGGTGGTACTGGAGTCCGGCAATGACTTACCCGGTGCAATGGTCTCTGTGGCCACATTTAACGCGGTTTCGGCCGCGTCAAAGGCAATACTCCGGTCGCGGCTATTGGCCGTAATACGTGTATCCAGGGTGGTGATGTCTACCGCACTTAAGCCAATAATCGTCAGCAGTAACAGCATGACCAGGCTGACCAATAAAACCGCGCCTGACTGGCGCTGTACGCTTACGAATGCCATGGCTTTTTTCATTAACGTGTCTCCTGCCGTTACTGGCCGCGGAAGTTGCGCAGGTATACGGAATCTCGCTGTACCTGACGAATACGATTGTCGCCCGATGCGGTGACGGTTTCACCGTCCACAAGGGCATAGGTACGGGTGTCTTCCTGTCCGGTCGCGTTCTGATTCGAAGTGGTCAGCAGTGCATATCGCAGGGATTTCACCGTACCCCAATCAATGGATACCGCTGAAGGGCTGGCGTATTCGCGAATGCTGGTTTGATCCCCCAAGCCCAATTCGACTTGAAGATTCTCAACACCGGTAATGAGTGGCTGGCGCGTAGGCGTTGGCAAAGCCGTGGCAGCAACACCCATAACATAGCTTTCACACATCAGGGACGGAACCTGTGTGCTGGCGCCCGCATCACCAATATAATATCTGTTTACCGCAATCTGTGTTTCATCCAATGACTCACCCAGACAGGTTGTCAAGGAACCGTCCGCTGCGCCGTTAAAACGCACAACAATGGAATCTGTACCATCCACAATATTACTGTTGGTGCTGTCATTATCTGCGACGGTAATTACTTCGTTCTTAGCTAGTAACCCGCCAAGAGCTGGAAACTCCCTTACCACCGTCGGGTCGTCCCAGTATCCGGCATGACGCAGCGCCCTCCCTAAAAAATGCCGCGCCACCCTTGCGTTTTCCTGCGCCTGAGATTGGGAAGTCACCACGGTATAGGTCTGTTTGCTACTGATAAAGATGCGGATAACACCTAGCGTTAGAATCAGGCCAAGCGCCATTGCAATCATTAACTCAACCAGCGACAAGCCGCGTTGTTTTATCATCGGATTACCTCAGGCGATAAGCGGTGAAATAACAGCCTTCGGCGCTGTTATCGGCTGCTGTACAGGTTGGGACCGTGTAAGTGCCGCCACTGCGGGCAGCATTCCAAGTGATTGCAATATCGTATTCTTCGTCTGTAGCAATCCACAACACCTTGGCCGCGGCCGCCGGCGGCGCGCCCACCGCTGTTTTTAGCGCTGTATTCCATTGCCAAAGATCCCAAGCAGCCATTTCCGCAGAACTGCAAGTGCCAGCAGAGCAGTCAGGTGTTGGTGCACTGGTCACGATACTATTGGCATAGGCATATGCGCCGTTGTCGGCGGCCTGATTGTTGGCCATAATTCGATTGATCAAGTCATCACTGTAACTTTGTGCCTCCTGCGCAAAGTGCGCAGTTGTCGTATTCTTCAAGCTGAGAGACTGCAAGCCTGCAACGCCAAGCAAGCCAACCGCCAAAACCAGCACCGCAACCAGCACTTCAATCATGGTAATGCCGGACTGGCTGGCACCCGGTTTCCTGGACAATTTGAATTCAGATGAAGTTTGTATCATGGGCAATTCGCATTTGCTTCAGTGCCTGTGGACAGCGCACCGGTGGTAACGGAAACGATTAATGACCGAGCCTGCCCATTTCCGGACGGATCGCAAAAACCGAAATATTTCTGCTCATTTAGACTATCAGCGATACCTGTTGGCAAAAATCGAAAGTGGGGAATTGCACCGGAAGCTCCACCGTGGGTAACAGTTACCTGTGCAGTATCCGGAGCCTGAAACACCCGCAGCAATTCACCAATGGACACCGTCGTGCCAGTCGCGTTGTTATCCGTCACCACAATCCAGCCTTTGCCCCAGTCATTGGCGCCGGCGCAGGTGGTGCCATCAGCCGACGAACATAAGGACACAGCGCGGTTGCGGGCAACAGCTTCCCCTTTGGTGTACTGAATGGCCGCCAGCATACTGTCACGTGCGTCTGCCAGCCGGTTGCTGGTTATCACCGACTGAAACGACGGCAAAGCCACAGTGACAAGAATCACCAGAATCGCCACGGTGACCATTAATTCGATAAGCGTGAAACCGAATTGCCTGCGCATAAGCACTCATCCCTTGAAGTCAGTATTAATTTAAATAATGCGGAAGCGAATGTCAGCTCCTCTCCGATGAACGGACAGACACGCCGGACAGGCGGCTTTTCGAGTATGCGAAGCGCGATATTATTCACATTCTGCAGCAAAAAGATGGCGCGAAGAGTCTGCTCAAGCAGACCCCTACAAAAGACGGGTTCAGACTTCGACAGTGGGTATGCGCAACTCTTTCGGCATAGAAAACACAATATTCTCCTCACGCCCGGCAATCTCGTCCGGAACGTCACCACCCAGTTCCCGCAGGCGGGCGATCACGGCGCTTACCAGTACTTCCGGTGCGGAAGCGCCGGCGGTTACACCAATTGATTTTTTGCCGTCTAGCCAGGCGGGGTCAATTTGTGCGGCTTCGTCGATCAGGTAGGCCGGTGTGCCCATGCGTTCCGCCAGCTCGCGCAGGCGGTTGGAGTTGGAGCTGTTGGGGGAACCCACCACCAGCATCAGGTCGCAGTCGCCGGCCAGTTGTTTGACGGCGTCCTGGCGATTCTGGGTGGCGTAGCAGATGTCGTCTTTACGCGGGCCTTCAATTTTTGGGAATTTGGCGCGCAAGGCATCAATTACCCGAGCAGTGTCGTCCATTGAAAGCGTGGTCTGGGTGACATAAGCCAGTTTTTCAGGATTTTTTACGTCCAGCGTGGCTACGTCAGCTTCGTTTTCCACCAGGTAGATATCGCCGCCGTTGGCAAAGTTGTACTGGCCCATGGTGCCTTCCACTTCCGGATGGCCATGGTGGCCAATCAGCACGCATTCGCTGCCGTCACGGCTGTAACGCATGACTTCTATGTGCACCTTGGTGACCAGCGGGCAGGTAGCGTCAAAGACTTTCAAGCCACGGTCGGCTGCCTCTTTTTGCACGGCTTGGGACACTCCGTGGGCGCTGAAAATTACCAGTTTGTCGTCTGGCACTTCGCTCAGTTCTTCCACGAAGATAGCGCCGCGCTTGCGCAGGTTGTCTACCACGAATTTGTTGTGCACCACTTCGTGGCGTACATAAATAGGTGCGCCAAACACGTCCAGAGCGCGATTAACGATATCAATGGCGCGGTCGACACCGGCGCAGAATCCACGGGGGTTTGCCAGACGAATTTGCATAGTGTTCCTATCTCAGCCCACAGGAGTTCAGTGCGCAGGCCCTACCGGCTCTACGTCTATAATTTCTACGTCAAAGGTCAGTGTACGCCCAGACAGCGGGTGGTTGAAGTCTACTTCCACCTCGTCGCCTTCTACCCGGCTGATGGTACCCGGCAGTTCTTGCTGGCGCGCGTCGGCAAATGAGACCACCACGCCTGGCTCCAGCACCATGTCGGCGCCGAACTCGTGGCGCTTCATCACCTGCAAGTTGTTCGGGTTGCGCTGGCCAAAGGCTTTTTCCGGTGGCACCTGATAGCTGGCTTTGTCACCGGCTTTCATGCCCATCAGATAGGCTTCAAAATTCGCTGGCAAATTTTCATCGCCAATATCCAGGGTGGCCGGTTTTTTGTCGAAGGTGGTATCAACCACTTCGCCGCTGTCAAATTTCAGCGCAAAATGCAGGGTAACCCGGGTGCCTTTGTCTACAGGAAGTTCTTTCATGATGGTCAGTCGCCTTTTTTGTCCGCATCGGCGGGCTTGCGAAACGTGTCGAGTATGATCATGGCGGCGCCAATGGTGATGGCGGTGTCGGCCAGATTAAAGGCCGGGAAATGCCAGTTCTGCCAATAAAAATGGAGAAAATCCACTACGTAACCGTGTACCACCCGGTCGTACACATTACCCAAGGCACCACCAAGAATCAGCGCGAAGGCAATGGCAGACCAGGTTTCATGGCGCTCCAGTTTTCTCAGCCATAGCACCAGCACTACGCTGACCACCAACGCCAGGATCACAAAGAACCAGCGCTGCCAGCCTGCGGCACCGGCTAAAAAACTAAAGGCGGCGCCGGTGTTGTGCAGCAGCGTAAAGTTAAACAGCGGCATCACCGGTACCGGGTTGCCGTAACTGAGCATGGCGGTAGCCAGGGCTTTGGTGCCCAGATCAATCGCGATCACCAGCACCGTCAACCACAGCCACTTCAGTTTGCCCGCGCGGGGCTTAGCGCTATCGCCGGATTTTCCCATGGCAGACCCCATCAGGCGAAGGCGCGGGTTTCACCCGAGCCATACACGTTGGTAACACAGCGACCGCACAAATCGGGGTGGTCTGCGTGGCTACCCACGTCGACGCGGTGGTGCCAGCAGCGCTCGCACTTGATATTGCTGGCGGGGCGCACCTGCACCCACAGCCCTTCATAACCGGTTTGTTCGGCGTCAATCGCCTCGCTTACTGGCTTTACATCGGCTTCCGAGGTAATCAGCACAAAGCGCAATTCTTCGCCCAGGTGTTTTAGTTTTTCAGCCAACTCGCCGTCGCAGAACAGCGTTACTTCGGCGCTCAGGGAGCCCTTTATAACGCCTTGCTTGCGGGCGTCTTCCAGGCGTTTGTTCACCGCTTCTTTTACAGCGGAAATGTCACGCCAGTAATCACGGCCCAGCTCCACGCTCTGGGGCATTTCGCTCAGGCCTTGGTACCAGATTTCGTAGAATACGGTGTCACCGCGCTCGCCCGGCAGGTGCTGCCAGATTTCATCGGCGGTAAAGCTGAGAATCGGTGCAATCCAACGCACCAGCGCTTCGGCTACATGGTAGAGCGCGGTCTGGCACGAACGCCGCGTCAGACTGTCGGCCTGGGTGGTGTACTGGCGATCTTTGATGATGTCGAGGTAAAAGCCGCCCAGAGTGGATTCACAGAAGTTGTATACCTTTTGGTAAATCTTCAGGAAGGCGTAGTTTTCATAGTCTTCGTGGATTTCGTTCTGCAATTGCAGTGCTCGATCTACCATCCAGCGGTCGAGCGCCAGCATATCGGCCGGAGCCACGGTGTGCTCGGTCGGCTCGAAGCCGGTCAGGTTGCTCATCAGGAAGCGCGCGGTGTTGCGGATGCGGCGATAGCCGTCGGCGCTCTGACGCAGAATGTCTTTAGAGACGGTCATTTCACCGCTGTAATCGGTGGCCGCAACCCACAGGCGCAGGATGTCGGCGCCCAGGTCGTTAGTAACCTCTTGTGGCGCGATCACGTTGCCCAAGGATTTGGACATTTTGTAACCCTTGCCATCCACGGTAAAGCCGTGGGTTAGCACCTGCTTGTACGGTGCCACGCCGTTGATGGCGATGGAGGTTTTCAGGGACGACTGAAACCAGCCGCGATGCTGGTCAGAACCTTCCAGGTACAAATCGGCCGGGAATTGGCCCAGCTCTTCGCGCACTCGCAATACCGAATCGTGGGTCACACCGGAATCAAACCATACGTCCAGGGTGTCCAGCACTTTTTCGTAGTGATCGGCGTCGTCGCCTAACAGCTCGCGGGCATCCAGGTCATACCAGGCATCAATGCCATCGATCTCGATAGCCTGAGCCACTTTTTCGATCAGGCTCTGGGTGTTCGGGTGCAGATCCTGGGTTTCTTTGTGGATAAACAGGGTAATCGGCACACCCCAGGTGCGCTGGCGCGATACGCACCAATCTGGCGACTGGCGCACCATGGCTTCGATGCGGTTCTGGCCCCAGGTAGGCACCCAGCGCACGCCCTTAATCGCTTCCAGAGCGTCGGCGCGCAGGTTTTCTTTTTCCATGCTGATAAACCACTGCGGTGTGGCGCGGTAAATCAGCGGTGTTTTGGTGCGCCAGCAATGGGGAAAGCTGTGGCGGAACTTTTCTTTGCGTACCAGTTTGCCTTCCCGGGTCAGCGCGTCGCAGACCGGGTCATCAGCCTTATATACGTGAACACCGGCGAACTCGCCGGTAGCGCTGGTGTAGGTGCCATCGGCCTGAACCATATTCAGGGTGCCAATGCCGTAGATTTTACCTACCACAAAGTCTTCCACACCGTGGTCTGGCGCGGTGTGAACGGCGCCAGTACCTGCGTCGGTAGACACGTGATCGCCCAGAATCACCGGTACCTGTTTGTCATAAACCGGGTGTTGCAGCGCCAGATGCTCCAGCTGGGCACCGGTGCATTGTGCCAGCACCTGGTAACCGGTCACATCCCAGCGTGCCATAACGCCCTCTACCATAGCGCTGGCCATGATCATTCGCTCGGGACCGGCGCCGACATCGGCTTGCACCAGCGAGTAATCCAGCTCGGCGCCCAATGACACCGCCTGATTGGCGGGAATGGTCCAGGGCGTGGTTGTCCAGATGACGACGGACACATCGCCCTCACCGGCGCTGGTATTGAACAGCGACAGGGCTTTGGCTTGATCCACTGCGGTAAAACGCACGTCGATCTGGGTAGATGTCTTGTCTTGGTACTCTACTTCCGCTTCGGCCAGAGCCGACTGCCCTACTACGCTCCAGTACACTGGCTTGTAGCCGCGCACCAGGTGGCCCTTTTTAACAATTTTACCGAGCGCACGCACAATGCCCGCTTCTACTTTCGGGTCCATGGTCAGGTAAGGCTTGTCCCACTCACCCATCACGCCCAAGCGAATAAAGTCGGCTTTCTGCCCGGCAATCTGCTTGGTCGCGTAATCGCGGCAGGCCTGGCGGAAGGTTTTGAAATCGACCTTCACACCAGCTTTGCCGATTTTCTGCTCTACTTTGTGCTCGATAGGCAGGCCATGGCAGTCCCAACCGGGCACGTAAGGCGCATCAAAGCCCATGAATCCGCGGGACTTAACAATCATATCCTTCAGGATTTTGTTAACCGCGTGCCCAATATGAATGCTGCCGTTGGCGTAAGGAGGGCCATCGTGAAGAATGAACTTGTTACGCCCGGCGCGCTGTTCGCGCAGATTGGCGTATACGTTCAGGTCCTGCCAGCGCTTGAGCATTTCGGGCTCGCGGTTGGCCAGGTTACCGCGCATGGGAAAAGCGGTTTCCGGCAGATTCAGAGTGTGCTTGTAGTCGCTCATGATGGCTGTGCGTGCTCTATTGGGTCAGTTTAGGTCAGTCGGTATTCGTAGTGTGATTCGCAGCAAGGTTCTGGGCTAGCCAAAGCCGGGCGCTACTAAAATCTTTGGCTATCTGGGTTTTCAGGGCGTCCACCGATTCAAAGCGAACTTCATCGCGCAGGCCGTGGCGAAAGGTGACATCTAGCCTCTGGCCGTAAAGCGTGCCGGCGTAATCAAACAGGTGCACTTCCAGTGCCGGGTGTTTGCCGTCGACGGTCGGCCGCAAGCCAATATTGGCAATGCCGTCGTGCTCGGTGCCATCGGCCAACCTTACCTTTACCACGTAAACACCCTGCAAGGCGGGCATTTGGGCCAGGCGGATGTTCGCCGTTGGCGCGCCAATCTCACGCCCCAGCTGGCGCCCATAAACAATGCGGCCAGCAATGTGATATTTCCACCCCAGCAAATGTTCGGCGCTATCCAACTGGTTATCAGCCAGCAGTTTACGGATGCGAGTGCTGCTAACGCGGTCCCCTTCGACCACCACGGTGCGGGTGTTTTCAACCGTGAAGCCGGCGTCGGCGCCCACTTTCTCCAAAAAATTAAAATCACCGGAGCGGTCACAACCAAAACGGAAGTCGTCGCCCACCACCAGGTGTTTCACCGCCAGGCCTTGAATCAGCAGGCTATCCACAAAGCCCCAGGCCGAAAATTGGCGGAACTGCTCGTCAAAACGCAAGCACAGCACCGCATCAATACCCTGCCCTCGCAAAGCTTCCACTTTTTGGCGGAAACCGGTCAGCCGCGGCGGCGCATCCACACCGCGAAAGAACTCCTGGGGCTGGGGCTCAAAAATCACCACCACCGAGGGCAAGTTGTGCTTTGCGGCTTGCGTTTTTACCTGTTCCAGAATCGCTTGATGGCCACGGTGAACGCCGTCAAAGTTGCCCACGGTGGCCACACAGCCACGCGCCAGTGGGCCTTCGCCCGATTGCGACAGCGTTTTCAGGTTGGTCAGGCCGCGAATAAAGCGCATGCAAAGCAAACCTCTTTGCTAGTGAATATTGCCAATCAATAACGGCAATAAAATCGTGCCAAAAATTAGAGTCAGTAAGCGTTTGGCACATCATGATAGGGCGCGGGATTATACCTTACCTGTGGCGAAAATGTCTTATACGCACCCCGGCCAGCGCCAGTGTACCAAAGTACGCAAGTGCGCCTGCAATCACCAGTATTGCCATATCCTGGGAGCGCTGAAAGCCGCCGGCCGCCAGCCACTGATTCACCGGCGCGTTCAGCCACAAAATCACCGCCACCAGCGCGCCGTTCGCCAGCGCAAGCTGCAGCCCGAACTTGCCCCAGCCGGGCTGGCTGCGCCAGGCGCCGATGGCCTTCAAACCGCGCCACAGCAAAAAGGCGTTGAGCCACGCTGAAACCGATGTAGCCAGCGCCAAGCCTGCGTGCGCCAAGGGGAAGATCAGTATCAGGTTGAACACCATGTTAGCGACCATGGCAATGATGCCAATTTTCACCGGGGTGCGAATGTCCTGACGGGCAAAAAAGCCCGGCGCCAGCACCTTGATGACCATGAACGCCAGCAGGCCAGCAGAATAAGCGCGCAGGCTCTGAGCCGACATGGCCACATCGAAATCAGTCACTTCGCCATAGTGAAACAAAGTGGCAATGAGCGGCTCGGCCAGCAATCCCAGGGCCAGCGCAGACGGTACGCCAATGATTAACACCGCCCGCAACGCCCAGTCCAGAGTGGCGGAGAACTGATCCGCCGAGTCCGCTGTGTGCTTGCGGGATAAGCTGGGCAAAATCACCGTGGCAATGGCTATGCCGAACACTCCTAAAGGCAACTCCGTAAGGCGATCGGAATAGTACAGCCAAGACACACTGCCAGTTTGCAGAAACGAGGCCAGAACGGTATCCAGCAGCAAGTTTATCTGGCTTACCGATACGCCAAACAGCGCCGGCACCATCAGCTTCAGAATCCGGCTAACACCCTCGTGGCGGTAATCCACCCGCGGCCGCGGCAGCAAACCCAGGCGCATCAAAAACGGTAGCTGAAAAAACAACTGCAAAGCACCCGCAATCAGCACACCCCAGGCCAGCGCCATTATCGGTTCGTTCATGAGCGGCGCCAGCCACACGGCAGCAGCAATCATCGCCAGATTCAACAACACCGGTGTAAACGCGGGAATGGCAAAGCGGTCGTAACTGTTAAGAATGCCTCCGGCAAACGCCGTCAACGAAATCAATAACAAATATGGAAAGGTGATCCGTAACATGTCGCTGGCCAGCGCGAATTTTATGTCGTCGCCCAAAAAGCCCGGGGCAAACACCGTCGTCAGCACCGGTGCGCCCAGCATTGCCACCAGAGTGACCGCCAGCAGCACCAGACCGAGTGAACCGGCGACTGCATCCACCAAACGCTTTACTTCCGTTATCGGTTGGTTTTCGCGATAAGACGACAGCACGGGCACAAACGCTTGCGAAAACGCTCCTTCAGCGAACAGCCGACGCAAAAAATTGGGAATTTTGAAGGCTACGAAAAACGCGTCTGCTCCCGCACCGGCGCCAAAATAACGAGCGATCACCATATCCCGAACCAACCCCAGCACCCTTGATGTGAGGGTCATCATCCCTACTACGCCAGACGAACGCAGCAGGCCAGGCGCAGATTTAATCGCGCTCACGGCGGGCACCGAAGGCTCTGATGGGCGCGGCAATTCGGGTGTCGGGCCCTGGGACCCGGGGGATTGCTCAGACATGGTGTTTTGGCCGACGAGAATATAGAGAAGCGGGAGTTTACCACATGCCCTGCCTCCGCTGGCATTGATCACTTCTTGACTTGACAAGTCTCGCCGTTGGCGGCATAGTTCCGCGTCATTTATTTCGACGCGCTGGACCTGGCGCGCCCGCGATGAAAGAGAGTTGCGATACGGGTGACTGAAGGGTTACTGCAACTGCATCTGGCGCTCTCAAACCAAATATTCAGCAACGAATTCAAGTACTTTCAGGAGTTTTACGGTGGCAAATTCCCCGCAAGCCAAAAAGCGTGCACGTCAAAACGAGAACAGTCGCAAGCACAACACCAGCCTGCGTTCTATGGCTCGTACGTACATGAAAAAGATTCACGTTCAAATCGCCGAAGGCAATTATGAAGGCGCGAAAGCTGCTTTTCTGCAAGCCCAGCCGATTCTGGACAGCATGGTTAACAAGGGTATCTTCCCCAAGAACAAGGTTGCTCGTATTAAGAGCCGCCTGAATATCAAGGTGAAGGCACTGCAAGCGGCGTAAGCCATTTGGGTGCACAAAAAACCGGCCAGCTGGCCGGTTTTTTTATGTCTGCAGAAACGGCAAGGAATAACGCTAAGAGGCAATCACCATGTTATCGCGGTGAATCAGCTCTTCGCCGGTCATAAAGCCCAATAATTCCATGATGCGATCACTGGACTGGCCAGCAATCAAACGCGCAGCAGCGGCGTCGTAATTTACCAGGCCGCGAGCCACTTCTTTACCCTGCTCATCCAGACACGCCACCATTTCGCCGCGGCGGAATTCACCGGTGACACGGGTAACGCCAACCGGTAGCAAGCTGCGACCACCCTGACGCAACACCCGCGCCGCGCCATCATCAATCACTAAAGTACCCCGGGTTTGCAGATGACTGGCCAGCCACTGCTTGCGAGCCGCTACACGGCCCTGCTCCGGCAATAAAAGCGTCCCTAGCGCTTCGCGTTCGCGCAGACGCCCCAGAACATTGTCGATGCGCCCGCCCACAATCACCGTGAAGGCCCCTGAGCGTGCCGCTAACCGCGCCGCGCGAAGCTTGGTCTGCATGCCCCCGCGGCCCACCGCGCCGGCGCTACTGCCAGCCATGGAATCCAAGTCGCGGTTACTGGCGAAGCACTCGTTCACCAATGTTGCGTTGCTGTGTTTGCGCGGGTCTTTATCAAACAGACCCAGCTGATCGGTGAGGATAATCAGGCCGTCAGCCTCAACCACATTGGCCACCAACGCACCCAGGGTGTCGTTGTCACCAAAGCGGATTTCATCGGTCACCACCGTGTCGTTCTCGTTCACGATCGGCACAACGCCCAGCTCCAATAACGCCCGCAGAGTGCCGCGGCCATTCAGATAACGCTTTCGGTCAGACAGGTCGTCGTGGGTCAGAAGAATCTGGGCGGTGTGTATGCCGTGGCGCTTGAACTGGGCCTCCCAGGTTTGTACCAACCCCATCTGCCCTACGGCTGCGGCTGCCTGCAATTCATGTGCCTGCTGCGGCCGGCGAGTCCAGCCCAAACGGCTCATGCCCTCGGCAACAGCGCCGGATGACACCACCACCAACTCGACACCGGCCTGCATCAGCGCCGCCATCTGGTCTACCCAGCGGCCCAGAGCAGGCACGTCCAAGCCTTCTCCGTCGTTGGTTAGCAGAGCACTTCCGATTTTCACCACCAGGCGGCGGGCCTGTTGCAGTTGGGCGCGTTCAGTCATGATTTGAATACAGTCTCTTACAGGTGCCACTTACTCCGGCGCGTAAACGACTTCTACGTCACCATCATCGTCGTCGAAGTCGTCATCGCTGTCTTCTTCGCGGGCCGCGCGGCGAGCCATCTTTTCTTCGGTGATGCGGGCGCGCGCCTCTTCATCCATCTGGCGGCGGCGGGCTGCTTCCTGCTCGGCAGCTTCGGGGTTTTCAGCCTCTTCTGCCGCACGCTCCTCAATCCAGCGCATAACGGCTTGAGTCAGGGGCTTGGTACCTTCGCCGCTCAGAGCAGAGATACTGAATACCGGTCCCTTCCATTCCAGCTCATCAACGATGGCCTGGCAGAGCGCATCACGCTCATCTTCCGGCACCATGTCGAGTTTATTCAGCACCAGCCAGCGGTCGCGATTAGCCAGTGTTTCGCTGAATTTTTCAAGCTCGTGGGCGATGGCTTTTACCGCATAAGCCGGCGATGAACCGTCATAGGGGGCCACGTCTACCAGGTGAAGCAGCAGGCGGGTACGCACCAAATGCTTCAGAAAGCGGATGCCCAGACCGGCACCTTCGGCTGCGCCTTCAATCAGGCCGGGAATATCGGCAATCACAAAGCTCTGGTGATTCTGCACTCTGACCACGCCCAGGTTTGGCACCAGGGTGGTAAACGGATAGTCCGCCACTTTTGGCGTCGCCGCAGATACAGAACGAATAAAGGTCGACTTACCGGCATTGGGCATACCCAACAGGCCCACATCGGCCAGTACTTTCAGCTCTAGCCGCAGATTCCGGGTTTCACCCTCGGAGCCTTTTGAAGTCTGCCGCGGCGCACGGTTAATAGAGGACTTAAAGCGGGTGTTGCCCAGGCCGTGAAAACCACCCTGAGCGACTTTCTGGCGCTGGCCTATGCGGGTCAAGTCACCCAGCACTTCGTGGGTGTCCATGTCCACTATGGTGGTACCTACCGGTACCGGCAGCACCAGATCTTCGCCTTTGATACCGGTGCAGTTGCGGCCGGAACCCTGCTCGCCGTTATGGGCTCTGTGCTGGCGCTGAAAGCGGTAATCAATCAGAGTATTCAGGGCATCGTTGGCTTCCAGATACACAGAACCGCCATCGCCACCATCGCCACCGTCAGGCCCGCCCCGAGGCACGTATTTTTCACGGCGGAAACTCAGGCAACCGTGGCCGCCTGTACCTGCTTCCACAATGATGGTGGCTTCGTCTACAAATTTCATATTGGCTGATGCTCTTTATGGTATTGGCTGCTGTTCTTTACGGTGCTGGCTGATCTTTACGATGTCGGCTGAAGCTCTTGCTGATAACGGTGCACTAAAAGCGAAACCCTACAAACCAAAAAACCCCGCAGCCTCAATAAAGCGGTGCGGGGCTTTCAGAGACCACTACTTATGCAGCTGAAACGATGCTTACATATTTGCGGTTCTTAGGGCCTTTTACTTCAAACTTCACCTGGCCTTCGGCTTTGGCGAACAAGGTGTGATCCTTGCCCAGCCCAACGTTGGTGCCTGGGTGAAAACGCGTGCCACGCTGACGAACAATAATGCTGCCTGCGGATACACTTTCGCCGCCGTAGCGCTTCACACCAAGTCGTTTCGACTCGGAATCGCGACCGTTACGGGTACTACCTGCTGCTTTTTTATGAGCCATGATAAGCCTCCTAATTAAGGGGTGATTCCCGGGGTTAGCCCTGGATACCCGTGATCTTTACTTCAGTAAACCACTGACGGTGGCCCTGACGCTTCATAGAATGCTTCCGGCGACGGAACTTGATGATCTGGATCTTGTCGTGACGACCGTGGCTGACGACTTCCGCAGTCACTTTGGCGCCTTCAACAACCGGCGCGCCTACGTTAACATCGTCGCCGTTGGCGATCAGCAAAACACGGTCGAATTCAATGTTACTACCGGTTTCTACTTCCAGCTTCTCCAGCTTCAGAGTTTCGCCTTCCTTTACACGGTGCTGTTTGCCACCGCTAACAATAACTGCGTACATGTCTGCTCTCCGCGATTGACCCATCCCTGCTCTTATCCACCTGGTTCTAAGGGAAGCGCTTTGGCGACCCTATAGCAGGGAGCGCAGGTTGGGATGAGTTGGGCGCGTGATTGTACGAAAAGCCGACACGCAATACAAGCTATGTTGACACTCTTGACCTTGTTACGTTGACACCCTTCGCCTTGTTACCTAGCATTGCTGCGACCCGCCTGTTTTATCGACAGCAACAACACCGCCAAACACCGGAACCCTTCATGACAACCCAACGCATCTACGACACCGTAGCAGACGACTTCAGCCGCGTTAACGAACTGATTATTCAGCGTTTGTCATCCGATGTTCCGATGGTCGAAAAAATTGCGCAGTATATTATTGAAAGCGGCGGCAAACGCTTGCGGCCGCTGCTGGTCCTGCTTGCAAGCCGCGCTGCCGGCTACAACGAAGACAATCACCTGAAACTGGCCGCTGTTATCGAATTTTTGCACACCGCCACCCTTCTCCATGACGACGTGGTGGACACCTCCGACATGCGTCGGGGGCGCAGCACTGCCAACGCCAAGTGGGGCAACGCACCCAGTGTGCTGGTGGGCGACTTTCTATACGCCCGCGCCTTTGGAATGATGGTCGAGCTGGAAAGCCTGCCAATCATGAAGGTGCTATCACACGCCACCGCGGTGATAGCCGAAGGCGAAGTGATGCAGTTGATGAATGTGAAGAATCCAGACTTGACCGAAAACCAGTACATGCAGGTGATTCATAACAAAACGGCGATGCTGTTCGAGGCCTCATCGCACTCCGGCGCCTTGCTGGCCGGCGCAAGCCACGCCCATGAAGAAGCACTGAAAAATTATGGCAAGCACCTGGGGCTGGCGTTTCAACTGGTGGACGACGTACTGGACTATCGCGGTGACGCCGAAACCATGGGTAAAAACGTGGGTGATGATCTGGCCGAAGGCAAAACCACATTGCCGCTGATTTATGCAATAGCCAACAGTAACGATGACGAAAAACAGCTGATTCGCCGCGCGATCCGCAAGGGCGGGCTAGACGATCTGCAACGGGTGCTGGCGATTATAAACACCACCGGCGCGCTGGATTACGCCATGGCTAAAGCCAAAGATCAGGCGCAGCAGGCCAAGGACTGCTTGCAAAGTCTACCCGCTAGCGATCACCTGGACGCGCTCCACCTGCTGACCGACATTGCGGTTGCCCGTATCAACTAAACAGCAGCCCCCGGCAATCGAAACTCTTTACCCACAAAAAAACCTGCATCGCTACGATGCAGGTTTTTTTGTGGCACGCAGCCTTTCTAGAACGTGAGCGTTACTCGAACGCCCAGCGCAGAAAGTTTTTCTTCTCTTCGTCTGAGGCGGTTGCCCACACGGCCTTCAGAGTGTCCAGAGCATTGCCTTGCGCTGCGGCTGATGTCGCTTGAACGCCTGCTATTCCCGGAATAGGTGTTCTGGCCGGCGCCTGGCTTGGCACGTAATTCGCCGATGCGGTCGCTACCTGGCCAGCACTGCTTACAATCTCTGCTGAAAAATCTTTCATCTCACGTTCGGCTTCTCCACGCGTCGCCGGCTTGTCAAAGCGAAACTCGTAAACGGTGCCGGCTTTAGCGTCAAAGCTGGCCAGTTGCGGCTTGCTTTCAACTACGTCAACCTTGGATTCGCCGTTATCCACGACAGTGGTCTTTGCCCAGATGGTTTTGTAAACAAACACCACATCGTTTTTACCGGGCAACAAGGCGTAGTCCAGCGCCAGATCGTTCATCAGGAAGTTACCCACGGAACGCCCGTTAACCTGGGTTACCCGAATTTCTCCCGGCGCTTTCAACGTCGCCGCATTCACGGCCTGGGCAGGATTACCTTGCCAAGTTTCTATACGGGTCATGGAACTGGAGCAGCCAGCAAGAACTACCAGCATAACGGCAGGCAGCAGCAACCGGAAAACTGAAAACGAGCCAGACAGACGGCAATGATTCATTGAATCTCCTTGATGCAACAATAAAGAAAAGGTGCAAAATCAACTGTATCGGCTACAGCCAGCTTTTGTTATACGCATTCTGACCAGCGACCGTGAACAGGGCAAGCGGCGCAGGCCCTGTTTTACAAAAACTATGCCGTTGTCAGGAAAAAACCTGCGGCATAATCCATAAATCAATCAGGTAAAGGCAAACCAGGGCCATTATGGCAGCCACTACGTCGTCCACCATAATACCGAAGCCCCCAGGTAGGCGCTCGTCCAGCCAGTTGATGGGCCAGGGTTTTATAATATCAAACAAACGGAACATGACGAACGCAAGCAATACACCAACGATGTGGTCCGGAAACAGCCCCAGGGCAATCCACATGCCCACAAACTCGTCCCAGACAATACCGCCATGATCGTGCACTTTCAGATCGCGGGAAGTTTTCCCGCACAGCCACACACCCACAATGAACGCCAGAGCCACAATCGCCCAGTATATTGGCTTGGGTAGCCAGGCAAACGTGTACCAGATAGGAATGGCCGCCAGGCTGCCCCAGGTTCCGGGTGCACGGGGCATTGCGCCGCTGCCGAAGCCAAACGCAAGAAGGTGAACAGGATCACGCAAAAATCCGGGCGGTAATAAGCCTTCTGGCAAATCCGGTTCTGTTGAAAAGTCGTTCTGGCTCATCGGGACCCTGATGAAGTATGAAGAATGTCAGCAACCCGCTGCTAAGTGATCGAAAAGTGGTCGAAGCCCGGACGCCGTGAATAAACCATACCTGCGTCTGCATTTAGCCGCAAGCCCGGCTCCTGCTGCACCTGCCCGATAACCGTCAGTTGCTGTTGCAACCCGCGGCTGGCGGCGGCCCAGCGCTGTTCGGGAACGGTTACGCAGAGTTCGTAATCGTCACCAGACTGCAATGCAAACCCTGCCGCTGCGTCGCCCTTTATCCGCCGCAGGGCTGTCGACAGAGGTAGTGCTGCAAGATCGATGGTTGCACCCACGCCAGAGGCCCGCAAAATATGCAGCAAATCGGCATGCAGCCCATCAGAGATATCAACCGCTGCTGAAGCCACCGAACGCAGCGCAATACCCAGTTCCAGCCGTGGCTGCGGGTAATGGTAGCGCTGCAGTACGCTGGCGGCGTCTGTTGCGGGAGCCGTGTCGTACAAAAAATCCAGCGCCGCACCGGCATCACCCAGTTGGCCGCTAACGCACACCAGGTCTCCCTCACGTGCGCCGTCGCGACGCAGAGCCTGGCCTCGGGGAACGGTGCCATGCACTTGCAAGCTCAGCGTTAGGGCCCCCCGAGTCGTATCACCACCGGCCAGCACAATGCCAAACTGTTGGCTGGCTTCAGCCAGCCCGGCGGCAAAGCCTTCCAACCAGGCTTCATCGGCCGCAGGCAAGGTCAGAGCCAGTGTAAAGCACACCGGCTGTGCGCCCATAGCGGCCAGATCACTCACCGCAACAGCGAGCGCGCGCCAACCCAAAAAACGCGGACAATAGCTAACTGGAAAATGCACGCCTTCAACCAGCGTGTCCACTGAAAACACCAGGTCTTGATTGGCAGGCACACGCTGAATAGCGCAATCGTCACCCACTCCAAGCAACAAACCGGAGCCGTCTAAGGCAGGCTTGGCAGCCTTCGCCATTGGCGCAAAGTAGCGGCGAATCAGCTCAAACTCACCCATCGCTGCCACTAACGCGGGCGAATTTCAGCCAGCCGCAGCCGGCGGCTGAGTTTGTCGAGGATGCTGTTTACAAACCGGTGGCCCTCAGTCCCGCCAAAGCGTTTCGCCATTTCAATGCCTTCGTTAATGACGACTTTGTAGGGCACATCCAGGCGAAATTTCAACTCATAGGCGCCCAAGCGCACAATGGCTAGCTCTACCGGATCGACTTCTTGCAGCGGGCGATCCAGAAACGGCTCGATCAAGCGGTCCAGTTCAGCCTGCTCTCGGCTGGTGCCGTGCAGCAGGTCACGAAAATACAACAGGTCCACTTTGCTCATGTCGTTATCGACCATGAACTCGGCTTCAATGTTAGAAATTGCGCTTTTGCTGAAATGGCGCTGGTATAACCCCTGCATCGCCATTCCGCGAGCGCGGCGGCGATCACCGGCTTTGGGCTGGGCAGGTTTTCCCGGGTTTGAGGTTGGCTCGGGAGATGAACCAGGAATAGTGTCTTCAGGTAGGCTCATTACTCACCCAGCTTCTTGAACAGGCTGACCATTTCGAGCGCTGTAATGGCCGCTTCTGCGCCCTTATTACCGGCCTTGGTGCCTGAACGTTCAATAGCCTGTTCGATGGAATCCACGGTCAAAACACCAAAGGCTACCGGAATATCGGTTTCCAGGCTGACAGCACCTAAACCACTGGCAGCTTCGCCAGCAACGTACTCAAAGTGCGGCGTGCCACCACGAATAACCGCGCCCAGGGCGATAATGGCGTCGTAATTACCCGTTTCTGCCACGCGCTTGACCGCCAACGGCATTTCGTAAGCACCTGGTACACGAATCACAACAATGTCTTCATCCGCGATACCGTGGCGGGTCAGGGTATCCAGGGCACCGTCCACCAGGCTCTCTACCACAAAACCGTTAAACCGCCCCACAACCAGAGCATAACGGCCGCTGCAGTGGATAAAATCGCCTTCAATTACTTGAATTTCCGCCATCGGTGGCTCCTTCAGGCTGCCGCAACATACGGCAGCGGATTGATCATTCGGGAATATAAGGCACGTACTCAACCACTTCCAAATCAAAACCGGAAATGGCGGAGAATTTCATCGGCGGGCTTAACAGGCGCATTTTGCCCACACCAATATCACGCAGAATTTGCGAACCAGTGCCTACCGTAAAGTACACGCCAGAGCTGTCTTTGCCGGCACCGCTACGGCCATGTTCATAGAATTCCTGAATACGGTCTTCCAGGTTGTAACTGTCTTCAGCACCGTTGAGCAAAACCACAACACCGAGCCCCTCAGCAGCCACCTTTTGCAGCGCCCGATGCAACGGCCAACTGCGGGAATCGCGCCGGCGGGCTCCCAACAAGTCGCGCAGGGTATCGGTAATGTGTACACGCACATGCACCGGCTGCTCCGGGGAAATATCCCCCATGGTTAAGGCCAGATGAATGGTGCCATGAATGCTGTCACGGTAAGTGTGCAGCTTAAACAGGCCGTATTCAGTGTCCAGCTCGTTTTGCTCTATGCATTCAACCGTACGTTCGTTGGTGGTGCGGTAGTGTATCAGGTCTGCGATGGTGCCTATTTTCAGGTTGTGCTCGGCGGCAAAGGCTTCGAGATCTTCGCGCCGCGCCATAGAGCCATCATCTTTCATAATTTCACAGATCACGCCCGCAGGCTCACAACCCGCCAACGTAGCCAGATCGCAAGACGCTTCGGTGTGGCCAGCGCGGCTGAGCACGCCGCCGGCGTCTGACATCAGCGGAAAAATATGGCCCGGTTGCACCACGTCTGATGCTTGGGCATCGCGGCCTACAGCGGCCTGCACCGTACGAGCGCGGTCCGCAGCTGAAATCCCGGTGGTAACACCCTCCGCTGCCTCAATAGACGCGGTGAACTTAGTGCCAAAACCAGAAGCATTCTGGTTAACCATTAACGACAGCCCCAACTGTTTACAGCGATCGCGGGTCATCGGCATACAGATCAGCCCACGACCAAAACGGGCCATAAAGTTGATGTGCTCGGCTTCACAATGCTCAGCCGCCATGACCAGGTCGCCCTCGTTCTCGCGATCCTCATCGTCCATCAAAATAACCATTTTGCCCTGACGAATATCTTCAACTAAATCTTCGATCGTATTCAGTGCCATAACGCGGTTGCACCCTTGCAGCGCTCCTGCCCGGAGCCTCCGTGAATTGATAGTTAGCGACGCGCCAGAATCAGTCTCTGGTCGACGCCTAGCTGACGCCGGTCAAGCACCTGCCATTGTATTTTGTCTGCCATGGATTCCAGCGCCAAACTGGCCGTTGGCCGCCCGGTACTGCCAAGGAATACCGGGGCCTGATAGAGCCAAAGTTCATCCACCAGATCCTCACTGATAAAGCTGCCCGCCAGAGTTGGCCCGGCCTCTACCAGTACTTCATTGATGCCTATATCGCCCAGCGTGTCCAACATTTCAGCCACGTTTACGCCCTTGTCGTGCCAAGCCACGCCGCGCAGGCGTATACCTAACGCAGCCAAATCTTGAGCCGCGCTGGTCGCCAGCGAGGAGGTGGCACAAAAGACCTGTACTTTACCGCCGCGGAAGATTTTAGCGGATGCCGGCGTGCGGGTATCGCGGTCGGCAATTACCCGTAGCGGTTGCCGCGCAGGCTCGGTAGCGCTGCCAATATCGCCCATTTCTGCGCGCCGCACGGTTAACGACGGGTCGTCCGCCAGCACCGTACCCACTCCGGTCAAAATGGCGTCGCTCATGGCACGCAGGCGCTGAACGTCGCTGCGCGACTCTGGCCCGGTGATCCATTGGCTTTCGCCCGACGCCATGGCAGTGCGGCCGTCCAGGCTAGCGGCCATTTTCAGCCGTACCCAAGGGCGCCCGCTGGTCATGCGTTTCATAAAGCCCGGGTTCAGCTTGGCGGCTTCGCCTGCCAGTAAACCCACGTGAACGCGAATACCAGCAGCCCTGAGCATTTCCAGCCCGCGCCCGGAAACATTCGGATTTGGGTCCAGCGTGGCAAAAAAAACCTGTGCAACCCCGGCTTCTATCAGCGCTTTGGCGCAGGGCGGTGTGCGCCCGAAATGACTGCAGGGTTCCAGAGTGACATACGCCGTAGAGCCGCGGGCGGCAGTACCGGCCTGGCTTAAAGCACGCACTTCGGCGTGGGCTTCTCCGGCGCGTTCATGCCAACTTTCACCCAGAATGCGATCCCCGCGCGCAATCACGCAGCCCACGCGGGGGTTCGGGTGAGTGGAATAACGGCCACGCCAGGCCAACTGGACAGCACGGGCCATAAAGGCCCGGTCGCGAGTGGTGATCATGACTTTTTTTCCGCGCCCGAATCCGCCAGCGCCTTAGCTACATCTGCCACCGAATCTCCATTGCCGGCGGTAAGACGCTCGATTTCTTCCTTGAATTCGTTCACATCCTGAAAGCTGCGATACACCGACGCAAACCGTACATAGGCTACTTTGTCTAGCTGGCGCAACTCAGTCATCACCTCTTCACCCAAACGCATAGACTTTACTTCGCGCTCGCCGGTGGCACGCAACTGCGCCTTGATGTGGCTCAGTGCGGTATCTATTTGCTCGATACTGACCGGGCGTTTTTCCAGCGCTTTCATCAGCCCGGAACGCAGCTTTTCTTCGTCAAAAGGCTGGCGAGTGCCGTCCTGTTTCACGACCCGCGGCATAACCAGCTCGGCGGTTTCAAAGGTAGTGAACCGTTCGCGGCACGAAAAACATTCCCTGCGGCGACGCACCTGATTGCCCTCTGCCACCAGGCGCGAGTCAATCACTTTGGTATCGTCTTCGGCACAGAATGGACAATGCATAATCAGAAACTCTAAAGAGAACCCCAAGCCCGACCTAAACAGGCCTGACCCGGGGTAACAACGGGCAACTTACGCGTATACCGGGAAGCGGGCGCACATGGCTTCAACTTGCCCGCGCACACGGTCAATCACGGCTTCGTCGTTCAGGTCGGCAAGAATGTCACAAATCCAGCCGGAAAGTTCGCGACATTCCGCTTCGGCAAAACCACGAGTGGTAATGGCCGGCGTACCGATGCGCAGACCCGACGTAACAAACGGCGAGCGCGGGTCGTTCGGTACCGCGTTTTTGTTCACGGTGATATGAGCCTGGCCCAGTGCTGCATCGGCGTCTTTACCGGTGATCTCCTGTTTGATCAGGCTCAACAGGAACAGATGATTTTTGGTACCGCCGGACACCACGTCAAAACCGCGATCAACAAATACTTCGGCCATGGCCGCGGCGTTTTTAACCACTTGCTGCTGATACGTCTTGAACTCGGGGCTCATGGCTTCTTTGAAGCAGATTGCCTTAGCCGCGATCACGTGCATCAGCGGGCCACCCTGGCCACCGGGGAATACCGCGGAGTTCAGCTTCTTGTGCAGAGCTTCGTCGTCGCAGGCCAGAATCAGCCCGCCGCGGGGGCCGCGCAGGGTTTTGTGGGTCGTTGTGGTCAGCACGTGGGCGTGGGGGACCGGGTCAGGATAAACACCCGCTGCCACCAGGCCAGCTACGTGAGCCATGTCGACAAACAGGTAGGCACCCACTTTATCGGCAATCTCGCGGAAACGGGCGAAATCAAGATACTGCGAATAAGCGGAGAAGCCGGCAATGATCATCTTCGGCTTGTGCTCCACCGCCAACGCTTCCACGTCGTCGTAATTGATCAGACCTGTGTCGGTGTCGATACCATATTGAACGGCGTTGTAGATTTTGCCAGAGAAATTCACGCTGGCGCCATGGGTCAGGTGGCCACCGTGGGCCAGGCTCATGCCCAGTACCGTATCGCCCGGATTCAGCAGAGCTAGAAATACCGCCGAGTTGGCCTGTGAACCAGAGTGCGGCTGCACGTTGGCGTAGGCCGCTCCGAACAATTCTTTGGCGCGATCAATAGCCAGCTGCTCGGCAATGTCTACAAACTCACAACCGCCGTAGTAACGCTTGCCGGGATAACCTTCGGCGTACTTGTTGGTCAAATCGCTGCCCTGCGCTTCCATCACCCGCGGGCTGGTGTAGTTTTCCGACGCAATCAGCTCGATATGAGCTTCCTGGCGATGGCTCTCCGCCTGCATGGCGTTCCAGAGCTCGTCGTCAAAACCGGCGATTTTCATATCACGATTAAACATGGATGCGCTGCCTCTGTGTGCTTGGCTGACCGTAAATTTTAGCCCGCTATTATAGCTCATTGTCGGGGGTAAAATCACCCTCTAAACCGCCAACGACTGTTGACGCGGGCCAACACATAATTCCGTACTGCTCAAATCGGGGACAGATTTGAAGCGGGAGACAGATTTGAAATCTGTCCCCAAGCAAAGTGAAATCTGTCCCCAAGCAAAGTGAAATCTGCTTCAATTGCTATAACTGGGCCATTTCGCTACCTTACTGCGGTTAATTCCACACATTTGAAACCCCGGAGGATTCCACTCTTATGGCCCAGTACGTATACACAATGAACCGCGTTGGCAAAGTGGTTCCGCCCAAACGCGAGATACTCAAGGACATTTCCCTGAGTTTTTTCCCGGGCGCCAAAATTGGCGTGCTCGGTTTGAACGGGTCTGGCAAATCCACTCTGCTGCGCATTATGGCCGGCATTGATCAGGATTATTCCGGCGAAGCCCGCCCCCAGCCCGGCATTAATGTGGGCTACCTGCCTCAAGAACCAGAGCTGGACGACAGCAAGACCGTTAAGGAGATTGTCGACGAAGCCGTAGCCGAAGTTCACAACGCGCTAGCAGAACTCGACCAAGTGTACGCCGCTTATGCCGAACCGGATGCCGACTTTGACGCCCTAGCCAAAAAGCAGGAAAAACTGGAGGCTGTGATTCAGGCCACCGACGGCCACGACATTGAACGCAAAATGGAAGTCGCCGCCGATGCCCTTCGCCTGCCGGCCTGGGACCAGATGGTGAAAAACCTGTCCGGTGGCGAACGCCGCCGCGTTGCCCTGTGCCGCTTGCTGCTGTCGGGGCCGGACATGCTACTGCTGGACGAGCCCACTAACCATCTGGATGCCGAATCGGTTGCCTGGCTGGAGCGTTTTCTGCACGACTACGAAGGGACTGTTGTGGCCATCACCCACGACCGTTACTTCCTGGATAACGTTGCCGGCTGGATTCTGGAGCTGGATCGCGGCCACGGTATTCCGTTTGAAGGCAACTACAGCCAATGGCTGGAAAACAAACAGAATCGCCTGGAGATGGAATCCAAGCAAGAAGCCTCACATCAAAAAGCCGTGAAACACGAGCTGGAATGGGTTCGCAGTAACGCCAAAGGCCGCCAGTCCAAGAGTAAGGCCCGCCTGGCGCGCTTCGAAGAAATGAGCTCGCAGGAATTCCAAAAACGCAACGAAACCAATGAGCTATATATTCCACCCGGGCCCCGTTTAGGTGACGAGGTGATTGAAGTAAACGGCATTAGTAAAGCTTTTGGCGATCACCTGCTGTATGAAAACGTGTCGTTACGAGTACCACAGGGTGCCATAGTGGGCATCATCGGTGGAAACGGCGCAGGTAAATCCACACTGTTCCGCATGATCATCGGCGCAGACCAACCCGATGCCGGCAGCATTACCGTCGGCGAGACCGTAAAGCTGGCTTATGTGGACCAGAACCGAGATCTGGACGGCAGCAAAACCGTTTGGGAGCTGCTCAGCGAAGGCCAGGACATTATCAAGATAGGCAACTACGAAACGCCATCGCGAGCCTATGCCGGCCGTTTTAACTTCAAAGGCTCCGACCAGCAAAAGCGGGTGGGTGACTTGTCCGGTGGCGAGCGCAATCGCCTGCACTTGGCCAGCCTGTTAAAAGAAGGCGGCAACGTGCTGCTGCTTGACGAACCTACTAACGATCTGGACGTAGAAACCTTGCGTGCCCTGGAAGAAGCCCTGTTGAACTTCCCAGGTTCCGCTTTGGTGATCTCTCACGACCGCTGGTTTCTAGACCGGGTAGCCACTCACATTTTGGCGTTTGAAGACGACGGCGAAGTGATTTATTACGAAGGCAACTTCAGCGACTACGACGAAGACCACAAGAAACGCAAAGGCGATTCTGCCATGGTTCCGAAGCGCATGAAGTACAAGAAACTAGCGTGATCTAGTCAGCTTTGGGAGTCTGCCCGCCCACGGGCGTCAGCAGATTCCCTAATTCCCGCTCCAACAGAGCAGGATCCCCAAGATTCAGCTCCACCAGCCGGCGCAAATGCGTGGCGCTGTCCATATCTATGTACTGCACCTGAAACCCCAAACGCTGGTCTTCGACGTGGCGCAACACCACTGCCATCACAATACCGGCCTCGGTACCGTTCAGAAATACGGTTATCTCACACGGTTCATCCACTGCCACAGCCCATTGCGACGGACATTGCAAAAGCACGCCTTTCAGCGAAATATCCAGCACCTGAGCCTGCCAGATCTGCTCTTGCCACTGCACTTCGCAGGCGGCATCAAACTCAATGCGGTGAAAGCGGCGTTGCTCGGTAGCGGGGGTTGTCACAAAGAACTCCTGAAGACGGACTATCTAATGACTATAGACCGGCCCAAGACAAACCGAAAGCACCAATAGCTGGCAGCTTAAAGCTCATCAAGAGCCGTCAGCGCGTCACTCAGCTTTGTCACCGGAATAACCTTCATGCCGTTAATGGCTTTACGCGGGGCGTTGCCTTTTGGCACCAGCGCGCGGGTAAAGCCGTGCTTGGCTGCCTCATTGATCCGTTCCTGACCGTTGGGCACCGGGCGAATCTCGCCGGACAAACCTACTTCGCCAAAAATCATCAGATCTTGCGGTAGCGCACGGTCGCGGAATGACGACACAACAGCCGCCAAAAGTGCCAGATCGGCACTGGTTTCAGCGACTTTCACGCCGCCCACCACGTTCACAAACACATCCTGATCCGCTACGTGCATGCCACCATGACGATGCAGAACCGCCAACAACATGGCCAGCCGATTTTGATCTAGCCCCACTGCCACTCGCCGGGGATAACTACCCTGAGCCGTATCCACCAGCGCCTGAATTTCCACCAGCATGGGCCGGGTGCCTTCCCACACCACCATCACCACACTACCGGGCGCAGCCTCTTCGCCACGATTCAAAAAGATAGCGGACGGGTTTTTCACTTCTTTCAGGCCCTGCTCAAGCATGGCGAATACGCCCAGTTCGTTCACTGCACCAAAGCGGTTTTTAATACCACGCAGAGTGCGATAGCGGCTGTCGCTTGAGCCTTCCAGCAAAATGGAGCAATCAATCATGTGCTCCAGCACTTTTGGCCCGGCCAGGCTACCGTCTTTGGTGACGTGCCCCACCAATAGCAAAATGGTGCCGGTCTGTTTTGCAAAGCGGGTCAGAAACGCCGCGCTTTCACGTACCTGTGACACACTGCCGGGCGCCGATTCGGAATCGGCCACGTGCATCACCTGAATACTGTCGATCACTAGAATTCGTGGCTTTTCCACTTCAACAATCTGCAGCAGCCGCTCGACGCTGGTCTCTGACAGCATTTTCAAATCTGAGGTGGGCAGGCCCAGGCGCTTGGCGCGCATGGCCACCTGTTGCAGAGATTCCTCGCCGGTTACGTAAAGCGCCGATACCGTGCTTGCCAAGTTGCACACAGCCTGTAGCAGCAGGGTGCTCTTACCGGCGCCCGGGTGTCCGCCCATCAGCACCGCCGAACCTTCTACCAGGCCCCCGCCCAGAACCCTGTCGAATTCAGCCATGCCAGTGCTCAGGCGAACCTGTTCCGCCAAACTGACATCATTCAGGCTCTGCACCGCCGACAGACTGCCAGCAAAGCCTTCGAAGCGCGAACCGCGGGCGCTTTTATGGGCCGGGGCAGAAACCCCTCGCATCTCGCTAAGGGTATTCCATTCTTTACAAGCCGTGCACTGGCCCTGCCATTTGGAATAGTCGGCACCACAATCGGTGCAAACATACGAGGTTTTTACTTTGGCCATAAATCAACTCTGGTACGGTTCGTTTTGATGGTGCTCTTAGTTTTGGTGGCACTCTTAATTTTGATGGTACTGAGGGCTAAGCTCTACCACCGCTTCAATGAACGCGCCGGCGTGGGCAGGGTCTACATCCGGCGTAATGCCGTGGCCCAGATTGAAAATGTGGCCCGTGCCATGGCCAAAGCGGCGCAAGATATCGCCCACTTCTTCACGGATACGCGCGGGCGGCGCGTACAGCATGGTCGGGTCCATATTGCCCTGCAACGCGACCTTGTCGCCAACTCGAGCGCGGGCGTTGCCAATGTCAGTCGTCCAGTCCAGGCCCACGGCATCCGCGCCGCAATCGGCGATCGATTCAAGCCACTGGCCGCCGTTCTTGGTGAATACAATCACCGGCACCTTACGGCCTTCGCTTTCCAGATTCAGGCCAGCGATGATTTTGCGCATGTACTTCAGGGAGAACTCTTCATAGGCCCAGGTGGTGAGTACGCCGCCCCAGGTGTCAAAAATCTGCACCACTTGGGCGCCGGCGCGAATCTGCCCGTTCAGGTAATCGGTAACCGCATCTGCCAGATGATCCAGCAACTTGTGCATGACTTCGGGCTGGCCGTACATCAGTTTCTTGGCTTCGCGGAAATCTTTCGACGAACCGCCTTCCACCATATAAGTGGCCAAGGTCCAAGGGCTGCCGGAGAAACCAATCAGCGGCACCCGTCCGTTCAGCGCACTGCGGATCGTCGACACTGCGTTCATCACGTAATCCAGGTCGACCTCGGCGTTGATTTTTGGCAGCGCGTCTACATCGGCAGCGGAGCGGATGGTGTGTTTGAACTTCGGGCCTTCACCGGTTTCAAAATACAGGCCCAGACCCAGCGCGTCAGGAATGGTCAGAATGTCAGAAAACAGAATGGCTGCGTCTAGCGGGAAACGCTCTAGCGGTTGCAGAGTCACTTCACAGGCCAGCGGCGTGTTTTTGCACAAACTGAGAAAGTCACCGGCCTTGGCGCGGGTAGCGCGATATTCCGGCAGATAGCGACCGGCCTGGCGCATCATCCAGACCGGCGTGCGGTCTACAGGCTGGCCCATCAGGGCGCGAAGGAAACGATCGTTCTTCAGTTCAGTCATAAAAATGTCCAGCGTTCTCAATCATTAAAAGGTCATAACATTCGGCAGGCAATGATACCCCGTTTGTATCAATAAAAAAGGGCGACCTGTTTTTGACAGACCGCCCTCCGATTCACATCAACGCCGATTTCAGATATCCAGATAATCCATAATGCCTTCGGCGGCCTGGCGACCTTCCCAGATAGCCGTGACTACCAGGTCGGAGCCGCGCACCATGTCACCGCCGGCAAATACCTTGGGGTTGCTGGTCTGGAAGGCAAAATCCGCTTGCTCTGGCGCCGTTACCAGGCCGGAATCGCTGGTACTCACCTGGTGCTGGCCAAACCATTCTGCCGGGCTGGGGCGAAAACCAAAGGCCACCAGCACCGCGTCTGCAGGGATGATTTCCTCAGTGCCCGGAATCACTTCCGGCCGACGGCGACCGTTTTCGTCAGGCTCACCAAGCTCGGTAGACACCACTTTCACGCCTTCCACCTGACCGTCACCAACGATAGCCACCGGTTGGCGATTAAACATGAAGTTCACGCCTTCTTCGCGGGCATTCGATACTTCCCGCCGTGAGCCGGGCATATTGGCTTCATCGCGACGGTAAGCACAGGTCACGCTGGCGGCTTGCTGGCGAATAGAGGTGCGGTTGCAATCCATAGCCGTGTCTCCGCCACCAAGCACCACCACTCGCTTACCTTGCATATCGATAAAATCTTCGGCGTTGGCTTCAAAGCCCAGACGGCGATTTACGTTAGAAATCAGAAATGGCAGAGCCTTATGAACACCGGCCAGATCTTCGCCGGGGAAATCACCTTGCATAGACGTGTAGGTGCCCATGCCCATAAATACCGCATCGAAGTCGCTGAGCAAATCGCTCATCTGGATGTGTTTACCCACCTCGGTGGATAGGCGGAATTCAACGCCCATTTCTTCAAACACTTTGCGGCGGCGTGCCATTACCGACTTTTCCAATTTGAACTCGGGGATGCCAAAGGTCAGCAGTCCGCCAATTTCCGGGTAAATGTCGAACACCACCGGCGTTACACCGCTACGCACCAGCACGTCGGCGCATGCGAGACCCGCGGGCCCTGCCCCAATCACCGCCACGCGCTTGTCGGTGCGCACCACCTTAGACATGTCCGGCTTCCAACCTAGAGCAAAGGCAGTATCGGTAATGTATTTTTCTACCGAGCCGATGGTCACCGCGCCGTAACCGTCATTCAAGGTGCAATCACCCTCACACAGACGATCTTGCGGGCACACCCGCCCACACACCTCGGGCAGTGAATTGGTCTGATGGCAAAGTTCCACGGCCTTCATAATATTGCCTTCGGCCACCAGCTTCAGCCAGTTGGGAATGTAGTTGTGTACCGGGCACTTCCACTCGCAGTAGGGGTTACCGCACTCCAGACAACGGTGAGACTGGGACGCCGCCTGGCCCTGGGTGAAAGGTGTGTATATTTCCTTGAATTCCTTTTTGCGCTTACGGGCCGGGACCTTTTTCGGGTCTACGCGCCCTACTTCTACAAACTGGAAATCGTTATTCAGTCGCTCTTTCATGGTTTGTTCTCTACATTCGTCTGTTCGCACTGATCCGCCGCGAGGCGAATCCGTTGGGTGTCGACGGGCAGGCCCGCGCTGGCTTTACTCCGGGCGTGCCCGGGTGTTGGCCAGCAGGCTGCGCAAGTTTGCGGCCTTGGGCTTTACCAGCCAGAATCGGCCAATGTAATCGTCGAAATTCGCCAACAGCTGCTGGCCCCACTCACTGGCAGTTTCCGCAATGTGCCCACGAATGATGCTGCGCAGGTGGTTGCGATAGGCTTCCATATCTTCACTGGAGATTCGCTGTATCTCCACAAGTTCGTGGTTGTATTTGTCAACGAAGGTATTGTTCAGGTCCAGCACATAAGCAAAACCACCGGTCATACCCGCTCCGAAGTTGTGTCCGGTGCTGCCCAGCACGGTCACCAGGCCGCCTGTCATGTACTCGCAACAATGGTCACCTGCGCCTTCTACCACCGCATGGGCGCCGGAATTGCGCACGGCAAAGCGTTCGCCGGCCGTACCTGCCGCAAACAAATTGCCACCAGTAGCACCATACAGACAGGTATTACCGATAATCGCAGTTTCCCGAGCCTTGAAAACACTGCCACGGGGGGGGTAAAGCACCAGCTTGCCGCCGGTCATGCCTTTACCCACATAATCGTTGGCGTCGCCTTCTAATATCAGATTCAGGCCGGCGACGTTCCACACACCAAAGCTCTGGCCAGCCGTACCGGTCAAATCCAGCGTAATGGGGGCGTCTGCCATACTTTGGTTGCCATGCAGAGCGGCTATTTCACCAGACAGCCGTGCACCAATGGAACGGTCACAATTCGTTACTCGATAACTCCAGGCACCACCGCTCTTGTTGTCGATGGCACTGCGGACGTCACTGAGCATTTTTTCCGCAAGCGTGCCCTTATCAAAGGGTTCGTTGCGTGGGACCTGGCAGGTTTGCGGTTTGTCCGCTGGAATTTGATCGTTGTTTAGCAAGCGATTCAGGTCCAGTTTACGCTGGCGTTCGGTATCACCCGGCAGACGCACCAGAAGGTCTGTGCGGCCTACCAGTTCCTGCAAGGAACGCACTCCCAGCTGTGCCATCCATTCACGGGTTTCTTCCGCTAAAAAGCGGAAGAAGTTCATCGCCATTTCAACCGTGCCTTTGAAGTGTTCTTCGCGCAGCTGCTCATTCTGGGTTGCCACACCGGTGGCGCAGTTGTTCAGGTGGCAAATTCGCAGGAACTTACATCCCAGCGCTACCATCGGCGTGGTGCCGAACGCAAAGCTCTCAGCACCCAAAATGGCGGCCTTCACCACATCCAGGCCGGTTTTTATGCCACCATCGGTTTGCAGGCGAACTCTGCCGCGCAAATCGTTGGCTCGTAGGGCCTGCTGGGTTTCCGCCAACCCGAGCTCCCAGGGCGAGCCGGCGTAGCGGATCGAACTTAGCGGGCTGGCCGCCGTGCCACCGTCGTAACCCGACACCGTAATTAAATCCGCATAGGCTTTTACGACGCCCGCTGCGATCGTGCCCACGCCCGGCTCAGACACCAGCTTCACCGACACCAATGCTTGCGGGTTAACCTGCTTCAAATCAAAAATTAGCTGGGCTAAATCCTCGATAGAGTAAATATCGTGGTGTGGTGGCGGCGAAATCAGCGTCACGCCCGGCACCGAATAACGCAAGCGAGCAATCAACGCGTTCACTTTACCGCCGGGCAGTTGACCACCTTCACCCGGCTTGGCGCCTTGGGCAATTTTAATCTGCATAACGTCGGCGCTGCGCAGATATTCAGCGGTAACGCCGAAACGGCCTGAGGCTATCTGTTTAATTTTGGAACGTTTCTCGTTGCCATAGCGAGCAGGGTCTTCGCCGCCCTCACCGGAATTGGAGCGTCCACCCAAGGTGTTCATAGCCACCGCCAGGGCCTCATGGGCCTCTGGCGACAGTGCACCCAAGGACATCCCCGCCGAATCAAAGCGGGTGAAAATTTTCTCTACCGACTCAACGTCGGCCAGGTCCACTGGCTGAATGCCTTCGCGGAGCCCAAGCAGATCCCGCAGCGTGGCCACCGGCCGATGATTGACCAACCCGGCGTATTCCTGATATTGACGATAGTCGCCGCTGGTAACAGCATCTTGCAACTTGGCCACAATATCCGGATTGAAAGCGTGGTATTCCTGGCCGTGCACGTACTTCAGAATGCCACCCGGTGACAGGGGCTTCCGCGGCTTCCAAGCCAGCTTGGCCAGTTGTTCCTGGTCGTGCTGAAAGTCGTAGAAATCGGCGCCCTGAATCCGGCAGGGCACGCCCTTGAAGCACAGATCGGCTACTTCATCGGCCAGCCCGATGGCCTCAAACAGCTGCGCTCCACGGTAGGAGGCAATGGTAGAGATGCCCATTTTGGACAGGATTTTGAGCAGCCCTTTGTTGATGCCCTTGCGGTAATTATTCTTGGCGTCGATGGGATCCACCAGCATTTCGCCGGTGCGAATCAGGTCATTAAGCACTTGGTACGCTAAGTACGGGTACACCGCCGTGGCGCCAAAACCGAACAGCACCGCAAAATGGTGAGGGTCTCGCGCCCAACCGGTTTCTACCACAATGTTAGAGTCGCAGCGTAAGCCCTGAGCCACCAGATGATGGTGCACGGCGCCGGTTGCCATGAGCGCGTTCACGGGCAACTGGCCCTGTTGCAAGTTACTGTCACTCAAAAGAATTTGTGATTTTCCATCGCGCACCGCCTGTTCTGCAGTGGCGCAAACGCGTCTAACGGCCTGTTGAAGACCCTCTTCCGGGGCATAACTCAATGGAATTGTTGCTACTGCAAAGCCGGGGCGCTCACTCGCCAACATGCGCTGGAATTTTGCCGGTGACAAAACCGGTGTCGTCAGAATCACCCGATCGGCATGCTCAGCCGCTTCTTCGAACACATTGCGCTCGGCACCCAGGCAGGTTTCCAGCGACATCACGATGGCTTCGCGCAGCGGATCAATGGGCGGGTTGGTGACTTGGGCGAACTTTTGGCGAAAATAGTCCGCCAGGTGACGCACTTTGCTCGACAACACAGCCATTGGCGTGTCGTCGCCCATGGAACCCACTGCTTCCTGGCCATTTTCGCCCAGAGGGCGCAGTATCTGATCGCGTTCTTCAAATGACACGTTGAACATCTTCTGGTGCACCAGAAGCTCGTCGGCGCCAAGCAGTTCGAAATCCGGGGCATCCTGATGCAGTGTGGACTCTACCCGCAGAGCGTTTTCCCGCAGCCAGCGTTTATACGGCTGAGCCGTTTTCAGACGCTGATCGATATCGCGGGTGTGCAGAATCTCGCCGGTTTCTGTATCAATGGCCAGCATCTGCCCGGGACCAACGCGACCCTTGGCTACCACGTCATCCGGCTTGTAACCGTAGGTACCGATTTCCGAGGCGACGGTGAGAAAATCGTTCTTGGTATGTACCCAACGCGCCGGGCGCAGGCCGTTGCGGTCAAGCATACACAGGGCGTAGCGGCCGTCGGTCAATACCAGGCCGGCAGGGCCGTCCCAGGGTTCCATGTGCATGGAGTTGTATTCGTAAAAGGCGCGCAGGTCTGCGTCCATGGTGTCTACGTTTTGCCATGCCGGCGGCACCATCATCCGCGCAGCGCGGAAAAGATCGACACCGCCTGCCAGCAGCAATTCCAACATGTTGTCCATGCTCGATGAATCGGAGCCTGTCAGGTTAACCAGAGGTTGCAGCGTTTTCAGGTCCGGCAGGCGCGGCGAGCTGAATTTGGCTGCACGGGCAATCGCCCAATTACGGTTGCCATCAATGGTGTTGATCTCGCCGTTGTGGGCAAGATAACGGAATGGCTGCGCCAGCGGCCAGCGCGGCATGGTATTGGTGGAAAAACGCTGGTGGAATACGCAAATGGCGGTCTGCAGATCCGGGTCGTCCAGATCGCGATAGAAATTCGCCAGGTCTGCCGGCATCATCAAGCCTTTATAGGCCAGCGTGCGGTGCGACAGACTGCAAATATAGAATTCGCTGTCGTCAGCCAGATCACGCTCGGCAAAGCGGCGACCAACAAACAAGCTGATGGCAAAGTCACTTTCTGGTTTGCCCGCAGGCAATACAAACACTTGCTCAATGCGTGGCATACAATCCAGCGCCATGGGGCCCAGGCAAGAAGTATCGACCGGCACATCGCGCCATCCCATCACCTCCAGCCCCTGCTCACACAGACGCCTTTCCAGAACCGCCTTGGCCGCCGCCGCCTGGTCTTCTTCAGAGCTCAAAAACACTTGGCCCACAGCGAACAGATCACCAGGCTCTTTGCCAAACTGTGCACGGGCAACCTTGCGAAGAAAACTGTCCGGGCTTTGCAGCAACAGGCCGCACCCATCGCCGGTTTTACCATCGGCGGCAATACCGCCGCGGTGAGTCATACACGTTAGCGACTCAATGGCGGTTTGTAGCAATTGATGGCTGGCTTCGCCCTTGGTGTGAGCAATCAGGCCAAAGCCACAGTTATCTTTGAATTCACCGAGTTGGTACAAGCCAGTCGTCATAAGCGCAATCTCTCTGTAAAAGCTTTTTTTATCAAAGAGCTATTAAAAATCATACAAATAGTTCTCTGATATTTCTAACATAGGTCGGACAGTTTACTCAGATGAAAATTCGCCGCTCAAACGGCATTTTTACATTTTAAACGTTATGCACCAGCACGGGTCAGGAAAACCCAAGAATTCCATCGGCGCACCAAAACGAGTCGTTTTTGGCCATTCGGGACTACAAACTCCGGTTCTCACGCACCCAGGGCACACCCGAAACCAGATCGGGAGGAAGAGTTTGTGCCGCCTGCTGTGCGGCATTCTGAGTGGGATAATTGCCCTGAAACACCATAAACCACTGTTTGCCGCTACGCTCACCGCGGGTATACACCATCGAATCTACTTGCGGATAACGACGCAAAACATTCAATGCGGTTTGCTCCAAGTTGCCGCCAACAAGCTGAATGGTCCAGCCGCCACTGCTGCGGCGTTGCGGCAAGGACACGAAGCGATCCGGCATGGCCGGCGTAAACGCAGCTTGAGCAGGCACTGCCTCCACTGTCGTTCGCGGCGAGGGTACAGGTTGAGCTTTAGCTACCGTTGCCGGCTCGGGCTCGGGCTCGGGCTCTGGATTATCAATGACCTGTTTTCCAGTGGGGTCAGTGCCTGCAATGGGGCCTTCGCCTGTCGCAAGCTGCCTGCCTGAGCGCGATGTTGGCTGCGCGACGGATTCGGGCTGTATCATCGACTCTCGCTCGAATTTGGGCTTTGAGTCATCCACAGGAATGACCGGCTCTGGTGCGCCCGAACCCATTGACGGCGTTGGCTGCGCTGCCGTGCGTTGCTCTGGTGCTGCCTCCGGGCCAATGGTTATGCTCTTGCGCACGCGCTCTGTCGTGTGTGCCTCAGCGTTGGCGTCTTCTTCGCTTTTCACCGTGTCGTACTGGCGGGAAACAAACCACCAGGAAGCAACCAGCAAAACGAGCGCCAGTAACGGCCATACCAACGTACGCCAGGGCATCTTGGCACGGTGCCGCTCAGGAGCCACACGGCCCGCCATATTCAGCCATACCGTAGGAGTTATACGTTGAATCGCGCAAAAGTTACCCAAACTGCGGGTATAAATCTGTTTTAAGCGATCCGGGCTTAACAGCTCACCGGCATTACCGCCAGCAAGCTTCACCCTAGGCTGCAGATATTCCGCCAGTTCATCTCGGCTTAGGGGTGCCAGTGTTATCTGGTGCACGTTTCCGGAAGCCTGTTGTGCAAGCTCCATCAAGCCATGCAGCGCTTCCGTGCCGGCGAACACCGGTAAAGCGGCCAAACTACGATTGGCGCCCAAAAAACCATTCAGCAAAAGATTCAGCACTTCTGCCGGCGCCTGCTCAGCGTTATCGATCAGCAGTACCATGCGCTGGCCTTTGCCGGCGCGCTGCTCAGACCACTTAAAAAACTGCGACAAGGCAGCCTTTGGACCGGCCTCTAAATCCAGGCCGCGGGCCACTATAGACAAATCCCGCACCAGTGCCTGAGGGCTACCCAATGCGGCACTACCCAGGCGATGAAACTCCAGCCGCGACGATTCGCTGCGCACCAGTTCTGCCAGCAGCCGGGTTTTGCCTAACCCGGATGGGGCACTGACCAACACCGCCATATCGCCGAAACCACTCATCTGGCGCAAGGATTCAAGGGCAGATTGGCGCTGGGCGCCGGTAAAAAACGGAGCTTCCATCGCGGAAGGGTCTGCCCGCAGACCAAAGCGCTCCTGTAGGCGGGGGAAAAGACCCCCGGCTTCCTGACTGTTCAGATTGTCGTCGTTGACCATGGCGATATCGTCTCGGGCTCTGGGTTCAACGCTGGCAAAAAGCGTTCAGGGTTGCTTCAAGGTTTTTGCGCGCAGTTTTGGCGGTCACAACCGCTTCGCCCACCGCCTGCAGCAGAACCAGCCTGAGCTGCCCATCTACGTTCTTTTTATCCACTGCCATCCGCTCTATGAAGTCGTCCGGGCGCATGGCTACAGGCGCCAGCGGCGGCAATCCGGCACGGCTGATCAGGTTGTAAATCTGCTGACATTCGGCAGCACTGATAAAACCTTCGCGGGCGGAAAGATCCGCTGCCATCAACATGCCGGTGCCAACGGCTTCTCCGTGTAACCAATTGCCATAGCCGGCGAACGTCTCGATAGCGTGGCCGAAGGTGTGGCCAAGATTGAGTATTGCCCTCAGGCCGCCTTCGCGTTCATCAATGGCCACCACTTCCGCTTTGCAGACGCAAGAACGGTAGATGGCCTCCGCCACATGCAGCGGATCCTTTTCAAGCAAAGATTCAAGATTCTGATCCAGCCAGTGCAGAAAAGGCAGATCGCGAATCAGACCGTATTTGATGACTTCCGCCATCCCGGCACACACTTCCCGGTCTGGCAGCGTCACCAGGGTATCGGTGTCAATCAGCACGACTTGGGGCTGATGAAAGGCCCCTATCATGTTTTTACCCAAGGGGTGATTGATGCCGGTTTTGCCACCAACGGAGGAATCCACCTGCGACAGCAGCGTTGTTGGAATCTGGATGAACGCTACGCCGCGCTGGTAGCTTGCCGCCGCAAACCCGGTCATGTCCCCCACTACGCCTCCGCCCAGAGCTACCAGGGTGGTCGTGCGATTGTGCCTGTGCTGCAGAAGGGCATCAAAAATCAGGTTCAGGGTTTGCCAGTCTTTGTGTTTTTCGCCATCCGGCAAAATCACCGAATCTACCTGCTTGCCTTCAAAACAGGCTTTTGCCTGCTCCAGATAAAGCGGCGCCACGGTGTGGTTAGACACAATCATAACCTGAGAACCGCCAACATAAGGCGTCAAGTCATATTGCCCCAACAGCTGCTGGCCAATCAGTATCGGATAGCTGCGTTCGCCCAGGTCTACCTCAAGTTCACGGAGTAATTTAGGCATGATGACGACCTTCCTTTCGAATCTGGCGTATGTGACGGGGTGTTTTTGGGTTCAGCAGATTAACCAGTTGGCGCACCACCAAACGCGGGCTCTTACGATCCGTGTACATGATGAAGGTGGCCAATTCGGTGTAAATAGGATCACGGATCGCAAAAAGGTGGCGTAACACCGCCTCCGGATCCGCTGTTTGCAACAGCGGACGATTTCGGTCTTTACGGGTGCGTTCTACCTGGTGCTCAACCGACGTGCGCAAATAAACAATCACCGAATTACGGCGCAGCAGTTCATGATTTACGTCGCGCATAACCGCGCCTCCACCGGTCGCAAGAATGATACCTGCCTCGGTAGACAGCTCGCTCAGCATGGCGGTTTCGCGCTGACGGAACCCGTCTTCACCCTCTACATCGAAAATCCAGGGAATATTGGCACCGCAGCGCTCTTCAATAATTCGGTCGGTATCCAAAAAGCGGTAGCCCAGCTCACGCGCTAGCATACGGCCGATGGTACTTTTACCGGCCCCCATGGGACCCACCAGAATAACTCGCTTGGGCAACAACATAACGTCCGCTCAATAAGGTTCAAGCCGGTCAGAATAGCATAGGGGCCGTCATTCTATAATGAATGTCCGGTTCTGCCGGGGTTGCAAAGGCACAAAAAAACCGCCGTTTTTAGGCGGCGGTTTTTTTGTTGCGGATAACTTAACGAACCAGGTCGTTTTTGATGATTTTCGGGGTGATGAAAATCAGCAGTTCGCTACGCAGCTCGGTAGTCTGAGTGCGCTTGAACAACCTGCCCAGGTAGGGAATATCGCCCAAGAACGGTGTCTTGGTGGTGGTTTCGGTGTTGGTCGATTCGAAAATACCGCCCAAAACAATGGTTTCACCGTTGGCGACCAGTACCTGAGTTGTCACCGAGTTGGTGTTGATGGCCGGACCGCTGGGGGTGTCTTCGCCACGGGAGTCCTGAGTCACCTCAAGGTCCATGATGATTTTGTCATCCGGTGTAATCTGCGGCGTTACCTCCAATGACAACACCGCTTCTTTAAAGGAAGTGCTGGTGGCGCCGCTGCTGCTGGCTTCCTGATACGGGATTTCCTGACCCGATTTGATAGACGCCGTCTGGCGGTCCGCTGTAACAACTCTGGGCTGAGACACGATTTCCGCTTTACCATCACTTTCCAACGCAGACAGTTCAAGGTCTACCAGGAAGTCATCGCTGCCAAAACCAATCGCAAAAGAAGAGGCCCCGTCGCCGCTAACGCCCAGATCTACCGCTAACGCCCCAGGGAAAGTAATCGTTCCAGATCCGCCGGTCGCAGCGTTGCGTGCCTCCTCAACTGCAGATTGTGAGCCACCTACGGAAATTACGTTGTTGCCACTCACGCTGTAAGCTGCTCCGCCCCAGCTCACACCCAGGCTCTCGGCCACGTTGGTTTGTGCGCGCACAATCCGGGCTTCAATGGAAACCTGACGCACGGGGACGTCCCAGGTGGACACCAGGCGACGGATCTCGTCCAGTTTTTCAATGGTTTCGCGCACGCTGATGGTGTTGGTTCGGTCGTCTGAGGAAATGAAACCGCGGCTTGAAATCAGCTCTTGGTCGGCCTGCACCAACGCTACTACTTCGGCCGCTTTTGCGTAATTGACCTGAATGATGTCCAAACGCACTGGGGCAAGCTCGGCGATCTGCTTGGTTGTTTCCAGTTCCAGCCGTTCACGAGCGGCGATTTCATCGGCGGGCGCTACCAGTAATACATTGCCAATCTGGCGCTTATCCAAGCCTTTGGTTTTCAAAATGAGATCCAGCGCCTGATCCCAAGGCACATTCTGCAAGCGCAGCGTGATGCTTCCACCAACGGTATCGCTGGCCACCAGATTCAAACCGGTAAAGTCAGCAATCAGCTGAAGCACCGAGCGAACTTCAATGTCCTGAAAGTTTAGCGAGAGCTTGTCGCCGGAATATGGGAACTTCTCTTCACGGCGGGTTACTGCTTCTTCCTCGCTGAGCCGTTCAACGCTCACGGTAAATTCGCTGCCAGACTGGTACGCAATGTAGTCATAGTCGCCTTCCGGACGAATTTCTATAACCGCACCGCCACCCTCAATAAAGGTGTCGATCCGTTGTACCGGCGTGGCAAAATCTGTCACGTCTAAACGGCGACGCAGGCGCTCGGGCACAGTCAGATCCGGCATGGTCAGTCTGATTTTTCCGCCCAGTTCGCTCAGGTCAACCTGAGTCGTCGTACTGGCCAGCCGCACAACCACACGGCCTTCGCCTTGTGCACCGCGACGAAAATCGACGTCTACCAACGCCGGCGCCGCGTCCGCTGCCGAAGCAACAGGGCTGGCACCGTCAGATCCCGAAACGCCACTGGCTAAATCTGCGGAATCGCCGCCAATAATCATCACCAACGCGTTATTATTGCGCTGAGTGGTGTAAGGAACCAGCTCAATCAGGTTGAAAATAAGGCGGGTACGGTCGTTGGTTTCAACAACGGTCATGCTTTGCGCATTCCCGCTGCCCAACGGCAAGCTGCGGGCACCCAGGGCACTGGTGGTGTCTTTCAGGTCTACCGCAATACGAGCGGGGCGCTCAATGGTGTAACCCGTAGGTTCAGGCGGTGGACCGTCAAACTGCAAAGTCACTTCCAGCCGATCCCCAGGTAAAGATGAAAACGACACATCCTGCAAAGTGGCAGCGCTGGCCAGGCTGGACAACAACCCAACGGTTACCGCACAGACAATTACGTTGAGTTTTTTGAACATCGCTAGCCTCGGCTTCAAGCATTTTTGTGCATTCATGTTGCTGTTATTCATTATTGTGCCGCTCCATCGCTATCACCTTCGTCCAGCGACAGTTGGCGCGGGCGTTCTACCCATCCGCCACGGCCATCGGGCACGATTTCCATCAGTTCGACGCGGGTCTCGCCAACACCCACAATTCGACCGTAGTTTTTACCGACAAAATTGCCGCTGTTAATACGGTGAATGCCGCCACTGCTGTCTTTTAACAAAGCAAACAGCGTGCCTGCGCTGTTACGCAGGGTGCCCACCATACCCAGTTCTTTCAGATCGAAGTTTTCCAGCACTTCTCGCGGCCGGTCCAGATCCGGTTTTACGTCACTCATCGCTTGCTGTTCCTGCTCGCTGATCATCGTCAGCTGCACGTCGATGGGAGGCTCAAACGGCGAGCGCTGATCTGATGCCGAATAGCTAAACGCCTCGTAAGCGCTGAACTCCGGCAATGGTTCGACAAAACCCCGGGGTTTTGCGCGGGTCTCTTCCATAAACACGTCGAGATCGGAAAAGCCGCTGCTCTGCGAGCAGGCTGTCAGCGACAATACCAGGCACAGGCCCAGACAGGCTTTTCCGGCATGGTTTACCGTCATGCTCATTCTCCGGCCCGGTAGCGATAGGTACGGGCAACAACCTGCATGTCCAGCTGATCGCTGTCCGCTCCGATGGGTTTAATCGTCAAATCATGCAGAGTCACGATACGCGGCAAGCTCGCCACGCTGCTAACAAACGCTGCCAGTTCATGGTAAGAGCCCGAAACCCTGATATTAATAGGCAGTTCGGAATAGAAATCCCGTTTCTGCTCCGGCTGCAGTTTCACTTCCTGCAGAGCCAGACCACTACCGAGCGCGGTATTGGTAATGTCTTCCAACAGGCCTGGCACTTCGGTTTCACTCGGCAATTGACGCACCAACGCACCGAAGGTTTCTTCCATTTCTACCATCTGCGCTTTGAACACGCTGAGGTTAGCCACCTGATAAGCCTTACTCTCATAATTCTTACGCAGTTCCAGCTCTGTACTTTTTACCCCGTCCAGTTGCGCAAACTGGTCTTTTATAAAGAACCAGTACCCGCCACCCATAATCAGACCAAACACCAGCAGTAGCACAATGGCTTTGACCGGTGCCGGCCAGATACCGGCGTTGTTTATGTCCAGATCATTGATATCGAATTCGTTCAGGCTTTTCAGCGAGTCCGCAAGGCTCATTGTTTCTCCTCCCCTTCAACGCCAGGGGTTTGCTGACTGACGGACAGATTGAACTGGCTGTAACCTGCACGGCGGGCATCAGCAGTCGACACGTTGGACAGATTGGGATTGGTAAACCAGTCGGAGTCTTCAAACTGCCGCATCAGCGATGAAATCCGACTGTTAGACTCTGCCATACCCACCAAGTCCAGGCGATCACCGACCTTCTTCAAATCGCTGAAATACAGGCCATCTGGCACAGTGCGCACCAGCTCGTCGAATACTCGCACAATAACCGGGCGCTTGCCTTGCAAGTCCTGAATGACTTTCATTCGTGCCAGCAGCTCGTTGCGCTTACGCTTCAGGCTTTCAATTTCTTTGATCTGCTCATCCAGCTTACTGGCCGCTGTTTGAATATAAGCATTGCGGGATTGTTGATAGGCAATGCGGCTGTCTACGTTGTTTTTCCACAAAAACACCAAGCCGCTAGCAATAATGGCAGCGCCCAGCAGCATCACCACAAACTGTTTCTGTTTTTCTGCCCGCAGCTCTTCACGCCAGGGCCGAAGATTGATTCTTGCCATCAGTCGAAGCTCCTCATTGCCAGACCACACGCGATCATCAACGAGGGAGCATCGTTACTCAACGCCGACGCATTAACCCGCGAGCTAACAGCCATATCCGCGAACGGATTGGCTACCAGCGTGGGCGTGCCTGTTTTTTCCTCTACCATGTCAACAAGCCCGGGAATTGCCGAGGTGCCGCCGGCCAAAACCACATAATCCACCGCGTTGTACTGGCTGGCGCCAAAAAAGAACTGCATCGCCCGAGCGACCTGCTGCACCACGGCCTCGCGGAACGGGTTCAGCACTTCAGCCTCATAGTCATCGGGCAAACCACCCTGCTTTTTGGCCAGGCCGGCTTCCTCCAGCGACAAACCGTAGCGACGCTGGATTTCTTCGGTTAATTGTTTGCCACCAAAGACCTGTTCGCGGGTATACACAGTTTTGCCTTCGGCAATCACGCTCAACGTGGCCATGGTAGCGCCCACATCCATGATCGCCACAACCAGATCGTCGCCGTGGGAGTTCAATTGCGATTCAATCAGTTGATAGGCACGCTCGAGGGCATAAGCCTCTACGTCAACCACCTTGGTGGTCAGGCCGGCAATATCCAGTGCGTCTTGGCGCACATCAACGTTATCTTTGCGGCAAGCCGCAATCAACACATCAACCTTGTCCGGGTTCGATTCAGAGGGGCCCTGTACTTCGAAATCAATCGCGACTTCATCCAGCGGATAAGGAATGTATTGGTCTGCCTCCAGGGCAATCTGGTCTTCCATTTCGAATTCGTTGATGCCGCCATCCATCTGGATCACCTTGGTGATCACCGCGGAACCGGACACGGCAACGGCCACTTGCTTGACGCCGGAGCGGGATTTCGATACCACACGCTTGATCACGTCACCTACGGCTTCAACATCCGTGATGTTTTTTTCCACCACAGCATTTGCAGGTAAAGGTTCGACGGCATAACTTTCAACCCGAAAGCGGTCGCCCTGTTTTGACAATTCCAAAAGCTTGACCGAGCTTGAGCTTATGTCCAAGCCCAGCACAGCACTGGATTTCTTCCCGAAAGATCCAAACACGCGCTCACCCTATAACTGGTTAATTGCAGCCGGTTATGTACTTTGTATGTTTTTTATTTAAGAGAAATTCTTCTGTTTTCCGATTACAATCCCTATTCTTCTTAACGCAGGGCTTTTGTATCAGCGAAGTAGTCTCCCTTCCTCATGCAATGGTTCAAATCATAGACCTATATCCAACTGTTGTCAGAAAAAAATGTCCTATTTGATGCGTACTTCTCGCCTTTTCATCTGGCTTTTTCTAACCGGACTGAGTGTTGCCCTCGTCCTCGGTTCCGGCTTCTATTTGTATCTTCGGCCGGGCCTGCCCGCCGCCGAGCAGTTGTTTGATATAAAGCTTCAAACACCGCTGCGGATATTCAGTCAGGACGGCAAATTAATAGCAGAATTTGGCGAAAAGAGAAGGACACCCGTCACAATCAAGCAAGTTCCCGAGCTCCAACTGCAGGCATTTCTTGCTGCAGAGGACGCCCGTTTTTATGAGCACTTCGGCGTGGACATAAGAGGCCTGGCGCGAGCCGCACTGGAACTGGCCTCTACCGGCCACATACAGTCCGGAGGCAGCACTATCACCATGCAGGTGGCAAAAAACTACTTTTTGTCGCGGGATCGCACGTTCATTCGTAAATTCAACGAGATTTTACTGGCCCTACAAATTGAACGTGAGCTAGACAAAAACACGATACTTGAGCTGTACCTCAACAAGATCTATTTAGGCAACCGCGCCTACGGTATTGCTGCCGCCAGCCAGGTTTACTACAACAAACCCGTGAGCGAATTAACGCTGGCCCAGATGGCTATGCTCGCCGGCCTGCCAAAGGCACCGTCAGCGTTTAATCCCCTGGCAAATCCAAGCGGCGCTCTAGCAAGGCGAAACTGGATATTGGGGCGCATGAAAGAGCTTGAGATGATTTCTCAGGACGACTATGAACAAGCCGTTAATGCCGAATTGACAGCCACCTACAACGCCACCGAAACCGAAGTAGACGCCGGTTACGTCGCCGAAATGGCCCGCTCTGAGATGGTTCGGCGCTTTGGCGATAACGCCTACACCGATGGCTACTCGGTGACCCTGACCGTTGACAGCGTAAAACAGCAAACTGCCACTGACGCCCTGCGCCAGGGGCTGGAAGCCTATGATCGCCGTCACGGGTTTCGCGGTGCGGTAGGGACCATTGACACCCAATCGTTGGACGCCAACGAGCTCGCCACAGCCCTGCGCCCTTACCCTAAAACCGGGCCGCTGATTCCTGCCGTGGTGTTGAAAATTGACGATAATAACGGCACGGCCGCGCTGCACGCCCGTTTTCTTGGCCCCGTGACCATGACGTTAAACACCATGACGTGGGCTCAGCGTTACCGCACTGAAAACCTGACCGGCCCAGCGCCAAAAAAACCGTCAGACGTACTCAGCCCTGGCGATGTGATTTATGTGAAGGCGCTGAATAAAGCCGCCCCCCGACCCACCGACGACGGCCAAAAACAACCCCTCACTGACGTCGTGCAAAACGTAGCGCTATATCAGGTGCCGCGAGTTGAAGGCGCACTAATAGCCTTAACCGCAGAAACCGGTGCCATTGAAGCGCTGAGCGGCGGCTATAGCTTCGGGCAAAGCAAATACAACCGAGCCATCCAAGCAAAGCGTCAGCCCGGCTCCACGTTTAAGCCGTTTCTCTACCTGAACGCTCTGGAATCTGGATTTACCCCGGCGACGCTGATTAACGACTCGCCCATCGTACTGGAAGAGAACGGCCAAGAAACAGCCTGGCGCCCGCAAAATTCATCCGGCCAGTTCTACGGCCCCACACGCCTACGCGAAGCCCTCTACCGCTCACGCAACCTGGTGTCTGTTCGCTTGCTACGCGACCTGGGCATTCAACCAATGCTGGCTTACCTCGAAAAGTTAAAAGTGCCCACTGCAGACATGCCCGCTAATTTATCGCTGGCACTGGGCAGTGGCTTGCTTTCGCCGATGGAACTGGCACGAGGCATGGCCGTTATTGCTAATGGTGGTTATGACGTAGAGCCTTTCCTGATCCGCCGAATTGAAGACGCGCGCGGCACCGTCGTCTACAAAGCACCCGACGTGATTCTTTGCGACAGCAACTGCGGTAACGCCGTCGAAATAGAAGAAATTGGCTTGCAGGACACGGACAACAGCGGTGACACAAACGACGACTTCATCGTAACCGAACTGAGCGACGAGCCTTTGGGAAGCGTCGTACAAGCGCCGGCCCGACTGATGCCAAGACTGGCCGACGAGCGCTCAGTGTACATTTTGCATTCTATGATGCGCGATGTAATCAAACTGGGCACCGGCCGCCGTGCCAGCGCCCTGAACAGGGACGATCTTGCCGGCAAAACCGGCACCACCAACGAACAGATAGACACCTGGTTTGCCGGCTTCAACTATCAGCAGGCGGTTATTGCCTGGGTCGGCTTTGACCAGCCAGCACCCTTGGGCCGGAACGAATTTGGCGCCAGCACCGCCCTACCCATCTGGATCGACTACATGAAAGTCGCTCTGGACCAGACGCCCTCTGCGAATATGCCGCGCCCCAATGGCATTGTGAATGTGCGCATTAATGCAGAAACCGGCAGGCGCGCCCGCCCCGGCGAAGAAGGCCTATTTGAGCTGTTCCGTGAAGAGGACGAACCCGAGGCCATCAGCGCAGAAGAACGCGGCGGATTGGGAACGGGCGACACCGACGATATTTCGCGGCAGCTGTTCTAGGCAACGGGTTGCGATTGGCCTAATTGCCGCCAATCAAAATAGCGAACCGAGCGCCCACAAAAAAACCGGCGGAGCCTGCATTTAACAGGCACCGCCGGTTTTCTATTCACTAACCGTTTGGTCGATTAAATAATATCGTCCATGGATTTAAGCGGGTAATGCGCCGGGTACGGGTTACGAGCTACACCGCTGTCAACCGCCGCACGAGCAACAGCCGCTGGAACTACTTCCAGCAAACGCACGTCCATCGGCTTTGGAATGATGTAGTTTCTACCAAATTCGAAGCTGTCAGCGCCGTAGGCTTCGCAGATTTCCTGAGGCACCGGCTCTTTGGCCAGTTCGCGGATCGCGTTTACCGCAGCAATCTTCATCTCTTCGTTAATCACGGTGGCACGAACATCCAGAGCGCCACGGAAAATGAAGGGGAAGCCCAGCACGTTGTTCACCTGGTTAGGGTAATCTGAGCGGCCCGTGGCCATGATCAGGTCATCGCGCACTGCGTTAGCAATCGCCGGGTCAATTTCCGGATCCGGATTTGAACAGGCGAACACAACCGGGTTAGGTGCCATTTTCTTGAGCTGTTCACCGCTCAGCAAGTCCGGGCCCGACAAACCCACAAACACATCGGCGCCGTCGATGGCATCGTCCAGAGTACGCTTGTCAGTGTCGTTGGCGAACATTGCCTTGTACTGGTTCAGATCGTCGCGGCCAGAGTGGATCACACCCTTGCGGTCCAGCATAAAGATATTCTCGGAACGCACACCACAGCTGATCAACAACTTCATGCAGGCAATGGCGGCAGCGCCGGCACCCAGACACACAATGGTGGCTTCTTCGATTTTCTTGCCCTGAAGTTCTAACGCGTTGAGCATGCCGGCGGCCGTTACAATGGCGGTACCGTGCTGGTCGTCGTGGAATACAGGTATGCTGCACTTTTCAATCAACGCGCGCTCGATTTCAAAACACTCAGGCGCTTTGATGTCTTCAAGGTTAATGCCGCCAAAGGTATCGGCAATGCGCTCAACAGTTTCAATAAAAGCCTGAGGGCTTTCAGAATTGACTTCAATATCAAATACATCAATACCGGCAAAGCGCTTGAAAAGAAGGCCTTTACCTTCCATTACCGGCTTGCTGGCCAATGGGCCAAGATTACCCAGGCCCAAAATCGCGGTGCCGTCCGTAATAACCGCCACCAGATTGCCTTTCATGGTGTATTTGTAGGCGTTTTCGGGGTCACGAGCGATTTCGCGAACCGGTTCGGCAACCCCGGGACTGTAGGCCAGTGCAAGATCGCGGGCTGTTTTTGTGGGCTTGCTGATTTCTACACTCAGCTTGCCAGGCCGCGGCTTGGCGTGATATTCAAGGGCTGCTTCTTTCAGATCTTGAGACATTGCCACTATTCCGTTTGTCACGTTTAAGGGTGTAAAGCCGCCATACTCAGTTACAAATATACTTATAGCGGGGCAGCATTATGGCCCGCGCCGTAGAAAACGACAAGGGCAATCCCACCATCCGTTAAATCGTCAATACGTCTTATTGCGTATGTTCGGCCACACAAGCGAGCTCTGTCATTTTTTAGAACAAAAAAAAGCGCCCGAAGGCGCTTTTTTGCAATTCGCTGGCATTAATCTTCTTTCTTGCCAACAATACGGCTGCCAAAACGCTTCTGGAAACGGTCAATACGGCCGCCGGCATCCATAACTTTCTGCTTGCCGGTATAGAACGGGTGGCACTGTGAACACACGTCTAACTGCAGATCCTTACCAACGGTAGAACGGGTATGGATCACATTACCGCAAGAACAGGTAGCGGTGATGTTGTCGTACTTAGGGTGGATACCTTCTTTCATGGCGAACCTCGTCAGGTTATGCCGCCACCTGGTCACGATTACGGCTGTTCCGAAGAATATTCCGTATGCCAGGCACCGCATATTTGAATCAATAAGAAAGACGGGGCACAATCGACCCTGTCCAACAGAGCGCGAATATTACTTGCAAACTGCCACCCAGGCAAGCGCCACACTGCTGAATTCCCATGCCCACCGGCGCAGGCCGCCGCAACTGGCACTTGCACAAGGATACGAACATACCGTGACACCAATAGCCACTGCAGCGCCTGCCAGACATAGCTTCCATCTAAATGCGCAAAACCCGTGACCAGAGTTGTACGCATCGCCATGAATCGCCCGCTGCGGCGGCTGTTTGACTACACCCTTGGCTCCGGCCTCAGCCTTCAACCCGGCCAGCGGGTGCAGGTTCCCTTTGGCCGCCAACAGATAACCGGACTGGTCACTGCGGTTGGCGTAACCCCGCCGCCCGGGGTATCACTGAAGCCGGTTCGAAGTGCTATGGAAGACTGGCCTGCGCTGCCAAAGGAAACACTGCGACTGCTGAGCTGGGCCAGCGACTATTACCAACACCCGTTGGGTGAATGCCTGTTTACGGCCTTACCGCCAGCGCTCAGGCGCGGCCGACCAGCATTGCGCAAAACCGAGGCCTGGTGGCGAGCCCGCAGCAGCGGTGCGGAGCTGCCACCCCAAGCCCACCGTCAAAAAGCCTTGCTAGCCTGGCTTTTGCAGTATTCCCAAGGCGCTGCCACAAGCGCCATCTTAAGCGCCGGCTTTAATCGCAGCCAGCTGAAGACCCTGGAACAAAAGCAGCTGATTGAAGCCACCGAGCCCGTGCTGGCAACAACACCCACAGAGAGTTTTGCAGCACCTACGTTATCACCGGCGCAAACAGATACCGCAGCACAGCTTCCAGAACCGGCCCAGGGCTTTAGCGCCTGCCTTTTGTACGGCATCACTGGTAGCGGTAAAACAGAAATCTACCTGCACTATTTAAAGCAACATTTGAGTGAACAGGATCAGGCCCTGGTGCTGGTGCCAGAAATAAACCTGACACCGCAAACCGTGGCCCGCTTCCAGCGCTATTTTGGCCAGCGAATTGTGGTGTGGCATTCGGCACTGAACGACAGCGAACGCCTCGACACCTGGTTGAAAATACGCCACGGCGAACCTGTCATACTCATTGGTACCCGTTCGGCGGTGTTATTGCCTTTTACCGGTCTGCGCACGCTGATTGTGGACGAAGAGCACGATAGCTCCTATAAACAAGGCGATGGCTTTCGCTATTCAGCGCGCGACCTTGCGGTATACCGCGCCCACCTGAATAAATGCCCGGTGATACTCGGCTCGGCCACGCCCTCGTTGGAATCGTGGCACAACGCGCAGCTGGGAAAATACACCTTGGCCACACTGGAGGAGCGAGCCGGCAACGCCAGACCACCGCAAATAAAACTGCTGGACATTCGCAGCCGGCCTTTAGAAGGCGGCCTGTCGCGCCCCGCCCTTAACGCAATCAAGCAGGTTCTGGACCACGGCGAACAGGTGCTGGTGTATGTGAATCGCCGCGGCTTCGCGCCGGTGATGATGTGCTTTGACTGCGGCCACATGGTGGAGTGCCCGCGCTGCGACACCCGCCTGACCTACCACCGCCGCGACAACGCCATGCGTTGCCACCACTGCGACTTTCAAGCCGCCGCAACGACCCAGTGCCCGAAGTGCCAAAGTGATGCGTTCAAGCCTGTCGGCCAAGGCACCGAACGCAGCGAAGACATACTGACCACCGCCTTCCCTGACACCCCGGTGGTGCGGGTTGACCGCGACAGCACCCAACGTAAAGGCAGCATCCAAGCCATTCTGAAAACCGTAAACACCGGCGAGCCCTGCATTCTGGTGGGTACTCAAATGCTGGCCAAAGGCCACGATTTTGCCAACGTAACGCTGGTGGTGGTTATAAACGCCGACGGTGGCCTGTTCAGCGTGGACTTCCGCGCCCCTGAACAACTTCTACAAACCCTGCTGCAAGTCAGCGGCCGTGCGGGTCGCGGCGACAAGCCCGGCACCGTGCTGGTGCAGACCTGCCATAGCGACCATCCACTGTTAAGAACACTTTGTACGGGCCGCTACGGGGATATGGCCGAACAGCTTTTAGCCGAGCGCGAAGACGGTCAGCTGCCGCCTTACCGCGCTATGGCCATATTCCGCGCCGAAGCCGACACCATGGAAAAAAGCCTGCAGATACTGGATACCGTAAAACCCCTGGCACAGGCTCCGGGCCTGGAAATCTGGGGCCCACTGCCAGCGTTAATTGCCCGTCGCGCCGACCGCTACCGCGCCCAATTGGTCATAAACGCTGATAACCGCAAGCGCCTGAACAAAACCCTCGCCGACGTTTGCCTGCATCTGGATCAACAAAAACAACCCTCCGGCAGCCGCTGGATGATCGACGTAGACCCGCAGGAGACCGGTTAAATGTACCGAATTTAGCCGTGACTCACACATTTGAAAAGAAATAGAAAAAGAAACTGCGATCGCAATTTTAGCGACAAAAGCTATGCTAGAATTTCACCGACGGTATATCAAAAACTTAAAAATATCCGAGCCACATCCTGTAGCGCTCAACAGAGGCCAAGGTGACGCCGGAACAGCAGCTTTGCTGTAGCGAACTGGAGAGAATAATGTCAGGGAAAATTCTTGCACGTGTGCCAGCATTGTCGCTTGCATTGCTGTTGGCAGCTTGCGGAGGTGGAGGTGGAGGTGACTCTACGCCTTTGGTAGATACTGAAAATGGTGGTGGCAACGGTGGCAACGTTGACCAAGAAGTCGCACTTAAACTGGGAACGGGCGATGGTGCTTCTTCATCATTCCAGGAAGGCCAAATCAAAGCCTCCGCCACATCGCTTTCTGCCGGAGGCTCCACCCGCCTCGAATTTAACGTCGTAAATGCCGCAGACGGCTTCAAAATTTACAACACTGAAGAAACGTCAGTATCTATCTCATCCCGATGTGAAAACGCCGTTTTCGACACCCCTATATCTACGATTTCTGGCTCGTTCAGCACGACTTATGAAGCCGGTTGCGCTGGCCCGGATGTTATAACCGCCAGGCTCAGCGATGGCAGTAGCGAGGCCATAGTAAATATTACGGTAGCGGCACCGGAAATTGGCGAACTTGAATTTGTTAGCGTAACACCCGATTCGATTGCCTTGAGCGGAAGTTCCAACAGTTCGAGGCCGAGCGTTTCGGCAGTAACATTTAAACTGACGGATAAAACAGGGAAACCGATTACAACTGGCGAAAAAATCGTTTTTTCTCTGTCAACCACGCTGGGTGGAACTACCCTCTCCCAAAATGAAACGAATAGTGACGAAAAAGGCTTAGCTACGACACGCGTCAATGCCGGCTCGGTCGCAACAGTGGTAAGTGTCACAGCGACCTACACACCAGAAAACGGCAGCCCTATTCAAACCACATCTGCGCCGATATCTATCAGCGCCACAATTCCCGATCAAAATAGCTTTTCTATCTCAGTTGCTGATAATTTTCTACCCAACGCAAGGAATTATGATGGTGTAGAGGTCCCCATTTTCATTCGTGCCGCCGACAGAAACAACAATCGAATCAGCGATGCAATTGTTAACTTTGTAACAAGTGGAGGATCTGTTCAGAGTGAGTGCACGCTTCAGGATGGTGTTTGCACAGTGACTTGGATTAGCCAAAATCCGAGAACGGATGATGGAGTTGTTCTGATTCTCGCTCGCACTGTTGGCGAAGAGAGCTTTAGGGATCTGAACAGTGATGGAAAATACATCAAGGCTGACGACAGTTTCGATCTAACAGATGATGATAAAGGCGAAACTTTTCTGGATCGAAATCGTGATGGCAAACGCGATATTGACGAAGAGTATTTCGATTACAACGATAACGGCAGATACGATCCAAAGAACAACATTTACAACGGAACAGCCTGCGCCGATACAGCGACAAACTGCACAACATCGTTACTTGAAATTTCACAGACTGCAAAATTGTTCATGACTAGCGACCTTATTGACATTGTTCACAACACCGATCCAGCGATCGCCGGGGAAGCTATCTGTGTAGAGGTTGCGGGCGTGTTTCAAAATAGCCAAAATATAGAAATCAAGGGCCCACCTCCTGGCGGCACAAATATTGCATTTTCACTAACAAGCGGTACTATTATTGGCCCTAGTTCTTTTGAGACAACCAATTCCTACAGGGAAACACCGGTAACTCAGTGCATTACTGTTGAAGACGGTAGCGTAACGCCAAATAGCACCCTAACAGTTGAGGTTACTCCACCAGAGCCTTACGGTGGAAACCCCTACATATCATCGATTGATATCAACGATTGATAAATTTTGCCGCCTTCGGCACTTTCTGAAGGCGGCCATTCATTTGAGAAGACTTCTACTTTCTACGATAAAACTACCCATCGATTTTGTGGGCACCCTGCCTCATTACCAACTCCATACCGACGAGCTACCCGACAGCATGAAAGAGACCGTTTCCGACCTGCTTCAGTCTGCCCTGGCGGCGCTGCAATCTGAAGGCGTTTTGCCAGCAGATCAAAGCTTTGCGCCACAGATTGGCAACACCAAAGACAAATCCCACGGCGATTACGCGTGTAACATTGCGCTGGTGGCAGCCAAGTCTGCCGGCTGTGCGCCGCGCAAGCTGGCGGAAGCCCTGGTGGCCAACTTGCCGGCCAGTGCAGCGGTCGACAAAGTGGAGATTGCCGGGCCCGGTTTTATCAACTTTTTCATGAGTACGGCCAGTGCCTTTGGCGTTGTGAATACGGCACTGGAACAAGCTGAAAACTTTGGCCGCAACCACAGTGGCAGGGGCGAAAAAGTACAGGTGGAATTTGTTTCCGCCAACCCCACCGGCCCTTTGCATGTGGGCCACGGCCGTGGCGCTGCAATCGGTGACTGCATTTGTCGGCTGTTGGATGCTAACGGATACCAAGTTACCCGCGAGTTTTATTACAACGACGCGGGCGCCCAAATCAACAACCTGGGGTTATCCGTTCAAGCCCGGGTAAAAGGCCTGACACCGGATCACGAAAGCTGGCCAGAAAATGGTTACCGCGGCGACTATATTGCCGACGTGGCCGAGGCCTATCTGGCCGGAAAGACGATTACAGCGGACGACCGCTCGGTGACCGGCCAGGCCGAGCCGGACAACCTTGAAGCCATCACGGATTTTGCCGTGGCTTATCTGCGCCGCGAGCAAGACCTTGACCTGAAAGCCTTTGGCGTCGAGTTCGACGTGTATTTCCTGGAATCTTCGCTGTACAACGACGGCAAAGTTGAGGCTACCGTAAAGCGCCTGCAGGAAAATGGCTACACCTACGAAGACGGCGGCGCCCTGTGGCTGAAAACCACCGAATTTGGCGACGACAAAGACCGGGTTATGCGCAAAACCGACGGTGGCTACACCTACTTTGTGCCAGATGTTGCTTATCATCTGGACAAGTGGCAGCGCGGTTTTAGCACGGTTATTAACGAACAGGGTGCCGACCACCATTCAACCGTTACCCGCGTTCGCGCCGGTTTGCAGGCGTTAAATATCGGTATTCCAGAAGATTGGCCAGACTATGTGCTGCACCAGATGGTGATGGTAACCCGTGGCGGTGAAGAGGTGAAAATCTCCAAGCGCGCAGGCAGCTATGTCACCCTTAGCGACCTGATTGAAGAAGTAGGTCGCGACGCCACCCGTTTCTTCCTGGCCGCACGGCGAGTGGATTCCCAGCTGACCTTTGACATTGATCTTGCACGCTCGCAAACCAACGAGAACCCGGTGTATTACATCCAGTATGCTCACGCCCGCATTTGCAGCGTGTTGCGCAAGCTGACTGTCGAAGGCGTGCAGCGTGGCCGTCACGAATGCGCAGGCGACCTGACTCTGCTGACGCTGGATGAAGAAAAAGAACTGGCCAACCAGCTGGCAAAATATCCAGAGCTGGTTGCCAGCGCCGCTGCCCAGCGCGAGCCCCACACCCTGAGCCAGTACCTGCGGGAATTGGCCGGCCTATTCCACAGCTATTACAACGCCCACAAGGTGCTGATTGAAGACACCGCCCTGCGCGATGCCCGCATCAGCCTGTACCTGGCCGTACGCCAGGTCATCGAAAATGGCTTAGGCCTGCTGGGCGTTCGCGCTCCGGAAGAGATGTAATCAAAAAAATGCCGCGAGACTACGCCCGCAAATCGTCACCTAACCAGGCTACTACGCCTCGTCAAAAGCCGGGCAAGCCTGGCCGACCTGCCCGCACCCGGGCGTCGAAAGCCGCGGCTCCGGCGCGAGCTCAACACGGTCGCCTGTCGATGAAATCGGTATTGGCACTGGCGGCTGTGGGCGGTTTTATCGGCTTTATTGTGTACCTGAACAACTTGCCTGGCAGCGAGGCACTTGCCAAAGACGCGGCGCCCAATGTGCAGAAGGCACCGGCTAAAACGCCGGCGCTGATACAACCGGAAATCGCCAAACCCCAATTCCGTTTTTACGAAATGCTGCCAGAAACCGAGATAATGCCGTCCACGGTGGACGAATACACGCCTGGCCCAGGCCGCCCGCAAGTCGATTACCTGCTGCAGTCCGGTTCGTTTCGCAAGGCCGAAGACGCCGAACGACAGCGCGCCGAAATCGCTTTCCAGGGTTTGCGCGCAGCGGTGCAAAAAGTCGATATGGAGGAAGGTAATGTCTGGTATCGGGTGAATGTAGGCCCATTTACCTCCCGCAGTCACATGAACGCTGCTATAGACAAGTTGGTGTCTATCAGAATTCAGCCACTGGTGCGGAAAATCCCCAAAAAGGGCTAGTCTCTTTTGCTTCCGGTGCGTAAATCTAACACTGAGCGCTGAACGTTCTGCCTTGAAAATCACGGCGCTGCCTCCATAACTGCGCTAACACATTCGATCAGGCAACTGGAGCCCACATGACCACCATACTTTCCGTACGCCGCGACGACGAAGTCACCATGGGCGGTGACGGCCAGGTGTCCCTTGGCAACACCGTCATGAAGGGCAACGCCCGCAAAGTGCGCCGTTTGTACAACGGCCAGGTCTTAGCGGGCTTTGCCGGGGGTACCGCCGATGCGTTCACCCTGTTCGAGCGCTTCGAAGCGCAGCTGGAAAAACACCAGGGCAACCTAACCCGCGCCGCGGTGGAGTTGGCCAAAGACTGGCGATCAGACCGCGCGTTACGAAAACTGGAGGCCCTGCTGGCGGTGGCCGACAAAACCGCCTCACTCATCATCACCGGTAACGGCGATGTTATAGAGCCTGAAATGGGCCTGATTGCTATTGGTTCCGGCGGCCCTTTCGCCCAGGCATCTGCCCGCGCGCTGTTAGAGAACACCAACATGAGTGCCCGCGAGATTACCGAAAAAGGCCTGATCATAGCGGCTGACATCTGCATTTACACCAACCAGAATCGCACCATTGAAGTGCTTTCTGCCAACGATTAATCCGGAGCGATCATGTCTGCACTGACTCCCAGAGAAATTGTCCTCGAACTGGACAAACACATCGTTGGCCAGCAGGAAGCTAAACGTGCGGTGGCCATAGCCCTGCGCAATCGCTGGCGCCGTATGCAACTTAGCGACGAGCTGCGTGAAGAAATCAGCCCCAAAAACATTCTAATGATTGGCCCCACCGGTGTTGGTAAAACCGAAATTGCCCGGCGCCTGGCCAAACTGGCAGACGCCCCCTTTTTGAAAGTGGAAGCCACCAAGTTCACCGAGGTGGGTTACGTCGGTCGCGATGTTGACTCCATCATTCGCGACCTGGCTGACATGGCCGTGAAAATGCTGCGTGAACAGGAAATGAAGCGCCACGAAAACAGCGCTCTAGACGCCGCGGAAGATCGCATTCTAGACGCCCTGTTGCCACCGGCACGGGATTTCAAAGAAGACAGCAAGCCGCAGGAAGAATCTGCCACCCGCCAGATGTTCCGTAAAAAACTGCGGGAAGGCGAGCTAGACGACAAAGAAATTGAGATTGATCTGCGCAACAGCAGCGCCAACGTTGAAATCATGGCGCCGCCGGGCATGGAAGAAATGACCAATCAGCTGCAAAGCATGTTTGCCAACATGTCCCAGGACAAGCGCAAAACCCGCAAGATGCGGGTGGCGGATGCCCTGCGCCGGGTGAAAGACGAAGAAGCCGCCAAGCTGGTGAACGAAGAAGAAATCAAACAGAAAGCGGTACAGGCTGTTGAGCAAAACGGCATCGTGTTTCTGGATGAAATCGACAAAGTGGCCAAGCGCTCTGAAAACGCCTCCTCGGATGTATCCCGCGAGGGCGTACAGCGTGACCTTTTGCCGCTGATTGAAGGCAGCACAGTCACCACCAAGTACGGCGCTATTCGCACCGATCACATCCTTTTTATTGCCTCTGGCGCTTTCCACCTAACCAAACCGTCAGATCTGATTCCAGAGCTGCAGGGCCGCCTGCCGATTCGCGTAGAACTGCATGCGCTAACGCCAAACGATTTCAAGCGCATTCTGACAGAGCCGGATGCCTCGCTGGTGCAGCAGTACGAAGCATTGATGGGCGCCGAAGGCCTGAAGCTCAGCTTTACCGACGACGCCATCACCCGCTTGGCAGAAGTGGCGTGGAAAGTGAACGAGAACACCGAAAATATCGGCGCACGGCGTTTACACACCATGTTGGAAAGACTGTTGGAAAGCCTGTCATTCGATGCCGGCGACAAGATCACGGAAGAGTTCGAAGTCACTGCCGAGTACGTCGAGGAGAAACTGGGTAAATTGGCGGAAGACGAAGATTTAAGCCGCTACATTTTGTAGCGGGCGATAGCGAAAGCCGCGACCAGGGCAAGAATGCGTTCTGGTCGCGCACTATCAGGACCGAGCCTTTTCTGCTTGCCCGTTAACGCTTTGCAAGCCGGCCGCCAGCCGGCTTTTTTGTGTCTGCGTTTTTGCCTTTAACGTGGCCTGTGGTGGCTCGCCAAACAGACTGGTGCTGACCGTGCGATCTGCGTCATTCAGATAGTCGTGGCGCAGGGCAATGCCGTATTTCGCCAATTTGGGTTCCAGTTCTGCGGCGCGAAGGCGCAAATCGCGTCGAGTAGCCTGATAGGCGTGTTCGCACAGCAAACGCCGCGATTCAAAACTGAACACATGGGCGCCAAACAGAAGGGCGTCGTCACTGCTGGGTTCAAACAGCACAATGTCTTTATCTGGATAGTCCTGAGCGTAACGGTCTATCCCGGACTGCATGCGCGAATGCACCATGGTGCGGTACGTTTGCGCCAGCACATTGGGCATACCAGAGCGGGTCATCTCGCCGGCTGCCAAGGTACCGGCTTTCATGGCGGCAGTGGCGTCTAGCGGTACCTGGGGATTGATTGCCAGCACCAAGTCAGCCTGATGATCAAACGCTACCGAGGCGTGAAGGCCTTTGCGTAAGGTTCCATCGACGTAGTAATGGCCGTCTATTTCCACCGGTACGTAAATTCCCGCCGAAGCCGTACTGGCCTGAATAGCTTTGGAGATGGGCACGGCATCAAACCCCGGCGCACCAAAACACACCGACTTCGAACTTTCCACATCGGCGGCCACAATGAACAGCTGGCGCTTGAGTTGGCGGAAATCGTTGGTGCGGCCCAGCATGGTGAATGCGCGCCTTAAGTAATGGTGCAAGCCTTCATTATTGAACAGCCCGGCGGGTGCGGCCTGGGCCAAAATGGTCAAGGCTTCCAGCAGGCTCTGATCGTAGGGATTGTGAAAGAAGCGGGTGAACGCGGTGGTAATCAGCCCGGGTATGGCCAGTAAACGGCGGCCCATTTCAGCGAAGGCCGGGCGGTAAAAAACACCGGGATGAAACGGGTGCAATTCGGATTCGTTGCGCACAAAAATTCGACACAGCTGGGCAGTGGTTACCTGGTTCACCAGATGAGCCGCCACAAACGACCCCGAGTTCACCCCTACGTAAACATCCAGATCGTTGAAGTCCAGCCCTTCCAGAGCTTCGTCAAGCGCCCTCAGTGCACCTATTTCATAAATGCCGCCAATCGGGCCGCCACCGCCTAACGCCAGACCGATTCGGGGCTTTTTGCTGCCGTTTGCATTCGCCGGCTTCGGTTTTTTTGTCAGTTTGCCGTTACTCATGGTTTGGCCTTATCGAGTTATTCAGGCGGATGCCGAAGCTACCTCTGCCAAGGTTTTGCCCGTGGATTTTCCGGGCCGCATATAGCGTCCAAATCCGGCATTGCGCAACGCCAGGTCAACACAGCTTTTGATCACATGGGGCGAATCCAGCAGCAGGATGTCTTGCAACAGATTGTTCGCCCACTCAAGGCTGACACTGCGAATCACCGATTTCACTTTTGGCAGGCTGGCTGCGTTCATCGACAGTGAATCGTAGCCCATGGCCATCAGCAATACGGCGCCGCCCGGGTCGCCCGCCAATTCGCCACACACCCCCACCGGTTTGCCCACAGCATGGGCGTCCTGGGCAATACGCACCAGCGCCTGCAGCACAGCAGGATGGTAAGAATGGTACAGCTGGGCCACACGGGGATTATTACGATCTACCGCCAGCAAATACTGGGTCAGATCGTTAGTACCCACCGACAGGAAATCCACCCGGTCGGCCAGTTCGCGTATCTGATAGACCGCTGCCGGCACTTCGATCATTACGCCCACTTTTGGCATGTGGATGTTGTAACCGTCTTCGCGCACTTCGTGATATACGCGGTAAATCAGATGAAGAGACTCTTCCACTTCGGAAATATTGCTGATCATTGGCAGCATAATCTGCAAATTGTTCAGGCCTTCGCTGGCCTTCATCATCGCCCGCACCTGTAGTTGGAAAATCTCCGGGTGGTCCAGGGTGACCCGTATGCCACGCCAGCCCAGAAACGGATTTTCCTCGTGGATGGGGAAATACGTCAGGCACTTGTCGCCGCCGATATCCAGGGTGCGCATGGTCACCGGGTTAGGCGCAAAGGCTTCCAACTGCTCGCGGTAGTATTCACGCTGTTCCTGTTCCGAAGGAAAGCGATCTTTAATCATGAACGGCACTTCCGTGCGGTACAGGCCAATGCCTTCGGCGCCGTGATTCAGCGACCGCACCACGTCAGTCATCAATCCGGTGTTTACCAGCATGGATACCCGGTGATGGTCGGTGGTTTCACAAGGCAAATCGCGCAGGGCTTCGAGGCCGCGAATCAGCTCGTTTTCTTCGTCGCAGATAACCTGAAAATAAGCGCGCAATTCCGCCGATGGCGACGCGAAGATCTGGCCTTCGAAGCCGTCGACCACCAGTTCCTTGCCGTCGAGCTGATTCACCGGTATGTCAACCAGCCCCATCACCGTGGGTATGCCCATGGCGCGAGCCAGAATGGCCACGTGGGAGTGGCTGGAGCCTTTCACCGAAACCAATCCCACCAACTGGCCCTTGGGCACTTCGCCCAGCATAGCGGGGGTGATCTCTTCACTCACCAATACGGTGCGTTCGGGGTATTCCAGGCCGGCTTGCTCGCCTTCCTGCAGGTGTGACAACAAACGCCGACCCAGGTCGCGCACGTCTACCGCCCGCTCCTGCAGATAATGATCATCCATCATCTCGAAATTGCGCACGTACTGTTGCACAACCTGTTTTAGCGATCCCTGGGCCCAGTTACCTTCGCGAATTTTACCGTTCACTTCATCCGGCAGGGCTTCATCGCTGAGCATGCGCAGGTACACATCAAACAACGCCTGTTCCTGCGGCCTCAGCTGCGAAGCCAGTCGTGCTGCTACCCGTTCAATGTCTTCGCGCACGGCGCTTACCGCGCACTGGAACAGGTCCAGTTCGTGCTCAATATCATCCGTGGTTTTTTCCGGCACAAGGTCAAGGTCTGCCGCCGGGTAAACGGCTACGCCGGTGCCAATGGCCACGCCGGGGGCGCCGGGCACGCCGTCAAAACCGATGTCATGAGCCTCCTCGCCGGTGAGCGACAAACCACCAATGGCGCCCGTGGCCTCGCTGTGGGCGATCACCCCGCTGAGCTGAGCCGAAATAGTCACCATAAAGGCTTCTTCACCTTCATTAAAACTGCGGGAACTCTCACGCTGCTGCACGACCAATACACCCATCAGGCGGCGATGGTGAATAATGGGCACACCCAGAAACGAGCGGAAGCGTTCTTCGCCGGTTTCAGGAAAGTAACGGTAACGGGGATGGGAAGGCGCATCTTCCAGATTAATCAGCTCTTCCCGCGAGCCCACAAGACCCACAAGGCCCTCGGAATAACCCAGGCTAACCTTGCCCACGGCTTTGCGGTACAGCCCTTCAGTGGCCATCAGTACGTAGCGGTTGGTAGCAGGGTCTAGCAGATACACCGAACACACTTCGGTGTTCATGGCTTTTTGCACACGCGAAACAATAATGCTCAGCGCCTCCTGCAGGTCGCGGGCGCTGTTTACTTCCTGGACGATCGTTCGCAATGTACTCAGCATGTTGGGATTAGCCCGTCGTCATGATTGTTCCTTCAAGCGCCGGTTGTGCTCGGCACGTCGCGCCTGCTCCATGTTATGGAACAGCCGCGGCGCCAGCTCGCGCAGCGCACGTCGGTAGACTTCTTTTTTGAATGAGATCACCTGCCCCAACGGATACCAGTAGCTTACCCACTGCCAGCCGTCGAATTCCGGTGAATCGGTACCGTCTACGCATACCTGCGCGTCTGGCGAAAGCATCCTCAGCAGGAACCATTTCTGTTTTTGCCCTACACACAACGGGTGCGAATTGTGGCGAACCATCCGTCGCGGCAAGCGGTATCGAAGCCAGCCCCGCGTACAACTGATAATTTCCACATCGCGGGCGCACAGCCCAACTTCCTCCCCAAGCTCCCGGTACAATGCCTGTTCCGGTGTTTCATCCTGATGAATTCCGCCTTGCGGGAACTGCCAGGAGTTTTGGCCTATGCGCCTCGCCCACAACACTTGCCCTTTGTGGTTGGCCAGAATGATTCCGACGTTGGGTCTGAAACCGTCTGAGTCGATCACGGTACAGTACCTCTTTAAGAGTCGGTTAACCGCGGCAAAATGCGACGGCCAGATTTTTCCAAGTTGCTCTCATTCTTGCAGAATCCCAAGAAATCGGCAATCACGGCTGTTTGCGTGCGGCCATGATAAGCTGCTGCACACTTCAAGACGCCGGTAAGTGCCGGCTTTGAGCCACCTTAATCACTGAGGCAGCACCATGACTCTGGCCATATTCGATCTGGACAACACCTTGCTGAACGGCGACAGCGACCACGCCTGGGGCGTTTTTCTGGCGGCGCAAGGCATTGTAGACGCCGATGCGCACCGTAAAGCCAATGACCGGTTTTATCAGGATTACCTGAACGGCGAGCTGGACGTGTTTCGCTATCAGCGTTTTGTGCTGGAACCCCTGGCGCAGTTTTCAATGGACGAATTGCACGCCATGCGCGAGCGTTTTATGGCTAGCCACGTGCAACCGATGCTGCAAACCAAAGCCACCGAGCTGCTGCAACAGCATCGCAGCCAAGGCCACACACTGATGATTATTACGGCCACCAATCATTTTATTACCAAGCCAATCGCCGACCTTTTGGGCATTGAGCACCTGATTGCCACCAACCCGGAAGTGGTGAATGGCCGCTTTACTGGAGAGGTGTCGGGCACGCCCAGTTTTCAGGGCGGGAAGGTAACGCGTCTGAAGCAGTGGCTGAATGAAAACGATGAATCATTGGACGGCGCCTGGTTCTACAGCGATTCCATTAACGATGCACCGCTGCTGGAACAGGTTGCGAACCCGGTAGTCGTTGATCCGGATTCGCGCCTGGAAGCCATGGCCGGCGAGCGCGGTTGGCCCGTTATGTCGCTACGGGATTGATTCCCCCAGCGACTTTTCAGGCGCTGGATAGCCGAGTTTATAAAAACCCGGTCAGCGAACGCACAAAGCAGGATTTGATGTAATCAGTTTCCGCAATGCCCGGAATAACCGGGTGGTCTGGCGCCTGATGACCCTGCTCCAGCAGCTGCACAAAGCGGTCAATTTTACGGCCGCTGCCGCGGATGATGTCTACCAGCTTTTCCTGGGACAAGTGCATAGAGCAAGACGCCGATACCAGTAAGCCATCCCGCTCCAGCAGGCGCAAACCCAGCTGATTCAAGCGTGCATAGGCTTGCTCACCGGCCTTCTGGTCGCGGCGGCGGGGTATCAGTGCAGGCGGGTCTAGCACCACAATGTCGAACTTCTGTTTTTCATCCGCCAATGCTTTTAACGCGTCAAAGGCGTCGCCTTCAATGGTGTCAACGTTCGTCAGTCCGTTCAGGCGAGCGTTGTGGTGCACCGACTCAATGGCTGACGCCGAGCTGTCTATGCAGGTCACGCTGGTGGCGCCGGCACTGGCGGCCTGTATGCCCCAACCACCCACGTAACTGAATACATCCAGCACCCGCTTGCCCGGCGCGTAGGCCTGCAAACGCGCACGGTTCATGCGGTGGTCGTAAAACCAGCCGGTTTTCTGCCCACCCGCCAGCGGCACTTCAAACTTGACGCCGTTTTCTTCCAGCTCAAGCATGTCAGGAGCGCTGCCGTGGGCCTGCTCCACATAGCTTTCCAGACCTTCCACTTTGCGCATTTTACCGTCGTTTTTCAGCACAATAGAGCTGGCCTGGGTCAGCCTTTGTATTGCCCGTACAATGGCTTCCTTCATCTGTTCCATGCCGGCGCTGGAAATTTGCACCACCACGGTGTCCCCGAAGCGGTCAATCACCAGCCCGGACAGACCATCGCTGTCACCAAACACCCAGCGGTAAAACGGTTTGTTAAACAGCCGCTGGCGCAGTTCCAGCGCCACTTCCATGCGCTGGGTAAGCCGTTGTGGGGTCATGCCATGGGTTGGGTCACGGCTAATCAGCCGGCCACAAATCAGCGCATGGGGATTCACAAACACGGTGCCCAGTGGCTTGTCGTTCGATGCGCGCAGCTCTGCCTGAATACCGGCTTCGAAGCCGGTCAGCGGCGAGCGTTTCATATCCACTTCATTACTGTAGACCCACAAGTGGCCTGCCCGCAGACGGCGCTCGGCGCCTTTGCGGAGGTATAACACCGGGAAATTCATAAAGGATTGTTACTCCGCTGCGACCAGGTCGCTGTAAGTGTCTGCATCCATCAGGCCATCAAGTTCGCCGTCGTCGGTCATCTTCACCCGAAACAGCCAGCCTTCGCCGTAAGGGTCTTCGTTCACTTTTTCCGGCTCATCTTCTAACAGCTCGTTAATTTCGACCACTTCGCCGGTCACCGGGCTGAATACGTCTGAGGCAGATTTGACCGACTCCGCCACGCCGGCTTCTTCGCCGCCGGTCACCGTGGCGCCCAGCTCCGGAACGCCAATATAGACCACATCACCCAACTGCTGTTGGGCAAAATCGGTAATACCCACGGTGGCCAGGCCGTTTTCATCTACCCGCACCCACTGGTGGGTTTCAAGGTATTTCAAATCAGAAGGAACATCGCTCATCGGTCGAATCCTGATAGATTAAAATGGGTTTGTAGTACCAGATTGGCCGCATTTTAGCTGAATAACCGACGTCTCGTCTGGCTAATTCGTCAATCCAGCGTTTAGCGCGATGTCGTCTCGGCGAACCTCTGTGGCCAGCTTCATAAACGCGCTGAGGTAATCCACATTGCGGTCGCGCTCGCGACAGCCCAGAAAGATCTGTTTACCAATGCCCGTTTCGCCCAGCTGCACTGGCACAATGGCCATACGCTGCTGGTATTCCTGCACTAGCCAACGTGGCAGAGCCGCTACACCGCGGCCGGCAGCGACCATCTGCAACATAATGTCGGTGGTTTCGATGGTTTTGTGCCGCGACGGGCGAATATTGGCCGGAAGTAAGAGATGTGTGTATACGTCCAGACGTTCCACCGCCACCGGGTAGGTAATCAGAATTTCTGGCTCCAGATCCTGCGCGCTGATCCAATCGTTGTGTGCCAATCGATGGCCATTGTGCACCACCAGCACTTGCTCGTAATCAAACACCGGTTCAAACACAAGGCCTGGCCGATGCAACGGGTCTGGCGTTACCAGCAGGTCAATATCATGGCCAAACAGCGCGCCTATACCCCCAAACTGGAATTTCTGTTTTACGTCTACGTCTACCGTGGGCCAGTGCCCAAGATACGGCCCCACCACTTTTAACAGCCACTGATAACAGGGGTGGCATTCCATACCAATGCGCAGAGTGCCCGCCTGGCCACGGGCGAACTGGTCGATTTGCAGTTCTGCATGCTCGAATTGCGGCAGCAAACGGTTCGCCAGAGCAAGAAGGTATTTGCCCGCCTGGGTCAGCTGCAGTTGCCGGCCTTCGCGCGACCATAAAGGCGTGCCGAGCTGCTGCTCCAGTTTACGGATGGAATGGCTCAGCGCCGACTGGGTCAGGTGCAGGCGTTCGGCAGCAGCGGTCAAGGAGCCGCCCGCGTTTACGGCCCGCAGAACTTCCAGATGGTTACGTTCAATCACAGATATGCCTACTCATAGCTCAGCCTAACGTGAATAGAATTCATGGATATGTGAAATAATACCATTATTTTTCATAAATACTCGGGGGTAATGTGGTTACTCATAACCAATAGCAATCAAAACACACGCTTTATTCCGGAGATGAACATGGCCATTACCCACAACCTGGGATTTCCTCGCATTGGCGCTCAGCGCGAACTAAAATTCGCTCAGGAAGCTTTCTGGCAGGGCAGAATTAACGCTGACGAACTGCAGTCTACCGCAGCCACCTTACGCGCCAAACACTGGCAGCAGCAACAGGCGCAGGGGCTGGACTGGGTGCCGGTGGGGGACTTTTCTCTATACGACCAAGTGTTGGACATGAGCTCTACCCTGGGCAACCTGCCAGAGCGCGCCAGCGCCACCGACGGCACCGAGCTGGACCGTTATTTCCGCGTGGCCCGCGGCCGCTCCGCCAGCGACAGTGCCTGTAGTCCCGCCCGTGCGGTTGAGATGAACGAGTGCCACGCAGGCGAAATGACCAAGTGGTTCGACACCAACTACCACTACATCGTGCCGGAGTTTCATGCCGGCACCGAGTTCAGTCTGAACGCCAATCGCCTGGTTGCCCAACTGGCTGAAGCCCGCGCGCAAGGCGTCGCCGCAAAACCGGTGATTCTTGGCCCGGTATCGTATCTGTTGCTTGGCAAAAGCAAAGACGACAGCGACCGCCTGGCCCTGCTGGACAAACTGCTGCCAGTGTACGGCCAACTGCTACAAACCCTGGCGGACAATGGCGCCAGCTGGGTACAGATTGATGAGCCGGCGCTGGTCACCGAACTGAACAGCGACTGGCGCCATGCCATTACGCTGGCCTACCACCAGTTCAAATCCGCACCGGTAAAGCTGCTGTTGACCACCTATTTTGGCGAGCTGCGCGAGAACCTTCAGCTGGCCTGCGAGCTGCCAGTGGCGGGCCTGCATCTGGACGCCGTTAGCGCACCGGCGGAAGTTCAACGCTTGGTTGACTGGTTGCCAAGCCACAAAGTGTTGTCGTTAGGAATCATCAGCGGTCGCAACATCTGGAAAACCGACCTGACGGCAACGCTGGACTGGCTGGAGCCAATACAGCAGAAACTGGGTGATCGGCTATGGCTCGCGCCGTCTTGTTCACTGCTGCACGTGCCGGTGGATCTGACCCAGGAAACCGAGCTGGATGCCGAGGTAAGCAACTGGCTGGCCTTCGCCCAACAGAAACTGGAAGAACTGAACCTGCTGGCCCGCGCCTTAACTCACGGCCGCAACACTGTTGCCGCAGAACTTACCGCCAACGCGCAAGCGCTGGCCAGCCGTCGCCATTCACCGCGGGTGCACAATCCAAAAGTAGCCGCATCGGTGGCGGCGATCACGCCCGAACTGGGCCAGCGTAAGAGCCTGTTTGGCAAACGCATTGCTCTGCAACAGCAGCACTTGAATCTGCCGGCCTTTCCAACCACCACCATCGGATCTTTTCCGCAAACCGCTGAGATTCGCCAAACCCGACTGCAATTTCGCAAGGGTGAGCTGGATGCCGCCGCTTACCAAGAGCGCATTCGCGAGGAAATCGCCCACTGTGTCCGCCAGCAGGAAGAATTGGGACTGGATGTACTGGTGCACGGTGAAGCCGAACGTAACGACATGGTGGAGTATTTCGGCGAACAGCTAGACGGCTATGTGTTCAGTCGCTTTGGCTGGGTGCAGTCTTACGGCTCCCGCTGTGTGAAGCCACCGATTCTATTCGGTGATATCTCGCGGCCAAAAGCGATGACGGTGGACTGGATAAACTACGCTCAGTCGCTCACCAGCAAACCGCTTAAAGGCATGCTGACTGGCCCGGTCACCATTCTGAATTGGTCCTTTGTGCGCGACGATCAACCCCGCCGTGACACCTGTTTGCAGTTGGCGCTGGCTATTCGCGAGGAAGTGCAGGATTTGGAGGCAGCTGGCGTAAAAATCATCCAGATTGACGAAGCGGCGCTGCGCGAAGGTCTGCCATTACGCCAGACCGATTGGGACAGCTATCTTCAGTGGGCGGTAGACGCTTTCCGTATAACCGCCAATGGCGTGAGTGATCAAACCCAGATTCACACCCACATGTGCTATTCGGAGTTCAACGACATTATCGCTGCCATCGCCCGCATGGATGCCGACGTGATTACCATTGAAACGTCGCGTTCCGACATGGAACTGCTGAACGCCTTCAAGAACTTTGACTACCCTAACGACATTGGCCCCGGTGTTTACGACATTCACTCCCCGAACATTCCGCAGGTCGATCAGATTATCGGCTTGATGAACAAGGCAGCAGAACGGATTCCGGCGCAGCGGTTGTGGGTAAACCCGGATTGCGGCCTGAAAACCCGCCGTTGGGAGGAAGTGCAGCCAGCGCTGCGGGCCATGGTGAGCGCTGCCAAAGAGCTGCGCCAGAAACTGGCAGAGCAAGCCGCTTGAGCAGCGCTTAGTAACCCCCGCTTTCGCGATCCAGCACTACCTTGAAATCCAGCGCCCGGTGCACCTTCGTAGTGAAACCACCGGCGCTGCCCAGCTCGAACCAACGGTACCCGGGTGCCCGCTCTTCAACCGAGAACTCACGGGCGCCGGCGGTAAACTGAATACAGGTTGAGGGCGTGCCCAACAGGCGCACGCTGTTTTCCTGCCGGTCCACTTCCTGATGAATATGGCCCCAGGTAACAACCCTAACCTGTGGGTGGCGATTAATAATTGCCCAGAAAGCGTCACGATTGTGCAGGCCAATGTCTGCCATCCAGTTGGCGGTTATATCCACCGGGTGATGATGCAGAGCTATGAGCGCGGGCAACCGGGGGTTGGCTTCCAGGGTTGCGTCTAGCCATTCCAACTCTCGCTGGGTTAACTCGCCGTGCACCTTGTGCGGTACCGATGAGTCCAGCATCAGAATCTGCCAGCCGCCCTGCTTCAGGTATTTGCGCTCGGCACGATAGCGGCGGGCAACCGGCCACAGCCGCTCGGTATTGTCGTGGTTACCCGGAATCCACAGGCTGTCGCAATCGAATCTCGCCAACGCCCGCGCCAGCGCCTCGTAGGCATCAACGCTGCCATCCTGTGCCAAATCACCGGTGGCCAGCACCAAATCCGGCTGACCGCCGTGTTTCAGCACATCATCAATCACCGCCGCCAAGCTGTCGCGAGTGTTAATGCCAAGCAACCTGGCATCGCGGTCGGCACTCAGGTGGGGGTCTGTCAGCTGCAGAACTCTAAGCGGTCGCAGCTCTTGCAACTCTTGCAACTCTTGCAACAGGGATTGAGGCATCATGGGGCAGATCCGGCAAACATGGCGTTAAGGGTGACTTCCAGTTTACGCTCCCCGGAGCTTACGGACCCTTTGCTGAATGCTAAAGAAGTCACATTCTGGCCAATTCAGGCCGTGTTTTTGTGCGGTTCAGCAGGTTATCAAAACGGTTGGGCGGAATTAATTCTGGCAGTCACCCGATGTCCAGACCGCATGCTCCATTGGCAGGTGGCCAAAACGCAGGCAGTAATCCAGCCAGTCAGTCAAAAAACTGTTCACCTGCATTTTTTCATCGGGATGGTGCATATAGCGATTAGGGTAATCGTTCACCGGCGCAATTTGGCGATCACGGTAACAGCTGATCACTTCCGCCATACTGGCATCATGATAAACCCGCACGGTCATTTGCGGATTGTTCAGCCAGCGCCCGGCGTTGTGCACCTGCTCAAGTAGCAGGGTTTCGGTAAAGCGCGCGGTTTGCAGAATTTCGATACGCACCCGGCCTAAATACTGGTGTTCTCGGTGAAGCTCGAACTCTGCAACGGGCTGACCGTTGGCTTCCAACTGGCGCAGCTTACGCAGCCTTTGATAATTACCATCACCCAAAGCGCCCAACTGCCGCAGGTCTGGCACATAGCGTTTGGGTTTCATGGTCCACTGATTCATCGATTCATACCTTCCCGCAGGCGCGGGCGATTCAGCTCCAGCCATTGCAAAGCAATAATGGCGGCGGCGTTGTTGATACGACCGTCCTTGATCATCGCTATGGCGTCTTCAGCAGCCAGCACGTGCGCGCGAATGTCCTCGTGTTCGTGTTCAAGGCCAAACAGACCGCCGGCGTTAGCACTGCTGATTTCACCATAATACAGGTAAATCATTTCGGTGGTGCCTCCGGGCGACACCAAGTAACTGCAAATAGGGTCCAGACGCTTAAAACTCAGCCCGGCTTCTTCGTCGGCTTCGCGGTGGGCCACGTCTTCCGGGTTTTCGCCCTCTTCGTTCATGCCCGCCACCAGCTCCAGCAGCCAGGGCGACTGGTTGCGCCCGATCGCCCCCAGGCGAAACTGCTCCAGTAATACGACTTGATCGCGCTGCGGATCATAAGGCAGCACGCAGGTGGCGTCGCCGCGGACAAACAGCTCGCGGGTGAAAGTGGGCATGGTGCGGCCGTCAAAACGCGGGTGGCTTAGCCACAGTTTGTCCATGCGGAAAAAACCCTGAAACACGGTTTCACGCTTTTCGACGCTGACGTTGTTGGCTTGAAACTGGAACGGTTTGGTCATGGGTTGCCCTAAGCTAAAAACAATTATGAAAGATAATCGCTGGCCAGCGCTGATTGCAAGTTATGCGTAGGTTTAGGGCGAGTATTGAGTTTGAGTACAATTTTAAAATACATGTATTCTACAATGGTAGAGCTGCCGGCGATAATTGGCCATAATAGGTGGTACAGATTTGCTTGCCATCAAGCGGGCACTCGCCCAAGCGCACAGGTTCTCAGGAGACAGAATGAAGAAACAATTGCTATCCGGGCTTATCGGCCTTTTTGCGGCTACGCCCGTGCTTGCCATGAACCTGATTGAAACCTACGAAAAAGCACTTTCCTACGACTCCGGAATTGCGTCTGCCCGCGCCAGTTTTGAAGCCCGGCAGGCAGCCAGCGATATCAGCCGCAGCAAATTGCTGCCGCAGCTTGGCGCCTCCGCCGATGCTAATTATACGGATAGCGACGGCCCGTCACAGAATGTGGATTACACAACCCTGGGCCTTGGCCTGCAGTTGACCCAGCCAGTGTTTCGCGCAGATGCCTGGTTCAACTACGATGCCAGCAAATTCCAGACCGACTCGGCTCGCGCCCAGTACCATCTTGCCCAACAGCAGCTGATTCTGGATGTGGCCTCAGCCTATTTTGACGTACTGCGGGCGCAAGACACAGTGACCACCCTGCGAGCCACCGAAACCGCTATACAGCGCCAATACGACCAGGCCCAGGAACGCTTCGATGTGGGTTTGATTGCGATTACCGAAGTGCTTGAAGCCCGCGCCACGTTTGATGACAGCCGCAGCCAGAGAATTGCTGCGGAAAACAGTCTTAACATCGCCCGCGAGCAGCTGGCTCGTTTAACCGGCGAATACACAGAGCAGCTTGAAAATCTGCGCCAGAACTTTCCCCTGAACCCGCCCGAGCCGATGAATCCGGATTTGTGGGAAACCACCGCGCTGGAGCAGAACTGGACCATTCAGGCGGCCATTTTTGACCTGAAAGCCAGCGAAGAAACTCTGAAAGCGGCCAAGGCCGGGCATTATCCAACGGTGGATTTTCAGGCGTCTTACGGCACGTCCAAAATCGGCGGCCTTGATAGCAGCGGCCCGTTAACCCAGCAGCGCAACGGCACCACCACCCAGGGCGTTATTGGCTTCCAGCTAAACGTTCCACTTTACTCCGGCGGTGGCATTCAAGCCGGTGTGCGCCAGCAGCGTTCGTTGCTGACGGTGGCCGAAGAGTCGCTGAACACGGTGCGCCGTGACGTTCGCGTGAACACCCGCAGTCGCTTTTTGACCATCAATAACAACATTCAAACCGCAGCGGCGCTGGATCAGACTATTATATCGCGGCGCAGCGCGCTGGACGCCACCCGTGCCGGTTATGACGTAGGCACACGTAACATTGTAGAAGTGCTGGACGCCGAGCGCGCTTACTATGTAGCGCTGCGAGACTTCGCCAACGCCCGCTACGACTACGTGGTGAACTCGTTGCGGCTTAAACAGTCGGCTGGCACCCTAAGCCCGCAGGACTTGGTAGAGCTGAACAATTGGCTGAGCGCAAACGCGCCGGGCATCGAAGCCCTGGCCAACGACGACACAACGTTAAATAGCCAAACAATGAGCCAGTAAGCCGGTAACCGCATTTTTCAGCCGGCGGGCCTAAACCCGCTGGCTGATGCCTGCCACCACGCGGTCCAACGCGCCTCGGTTACTTTCTACTACTGCCAAAGCGCGCTGACCGCTTTCGTGCAACGCCTGTTGATTATTTAAGAGCCGAGTCAAACACACTAACAACTCCCCAGCAGACTCTACGATGGTTACTCCGTCGTGCTCCTGCAGGCACTTATAAATCGACTCGAAGTTGAATACGTGGGGGCCAGAGATCACCCCTATCCCCCAGGCCGCCGGTTCCAAAGGATTGTGGCCGCCGCGCTCAATCAACGAGCCGCCAATAAAAGCAAGATCACTGGCGCCATACAGCATCATCAATTCGCCCATGGTATCGCCTAAATACACCTGAGCAGCAGCGGGGCTATCGTTCAACGATCGACGAGCGAGGCTGAGACCTGCCTTTGTAACAGCGCTGGCAACCAGTTCGAAACGCTCGGGGTGGCGCGGCACAATAATCATCAGGGCATCGGGTACAGCCGCCAGTAGTTTTCGGTGGGCTTTAAGCAGCTGCCTACTTTCACCATCGTGGGTGCTACCGGCGATCCAGACAGGGCGACCGCCAAACTGCGCCTTCAACTGCTGAGCCTGCTCACGCACCCGCGGTTCAATATCCACGTCAAACTTCACACTGCCAGTAACGGCAATCTTGTCAGCCGCCACGCCAATTCGACGAAACCGCGCTGCATCTTGCTCAGCTTGTGCCGCCACCCAGCTAATACTCTGCATGACGGGTCTCGCCAAACTTCGAACGCGCTCATAACCCCGCGCCGAACGCTCCGACAGGCGCGCGTTGATCAAAAACACAGGCACGCGCGCTTTACGGCTTTGGCTGATTAGATTAGGCCAGATCTCCGTTTCCATGATAACCAGAATACTCGGCTGAACCCGCGCCAGAAAACGCTTTACCGCGCCTGGTGTATCGTAAGGCACGTAAGCGTATTGCACCTTATTGCCAAACATCTTCTGAGCCTGGGCTAGCCCGGTGTCGGTCATCGCCGTCATCAAAATGGTAACATCCGGATTACGCTCCAAAAGTCGCCGTACCATGGGTGCCGCGGCAATCGTCTCCCCTACCGACACCGCGTGTACCCAGATAACAGGTGAGCTGACCTCCGGCGCAAAGCCAAGACGCTGAGCCCAGTTACGGCGCAAGCGCGGAGAATGGCGACCGCCCCACCACAGGCGCAGAAAAATGTAAGGCAGCAGCAGGCGGATCAGTTGGGAATAGATAAATTGCAGCACAGCGGGCTCCGAATAAGGCAGTGCGCTATCATAGACCAAACACCAGCGATTTGCCTTTAACAGCGGCACCCGCTATTGCTAGCGACCGGGCTTGCCGGTGCTCTGGCTTACCCAAAACTTCAAAGACTTGCGAGTTTGACCTTAGTGAAGAAGAAATACCGTAAACAACCGCGAAATACTGATTTGAGCGCGTATCGTCACCCACGCTGGTGGCCTACTTGGGCTGTCATGTCTTTTATGTGGCTGGTCGCACAGCTACCCTTACGCGCGCAGTGGTGGCTCGGCTCCGGCCTGGGTCGTCTGGTTTTACGCCTAAGTAGCAGCCGGCGGCGCATTACCGAAACCAACATTCGCCTGTGTTTTCCGCAACTCACTGAGCAGCAGCAACGCGAATTGGTCAAAAAATCTTTTATCGCCAATGGCATTGGCTTGATGGAAATTGGTGTGTGTTGGTTTTGCGATACCGCCAAACTCAAAGCCATTACCACCTTACATGGGCTGGAGCACTTCGAACGCGCGCTGGAAAGTGGCAAAGGCGTGCTGTTGGTCGGCGGGCACTACAGTACCCTGGAAATGGGGGGCAGCCTTGCCACCCATTTTATAGAATCAAGCGTCATGCAGCGGGACCATAACAACCCGTTGGTGAACGCGATAATGACTCGGGCCCGCGAGCGCCGCTACGGCATGGTGCATGGCGCGCGCGACTTGCGCGGACTGTTTCGCAGTCTGAAACAGAACCACGCCGTTTGGTACGCTACCGACCAGGATTACGGCCGCAAAGACATCGTGTTTGCGCCTTTTTTCGGGATACCAACCGGCACCATTACCGCCACCTCCCGCATTGCCGAACGCAGTGGCTGCAAGGTGGTACCATTTAGCCACTTTCGCCGCAGCGGCAAACCGGGCTACGACATTTACTTTCACCCGGCTCTGGAGAACTTTCCAAGTGGCGACGACCTTGTTGACGCAACCGCGATCAACCAGACCATAGAGCAGGAAATAAAACGTTCACCGGACCAGTACCTATGGATGCACCGTCGTTTCAAAACCCGACCCGATCCAGATGACCCAGGCTTCTATGGCCGCAAACGCTAACACATCCTGTCCGGTTATCTGGCTGCTAACCGACAACAAACCGGGCCACCGCAACCAACTCAAAGGCCTGGGCAACCGCCTGCGGGTGCTGGCTGGCGCCTCGCTGCACTGGGTAGACGTGAGCACCGTCAAGACGCCACTATGGCGAGTACTGCTGGGACGGCCACCTGTTCTGATGCCTGCCCTGCCGCAACCAGACCTGATTATTGCTGCCGGCTCCGGAACCCACAAAATGCTGCTGGCCATGCGCAAGCTCAAAGGCGCGCGCACATTGGTGCTGATGAAGCCGGGCTTCCCCCTGCGCTGGGTAGACGGCGCCATTATCCCCCAACACGACAGCGTGAAACCCGGCCCGAACCTGTTTCTGAGCCAGGGCGCCATCAATGCCATCACCCCAATAAAAGAAATGTGCACGCAGCCCCGTGGATTGATATTAGTAGGCGGTCCATCAGCGCATTTTTTCTGGAGCGATGACGCGATAATGGCCCAGATTCACGAGCTGCTACACAAGTACCCAAAATGGAGCTGGGTTATCAGCAGTTCCCGACGCACGCCCGCCAGCTGTCAGCAAGCCCTGGCTGCGCTGGAAACCAACCGCATTCAGGTGATAACACCGCAGGACACCGGTGAACACTGGTTGAGCAACGCCTTAGCGCATAGTCGCTGCGCCTGGGTGACCCCAGATAGCAGTTCAATGGTGTGCGAAGCGGCAACGTCTGGCGTACCCACCGGGGTGTTCCAATTGCCGGCCAAGCGCCGCAGCCGCGTTGCGTTGGGCCTGGCCGCAATGCAAGATCAACATTTGGTGGCCACCTGGGATGATCACTACAAGGTTATGACCGCTAGCCCCGGATCACGTATTCTATTCTGGCAAGCAGACGCTGCGGCACGCTGGGTTATGAAACACTTTTTATCAACTGGACTTTAACGATGAAAATTCTTCAGGCGCTGCCAGCGCTGCACAGTGGTGGTGTAGAGCGGGGCACCGTCGAATTCGCCAGACAGCTAGCGCATCTGGGCCATTGTTCCTATGTTGTGTCTAGCGGTGGGCCACTGGCGGAAATGCTGGAGCAAGAGGGCAGCACCCACATCACCATGCCTATACACCGCAAATCACTGGCCTCATTTGGCCAGATACTGCCAATGGCGCGGCTGCTGAAAGAGGTGCAACCAGACATTGTACATGTGCGGTCACGCATGCCCGCCTGGATTATCCACCTAGCCCTCAAAACCCTTAATAAACAACAGAGACCGGCCATTGTCAGTAGCTTCCACGGTATGTATTCGGTAAGCCCCTACAGCGCGGTAATGACCAAAGCGGATCATATTATTGCGGTGTCGAACTGTGTAAAAGACTACGTGATCAACAAGTTTTCTGTACCGGAGCAAAAGATTACCGTGATTCAGCGCGGTGTTGACGTGAACTACTTCCGCAAGCGCCCGCCATCTGAGCAGTGGCGCCAGGATTTATTGCTAAGCTATCCCCAACTGCGTGATAAGCGCATTCTGATGATGCCCGGGCGAATTACCCGCTGGAAGGGACAGCTACAGTTTTTGGAGGTGATGGCTGAGCTGGTTCATAACACCCCTGTTGGAGCAAACGAACGGCCTTACCACGGTATTGTGGTGGGCGGGGCCGAACCCGGCAAAGAACACTTTATGGCAGAGCTGACCCAGCGCCGCGACCAACTAGGCCTGCAGCAGCACGTCAGTTTTCTGGGCCAGCGCAGCGATATGGCAGAGCTGTACCAGCTAGCCGACCTGGTGTGTCACCTGTCCACCAAACCCGAACCCTTTGGTCGCACTGTCACTGAGGCCCTGGCATCCGGTACGCCGGTTGCTGCGTTTAACCGCGGCGGTGCCGCCGAAACCCTGCAAGCTTGCTTTCGCGAAGGACTGGTCACACCAGACGATGTGTCCGGCTTTGCAAAAACAGCTCAGCACTTGCTCAGCCACGACCAACACACCATCGAAATCCCCTACCGCTTCAAACTACAGGCGCAAACAGACACGACCCTGGGCGTCTATGAACGCGTTCTGGCGGCACGGGAGCGATAGCGATGGCCGATTCGAACACTTTGAAAACTCTGTTGGTAATGGTATCGGCAAACCCCGGTGTTGGCGGATTGGAGAAACACACCCGTGAGTTGGCGAACGGCCTGGCAAAAGCCGGCCACCGCGTGACCGTCATCTGCGCCACTGCGCACCAGCATGTACTCGATCAAGGAATTGGGCGCATTGCGCTGAACCCAAAACAGTCACGCTACAACCCTCTGTTATTAGCGAGGCTTTATAAGCACATTCGCGACGGGAAGTACGACGTGGTACATGCTCAGGGCACCAAAGCCGCTGCGCTAATAGCAACACTAGCGCGTTTTTCGCACTCACTTGCGCCAGCCCTGGTGGCCAGCTTTCACGGTTTCAAATCCCGCTACCCTGCCTTGCACCGCTTCACCGCGGTGATTGCCGTCAGCAACGCGCTTGCTGAGCACTTACCGTGCGCCAAGGTTCAGGTTGTGTACAACGGTCTGCCAGCCGAATACGGCGAGGCAACCCCTTCAGAAACGCTGATAACATCCGCGCCAAAACCGGTATGGCTTGCCGTTGGGCGCCTAGTAAGCGTGAAAGGTTTCGACTTCCTGATCGACAGCTTCAAAAGCGTGAAAGGTTGCCTGTATATTGCCGGCGATGGCCCTGACAAAACGCTGTTACAACAGAAAATTCTCGATAACGAACTGCAACACAGGGTTACCCTGCTCGGCCATCGCGATGACATTCCAGCGTTAATGGCCGCCTCCGATGGCGTGGTCATCTCGTCACAGCGGGAGGGATTTTCCTATGTGTTCGCCGAGGCCATGCTGGCATCAAAACCGGTCATTTCGACCAACGTGCCTATTGCCAATGAGTTTCTGCCGGAACACCATATTTACCGCGGCAACAGCTCCGATGGTTTCGCCAAGCTGTTGAATAGTGACCTACCCACCGTTCACCACGACCAGGCCTGTTCTCGGAAACGCGCTTACAAAGAATTGACGATAGAGGCCATGATCAACAGCACTGTAGCGGTTTATCATAAGGCCCTCGTGCGATCTTAAAGTGGCCCTGCCCTTATTCTTTGTTGGCACCGGCTTCTGCGCTTTTTCTGCGCTCAATCTGCGCCAATACCTGAAGTTCTTTCGCTTTTGCCAATCGCATAAAATTTCGATTTGCCGCGATGATAGACAAACTGAGGCCGAACCAGCCGTTCATGAACTGACGGCGTAGCAAATAGTACTTCAGAAATTTCAGCGGGAATTCTCCAAACAGTCTCAACGAAGAAATACGGCGACCTTTCGCTGCCAGAAACCTCGCCTGCTCTGACGATAGCTGACGATACTTTTCTTCCATCTGCCCAAGCGTGATGAGCGTCCGGTGTAGTACATCCCCTCTAATATACTCAACGCGCCCTTCGCGAACTTGTGGACGATCGTTGTTGCTGTCTTTTTCCGGCTTGATCGCGGCTTTTGAACGGCGGTAAAGGCGCAGAATCTTCTTGGGACGATCATAACGAAAAGGATGTTCCGGATAAGGCTGAGACAACACCCAACGCATCCGAAATCCCGCTATATCATCCTCAATCGGCGCGGAAAAACGCTCCTTAATATTGTCGACCAAGGCATCAGACAGCACTTCGTCTGCGTCTAGGTCCAACACCCAGTCATTGCGACACAGACTGGCCGCAAACGCTTTTTGTGAGGCAAAGCCCTGCCAGTGGTTGTGCACAAAACGCGCACCAGCGCTTTCCACAATGGCTTGTGTTTTATCGGTGCTGCCGGAATCGACCACAATAATTTCATCCGCCCAGCCTGTTACCTTTGCCAGCGATTCGGGCAGGCGCGTTTCTTCATTTTGGGTGATGTAATACACAGAAACCGGAAGCTTGCCGGCGAATTCCTGCTGGGGCTTTAATTGTGACTCGGGCAAAAGCAATATAATCACCTCTCTGTGGTAACATTAGGCGGATCAGCACTTTAGTTCATCACGGCGCTTTTGCGCTCAATCAAGCCCGGAGTAGGCTCATGATTTATCCGGTAATTATGGCCGGTGGCACTGGTTCACGACTTTGGCCACTTTCGCGCCAGTTGAATCCCAAACAGTTTCTGAAACTGACAGACCCGAAGTGGTCCATGCTGCAATCCACCGTCGCCAGGCTCAATGGCCTGCCGGTGCAGCCTCCGCTGATCATCTGTAACGAAGAGCACCGTTTCATTGCCGCTGAGCAAATGCGCCAGGCGGGCTTTCAGGGTGCTCATATTATACTCGAGCCCTGCGGCCGTAACACAGCGCCGGCCATCGCGCTCGCCGCACTGCAATTGCAAAAGGCCCGCCAGCAAGGCGAAGAAGACCCGGTAATGCTGGTTCTTGCCGCAGACCATCTTATTCAGAATGTACCGGCCTTTCAAAGGTGTGTTCAACAGGCCAGCACCCTGGCACAAGCCAACAAACTGGTTACGTTTGGTATTACGCCAACACATCCGGAAACCGGCTACGGTTATATCTGCCACGGCGAGGCCATTAACGAGCACGGCCACACTGTCAAAGCCTTTGTTGAAAAGCCCGATGTAGAAACCGCCAAAACCTATCTGGAATCCGGCAACTACTTGTGGAACAGCGGCATGTTTATGTTTCGCGCCGGCCGTTATCTGGAAGAGCTGGGCAAACATCGCCCGGATATTCTGGCCGCCTGCGAGGCAGCCATGGAAAACGTTAGCCAGGATTTTGACTTTACCCGTATCGACGAAGCCCGTTTCGCGGAATGCGCAAATGAATCGGTAGACTACGCGGTAATGGAAAAAACCGACGCTGCGGCAGTTGTCGCACTGGACGCTGGCTGGAGTGATATCGGCTCCTGGTCTGCGTTGTGGGAAGTCAGTCCGAAGGATTCCCACGGTAACAGTACCAGTGGCGACGTGATGACTCTGGACACCAATAATACCCTGGTGCGCGCCGACAGCCGCTTACTGGCGACACTTGGCGTTGACGATCTGGTGATCATAGAAACCAAAGACGCGGTGCTGGTGGCACACAAAGACAAAGTGCAGGATGTAAAAAAACTGGTGGCGCAGCTGCAAGCAGACGGACGCCACGAGCACCTGAACCATCGGGAAGTTTATCGGCCCTGGGGCGTGTACGACTCCATCGACAGCGGCGAACGCTATCAGGTTAAACGGATTACCGTGAAGCCTGGGGCCAAGCTGTCGGTGCAGATGCATCACCATCGCGCGGAACACTGGATTGTGGTCAGCGGCACCGCCAAAGTCACCAATGGCGAGAAAACCTATCTGGTGACCGAAAACCAGTCTACCTACATCCCTGTGGGACAGGTGCACTCTCTGGAAAACCCCGGCGTGATAAATCTGGAACTCATTGAAGTGCAATCTGGCTCCTATCTCGGGGAAGACGACATTGTCAGATACGAAGACCGATACGGGCGCAAATGAATAAACTAAAATATTTTCTTATCGCGGGACTGCTGCGAATTGCGGGTTCACTGTCACTTGCCACTGCCCAGCGCCTTGGGCGCATGGTGGGATGGCTGTTGTGGAAATGGCCGACACAGCCCCGTGACGTCACCGCGACCAATTTGTCGATCTGCCTACCTGAATTAACACCGGCAGAGCGCGCAGACCTCTCAAAGGCGTCATTGGCCAACACCGGAATGACCATGTTTGAAGTGCCGTTAATGTGGGAGTGGCCGGTCGACAAATGCCTTGACCTGGTAAAAGACACCCAAGGTCTGGAGCTGCTTGACGAGGCCATGGCCGATGGCAGCGGATTGATTCTGCTAGCACCTCACCTTGGCAACTGGGAATTGACGGGACTGTTTTTTTCCTCACGCTACAAAATGGCCGCGCTTTACAGCCCGCCAAACGTTCCCGAACTTGAAGACTACATGATTAGGGTACGCGGCCGGTTAGGGTCGGAACTGGTCCGCGGTGACCGCCGCGGGCTGGCAAGGCTTGCTGCACTTCTGCGTGAAGGCGGCGTTGCCGGCATACTTCCTGACCAATCGCCGCGCGGCGCAGGCAACGCCTTTGCGCCTTTTTTCGGCATGGAGGTGAAAACCATGACATTAGTAGCCAAGCTGATGCAACGCACCGGCGCCAAGGTGCTGATGACTTACACCGAACGGCTCAATAATGCTGAGGGCTTCCGCCTTGTTGTGCGCGAAGCCGAACCGAACCTGAATAGCAAAGATCTGGTTCAGGCTAGCACTGCAATGAACCAGTCCATAGAGCATTGCATCCGCAAAATACCGGCGCAGTATCAATGGGAATACAAACGCTTAAGACATCGGCCGCCTGGGGAAATCAATCCTTATAATCCCGATAGGGTGTGCTGAAAACGACCAACGGAAAACGCTGATCGCCGCGCACACAAAGCCTTATGCCAATCCCAAATATTGCACGGATAAATTTATGACGACACCTAGCCGCTGGCTCATCGCCCTGCTTTTTTGCTTTGGCATCGGTGGAGCGCTTCTGTCGTCAAAAATATTAGCGGCCACAACGCTGCTTATTGCGATTGCGGGAATGGTGATCGGCTATCGCAAAATTCTTTACAACAACGGCTGGGACAAACCAAAAGAATTGCGACTGCTGCATTTTGCCTTCTGGTTTTTTGTTCTTGTAAGCACAGCTTCCTGGGCTATGGAAGGCTTCAGCTACGAAGGTGGTAAAACATTGGGCACTCACGCCCGCTTTATTCTGCTTTGGCCACTGCTTTTGGCGCTCACTTACGCACGTATTGGCGCAACCACCGTTTTTGCAGGTACCGCTCTACTGTCGGTGTCGACCCTGGCTTTGCTTTCAGCTGCCCTGATCTCCGGTCATGGTTCGATCGAACAGCTATTAAACGGCCGCTTCGGAGGTGGCATCAATCCCATCGTCTTTGGCAACATTGCGCTCCTGGGCGGCATGACCACCCTGACCGGCGGTATTTACTTCCTATACACACGGCGCCAGTCTGCAGGTTTTTTGCTGCTATTCCTGGGAGCTGCTGCCGTTGTTGTCGCCACGCTCTCGCAAACCCGCAGTAATCTGATTGCTCTGCCGGTGCTTTTGCTGCTGTTGATGCCGCTGATTGGGAAGCGGCTGCGGATTGCCCTAGCCTTTGTTACTCCCGTCATTCTGGCCGGCGCGCTTATCAGTAATGATCGCATGGCGGGCTCCTTACGCAATCTGATGCAGAACAACAATCCTGACCCAGGTATAGCCATCAGGTTTAAAGTCTGGGATCAGGCCTGGCAGATGTTTAGCGAAAACCCGCTGACCGGTAAAGGGCTTGGCGGTTACGGCCGCGGCATAGAGGCTGCCGTAGCATCGGGAGAGTCGCCGGAAGTTCTGCTTCAATGCTGCACCGGCCATGCCCACAGTGACTTTTTCAACGTCGCTGCCACCAGCGGCGTTCCAGGAATTCTGAGCTGGGCGCTGCTGCTGCTGATACCGCTGGCACTGTTCGGCCGGCATCTTTTTAGCACGCACAAGCCGAGCGCTCACCTAGCGGCAACCGGCACCATGATCAGCGCCGGCTATTTCCTGTTCGGACTGACCGAAGCCACGTTCAACCGCACACTTTTCCTGACCTTTTACCTGCTGTCGATTTCGGGTGTTGCTGCGGCACTGTTCCACGAGCTCAGCGCATCGTATACCGGGCGGCGATCGGTAAAAGTATCGGCCACCATCATCACCAAAAACGAAGAGCATCATATTGCCGAATGTCTGCAATCAGCGAGGCTGGTAGCAGATGAAATTATCGTTCTTGATAGCGGAAGTACTGACAGAACCGTCGAAATCGCGAAGCGGTACGCAGATAGTGTTGAGGTGACAGACTGGCCCGGTTTTGGTGTTCAAAAACAGCGAGCTCTGGAAAAAGCAACCGGGGAATGGGTGCTGTCGCTAGACGCCGACGAACGCATCAGCCCTGAGCTGGGCCGTGAAATCAATCACCGGCTCGCGGCGCCTGACGCAGACGCCTACAAACTGCCCTGGGCAGTGACTATTTACGGTGCCCGCCTGGACTTCGGCCGCAGCGGACGCGCACCATTAAGGTTATTCCGCCGTGAGGGCGTAAGCTTTTCCGATGCACTGGTGCACGAACGCATCCTGATACCCAAAGGCCGAAAAACGAAAACACTTCGCGGCCGACTGACCCACTATACCCATCGGGATTTTGGCCACTCACTGGAAAAAAGTGCGAAATACGCGTGGCTGGGGTCGCTGGAGAAACATCGCAGAGGTAAGAAAACCCGAACCATGCTTTACCCTACTCTCAGAGGGCTGATGACATTTGTTCAGGTGTATTTCATCCGCTTTGGCTTTCTCGACGGCGCAGTGGGCTATCTGACCGCGGTGACTTATGCCCAGGTTACTTTTAATAAATACGTGGGGCTTTGGACTCTCGACCGCCGCCCTTCTTGCTCTGATCGAGAATAGCCCCGACTTAACTTACAGCAGAGAATCTGCCCACGGGGCACATTCAAACTGGTCAAACTTTGGTGACATCTTGATTAAGAATATGGAGTCTGCTGTAAAAGGACGGAATTTTTCGCTCGCAATGTTTACCTGCGTATTAGGATTTGTCCTGTTCAAGAGATTTTACCGAGATCTGGGTGACGTTTTCTTTTCTTTCGTTGTGATCGGTACGCTTTTATCCGCCTATTATAATGCCCGCACAGTGAGAAAAGACCCGGTTGTTATTGCTTTCTTCATATCTCTAATCGTTCCGATTTTGAGCTGGGCCAACAGCAGACTTCAAATCCCCGAACTTGCCAAGGCATCACCCTCTCCATTTTTTTTCTATAGCTTTTTCTTCTTCTGGTTTATTGCTTATTGGACGCAAGGGAAGAACAAGAGAATTGCAGCGATCCTTTTTACATATTGCCTTAGCGTTCTCGGGATATATATCAGCCATTCAGCAGATTTCTTCGGCGAGCTTTTTCGCGGCCTCGGCGGAGCGCGCATCGACTTCAGTGTAGTAAATGCACAATACACTTCACTTTTTGCAGGTTTTGGAGTGATTGCCGCCGCATTCCTATTTCTTGTAAAGATTAATCTCAGTTTTACACCGGAAATTCTGAAGAAGACAATCGCTACGGTCTTTATTGCTTTCTTTACCCTTATTGTAATTATTACCCAATCAAGGCAAGTCTGGCTTGCCTTGGTCGCATGTCTTTTTCTAACACCTCTGGCCTATACCGCAATTTCACATTCGCGAACATCAAAAAGAACAATGCTCATCAGTTATCTCGTATTTGCACTCATAATAAGCGCTGCTTCAAGCCTCGATATAATTAAAAACCGCGTGTCTACCGAGGGATACACTCTGTCAAAGATCGTAAACATGGAGTTTGAAGCTATTCCCGATAACACAAGCATTGGAGTGCGAATTCATCTCTGGCTGGAGGGATGGGAGTGGATCAAAGAACGGCCGATACTGGGTAGCGGCGAAGACTCAAGAGAACTGGTTATTAGTGAATCAGAACGCCTTCCCGAGTCGGTGAAATCCAACTTCACACACCTGCATAACTCGCACATAGAAACCATTTTGAGCTTTGGCTTAGTAGGAGCTTGTCTCGTTTATTTTTTAATATTATGGCCCCCTATTTTCACTTTTGTGGCAACAGAGCCATCAGTGCGAAAAACATGGAAGACGTTTTCGCTCATTGTTACGCTTTTTTGGATAGCCGTTAATTGTTTTGAGTCCTATTTTTATTCTGCCAATGGAATATACATGTTCTCTGTTTTCTTCGGAATTATCTACAGCTTCCGGTTTATCTCACTTGAAACCACCCCCAACCCAGTTCAAGAAAAACCCCGAAAAAAATACTTCTGTCGCACATAGAGCTTACCCAACACGCCCAAGTGTTTTGACTTCAGAAAGATCATTCTTGGTGAACGCTTCCAACTGTGCTGGAACCAGTGCACCAGATAACTCTCTTCGGGGCACTTAAAACCCAACGGCTCTTGCTGGTATGGGTAAAAAAAAGTGGTAGGTAGCAAGTCGCACTTTTCTTTTTCAAAAAGCCCCTGTCCCAAAATAAAATGCGTAGCGATCTGGGGCCCGATATAAAGAGGAGATTCCCATATTCCGCACTCATAAAACGTGATCAGTTCAGCCAATATTATCGAATCTCTATTTGCGTATATCGCGGCCGTACCCAAGTATTCAGTGGTTTCATATCCTATGACGAATTTTTTCTCCAAAAAAAGAGGAAAAGGATCCCTTCGGATAGTCACATCCGTATCAAGATATAGCCCACCTTCCTCTTGAAGAATTTTCAATCTGAGATAATCCGAAACGAACGCGTAAAGACCGCGCTCATAGCAGGCCTTAGCAAAGGAACATGACTCTATCCAATCCATGACCAGGTCATCGGATTCCGTCCACAACCTGTACTCAAATCCCATTTTTGCCCAATCATCCAGACAGGCGTGTGACAGAGGTGGCATTTTATAGCCAAGCCAAATCGCATGAATCTTACAGATCATTCACTCACCCCTATTTCCAAGAAACCTTTTGTTCAATCTCAGATTGTAAAAAAAACGCCGCAACCGTTCGCTTAAGGTAAAAAGCTCCCTGTTCAAACGCGTAAACAAGGAACGCCTCCCATTTTTCTTGTTGTAGCCGATCAACGACTCAAAGCCGTAATCATGAAATACAAAGGCTGGTTGAATTCCTAGGCACACAACACCGTTCACCCAGTATCTGTCCATATAGATGTCAACTGGTAGGAACACTGGGCTGCTAGAAGCCAAAAATTTGCGAGCAGCACGCGGCGTAAGAAAATAGCCCATCGTACTCATAGGCCCTTTGGTGTATCTCAAAACACGGACTTGCTCAAACTCGGCTAGCACATAGCTCTTGTGATTACGGGTTTTGTTGTCAAACAATCGCAGGCATTCGAAGTGTGCGGGCAGCTGATGAATCTCCTCGATAAATGACTTCAACATGACAGCGTCAAACACCACGTCATCTTCAAGAACGATACAGTTTTTGTCTTCCTTGTCACAACGCGTCCAAATATTGAAATGGCTCGCAAAACAACCGAATTGACCGGGCGTCATCGGTTGGCCCTTCGTCCGCATTCGCCTTGGCTCGTCGTAGAGAGCCAGCAACGGATGCGGGCCTTTACGACCATCTACACCCCAGAAAAACTCGAAATCAATGTCAGCTTTATCAAGAGCCTGTTTAATACGCAACTGACGATCCACTGAACCTTTTAGCGTCAGCACAAACACGTTCACATCGGATTTATTCGAAAAATTATCCATCAGCGTCCATCGTCGAATAATCTGAGCTCTCGGCGCAGGCGACGTCTCACCTTAATTTTTCTCAATAAATTCAATGGCTTGCTACGTAAATCAGCCTTCTCTTTGGCCAAGAAGTTGTCTATAGCATTCAGAACGCGCGCGCTTGATGCCCCATCACGAAAGCTGTGCAAATCATCACACAAACTGCGCGCCGCGCTCATCAGCCCATCCGGGTAATCCATGGCTTTGACCAGCGCAGGTTCCAGCTCTTCAACGGCATCGACGTCGATCAGGTAAGGCCCCGGCATTTTGGTTCTGAAAGTAACAACCGGGCGATCCAGAAACATAAACTCGAACATGATTGACGACGTGTCGCACAGCATCACATCCGCCTGCGGAAGAAAGGGCAGAAGATCTTCATCGCTTTCTACAAATCTCAAATTTTCACCGGCCAGACTGCGGTATTGCTGTACCACTGCCGGGTCCATTTTCGGATGCAGCGTCACTATGAACTGCCAGCGACCACTTGCAGCCAGCTCGGCAATTTTATCCACCAACGCCGGCGCCGCGGTTACCGAACGACTGAACGTAGAGGCGAAAAACACCACTGGTAGCTCGCCATCAGCGCGTTTACGCCGGCCTGCGACAGGCTTTGACATCAAAGGGTCTAGTTTTGGCCAGCCAGTATGAGCTACGGCAAAATGCTGGTGCTGCTGCGCCAGTGTCTGAAATTTTGCGGTGTCGCTGACGGCATGAGTGCAGTAGAGATCAAACCAGCCGCGGATGCGGTAATGGTCGCTTTCATTTTCGCTGCTATGACCACGCTTGTTGCGCGCCATGCCGTGGAACACTTCAACCTTGATGCCAGGGAAAAAATAGGGAACCCAGTCACCAGGAACAAACGTTGCGGTGGCCTGGTAGGCCATCACATTTGCAACGGTTTTTAAACGCTGTTCATCGGGGCGCAATGGCTCAGCAGAGCAGCCCGCTACAAACCAGGCGGCTTCGTCACCACGGCTTCGTATTTCATCCTGCAAGGGTCGCAAAATAGAGTAGGAATAAGGCTGATTAACAAAAAAAAGATACCGGCGCATTCAGTGGCTGCCTAACAGGGAGCGGTATAGCTCCGAGGTTTCACGAACGGTTTGCGAGGTATGAAAGTGGTTTTCGATACGCGCCTGAGCAGCTTGCCCAAATTGTTTTGTTAACTCCGGGTTGCGGTAGAGCTGCTCTATGGCTGCGCCAAGGGCAGCAGCATCTTTTGGCGGGACCACAAGCCCGCTAACGCCCTTTTCCACAAGTTCAGGCATGCCGCCAACATGGCTAACAATGGGCGCGACACCGTAGGCCATGGCTTCAATTACCGCTCTTGGCAGCCCTTCACGCTCGGTGGATGGCAACACAAACACATCGCTGGCAGCGGCAATGGCCGGGGCATCATTACGATAGCCCGTAAAATGAACACGGTCCGGGTGCGCTGACTGGCTGACTTGGGCCTGCAACTCGGCGTTGTCGATGGCGTCACCCACCAGTACGAGGTGCACCTGTACATCCGCCGGCAGCTTACTGACGGCGTCGATCAGAATATCGTAACCTTTTCGCGGGTTGTTTCGCCCGGTGCTGCACACCACGAAAGCTCCGGCAGGAACGCCAAACTGCGTCAGGTCCGCCGGCTCGGCCTGGTACCAGCTCAGGTCATGCCCTTTGTAAATACGGATCAGCTTGCTGGCAGGCACTCGTAGCCACAGAAATTTCAGGCTGGAGAAAAAGTCTTTGATGGCATCAGCCACACACACAATTTTGCTGACCCGGGGGTGCAGGAATGTAATCCATGATTCAGGATTCAAAAAGCTGACGTTGCCAATAACGCCCCGATAGGCGACCACTTTGATCTCAGTGCCCTTTGATGCTTGTAAACCGCAAGCTAAAGCACGGGGGTTATAGGCGTGAATAATGTCGTATTTCTTTGTGTTTAACTGCTTCCGAATAGCCGCTATACCGTCTTTGTCGAAGCGACTTTTTAAAGCCATCGGCTGAACGACCATGTTCTCATCAACCAGGCGCTGATAATTTCGGCCTTGCGGGTTACACATCACATCCACATCGAAACCAGCGCGCTTGAGACCTATAAACAACTCTGTTTCCGGGCGGTCACAGGCATCGGTCAAACACAAAACGGCCGGCAGCGCTTTCGGTTGTTGTTTTTGTTTGTCAGTCACGCGGCAACACTCCCTTTATAACCATGTTCAAATGCACTCCAGACCTTATTCAATACCTGCTCACCGGCGATTTTTTTAACAGAGCGGGCAAAGCGTTTGAGATTGCTATTTTTCCAGCCGTGCGAGCTGTTGGGCGGCATGATACACCCCTTGTCAAAATCAATCAGGTAGAACTCGTCACCACGCACCAGTACGTTAAAGCAATTCAGGTCTGCGTGGCGCACACCGGCATCATGGAAGCGCCGTACTAGCTGCCCCAACCGGTGCCAGTCGGCATCCAAGCGGGTATCAATCAGGTCCGCCAGTGGTGCTGTGTCGGAGATACGCTCGACGATGATCGCCGTCTGATAACGTAGAACCGGCAATTTCCTATAATAGGCGGCGACCGGTCTTGGCACTGGAAAGCCCAGTGCTGATAACCGCATCAGCATGCGAAACTCCATTATGGAGCGCACCCGATCCTCGCCGGCAAAGGTATAAGTACAGCGGGATAGCCGTGATGCCAGACCACCACGCCGGTATTCTCGCAAAACACAGTCGCCGCTATCGGCGTTAAGAAACCAGGCTCCGCCTCGTCCTCCGCTGTCCACAAGCCGGGCACAATTGCCCCAGTGTGCAGGGTCAAACCAGTCAAATGTCACTCCGTGAGCCAGTTTGGGATGAATCAGTAACACACGCTGCATTTCCCGCTTAAACACTTCAACTTCAGCCATGAAACCCCGCAGCTGCCAACAGCTCTTTACCCAGCCTTGAGGCCGTCGCGACCTTGGCTGGCAAGTAAGATAGAATAACGTCTAGTTTATCAACGAACCGCCGCAAAGCTCCAGCCACTGTTTTGTCGGGCATCAACGGATATTCATTCGATGAAATCGATCTGCATTCTCCGGCTTTCCGCCATTGGCGATGTCACTCATGTGATCCCGGTTGTGCTCAGCCTGCAGGAACAGATTCCAGGCGTTAGCATCACCTGGATCATTGGCAAAATTGAAGCCAAATTAATTGGCGATTTGCCCGGCGTAGAATTCATTGTTTTTGACAAAAAAACGGGACGCAGCGCTTATGCAGGCCTGTATAAACAACTGAAGGGCCGCAAGTTTGATGCCTTGTTACACATGCAAGTTGCCCTGCGCGCCAATCTTGCCGCAGCGTGCATTTCTGCACCGATCCGGGTGGGGTATGACAAGGCCCGCAGCAAAGACCTGCACGGCTTGATCATCAACCGCCGTATCGCGCCGGCACAGCGCCAACACGTACGCGACTGCCTGGCCAGTTTTTTGGAACCCTTAGGGTTAAAACCAGCCCCGCCGCACTGGAAGATTCCACTGACTGAAAGCGATTACGCCTTTGCCGATGCCCACCTTGCGAATGATCGCGCCAATATGGTTATCAGCCCCTGCGCCAGTCACAAACTGAGAAACTGGCCGGCCGAGCGCTACGCACAGTTCGCAGATTATGCGATCCGCCAGCACGGCATGCAGGTAACACTGGTGGGCAGCCCCGCACCTTTCGAGATGGCTTATTGTGCGGCGATTGTGCAAACCATGCAGGAAGCGCCGGTTAATATTTGTGGCAAAGACACCCTGAAGCAACTTACCGCAATGCTGAGCCGCGCCGATATTGTTATCGCACCGGATACCGGCCCGGCGCATATCGCCAGCGCAATGGGCACTGATGTATTAGGCCTGTATGCCGCCAGTAACCCGCTGCGTTCAGGGCCGTATAATTCGTTGTCCTGGTGCGTTAATCGTTACGACCAGGCGCTGCAAACGTTTGCACATACAACTGCGAGCAAGGCTCGCTGGGGCACAAAGGCAGAGTTTGAAGGCGCAATGGAGTTGGTTGAAGTGGCAGACGCCACTGACATGTTGGATAAGTGGATACGGACAAAGCTGCCGGAGCCAGAACGCGGGGCCTGACTCCGGACTTAATGTTAAAGAGAAGCAGTTACTTACGAGCGGTGTAATCCTGATAAGACTTTTCTTCAACAAAGCGCGAACCCAGCGCCAGGTTGATGTCTTTTTTCAAAGAGGCACGTTTATCGTTGGTGACATAAACCGCCCGTGCCAATTCAATAAAGCGGGCACCAAAATTCTGGCCGGCCTCCTGATCACGAATGTCGTCTTCAATCACCCAAAGCTCTTCATTGACCGCCTTGAGTTGCTGTCGTAGTTGCGCGATGGCGCTCTGGTCACTGACCGCATCGGTCCATGTTGCGTTTAGCTCGTTCAGTTCCAGCTTGACGTTTTTGAGCTTCGTGTCATCTTTGATGCGCTCCGATTTGATTTCAAGAATCGTGATTTTGTCGAGAACTTCACCGAAGGAAACCGGAACTTTTATGACATCTGCCATTTATTACACCTACACGATCAATCATTAAAACAGCAAGCTGCTGCGCGATTGCGCGCAACGAACAGCAGCTTTTGCACCTTGAGTTATCAACTCTTAAGCTATCAGCCGTTAACCACCGACAACCAATCCCGGTGCCGGGGTGACTTGCCCTTCACCGCATCAAAGTACATAGCCTGAAATTTTTCAGTCAACGGACCACGTTTACCCGTACCAATGGCGCGGCCGTCTAGCTCGCGGATGGGCAGAACTTCGGCGGCGGTGCCGGTGAAGAAGGCTTCTTCAGCCACGTAGACTTCGTCACGGGTAATGCGGCGTTCTTTCACTTCAATGTTCAGTTCTTTGGCAAAGTCCAGGATGGTCTGGCGGGTAATGCCTTCAAGGCAGGACGTCAGTTCCGGGGTGTGCAGCACGCCGTTGCGCAGAATAAACACATTCTCGCCAGAGCCTTCAGCCACGTAGCCTTCATTGTCTAGCAGCAGGGCTTCTTCACATCCGCTGGAGACGGCTTCTTGCAGTGCCAGCATGGAGTTAATGTAGTTGCCGTTAGCCTTGGCCTTACACATGGTGATGTTCACATGGTGGCGGGTGTAGGAAGACGTACGCACCTTAATGCCCTGCTCTTTGGCTTCTGGCGACATATACGATGGCCAATTCCAGGCCGCAACCATTACGTGCGTTTTCAGGTTGTCGGCGCGCAAGCCCATGCCTTCGGAGCCATAAAATACCATCGGGCGCAGGTAGGCTTCGTCCAGATTGTTGTCCCGTACCGCAGACAACTGGGCGGCGTTGATTTCGTCTTTGCTGAACGGCATTTTCATATTCAAAATGTGGGCTGAACGGAATAGCCGGTCGGTGTGATCTTTCATGCGGAAAATAGCGGCGCCTTCAGCGGTGTTGTAAGCTCGCACGCCTTCAAAACAGCCCAGACCATAATGCAGGGTGTGGGTCAGTACATGCACTTTGGCTTCACGCCAGGGCACCATTTCTCCATCCAGCCAAATAACACCGTCACGATCAGCCATCGACATACTAGGTTGCTCCAAAAAAGCAGTTCTTGTGGGATCGGTATTCTATCAGGATCACCGAGAAAAGTTTTAGCCGTTATTCAATCATGACTCGTTGCCAGATGGAACGGATAAAATCCCGCTCTGCAATGAACGCATCGCCCGCCAAATGGCTGTTCAAATCTTGCAGGGTGCGGCGGTGAATCGCGGAGCGCAGCGCAATGTAGGCCGCGCGCAGTGTTTTAACGTCGATTGTGGGCAATACGCCGGCCTGACCCAACTCTTCCATTTGGCGAATGTTGTCTGGCCAGCGGGTTAATGTGGGGTATTCCTCACTCCAGGCCAGCATCAGGTATTGCACCAGAAACTCGATATCCACAATGCCACCCGGATCCTGTTTGGCGTGGAATATCTCGGCTCGGCGGCTGGCAGGAGTAGCCAGGCTGGTGCGCATTTTTTCACGCATGGCCACTACTTCGCTGCGCAGCGCCAGACGGTCGCGGTGCTGGCACAGGGTACTCTTGCGGATCTGTTCAAAGCCCTCCAGAGTGCGCGGGCACCCGGCTATGCCGCGGGCGCGAGCCAGAGCCTGATGTTCCCAGGTCCAGGCGTCAGTGTGCTGATATTTTTCAAAGGCCTGCAAAGTGGTTACCAACAGGCCTGAGCTGCCAGACGGACGCAACCGCATGTCTACATCGTAAAGCTGGCCGGAGGGTGTCTGGGTGCTCAGAATATGCACAATGCGCTGACCCAGTCGGGTGTAGAACACCGCGTTGTCGATGGACTTCTCGCCATCGGTGCTTTGTTGGGGGTCGGCGCTATGGACAAACACCAAGTCCAGATCAGAACTGTAACCCAACTCGATACCGCCTAGCTTGCCATACCCAATCACCGCAAAATCCGAATCGCATACCGAACCATCGGCTCGCCGCGGATAGCCGTGGCGGCTGACCAGATTGGCAAAAGCGACATCCACCACGTGTTCCAGCACCACCTCGGCAATCCAGGTCAAATAATCACTGACGTTCATCAGCGCCAAGGTACCTTTCATTTCAGCGGCAGCCACCCGCAAGGTGTGGGCTTTGCGGAAATGCCGCAAAGACTCCATCTGGTCTTCCAGATCGTCATAGGAAATGCGCAGCATCTGCTGGTGCAAGTCGTCCTGTAATTCGGCTTTGGCAGGTGGATAATACAGGCTTTCGGCGTTTAAAAGCTCATCCAGCAGCAGCGGCGTGTCGGCCAGTTCGCGCGCTATCCACGGGCTTTCACTGCACAGGGACACCAGTTGGGAACAGGCCCCCGGGTTTTCCAGTAACAGCACCATGTAAGCGGTACGGCGCAATATGGCTTCTATTAAAGGCTGCACCCGGCCGAAGGTATGGGATGGGTTTTCGACTTCGGTCAGGGTGGCCAGCAGCATGGGCATAAACTGATGCAGGCGTTTTCGGCCCTGGGTCTGCAGCGATTTTATGGTGCGGCTGGTGCGCAGGTTGGTTAATGCGGTCAGGGTTTCTTCAGGCGCTTCAAAACCCTTTTCAACCAGCCAGGCCAACGCGGTTGGTTCGTCCATTTCGCAAAACCACAGCTCTTGCCAGCCCTCATCAAGGTTGTTCTGCGGGCTGTCGTCGTCATCACTGGTAATAATATTGCTGAAGTGCGTAGCCACTTGCGCCCGGTGTTCATCCAGCTGCTGCTGGCACAGCGGCCAGCTGTTGTAACCCATAATATGCGCCACTCGGGCGCGGGCCAGATCGGTGTCCGGTAATAGCTGGGTTTGCTGGTCTTCCATGCCCTGTAGTGCGTGTTCCAGATTGCGCAGAAAGACGTAGGCCGCGCGCAGCTCGCTAATCACCTGCGGTGGCAGCAGTTCCAGCTCCAGAAATTCGTTCAGCACCCGCAGTAATTCGCGCTGCTGCAGTTCCCGGTCCCGGCCACCACGAATCAGCTGGAACGCCTGTACCACAAACTCGATTTCGCGGATGCCACCGCTGCCCAGCTTGATGTTGTTTTCCAGGCCTTTGCGGCGCACTTCGCGGCCAATCATAGCTTTCATACTGCGCAAGGATTCAAAAGCACCGAAATCCACATAGCGGCGATACACAAACGGCCGCAAGCTTTCCATCAGCACCACACCGGCTTCTTGGTCACCGGCGACTACCCGGGCCTTAACCATGGCATAGCGTTCCCAGTCGCGACCCTGGTCTTGATAATAGGTTTCCAGCGCGGCAAAGCTCAGGGCCAGGGCGCCACTCTGGCCGTAGGGCCGCAAGCGCATGTCTACACGGAAAACAAAACCATCAGCGGTTATCTGGTCTAACGCCTGAATCAACCGCTGGCCAAGGCGCACAAAAAACTGCTGGTTGTCTAAGGCCCGCCGCCCGCCGCGGGTTTCACCCTTGCTAGGAAAAGCAAATATCAAGTCAATATCAGAAGACACGTTCAGTTCGCGCCCGCCCAGTTTGCCCATACCCAGCACCACCATTTTTTGCGGTGCGTCTTCGCCGTTGACCGGGCTGATACCCCAAGGTGTGCCAAACTGTTCGCAAGCGCTGTTATAAAGCCAGCTAAGTGCGCCATCGATGCAGATATCGGCGAAACCGCTGGTGGCGGCCATGGTTTCGGCCAGGTCGGCCTGGCGCAAAAGATCGCGCCAAATGATGCGAAACTGGATTTCCCGGCGGAAGCATCGCAAAGCCTGATGCAAGCCCGGCTCGTCACTGATGTGCGCCAGATATTCCAGCCAGCGCTGTTGCAGATAGGCGACGGTGGTGGGTTTGCTGAGGCAGCGCGAGGCCAGCAGTTCGCGCACCGCATCGAGTTGCCGCTCCAGGGTTTGGCCTAAAAAAGGACTATTGCCAATGGCCGCTGCCAGTAACTCGGTGGTAATAGCGCCAGATTCTATGAGCCAGGAAGGCACGCCGTCCGCGAAAATACCGGGCCAGCGCCCGGCAACGTCGTCGGCCAAAACCTGCGGCAGTGCGCTCCAAGGCTGAGACATAAAGCAAACCTCTGTTTCTCTGTTATATTTTTGGTTTAGCACCTTATTAAAGGTACTGTATAACGAATCAGACCCACAGGACACCAGCGCCCGGATGCTACGCAATCGTCGCCCACTGAACGCCGAACACTCTCAATCGCATTTGCCTATGGGCGGGTTGATCCGCAAGCGCATGAAAACACTTTTTGCGATGTTGATTGGGCTGCTAATCTTCCAGGTGTTGGTGATTTGGACAGTGGAAGACCTGACCTTGTTCGAATCGATATGGATTACCATGACCACCGTGTCGACCGTAGGCTACGGCGATTACGCGCCGCAAACCCTGATTGGCCGCTTAAGCACTATTATAGTGCTGTTTGTAGGCGCCATTACGGTGCTCACGCTGATTATCAGCGACTTCATCGAATACCGGTTTTATCGCCGGGAACGTATTCTACGCGGACTTTGGGTTTACAAAATGAAAGAGCACATCGTTATCATCAACACACCCCAGCACGGCGGCGAGCAGTATTTCTTGCGCTTTGCGTCGCAAATACGCTCTAACCCCGGGTATGAAACTGTTCCTATTATGCTGCTCACCCGCCAGTTTCCAAACGGTTTACCACCCGAATTGACGGACATGGGGCTGGTGCACTTTCACGGCACCGGGTCTGACCCGTCTGCCTTGCAGGCGGTTCACGCCGGCAGCGCCCGGCACATTGTGATACTGGCAACCGATGAAACCGACGCCAGTTCCGACAGCATAATCTTCGACATTGCCCATCGTTTGAGTGAGCTCAACCTGGGCTACCAGACCACCGCCGAGTGTGTGACCGATGCAAATCGCAGCCGATTGAAAGCGCTGGGCATTCGCGCAGTGATTCGGCCAGTACGCACCTACCCGGAAATTATGGTGCGCGCGGTGGTGGCACCCGGATCAGAAAAAGTACTGGAAGACATGTTCAACTATGAACATGACCACCCCCACCGCTACGATTTGCTATTGGAAGACCTGAATTGGGCCGACATTGTCAGCGCATTGATTCGCCACGGCATAGGCACCGCCCTGGCCTACATAGACGACGATGGCGAGGTGATTTGCCAGCCACCCATCAAAGAACCGATAAAAGGCAAAGGCCTGATTGTGCTGGTACGCTCCAATGACACCCCAGGGCTGGACGTAGTCAAAGAAGCCCTGGAACGCTACCGGAAGTTTCTTGAAAAGTGGCGAAACAGTCAGAGCAGTGACATTGAGAGTGACATTAAGAGCGATACTAAGAGTGGCAGCGACGATGACAATCACGGTAAAAAAGACCTTAGCAGCACCGGTTCCTGAACCATGACACCGCTTCCCTTCCAACTTCTGATTGACGCGTTGGGCACCGGCCAGCACAAGCCGGTGGTTGACGCTGCCCAGCAATTCAACGCAGCCGACCTTGCCGAGTTTATTGAGCGGAATATCGAAAACAGCGCCGGCAACGGCCTGTTTCAAAAGCTGCCGATGGCGCTGCGGGCCAAGGTGCTGGGTTATATTAACTCCGACGACCAGGTAACTCTGACCCAGGCCACGCCGCTGACTGAACTGGCTGAGCTGGCTACCGAAATGCCTTCGGATGAGCGCGCCGACTTTTTTAACCTGCTGGATGACTCGCGCCAACAACTGCTGATTAAACTCTTGGGCCACCAAGACCGGGAAGACCTGACCAGCCTTCTGGCGTTCGAAGAAGGCACCGCCGGCGCCTTGATGAACACCGACTACGCCGCGTTCGAATCTGGCATCAGCGCGGGCAGCGCCATCGATATTCTGCGCGCCACCGCCACCGACAAAGAAACCATTTACCAGACCTATGTGGTAGACGAACACCACACCTTAATTGGCGTTGTATCGCTGCGCCGGCTGATTATTGCGCCGCCAGATACCATTATTGATTCGCTAATTGCCACTGGGCTGGTGCTTGCATACACCGACACCTCGCAAGACGAAGTGGCGCGACTGATCACAAAATACGACCTGCTGGCGCTGCCGGTGCTAAACGCCGAAAACCGGCTACTAGGCATTATTACTTACGACGACGCCATGGACGTCATTGAAGAAGAAGCCACCGAAGATATCCACAAAGGCGGCTCAGTGAGCAACCTGGACAACGGCATTAATGCCGCATCGCCGTTTTCCTTGTACCGCTCGCGCATTCAGTGGTTGGTGATTCTGGTGTTTGCCAATATTTTTACCGGCGCCGGCATTGCTCATTTTGAAGAACTTATTGGCGCGCACCTGGCACTGTTGTTTTTCATGCCGTTGCTGGTGGCCAGCGCCGGTAACGCCGGCGCGCAGTCGGCCACGCTGGTGGTGCGCGGCATTGCCACCGGCGATGTGGTTAACCGCGACTGGCTGAAACTGTTCAAGAAAGAACTGATTGTAGCCTCGGCCCTGGGCCTGACCATGGCCATAACCGTATGGACGGTGGGTGTGTTCCGCACCGAACTGGCCATTGCCACCATCGTTGCGATTACCATGGTGGCCGTTGTATTGGCCGGGGGCCTGATTGGCATTTTGCTACCGCTGCTGCTGAACCGCCTGGGTATAGACCCCGCCGCCGCCAGCATTCCGCTGATAACCACCATCGCGGACGTTAGCGGGGTAATGATTTACTTCACCATAGCCACGGCCATACTTAGTCCATAAGTAATGCTTGGTGCCTCAAACGCCCTGCTCGTCCGCCACTTGCCGCAGCATTGCCAACTGGAGCTGACCCAGTAATGGCTGTTGTAACAGATCGCTGACCTGAGTGCCGCTTTGCAGTTGTTCCGCAAGCTCTGACCAGGGCTGAGCGATGTCGCTGCGCGCCGCCAGCTGCACCAGGGCATCAAGATTCAAACGTTTCATGCTTACGGATTGCTGCTTTAACCAGCTCTGACTCAAACGCTGGAGCAGACTGTTCAAAGAAACTGACGCCTCACCAGAACGCTCGGACTCTTCAAAAGCTGCCGCATTCTCTTCAGAATTCTTCCCATCACTCTCAATGGCACTCTCAATGGCACTCTCAATAGCACTCGCAATAGCACGTGCAGTAGCCATTGATTCATCCGCCAGAAAATAACCCTGTTCGGCTTTGCTCACCAGATTCAAAAACACGGGGCATTGTTGCGCCAGCTTCTGCGCCCAGATCAACAGGCTGTCTGGGTTGCCGGATTTTAGTTCAAATTCGATTTCGCAGAGCGCGCGACTTTGACCGTTGGCAATAATTTCGCCGGTATCCACTGCCACTTCGATAACGGCGATGTCGTCCTCCAGCATAATCACCTGACGCTCGAAGTTGGTTTCGAACACCGGTGCTAGCCTTGCCAGATTCACGTTACCCGCCAGCGGCGTGTCTGCCAGCAAGCCCAGCTGCAGATTAGGGCCGGGGATCTCCCATTCCCATTCATTGCGTTTGTGGGCGCCGTTGACAAATTCGCCCTGGGTTTTCAGGGTTTGTATGATGCGGCCACCAGCCTGCCGTAAACGCAGGGCGATGCGTTGACCGTTCAGTTCGTTGCTGGGGGTGTCGTAGTAAGTATTCACCAGGCGTTTTCGGGCGCCCTCGCTGGCTTCTGGCTGTTGCAACAGCCAAGCCACAGCTTGCGGGATCTGATGCGGACACAAGGTCAGCTTGATTTCCAATTCAACAGCCATAAATGCTCCTGCTGTACAGATTTCAGTCATAAAAAAACCGGTGATCCGAAGATCACCGGTTTTTATTACTACCGAATTAGCTAATTAACTTAGCTGAATTAGAAGTAGTAGGTTGCGCCAACGGCTGCAACTGTGCGCTCGTCGGAGAAGATGTCGCTGCCAGTAGTACCATCTACTCGGCCCGTGTCGTAAACGTCATCGCCACCACCTAAGTAGCCTTCAGCGTACACATATAGGTTGTCAGACAGGTTACGCAGCGCCTGAATTGCAATGGTGTCTGTGGTGTTATTACCAGTCTTAGCCGTGCCATCCTTTTCGCGAACTTCATAAGACAGCGCGAACTGATTTTGGCCCAGGGTGTAAACGCCCATCAAACCATAAGAATCGCGAACGTTCTTGCGGGTCTGGAACTGGCCAGTCAGACGCAGGTTGTCCAGGGTGTAGCTGGCACGCAGACCGTAGGTGTTTTCGTTGTTGACGGATTGGGTGCTAGCAACTGCTGGATCGAATCTCTTCGAATAGGCGCTAGCGCCATCGTTTGAATCCATAGCGATGGCCAGCTCCAAAGCGTCAACAGCGTACACCGCAGACAACTGGTACGGGTAAGATTTACCGCCAGCCTTGTCATTGCCGTTTATCTGAACCGCTGCACCCAAAGTCATTCCACCAAATGAGGGGGTCATGTACTGAACTAGATCGCCTTCACCGGTGTCATAGCTGCCAGACAAGCTCAGAGTAGCAACTTCCCAGAAGTTGGAAATTTCTTCAACAGCGCGCTCAAAGGTGGAGTCGTCCGAACCAATCCAGACTTGGCCAAAACTATCGCCTTTCACGCCGATGTAAGCTTCGTCAAACGAATCAAGGCCTTTGTTGCCGGCTTTGTCGTCAGCATTGAATTCCAGCTCGGCTTTGAAGAAACCGGTGATACCAGGAGCGATCAGGTGATCGTGCTTCACACCAATAGTGGAACCATTATCAGCGAAATCAGTTGAGTTGGCGCCGTCTTTAACATCGTCGTAAGTAGTAACGAGCTGAATGTTGCCGTATACCTGCGGCATGGCATCCATTTTTTCTGCCATTTCAGAAGCGTTCAAAGTAGCTTGAGCAGCAACAGCGCCAGAGAAGGAGATAGCGGCGATAGCCGATGCGATAAGTGTCTTTTTCATTTTACGTCTTCCTTTTGGGGTTTTGTTCAGGTTTTAACGTCGAGATGAATCCCGATTTTCGATACCGCTTGCCAGCTTGAGCGAACTAAATCATCCATAAACTCTGTGTCACTTTCGTGACACACACTGACTGACGCTGTAACTCTCTACTTATTTCTTATTGTCTAGCTTGACTCTCAATGAGTTAGCGAGCGTTTTTCATGCTTCGCATTACATGCCCTTTTTAATACACCGACGGAACTTTTGCAAATTCTTAATGTCTATTTATTGGCTTTTTGGCGATTTCTTTGCATATTTAATAATCAAAAAATCTATCTTCACAATTTTTCGGCTATTCATACAGCCTTCGACTGCAGTAAAAATGTGACAGGGCCATCGTTTATAAGCCCCACCTGCATATCCACGCCAAATTTACCTTGTCCCACTTTGTCTTCGCCCAAGGCGCTGAAAGCTTCCTCCACAAATTGGGTGTAAAGCTTACGGGCGCCGTCTGGTGCAGCTGCTTTGGAGAAGCTGGCGCGCGCGCCATTGCTGGTGTCGGCGGCTAACGTAAATTGGGGAACGACCAGCAGACCGCCGCCGAGACTTTTCAGACTCAGATTCATGCGGCCTTGCTGATCAGGGAAAATACGGTAATTAATAGTTCGTCGGCACAGGTCTTTTGCCTGCTGCGGCGTGTCGGACTGCTCGATTCCCAGCAATAACAGAACACCACGACCAATACTCGCGATGGTATTGCCGTTGACGGTGACCTTAGCGTGTGTCACTCGCTGGAGCAGTGCTTTCATTCGAAATCCCCGTGGGTGGGAGTCGACCGTTTATTACGAACCGGTAAGAGTTTATCCATGCTGGCTCAGTATGGCAACCCCACTACGATCAGCATCTGACTTTGTCCTCTTTTTTGCCGAATTATTTGTTAGCTCGCCCAATCGGCTTTTGAAGCCAGGTTTTCCACCGCACGTATCAGGGCGTCCACAATGGCGGGCTCTGACGCGCTATGGCCTGCATCGCGAATAATTTGCAAATCCGCTTGCGGCCAGGCGCGGCTAAGAGCCAGGGCGTTGTCCAGTGGGCACACCATATCGTAGCGGCCATGCACGATTACCGCAGGAATGTTTGCCAGCTTGTGGGCATCGCGCACAATTTGGTCAGGCTCAAGAAACGACTGATTCATAAAGTAGTGGCATTCGATACGTGCCAAGGCGATCGCCACGTGGGGGTGGCCAAAATGTTCGACTACGCCTGGATTGGGGTGCAAAGTGGCGCAGCGCCCCTCCCAAATAGACCAGGCCTTTGCGGCCTGAATCTGCTCCAGTTCATTGCGACTGGTCAGGCGCTTGTAGTAGGCCGGCACCATATCGCCACGCTCGTGTTCTGGAATCTGCGCCAGGTAATCTTCCCAGTAATCAGGGAACACCCGGCTGGCGCCGTTCTGGTAGAACCAGTGAATATCCTCGGGCCGGCACAGGAAAATGCCGCGCAACACCATGCCCGTTACCCGCTGCGGATGGGCCTGCGCGTACACCAGGCTTAAAGTGGAGCCCCAGCTGCCACCGAACAGCAGCCACCGATCAATACCCAAAAACTCACGCAGGGTTTCTATATCCGCTATCAAACGGTCGGTACTGTTGTTGGCAAGCTCCGCCAGCGGCGTTGAGCGCCCTGCGCCCCGTTGGTCCATCAAAATAATACGGAACCGTTCGGCATCAAAAAAACGCCGGTGATAATCCTCGCAACCTGCACCGGGGCCGCCGTGTATAAACAGCACCGGTATGCCATCAGGGTTACCACTTTCTTCAACGTAAAGTTGATGGGGCTCTTCAACCGCGAGCCGGTGTGTGGCGTAGGGCTTTATATCGGGGAACAAGGTGCGCATAGCAGCTCCACAGTCATAGGAATGATGACGTTAGTGTAGCGAAGTTACCGCGCAGCGGGGACACGATTGATAAACAGCACGCCAAAAAAAACCGGCCGCTGTTTCCAGCGGCCGGTTTTTTTCTACGCTGCCAGCGTTACTTCTTGCCGGCGCGCTTACGATCGTTTTCGGTCAGGTGCTTCTTGCGCAAACGGATCGACTTGGGCGTCACTTCCACCAGCTCGTCGTCGTCAATAAACTCCAGCGCCTGCTCCAAGGTATGCTTGATGGGCGGAACCAAAGGAATCACTTCGTCTTTGCCAGACGCGCGCATGTTATCCAGCTTCTTGCCCTTGGTCGGGTTGATCACCAGATCGTTGTCGCGGCTGTGAATACCACACAACTGGCCTTCGTAAATGGCCTGACCCGGGTCAAGGAAAAGCTTGCCACGGCTTTGCAGGGTTTCCAGCGAGTAAGTCAGCGCTGTACCTGTGGCCATGGAAACCAATACGCCGTTCTGGCGACTGGTGACATCACCGGCCTTGATCGGGCCGTAATGGCTGAAGGTCGAGGTCAGAATACCAGTACCCGATGTCATGGTCAGGAACGAGTTCCGGAAGCCAATCAAGCCACGGGCCGGAATGGTGTACTCCAGGCGCATGCGGCCTTTACCATCGGGAACCATGTTGGTGAGCTCGCCCCTGCGCAATCCAAACTGCTCCATCAACGGGCCCTGGTGCTGTTCTTCAATGTCGACGATGACATTTTCATAGGGCTCTTGCTTTACGCCATCCACTACCTTGATGACCACTTCCGGGCGGCCTACGGCCAGCTCGAAGTTTTCACGACGCATGTTTTCAATCAACACCGACAGGTGCAGCTCGCCACGGCCAGACACCTTGAACTTGTCCATGGTGTCGCCGTCTTCAACCCGCAGGGCTACGTTGTGCAGCAGCTCTTTTTCAAGGCGGTCTTTGATGTTACGGCTGGTCACGAACTTGCCTTCTCTACCGCAGAAGGGCGAATCGTTGACCTGGAACGTCATGGATACGGTGGGCTCGTCAACCGTCAGCGGCGGCAAAGCCTCTACATTATTGATGTCGCACAGAGTGTCGGAGATGTGAATCTGGTCCAAACCGCTGATACAAATAATATCGCCGGCCTGGGCTTCGTCTACTTCAACCCGATGCAGGCCGGAGTGGCCCATGATTTTCAAAATACGGCCCTGGCGCTTTTTACCGTCCGCGCCGATGGCAATCACCTGTGTGTTGGTTTTTATCTTGCCGCGGGCAATACGACCAATACCAATAACGCCCAGAAAGCTGCTGTAGTCCAGCTGCGAGATCTGCATCTGGAAGGGGCCTTCACGGTCAACATTAGGCGCTGGCACGTGGTCAACGATGGCCTGAAATACCGGGTCCATGTTGTCGACCAGATGCTCGTGCTCCAAGCCGGAAATACCGTTCAGCGCACTGGCGTAAACAATCGGGAAGTCCAGCTGCTCGTCGGTAGCGCCAAGGCTGTCGAACAGGTCAAATACCTGCTCTACAACCCAGTCCGGGCGGGCGCCCGGGCGGTCAATTTTGTTAACGATAACAATCGGGCGCAAACCCGCAGCAAAGGCTTTCTGGGTTACAAAGCGAGTTTGTGGCATAGGGCCGTCGATGGAATCAACCACCAGCAGCACACAATCCACCATGCTCATTACACGTTCCACTTCGCCGCCAAAATCGGCGTGCCCCGGGGTGTCTACGATGTTGATGTCGTAGCCGTTCCATTTCAGCGCGGTGTTTTTGGCCAGAATAGTAATGCCACGCTCTTTTTCCTGATCGTTGGAATCCATAACGCGCTCGCTTTCGAGCTCTTTACGGTCCAGGGTGCCAGAAAGGCGCAGCAGTTTGTCGACCAGCGTGGTTTTACCATGGTCAACGTGGGCAATAATGGCGATATTACGAAGCTTCTCAATCACAACTTTAGTCCTGCGGCATGCTTACAATGACCTGAGAGGGCGCAAAGGAGGCTGGGCCTCACCCGGGCCGTCTCAAATCTATAAAATGAACCCATTCGCTGGCACTGGGCGTGGCCAGTCTCTGGCACAAGGAAACCGCCAGAGCAATGAGGGTCGCGCATTATAGCGAAAAGTCCGTTTCGATAATATGCGCGTGAATGTTTATTTCTTAAACAATTTACGCACCAGTATCGGGCGAAAAACCGAAAGCCGCACAAATGTGGTGCACGGGTGACCGTTCACAGACCTTAGGCCGCGCTTACACCCTGCGCGCCAACCCGCCATTCTGTAGGGTTCAGCCCCATAGGCTTGACCAAATTAAAACTGGCAAGCTGTTTGCTTAGCATTGCACAAAGGCCGAAACATAGCCCGTGACGAGGCGGCTAACGGCGGCTCAAAAGGCAGGTAACTCACACAGGCATTTGCTAAGCTTCGCAAATCCTGAAACAAACATCCTGAAACAGATTGGCTTTCACCCCCCCAACGGAGCATGCAGATGTCCAAAACCATTGATTTGATCACCCAGCACGATGCGAAGTGGATCGACCTACGCTTTACCGATACTCATGGCAAAGAACACCACGTCACCATGCCGGCCACCGAAGCGTCTGAAGACTTTTTCATCGACGGCAAAATGTTCGATGGCTCTTCAATTGCTGGCTGGAAAGGCATTAACGAATCCGACATGATTCTGATGCCGGATGACAGCAGCGCAGTGGTTGATCCCTTCACCGAAGAATCCACCGTTAACATCAGCTGCGACATTGTGGAACCCACCACCATGCAAGGCTACGAGCGCGACCCTCGTTCAGTAGCACGCCGGACCGAGGAATACTTGAAGTCTACCGGCATTGCCGACAGCGCTTTGTTTGGCCCTGAGCCCGAATTCTTTGTGTTTGATTCGGTCAAATGGAAGACCGATATGCAGGGCTCCATGTACGAAATTCACTCCGAAGAGGCCGCATGGTCTTCAGGCGAGGATTTTGGTCGCAACAATACCGGCCACCGCCCGCGGGTAAAAGGCGGCTACTTCCCGGTGCCTCCGGTAGACAGCCTGCACGATCTGCGCGGCGCAATGTGCGGTGCTATGGCCTCTATGGGCCTGGTCATTGAAGTGCATCACCACGAAGTGGGCACCGCTGGTCAGTGCGAAATTGGCGTGGGCGCAGCTACCTTGACCCGAAAAGCCGATGAAGTGCAGATTCTGAAATACTGCGTGCACAACGTGGCTCATGCCTACGGCAAAACCGCGACCTTTATGCCCAAGCCCGTTGTGGGTGATAACGGTTCAGGCATGCACGTACACATGTCGTTGAGCAAAGATGGCAAGAACCTGTTTGCCGGCGACAGCTATGCGGGCCTGAGTGAGATGGCATTGTATTATGTTGGCGGCATCATCAAGCACGCCAAAGCGATTAATGCGTTCACCAATCCTGCCACCAACAGCTATAAGCGTTTGGTGCCGCATTATGAAGCTCCGGTGATGCTGGCCTATTCTGCTCGCAACCGCTCGGCTTCTATCCGGATTCCCTACGTGAACAGCCCGAAGGCCCGCCGTGTTGAAGTGCGTTTCCCAGACCCGGCTGCTAACCCTTACTTGGCATTTTCAGCGCTGATGATGGCTGGCCTGGACGGCATCCAGAATAAGATTCATCCTGGCGACGCCATGGACAAAGATCTTTACGATCTGCCAAAAGAAGAAGCGTTGAACATCCCAAAAGTGGCCGAGACCCTGCAAGAAGCACTGCAGTGCCTGGAAGCTGATCACGAGTTTTTGACCCGTGGCGGTGTGTTCACCGAAGACATGATTCGCGCTTATATTGATCTAAAGCGTGCTGACGTAGAGCGTATGAACATGACCACTCACCCGGTTGAATTCGAACTCTACTATTCTTGCTAAACAAGTGACGCATCGCCATTGCCCGGGCTAACCCAGAGCCTAGGCAATGGCTCATTGAAACCGGAGCGGCTGCCCATCAGCCTCTCCGGTTTTTTTATGTTTCCCATTTTTTATGTCTGTATGGCAATCGAGCGGCGTTGAAATAAAGCGCCCGGGCGCTGATAATCAAGCTCATATACAGTCCCGAGGAAAGCGTATGAAACCGGCTATTGTGATTGCTGCTGCGACCCTGTTGCTGATCAACGGAGTGGCGCAGGCCGAGGTGTATCGCCAGGTAGACGCCCAAGGCAATGTGACCTTTTCTGACCAGCCCTCTTCGGGTGCCGAAGCCATACAGGTAAGGCCGGCAACCACCATTACGCTGCCGAAAATGCAGGATTTGGAACAGCTTGAGCAACCGCAGCAGGAACAGCCGCCAAGCCCTCTTTATGAGCTGGTGAGGATTGTTTATCCGCGAAATAACGAGGCGTTCCACAGCGGCAATGGCGACGTAGAATTCAGCGTAATCAGCAGCCCGCAACTGCGCGACGGGCACAAGTACGAAGTAACCCTGGACGGCCAGCCCGTGGGCCAAAACACGTCAGGCGCCATTTTGGTGCAGCAAATTGCCCGTGGTACCCATCAAGCCGGAGTCAACATCGTCAACCGCAGTGGTGTTCAGGTTGGTTCGGGCACTGGCATTACCTTCACCATTCACCGCCCTTCCCGCCTAAACTGAGCGTTCCCTCGGGTGTAATTAACGCTGATGGCTCTTAGCCTGGCCCGGTTTTTGCTTTTAATTAGACCCAGGCCGTCTGCCAAAGCCAGACCCACTCAAATACAGCGAACCCGCTTGTTATGGCTAACGCTTCAAATCCGGTGACCGGTTACCCGCACATTGTTGACAGCCTGAGCACCGCGCTGTTGGTGATGGACCGCAATCTACTTATTCACTATATGAACCCGGCCGCCGAAAATCTGCTGGCAGTGAGCGCAACCCGCAGCCATGGAATGGCCTTCAGCTCCATTGTGCTGGTTGCCGGCGATACCGAACGTCGGCTGAAAGCAGCAGCCGACCACGGGCGGTCTTTCAGCCAGCATGAAGCCGAGTACATGTTGTTGAACGGTGCGCGCATGATCGTGGATTACACAGTAACGCCGATTAACTCAGAGGGTGATTTGCTGCTGGAAATCTGGCGCCGCGACCAGCTGCTGCGCATTAATCGTGAAGAAGACATTCTGTCGCAGCAGGAAACCAATCGGGTGCTGGTACGCGGCATGGCGCACGAAATCAAAAATCCCCTGGGCGGTATACGCGGCGCGGCGCAACTGCTGGACCGCGAGTTGCAGAGCGCCGAACTGCGCGAATACACCCAGGTGATCATCGACGAAGCCGATAGGCTGCGTAGCCTGGTTGACCGTATGCTGGGGCCCAACAAAGCACCCAGGCTTATCCGTACCAATATCCACGAGGTTCTGGAACGGGTGCGTGCGCTGTTAGAAGCCGAAAGCCACGGCAAACTGACGTTCAAGCGGGATTACGACCCCAGCCTGCCGGAGTTCTGCGCTGACCGCGAACAGCTGATTCAGGCATTTTTGAACATTGCCCGCAACGCGATGGAAGCTTGCCTAGAGAGCCCTGACGGCCCTGGCAACTCTGATAGTCTTAACAGCCCTCAAAGCAATGGCAACTCTTCGAGCAACACCAGCGAACCGGCCACTATAACCTTCCGCACCCGTGCCCTGCGCCAGTTCACCATAGGCCCGGTTCGTCACCGTTTGGTATGCAGGGTAGACGTTATCGACAACGGCCCGGGCATCAGCCCACAACTGCAACAGAATATTTTTTACCCGATGATCAGCGGGCGCGCCAGCGGTAATGGCTTGGGGCTGGCCATTACCCAGAGCATTATTGGCCGCCACCATGGACTGGTGGAATGCAACAGCGAACCCGGACACACCAACTTTGTTATTTATCTGCCCCTCGAGGAGTGCACATGAGTACGTCTACAGTGGCCTGGATTATTGATGACGATCGCAGCATCCGCTGGGTACTGGACCGAGCGCTGACCCAGGCCGGACTGCGCACCCGCAGCTTCGACAACGGTGACAACATCATGCGCCAGCTCGAGCACGAGCAGCCGGACGTCATCATCAGCGACATTCGCATGCCGGGCATAGACGGCCTGAGCCTGTTGGCGCGCATTACCGAGAGCCACCCCGGCCTGCCGGTGATTATCATGACCGCCCATTCTGACCTGGAAAGCGCAGTGAGCAGCTACCAGACAGGCGCGTTTGATTACCTGCCAAAACCGTTTGATCTGGACGACGCCGTGGCTCTGGTTCGGCGCGCCGCCGGCCACAGCCGCGAACGTCGCGCAAAAACCGACAGCGTTCATGAAAAGGCCGCTGACGGCGCCGAAATTATTGGCGAAGCACCGGCCATGCAAGAGGTGTTTCGCGCCATAGGCCGACTGTCGCACTCTAACATTACCGTGCTGATTAACGGCGAAAGCGGCACAGGCAAAGAGCTGGTGGCACAGGCCCTGCACAACCACAGCCCCCGCACCGGACAGCCGTTTATCGCGCTGAATATGGCCGCGATTCCAAAAGACCTGGTGGAGTCAGAACTGTTCGGCCACGAGAAAGGCGCGTTCACCGGCGCTGCATCTACGCGCCAGGGGCGCTTCGAACAAGCCGACGGCGGCACCCTGTTTCTGGACGAAATTGGTGACATGCCCGCAGACAGCCAGACCCGCCTGCTGCGAGTATTGGCAGACGGTGAATTCTACCGAGTGGGTGGCACCACATCGGTCAAGGTGGATGTGCGCATTATTGCCGCCACTCATCAAAACCTGGAAACCCTGGTACAGGCCGGCAGCTTTCGGGAAGACCTGTTCCACCGCCTGAACGTGATACGCATACACTTGCCGCGGCTGACCGAGCGCCGCGAAGACATACCGCAACTGCTGAGCTATTTTCTCAAACGTGCGGCAAAAGAGCTGAATGTGGACGCCAAGCTGCTGCGCCCAGACGCCGAGGCTTACTTGTCTACCCTGCCCTGGCCCGGCAATGTGCGCCAGCTGGAAAACACCTGCCGTTGGTTAACGGTAATGGCCAGCGGCCGCGAAGTTCACGTGGACGACCTGCCGCCAGAGCTGCGCCAACAAGCTGCCAGCAGCGCCACCGGTAAAACCTGGCAGGAAGCCCTTGGCCTTTGGGCGGAACAGGAGTTCAAGCGCGGCCGCAGTGATCTGTTGACCGGCGCGCTGCCGGAGTTTGAAAAAATCATGATCAACGCAGCCCTGCACCACACCGCAGGCCGCCGCCGTGACGCCTCCTTATTACTGGGCTGGGGCCGCAACACTCTAACCCGCAAAATCAATGAACTAGAGCTGAATTCGGCGGATTCACCGGACTAAAAAAACCCCAATGACTGTGCTTGGGGACAGATTTTAACTCTGTCCCCGGTCTTGCTCTCTGCCTCGCTCAACTCGCAAACAGCCCCTCAACTACCGCAAGCCGCCTGCTCTCCTCGGCACTCAGCTTGCCGGTAGCGGATACAACCCGGCGTATCACGCTCAGCGCCTTGCTTGCGAACTGGGGTTCAACGGACAGCATCGCCGGAATAGCATCGAGCGCCGCCTGTTGATCGAGCTTCAAAGCAAAAAACTCCTCGCGCACGGTTTGTTTTAAATGGATTGGCCGGTAAGGTTTGCTGTATTCAGCACGCATCTCATGCAGGGCGTTAAAGGATCGCCCATCGATTCCATCCCCACCCATTGCAATATATAAAAGGCTGCGCAATGTGGCTTCGTGCACTCCGCCTTTGCCAATGCGCGCGGAGTTTTCGGCCAGGCGCTGTTCAATACGGACGATGCCTTCCGGGCTCTGCCCCGGTTGTGGGCGAGGCGCGCCGTCTGCGGTTCTCAGGCCTGCCATCGCCTGGGTGACAGGGGAACCGTAGAACGCCATAAAACAGCTTTCAATGGCGCCATCACGAAAGTCGCGAAAGCCGTCCAGCGCCGCAACCACGGAACGGGAATAGTTTTCCTGCTGCTTGAGCAGCCAGTTATCGTCAGAGACCGGCTTGCGCGCCTTTTTCACCCGCCCGGCCAGGCTGGCAAGCGGTGCCATTAGCGGATTACGTTCAGAAAACAGATAGTAAGGGAGCTCGGCCGGCGTTAATCTATGCAACCACTCCGTCACATCTGCATTGGCTTGAGCGGTCACCGCAGCGACTGCTTTGACCTGGGCGCGCACCAAGGGTTGCAGCAGTGTGCGGTAGAGCCCAAGATTTATATCCGAAATCCGCTTGACCGTTGCGAAACGTCGCTCATCATCAAGGTTTGGCTGAACAACCGCCGCCACGTCTGCCAGAGAGCGCGGTTCGAAGCGTACTAGCCAATCGCCCTCAACCCATTGCGGGTTGACCGTGTCGTCAGTTTTTGGCGTCATAACCGCTTCATAGAGCCCGGGAGGCAGAATGTCGATCAAGTCGATATTCGAGGAAAACTCCTGATGCTGTTTACGGGCAACGCTGCCGGAAACAAAGATGCCAAGGTGACCAACGCTTTCGTGAATCGCGTAAACGATAGTCTGGTCCGCAGCAAAAATCTCTTCATCCGAGCTGTATAAGTCGCAAATCCAACCCAGCGCCTGGGGTGGCGGGGTGATGTTGTCGCCTTCAGAGCAGAAGCACAGAATCGGCGAACGGATATTGCGCAGGTCAATCCGGGTGCCATCGCCACTGACCAGCTTTGCGGTTGCCATCCGGTTACCGATAAACAGCTCATCAACAATCCACTGCATTTCCTCAGCGGATAAATCAGCATGGCCGCCCCACCATTTTTCGAATTCGAGGAACCTTGGCGCCTCGGTGTCGATATTGTTCCAGAGGTAATAATACTTGTTCCAAAGACTGTTGGCAGGATCAAGATTATCAAAACCACTGACCAGATGGCCGCCATCGAATTTCCCCCCGCCAATGTCACTGATGAGTGCGGTCAGCCAACTGCCGCCCACCATTCCGCCGGAGTAGCGGGACGGGTTTTGCCCTTTCAAGCCAGCCCAGAACGACAGCGGCGTTCCGGCGATAATAATCGGCCCAAACAACTCTGGCTGCACAGCCGCCAGCATCATCACCGCCCAGCCCGCCTGGCAGTTACCAATAATGCAGGGTTTACCCTCTGCTTCGGCGTGACGGGCAATAACCGTCTCCAGAAAATGCCCATGGGCGCGCATAACGTCGTCGATGGTCTGGTGCGGTAGCGGGTCTGGCGTGAAGCCTACGAAATAACAGGTATGGCCGGCCTGCATGGCTACACCCAGCTCGCTATCAGCTTTGAATCCGCCGATACCGGGCCCCTGGCCTGCGCGGGGATCAAACACCACGAACGGCCGCTTGAACGGATCAATCACCACTCCAGCAGGAGGCTCAATGCGGGCAAGCCAGAAATTGACGGGGCGTTCGAAGTTTCGCGCATCCAGAATTATTTCAAGATCAAACCCCAGCACGTGCGGTATCGTCATCGCTTTGTGTCGGTAATAGTCTTGACTGCGTTGGCGCAACACATCGCAAAACAAAACACTGCGCTGTAACGCATCAAGTGTGTATTCAGTGATGGCACGCCCGCCGGAAATGACTGCAGACCGAGGATTTGCACTCATTTATTCGCTCCTAAATCCGCTTAACAGGGCACTAAAAGCTTCAGCAAGTAACGCTGATTCTTTTTGTAGCCCAGGCAGCCCGTCTTGGACTGCAAAAACCCCGCATTTAGCGGGGCTGACACATTAAAATATTCTAGACGTTACATCTTGGATCAGCTATCCACTAAAACGGAATATCATCATCAAAATCATCCACCGGATCCGGCATAGTGTTTTTCTGCGGCGATGACGGCGCGTTGGCCGGTTGCTGATTGTAATTGTCGTTCTGGTAGCCCTGATTATAGCCGCCATCGTCTTGCGCAGACTGATTGGCATTCTGCGGACGCGCAGGCGCCTGCTGAGGGCGACTTTGCGGTTGGCCCTGGCCTTGTTGACCCTGCCCTTGCCCCTGACTCATACCACCGCCGTCGCTATTGCGGCTGTCCAGCATCTGCATCTGGCCGCTGATATCCACCACCACTTCGGTGGTGTAAACGTCTTGGCCGTCCTTGTTCTGCCATTTTCGGGTTTGCAGCTTGCCTTCAACATAAATCTTCGAGCCTTTGCGCAGATACTGGCCCGCTACTTCCGCCACTTTGCCGAACATGACAATTTTATGCCATTCGGTTTTTGGCACCATTTGACCGGTTTGACGATCTTTATAGCTTTCGTCGGTGGCTATACTGAGATTAACCACGGCGTTGCCGTTGGGGGTATAACGGGTATCCGGGTCTTGTCCCAGGTTGCCGATAAGAATGACTTTGTTTATACCTCGTGCCATGTTCTGCTCCTAGATAAAGTGTCGCGGCGGCCCGCATTCCTTGCGCACCGCCAAAATTTTAAGGATTGTTAGTCTGCTGCACAAATCCGGTGTCGGCAAGCAAAGCCTCATCAAAAAACTGGCGATCTATTTTTAAATAGGCAGTCGCTGCCTCTTCCATTATAACCACGTCTTGTACGCCTGGCAGGGCCCGCAAAAAACTGTCTACATCGCTAAAGCTTCGCACTACATCTGGCTCTAACTTTACCACAAAGCCACTGGTGTACCCTGGAGCTGGCATGGTCAGTGCCACCAGCAGCCACACGACCAGTACAGACACCATCAAACCCAGCACGCCGGTTACGCCGATCTGTTGCAGCAGGTAGCCGCCCAACGCCCCGCCCAGAAAGGCGCCCATAAACTGGGAGGTAGAATACACCCCCATCGCCGTGCCTTTGCTAGCTGCCGGCGCCTCTTTACTAAGCAGAGACGGCAAGCTGGCTTCCAGCAAATTGAACGCCATGAAAAAGAAAAACAGCATAAACCAGCCAGCTAGCAGGCTTTCACCCACACCCGACAGGGCCGCGCAAGACAACGCCAGCAAGGCCACTGCACCGCACAACACTGGCTTCATTTTTCGCTTTTTTTCGCCAATAATGATGAACGGCACCATCGCAACAAACGATGTGAGCATCACACTCAGGTAAAACCACCAGTGTGAGCTGCTAGGCAAACCCAGGCGATCTTGCAGCAATGAGGGAAAAACCAGAAACAGCGCGGTAAGCACCAGGTGCAGGGCAAAAATACCAAAGTCCAGCCGCAGCAGGCGTTGGTCTTTCAACACCCGACCCACCATGGCTCGGGCCGGCTGCTGCTCTGCACTGACTTTTCGTTGGTGAGGCGTAGGCACCAGGCGCCACACAACCAAGAGCGCAACCAATGCTAGTGCGGCAGTCAGGTAAAAAATGCCAGACAGGCCCCATCGCGCACCCAGGAGCGGCCCAAGCACCAAAGACACGGAAAACGAAATACCGATAGAGATACCCACCGTGGCCATGGCCTTGGTGCGCTCTTCTTCGCGGGTCAGGTCACTGAGCAAAGCCATCAATACGCTGGCAATGGCGCCGGCACCTTGAAGAATCCGTCCCAGAATCACAACGTATATGGAGTCGGCTGAGCCAGCGAGCAGGCTGCCCGCCGCAAATAGAATCAAGCCAAGGTAGATCATCCGTTTGCGCCCGATCCGGTCAGACAACAAACCGAACGGAATTTGCAGCAGCGCCTGGCTTAGCCCATAAGCACCAATGGCCAGGCCCAGCAGCGCGGGCGTTGCGCCTTCAAGCTCGCCGCCCAACAGCACAAACACCGGCATAACCATGAACAGCCCAAGCATACGAATGGCGTACACCGACGCCAAAGCGGAAACCGAGCGTTTTTCAAGGGCGTTCATGGAACAGTTCCTCAGACGTTAGCAGAGACTAAAATCAAGCGCCGTAGTGTACCAGAACCGCCACGGCCGGCGCGAAGCCGTATTACACAGCTGCAGCGTTCACAAGGCGGCGGCAGAACGCGGTATACTCATCACTTTTTCCTCGCGAGGTTATATGGACCAGATCCAGATCAAGGGTGCCCGCACCCACAATTTGAAGAACATCGACCTGGATATACCCCGGGACAAACTGATTGTGATTACCGGTTTGTCAGGTTCTGGCAAGTCGTCACTGGCGTTCGACACTCTTTATGCCGAAGGCCAGCGGCGTTATGTCGAATCGCTGTCGACCTATGCCCGCCAGTTTCTGTCGATGATGGAAAAGCCCGACGTGGACCATATTGAAGGCCTGTCGCCGGCCATTTCCATCGAGCAAAAGTCCACGTCTCATAATCCGCGCTCTACCGTCGGTACAATTACCGAGATATACGATTACCTGCGCCTGTTGTTCGCCCGCGCCGGCGAACCCCGTTGCCCCGACCACGGCCAGCCGCTGGAAGCGCAAACCGTGAGCCAAATGGTGGATCAGGTTTTAGCGATGGAAGAAGATTCGCGCCTGATGATTCTGGCTCCGGTGATTCGCGACCGGAAAGGCGAGCATCTGCAAGTAGTTGAAACCATGCGTAGCCAAGGTTTTATCCGCCTGAGGATAGATGGCAATGTTTACGACATTGACGACGTTCCGGCTCTGGACAAAAAACGTAAACACCATATTGATGTAGTGGTTGACCGCTTCAAGGTCAAACCGGGCCTGGAACAACGCCTGGCCGAGAGTTTTGAAACCGCTCTGGCCCTGGCAGACGGCATAGCGCTAGTAGCCGCCATGGACGGCAGCGGGGAAGACACCACGCTGTCTGCGCGCTATGCCTGTAACCAGTGTGGTTATGCCATCAGCGAGCTAGAGCCGCGGCTGTTCTCGTTCAACAACCCGGCGGGTGCCTGCCCTACCTGCGACGGGCTTGGCGTAAAGCAATTTTTCGACTCCGACAAAATTATCCAGCATCCAGAAGCCAATCTTGCCTCCGGCGCCATTAAGGGCTGGGACCGCCGCGCGGTATATTATTTCCAGCTTCTTAGCAGCGTGGCCGAACACTATAATATTGATCTGGACACTCCCTGGTGCGACCTGCCCGAACCGGTGCAACAGGTGATGCTGCATGGTTCCGGTGGCGAGGACATAAGCTTCCGCTACGTAAACAGCCGCGGCCACATCATGGAACGGCTGCATTCGTTCGAGGGCATATTACCCAACCTGGAACGGCGTTACCGCGAAACCGATTCCCAAAGTGTACGGGAAGAACTGGCCCGCAACCTTAGCACCCAGCCGTGTAGAGACTGCGGTGGCACACGCTTACGCCGTTCAGCCCGCAACGTGTTTATTGACAATCGAAACCTGCCAGCCATTGCCCACCTGCCGGTTGGTGAGGCGCACCGATACGTTAGCCAACTGACGCTACCGGGCGCCCGAGGCGAAATTGCCGAAAAAATTCTGAAAGAAGTCCGCCAACGCCTGCAATTTTTGGTCAACGTGGGGTTGGAATACCTGTCCCTTGAGCGCAGCGCCGATACACTCTCCGGCGGCGAAGCCCAGCGTATACGCCTGGCGAGCCAAATTGGCGCCGGCCTGGTGGGCGTTATGTACATACTGGACGAACCGTCTATTGGCCTGCACCAGCGCGACAACGACCGCTTGCTGGAAACTCTTTACCACCTGCGCGATTTAGGCAACACAGTGATTGTGGTAGAGCATGACGAAGACGCCATACTGGCGGCAGACCACGTTATCGATATAGGCCCGGGCGCTGGCGTACACGGTGGCCAAATAATCGCCCAAGGCAAACCGGCAGACATACTCGCAAACCCCGATTCACTGACGGGCCAATATCTTAACGGCACCAAGTGCATCGCCATACCCGAAAAACGTAATCCCGGGTCCGGCGAGTACCTAAGACTGACCGGCGCCAGCGGCAACAACCTAACCAACGTTGACCTGGCGATACCCCTGGGCGTAATGACCTGTATTACCGGCGTGTCCGGTTCCGGCAAATCCACTTTGATTAACGGCACCCTGTACCCGATAGCGGCCACGGCGTTGAACAAAGCCACAACCCTAAGCCACGGCCCTTACACCAGCATTGAAGGGTTAGACCTGCTCGACAAAGTCATCGACATCGACCAGAGCCCGATCGGCCGTACACCAAGATCCAACCCGGCCACCTACACAGGGCTGTTCACCCCCATCCGCGAACTGTTTTCCGGCACCCAGGAAGCACGCTCAAGAGGTTACAAGCCCGGCCGCTTTTCCTTCAACGTCAAGGGTGGACGCTGCGAAGCCTGCCAGGGCGACGGCGTCATAAAAGTAGAAATGCACTTCCTGCCTGACATCTACGTGCCCTGCGACGTCTGCAAAAGCAAACGCTACAACCGCGAAACTCTGGAAGTGCGCTACAAGGGCAAAAACATCCATGAAGTGCTGTCCATGACAGTAGAAGAAGGCCGCGAATTTTTCGACGCCGTGCCCTTCCTGGCTAGAAAACTTCAGACCTTAGTGGACGTGGGCTTATCGTACATCCGCCTTGGCCAAAGTGCTGTCACGCTGTCCGGCGGTGAAGCCCAACGGGTGAAACTCGCCAAAGAGTTGTCCAAGCGCGACACCGGCCAAACCCTGTATATCCTGGACGAACCCACCACCGGCCTGCACTTCTACGACATCCAGCAGCTGTTAACCGTATTGCAGCGCCTACGCGATCACGGCAACACCATTGTGGTCATAGAGCACAATCTGGACGTAATAAAAACCGCAGACTGGATTGTAGACCTGGGCCCCGAAGGCGGGTCCGGCGGCGGTTTGATTATTGCCGAGGGAACGCCAGAACAAGTAGCAGAAAACAAAGCCAGTCACACTGGCCGCTACCTGAAGCCCCTGCTGGAAAAGCAAAAAGCAGCCCAAAAATCTTAGATAGCAGATAGGGACAGATTTGAAATCTGTCCCTTGAGGTGAAACCAGATCGGGGACGGATTTGAAATCCGTCCCCATTACTTCAAGCTTTCCCGCAGACGAAAAAAAACCGGCTACCCAAAGGTATCCGGCTTTCTTCAGACAAATAAAGAGCTATAAAACCCTACTACCCGTCAACTTCTTCAGCTTCGATGTCCAACGGACGACCGATCAGCTCGACATATGCCATAGGGGCATTGTCGCCTGCGCGGAAACCGCACTTCAGAATACGAAGATATCCACCCGGACGCTCGTTGTAACGGGGGCCCAGCTGAGTAAACAACTTGGCAACCGCTGCATCGTCACGCAGGCGCGCAAACGCCAGACGACGATTCGCGACCGAATCGATTTTAGCCAGAGTAATCAAAGGTTCCGCTACCCGACGAAGCTCTTTGGCCTTCGGCAACGTTGTTTTGATCAACTCGTGCTCAACCAGTGACGCAGACATGTTACGAAACATGGCCTTGCGATGCGCACTGGTCCTGTTGAACTTACGACCACTCTTACGATGACGCATTGCTCTGATTCCTTAGCTTAACTAATCGGCGATTAACCGCCCAGAACCCGGTCATCACCACGAAGGCTTGCCGGCGGCCAGTTATCAAGACGCATTCCCAGAGACAAACCACGGGACGCTAATACGTCCTTGATCTCTGTCAGCGACTTTTTACCCAGGTTAGGCGTCTTCAACAGCTCAACTTCTGTGCGCTGAATCAAATCGCCGATGTAGTAAATGTTCTCAGCCTTCAAGCAGTTGGCGGAACGTACTGTCAGCTCCAGATCATCAACCGGGCGCAGCAGAATCGGATCAATTTCTTCCTCTTCCTCAACACGCTCCGGTTCTTTTTCATGATCAAAATCAACAAACACGGCCAATTGCTGCTGGAGAATAGTAGCGGCCCGGCGAATAGCTTCTTCCGGATCGATAGTACCGTTTGTCTCCAGATCAATAACCAGCTTGTCGAGGTCGGTACGCTGCTCTACCCGTGCACTTTCCACGGAGTAGGCAACGCGGCGAACCGGACTGAAAGTAGCATCCAGCTGCAAGCGTCCGATGGCACGAGTTTCGTCCTCATCCAGACCGCGCTGATCAGCGGGCTCATAGCCACGACCGCGAGCAATGCTCAGACGCATATTAACTTCACCATTTTCACTCAGGTGACAGATAACGTGTTCCGGATTGGCGATCTCGACATCATGATCCAGCTTAATATCTCCGGCTGTAACAACACCCGGACCCTTCTTGCTGAGCATAAGCTCTGCATCGTCACGGCCGTGCATTTTTACAGCAACGCCCTTAAGATTCAAAAGAATCTCTATAACGTCTTCCTGGACACCTTCAATGGCGCTGTACTCGTGCAACACACCGTCAATCTGCGCTTCAGTTACAGCGCAGCCCGGCATTGAGGACAAGAGAATACGGCGTAACGCACTGCCCAGAGTGTGCCCGAACCCTCTTTCAAGAGGCTCCAGGGTGACCTTGGCACGCGTGGAACCGGATTCCTTCACGTCAATGGTACGAGGTGTCAATAACTCATGTACTGAACGCTGCATAGACGCCCCTATCTGCTATCGTTGCTAACTGGGCTTTACTTAGAGTAAAGCTCGACGATGAGGTTCTCGTTGATGTCGGCCGGCAATTCAGTCCGTGTTGGCACTGAACTGTAAACGCCGGACATCTTAGTGGCGTCAACATCTACCCAGCTCACCGCTGCGCGACCGGAGGCCAAGTCCAGAGCGCCTTTAACGCGCAACTGGTTTTTGGCTTTTTCACGCACGCTCACAACATCACCTGGCTTAACCTGGTAGGAAGGAATATTCACAACCTTGTCATTGACCAGAATTGCCTTGTGAGAAACGAGCTGGCGGCACTCCGCGCGGGTTGAACCAAAACCCATGCGGTAAGCAACGTTATCAAGACGCGCTTCCAAAAGTTGCAGCAGGTTTTCACCCGTTGCGCCTCTCAGACGAGCTGCCTCTTTATAATAGTTGCGGAACTGCTTTTCCAGTACGCCGTAGATACGACGAACTTTCTGTTTTTCCCGCAGCTGGACGCCGTATTCCGACAAACGACTGCGACGCGCACCGTGCATACCCGGGGGGGTTTCAAGGTTACACTTAGTGTCGAGAGCGCGAACACCGCTTTTCAGAAAAAGATCTGTCCCTTCACGACGAGACAGTTTGCACTTCGGGCCTATGTAACGAGCCATAATTACTGTCTCCTGTGTTAGACGCGGCGCTTTTTAGGCGGGCGACATCCGTTATGGGGAATCGGCGTCACATCTGTGATGTTGTTGATCTTGTAGCCGCACGAGTTAAGCGCACGAACTGCAGATTCACGACCAGGGCCGGGGCCCTTGACTTCAACATCCAGGTTTTTAAGGCCGTATTCAGCAGCCGCATTACCGGCTCTTTCAGCTGCTACCTGCGCAGCAAAAGGTGTACTCTTACGTGAACCGCGGAAACCAGAACCACCAGCAGTGGCCCAGGACAATACGTTGCCCTGGCGGTCCGAAATGGTCACGATAGTGTTATTGAAGGAAGCGTGAATGTGCGCGACGCCATCAACAACCGTTTTTTTCACCTTTTTACGGGTACGTGTACCTGGCTTTGCCATGTTTGCCTACCTGTTACTTACGAATAGGTTTGCGCGGACCTTTACGGGTGCGAGCGTTGGTCTTTGTGCGCTGGCCGCGGACTGGAAGCCCGTGACGGTGACGCAGACCACGATGACATCCGAGATCCTTCAAACGCTTGATGTTCATCTGTACTTCACGACGCAGATCGCCTTCGACGGTGCCTTTAGTCACATCGGTACGAAGTGACTCCAGCTGTTCGTCAGTCAAGTCTTTGACTTTGACGTCCGGCTTAACGCCGGTTGCATCGCAAAGCTTTTGAGCTGTTGTTTTGCCCACACCAAAAATATAGGTGAGCGATACAACAACATGTTTGTGATCGGGTATATTGACACCGGCTATACGTGCCATCCAAATTACTCCGCGTTCAAAGCTATGCTGTGTGAATTGTCCGCCACTAAAAGGGCGCGAAATAATAACGCCTGACCCGGTATCGAGTCAAGCGCCATCATTGTACGCCTTTTACAAGCAAGGGGTTTCCCGAAGGAATCAGCCCTGACGTTGCTTGTGGCGAGGCTCCGAGCAAATGACCCTTACGGCGCCATTGCGACGAATTACTTTGCAGTTACGGCAAATTTTCTTTACCGAAGCGCGTACTTTCATTGTCGACTCCAGTTTTCAAGGGGAACAGGTTTACCCGTTCCGACCATAGCCCTTGAGATTGGACTTCTTCATCAGCGATTCATACTGGTGAGACATCAGGTGCGATTGAACCTGAGCCATGAAATCCATCACGACGACTACAACAATCAGCAGAGACGTACCGCCCAAATAGAAGGGTACGTTCCCGGCTACCATCAGAAACTGAGGGAACAGGGAAACTGCTGCAATATACATTGCTCCAAACAATGTCAAACGGGTAAGGACGCCATCAATATACTTGGCTGTTTGCTCACCCGGACGAATGCCCGGAATAAAAGCGCCTGAGCGCTTGAGGTTATCCGCGACTTCCCGTGGATTGTACATCAGAGCCGTATAGAAGAAGCAGAAAAATACCACTGCTGCCGCGAACAGAATAATATACAAAGGCTGACTGGGCGCAAGTGCTTGTGAAATATCGCTCAGCCACTCCATGCCTTCACCCTGGCCAAACCACTGCCCCAGCGATGCCGGGAACAACAGAATGGAAGATGCAAAGATGGGCGGAATAACACCGGCCATATTCACTTTCAAGGGCAAATGACTGGATTGCTGGGCAAATACCCGGCCACCCTGCTGTCGCTTGGCGTAGTTAATGGTCAATCGGCGCTGACCGCGCTCCATGAACACCACAAAACCGATGACGGCAATTGCCAGCACACCGATACCAAGTACCAACAACAAGCTCATTTCACCGTTACGGGCCTGCTCCAGAGTCTGACCGATCGCGCCGGGTAACCCGGCGACAATACCGGCGAAAATCAACAGTGAAATGCCGTTACCGACACCCCGCTCGGTGATCTGCTCGCCCAGCCACATCATGAAGACTGCACCACTAACAAACGATACAACCGCCACAAAGTGGAAGCTGAGAGTGTCATTGAAGGTAACGCCCTGCGACGCCAAACCGACAGAAATACCAGCACCCTGAAGCAGGGCCAGGATTACGGTACCGTACCGCGTATATTGGCTGATCTTACGACGACCTGCCTCGCCTTCTTTTTTCAACTGCTCCAGCGTCGGACTGACCGCTGTCATGAGCTGCATGATAATAGAAGCCGAAATATACGGCATGATACCCAGCGCGAAGATACTCATGCGCTCAAGTGCACCACCGGAAAACATGTTGAACATGCTCAGGATTGTGCCCTGATTCTGCTCAAACAGTGCCGCCAAGCGGTCGGGGTTTATACCAGGCACCGGAATGTGGGCACCGACTCGGTACACCAGCAATGCCAGGAAAACGAACCAGAGCCGCGAACGCAGCTCTGCTAGTCCTTTACCCGCGCCCGCAGGCAATGATGCTGTCTTGGCCATTTAGTCCTCGACTCGCGTTAGTCTTCTACTTTGCCGCCCGCGGCGATAATCGCCTCGCGTGCGCCTTTGGTCACCCGCAAACCCTGCACGGTCATTGCGCGGTCAATTTCACCGGACAACATGACCTTTGCTTCGCGAATTTCGTCGCGAATAATGTCTGCTTTTTTTAGAGCGTCGAGGTCGACAACATCGCCTTCTACCTTCGCCAGTTCATTCAGGCGAATTTCAGCAACGTAACGCTGCTGACGGGACGTGAAGCCGAACTTCGGCAAACGCCGTGCCAACGGCTGCTGACCGCCCTCAAAACCGGGGGCAACGCTGCCGCCGGAGCGGGCTTTCAGACCCTTGTGGCCGCGGCCGCAAGTTTTGCCGAAACCACAACCGATTCCACGACCAACGCGCCTTGCGTTGGGGCGTGAACCGGGTTCTGGAGCTAGTTCGTTAAGACGCATCTTAGTTCTCCTCAACCCGAACCAGGTAGTCTACCCGGTTAGCCATACCGCGAATGGAAGGAGTATCTTCCAAAACAACGGACTGGCCAATTTTACGAAGACCCAAGCCCTTCACACAAAGCTTGTGCTTAGGCTGGCAGCCGATTGGGCTGCGGATCAGTGTAACTGTGATCGTTTTTGCGTTCGCCATGACTTCAACCCATAATGTCTTCGACGGATTTACCGCGCTTGGCTGCAATATCTTCTGGCGCTTGCATTGCCTGAAGACCCTTGATGGTGGAACGTACCACGTTCACCGGGTTGGTAGAGCCATAGCACTTGGACAGTACGTTATGGACACCAGCCACTTCCAACACAGCGCGCATGGCGCCACCGGCAATAATGCCGGTACCATCGGACGCAGGCATCATAAACACCCGTGAACCACCGTGCTGTGCCCGAACCGGATACTGCAGGGTAGTACCGTCCAGCGGCACGTCGACCATATTTCTGCGCGCAGCTTCCATGGCTTTCTGTATAGCAACCGGCACTTCACGCGCCTTGCCACGACCAAAACCAACACGACCTTTACCATCACCCACTACAGTCAATGCGGTAAAAGCAAACACACGCCCGCCTTTTACTACCTTGGCAACGCGGTTTACCTGAACCAGCTTTTCCTGGAGCTCAGGCGCCTTCTGTTCGTTAACGCTCATCTTCTCCACCTCTTAGAATTGCAAGCCAGCTTCGCGGGCTGCGTCGGCCAGAGCCTGCACACGGCCGTGATAACGGTAACCGGAGCGGTCAAAAGCAACCTGCTCAACACCCGCCGCCTTAGCGCGTTCAGCAATCAGCTGACCGACTTTTTTGGCGGCATCCACGTTACCGGTCGCACCCTGGCGCAGTTCCTTATCCAACGTGGAGGCAGTGGCTAGCACTTGGCTGCCATCTGCTGTCGTAACCTGAGCATACATATGACGCGGTGTGCGGTGAACGCACAGACGGTTTGTACCCAGCTCACGAATTTTCATGCGCACTTTACGTGCGCGACGCAATCTTTCGTTATTCGCGCTCATAGTCCCGCCCTATTTCTTCTTGGCTTCTTTGCGTCTTACCTGCTCATCCGCATAACGTACACCTTTACCTTTATAAGGCTCGGGTGGACGGAAAGCGCGGATTTCAGCGGCGACGTGGCCAACCTGTTGCTTGTCGATACCGCGAATAATCACTTCCGTGTTTGACGGAGTTTCAACGGTAATCCCCTCGGGCAGCTCGTACGCAACGGGGTGAGAAAACCCCAGTGTTAGATTGAGCTTCGTACCTTGCGCCTGAGCCCGGTAACCTACACCGATCAGCTGGAGCTTACGCTCGAAGCCTGTGGTCACGCCGGTCACCATATTACTGACCAAAGCGCGGGTTGTACCAGCAAGAGCGCGGGACTGTTTAGCACCATCACGGGCAGCAAAGCGTAGAAGATTTTCTTCCTGCTTTACTTCAACCGCTTGGTGAATTAAAAACTGAAGCGCTCCTTTGGAGCCCTTTACGTTGATTTCCTGACCGTTCAGCTTCACTTCAACACCGGAAGGCAGCACGACAGGATTATTGGCAACCCTGGACATGTGATTCTCCTAGAATACGGTGCAGATGACTTCGCCACCCACGCCGGCAGCACGTGCGGCGCGGTCTGTCATTACGCCCTGGGACGTAGAGACAATCGCGACTCCCAAACCACCGGATACTTTCGGTAGCTTCGCAGCGCCTTTATACTGGCGCAAACTCGGACGGCTTACACGGTCGATAGATTCAATAACCGGCTTGCCACCAAAGTACTTCAGAGTAATCGTCAGCTCAGGCTTGGTGTCAGCCGAAACAACAAAATCTGCAACGTAACCTTCGTCCATCAGGACTTGTGCCACGGAGATTTTCATCTTCGAAGACGGCATCTTAACGTCTGCTTTCGATGCCATCTGGGCATTACGGATACGTGTAAACATATCCGCAAGCGTGTCTTGCATGCTCATTGGTATGAGGCTCCTGATCTTTTTAGTTGTGCAGCGGCGCGCCGCACCGCTTACCAACAGGCTCCTGACCGCAGCCAGGAAGCCTATCTTACCAGCTTGCTTTGGTCAGACCCGGAACGTCACCGCGCATGCCGTACTCGCGGAGTTTAATCCGTGAAAGTTCGAACTTACGCAAGACGCCGTGTGGACGACCCGTTATCTGGCAACGATTACGAAGACGCGAAGGAGATGCATCGCGAGGAAGCTGTTGCAGCTTCATCTGTGCATTCCAGCGGTCATCATCGCTGGTATTGGGGTTCTTGATAGTTGCCTTGATCTCAGCACGCTTCGCTGCATATTTCGCAACGGTCAGCTCGCGCTTGAGCTCACGGTTTTTCATGGAAACCTTTGCCATTACTCTCGTTCCTTATTTCTTGAACGGAAAGCCAAACGCTTTCAACAGTTCACGACCTTCATCGTCAGTACCGGCAGAGGTGGTAATGGTAATATCCAGACCACGAATCTTATCAACCCTGTCGTATTCAATCTCAGGGAAGATGATCTGCTCACGCACACCCATGCTGTAGTTACCACGGCCGTCGAACGACTTTGGGTTCAGACCGCGGAAGTCACGAATGCGGGGAACCGCAATGTGCACCAGACGATCAAAGAATTCCCACATACGCTCGCCACGCAGAGTAACCTTGCAACCAATTGGCCAACCTTCACGGACTTTAAAACCCGCAACCGATTTGCGTGCCTTGGTCACAACCACTTTCTGACCCGCCAGGCGTTCAAGATCAGCGACTGCGTTATCAATCAGCTTTTTGTCACCGATCGCTTCACCAACACCCATGTTCAGGGTGATTTTCTGAATACGCGGCACCTGCATGATGTTCTTGTAACCGAACACCTGCTGCAGGGCGGGTATCACTTCCTTACTGTACTGCTCTTTCATGTTCAGCATCGTAACCACCACCGCTTACTGGTTATCGACAGCTTCTTGCGTCGCTTTGAAGATCCGCTGTTTTGCGCCGTCTTCCTTAATCTGGAAGCCGACACGATCGGCTTTGCCGGTCTGCGGATTAAAAATAGCCACGTTAGAAGCCTGGATAGGCGCTTCTTTTTCGACGATGCCACCAGGGGTGCTCAGCGCCGGGTTTGGTTTGGTGTGCTTCTTCATCATGTTGATGCCAGAAACAATTACCTTACCATCGTCCTGAACTTTCAGGACTTTACCACGTTTGCCTTTGTCTTTCCCCGTAGTGACGATTACTTCGTCATCTCGTTTGATCTTTTTCATGTCCGGCCTCTGGTCCTTTAAAGTACTTCGGGTGCCAGTGAGATAATCTTCATGAACTTCTCATTTCGCAATTCACGGGTAACCGGTCCGAAGATACGGGTACCAATGGGTGCGTCCTGGGCGTTCAGAAGTACGGCCGCGTTGCCATCAAAACGGATCAGAGATCCATCTGGACGACGCACACCTTTACGGGTGCGCACTACGACAGCCTTCAGTACCTGGCCTTTTTTCACTTTACCGCGGGGAATGGCTTCCTTAACGGTTACCTTGATAATGTCCCCGATTGCAGCATAACGCCTGTGTGAACCGCCCAGGACCTTGATGCACATCACCTGACGCGCACCGCTGTTATCCGCGACTTCAAGCATTGTTTGAGTCTGAATCATGGTTGTTCTCCGGGCGATTTACACCTTGGATGCATGTTCAGTGACTTCCACTAAGGCCCAGCTTTTGGTCTTGGAGACCGGGCGGGTTTCCTTAATGATCACACTGTCACCAATATTGCACTGGTTGCTCTCATCATGAGCATGGATCTTGGTTGAACGCTTCATGTACTTACCGTACAGAGGGTGCTTTACCTGACGCTCGACCAACACCACGATGGACTTCTCCATCTTGTTGCTCACGACCTTGCCGCTCAGAGTTCTGGCAGTTTGGGTAGTTTCGGTCATGTCACTGTCCTGCCTTTTCGTTCAATACTGTTTTCACGCGAGCAATATCACGCTTCACCCCAGGGAGAAGATGAGACTGATTCAGCTGACCTGTTGCCTTACGCATGCGCAGATTAAACTGCTCTTTCAGGAGACCGATCAGATCTTTGTTCAGCTCCTCGGCTGACTTTGCACGCAGCTCTGTTGCTTTCATCACATCACCGTCCTCGTTACGAAGGTGGTCTGTACCGGCAGCTTCGCAGCCGCCAGAGTGAAAGCTTCGCGTGCGATTTCTTCAGTCACACCTTCCATCTCATAGAGCATACGGCCCGGCTGAACTTCAGCCACCCAGTACTCGACAGAACCTTTACCTTTACCCATACGAACTTCCAGCGGCTTGCCAGTAATCGGCTTGTCCGGGAAGACGCGAATCCAAATCTTACCGCCCCGCTTGATTTTACGGGTCATGGTACGACGTGCGGCTTCAATCTGGCGAGCAGTTATACGCCCGCGAGTAACCGCCTTCAATCCGTATTCACCGAAGCTCACCTTGTTAGCGCGGTGAGCAAGGCCGGTGTTACGGCCTTTCATTACCTTGCGAAATTTGGTGCGTTTTGGTTGCAGCATAAGAGTGCCCCTTTACTTAGAACCTTTCTTCCCAGAGGCTTTCTTGTCAGCACGGACTTGTTCCATACCACCAAGAATCTCACCTTTGAAGATCCATACCTTGACGCCGATTACGCCGTAAGTGGTATGCGCTTCGTAGGTCCCGTAATCAATATCTGCACGTAATGTGTGCAGCGGAACACGACCTTCGCGATACCACTCGGAACGGGCAATTTCAGCTCCCCCGAGACGACCGCCAACCTGAATCTTGATGCCCTTGGCGCCTTGGCGCATGGCGTTCTGTACCGCGCGCTTCATAGCACGACGGAACATCACACGACGCTCCAACTGACCGGCAACGTTTTGCGCTACCAAACGGGCATCCAGGTCCGGCTTGCGGACTTCTTCGATGTTGATGTGCACAGGCACACCCATCATGTCGCTAACTTCACGACGAAGACGGTCAACATCTTCACCCTTCTTCCCGATAACAATACCCGGGCGGGCGGTATGGATCGTGATGCGGGCGTTCTGAGCAGGGCGCTCGATCACAATCTTGCTGACAGACGCCTTTACCAGACGCTTGTCGAGGAATTCACGAACCTGAATGTCGTTCAACAGGTTTTTCGCGTAGTCCTTTTTATCGGCATACCATACTGAGTTGTGCTCTTTGATCACACCCAGGCGAAAGCCGATCGGATTTACTTTATGACCCATCTGAGCATCTCCTACTTGTCGGCGACCTTGACGGTGATATGACAGGTGCGCTTCATGATTCTGTCAGCGCGCCCCTTGGCTCGAGCTTTAATTCGCTTGAGCGTTGGGCCCTCATCCACCATAACAGTGGAGACCCGCAAATCATCTACGTCCAGACCTTCGTTATGCTCAGCGTTAGCAATTGCGGACTCAAGAGCTTTCTTGATAATCCCAGCTGCTTTCTTAGGGCTGAAAGTCAAAATATTCAGAGCGTCCTCAACAGCCTTGCCGCGAACCTGATCGGCAACAAGACGAGCTTTCTGAGCTGAGAGGCGAGCGCCCTTATACTTGGCTGCTACTTCCATTTCATTTCCCCTCACAATCAGCGTTTAGCTTTCTTGTCGGCCGAATGGCCACGATAAGTGCGCGTTGCTGCGAACTCACCTAGTTTATGACCGACCATATCTTCGGTAACATAAACCGGCACGTGTTGCTTGCCGTTGTGGACTGCGATGGTCAAGCCTACGAACTCTGGGAAAATCGTGGAACGGCGCGACCAGGTCTTAATTGGTCGCTTGTCGTTCACTTCCAGAGCTGCCTCGACCTTCTTCAACAGATGCAGGTCTATGAAGGGACCTTTCTTTAAAGAACGTGGCACAGCATTTACCTCTATTTAGTCGTTTACTTGGCTGAACGACGACGTACTATCATCTTATCAGTACGCTTGTTCTTACGAGTCTTATGCCCTTTGGTCGGAACACCCCATGGAGTAACTGGGTGACGCCCGCCAGAGGTACGCCCTTCACCACCACCGTGTGGGTGGTCAACTGGGTTCATAGCCACACCACGTACCGTTGGACGCTTTCCGCGCCAACGTGATGCACCCGCTTTACCAAGCCGCTTGAGACTGTGTTCACTGTTGGACACTTCACCCAACGTAGCACGGCAATCAACAAGCACCTTTCGCATTTCACCTGAGCGCAGGCGGATAGTCGCGTAAGCGCCTTCCCGAGCAACCAGCTGTATTGATGCGCCCGCAGAGCGAGCCAACTGTGCACCTTTACCAGGCTTGAGCTCAACGCAATGGATCACAGAACCAACCGGGATATTCCGCAGCGGCAATGTACTTCCCACCTTGATAGGCGCGTCGATTCCTGAGCGCACAGGTTCACCGATCTGCATACCCTTGGGAGCGATAATATAACGGCGCTCGCCATCGGCGTACTTGATCAGCGCGATGTGCGCCGAGCGGTTAGGATCGTATTCAATGCGCTCGATTGTCGCAGGAATACCATCTTTAATCCGCTTGAAGTCTATTATGCGGTAGTGCTGTTTATGGCCACCACCAATGTGACGGGTAGTGATACGGCCATTATTATTACGGCCACCCGATTTGCTTTGCGATTCGACCAACGGTTCGTAAGGGCGCCCTTTGTGTAAATCCGGGTTGTACAGCTTTACAACGTGACGGCGTCCGGGAGATGTTGGCTTGGTTTTGACGATCGGCATATTACGACCCCTTTACCTTATTCCACATCCAGAAAATCGATGTCCTGACCTTCAGCCAGCTTTACATAAGCCTTACGAATGTCATTACGCTTGCCGAACCCGCGAGCTGTGCGTTTAAGCTTGCCCTTACGATTCAGAACCTGAACACCTTCGACGGTGACGTTGAACAATTGTTCAACGGCTTTTTTAATCTCGGGCTTGGTTGCGTCCGGGGCGACCCGAAACACTACCTGACCGTGTTCGGCCACGCGAGATGCTTTCTCCGATACGTGAGGCCCTAAAAGAACCTTATAGATACGTTCCTGATTCATCCCAGCATCTCCTCGATTTTCTTCAGAGCGGGAACAGTCACTACGATTTTCTCGTGAGCAACCAGGCTAACCGGATCCAGACCAGCAACATCACGCACATCGACGTGAGGCACGTTGCGCGAGGCCAGGTGCAGGTTCTGATCAAGATTTTCCGACAAGATCAACACGTTGCTTAAACCCATGTCAGCCAACTTGGCAGTAAAGGCCTTGGTCTTGGGGGTGTCGATTGAAAAATCGTCAACCACAATCAGACGTTCCTGACGGACCAGCTCGGACAAAATGGAGCGCATTGCAGCGCGGTACATTTTACGGTTTACCTTTTGCTCGTAGCTACGAGGCTTCGCTGCAAAGGTAACACCACCGGAGCGCCAAATTGGGCTGCGGATAGTACCAGCACGAGCACGACCAGTACCCTTCTGACGCCAAGGCTTCTTACCACCACCCCTGACTTCTGAACGGGTCTTCTGAGCTTTGGTACCCTGACGGCCAGCAGCCATATAGGCTACAACCACCTGGTGAACCAGTGCTTCGTTAAAATCTTTTGCGAAAGTAGCCTCGGAAACCGTAATTCCCTGACCGCTACCTGTAATTGTCAATTCCATCGAACCGCTCCTCAGGCTTTAACAGCAGGCTTGATGACAACATCGCCACCAGTAGCGCCGGGGACGGCACCACTAACCAGCAGAAGATTGCGCTCAGCGTCGACACGGACAATTTTCAGGTTCTGCACAGTAACCTGCGCATTACCCATCTGGCCCGCCATCTTTTTGCCTTTGAATACCTTGCCCGGAGTCTGGTTTTGACCAATGGAACCCGGAGCACGGTGAGACAGGGAGTTACCGTGGGTAGCATCCTGCATGGCAAAGTTCCAGCGCTTCACGCCGCCCTGGAAACCTTTACCTTTAGATGTACCTGTGGCATCAACGGCCTGACCGTCTTCAAAGACTGACGCAGTAATTTCGCCGCCGGCAACCAGGTCTTCACCTTCGCCGTCTGCCAAACGAAATTCCCATACGCTACGGCCCGCTTCAACACCGGCTTTTGCGAAATGGCCTGCTGCACTCTTGTTAACACGAGAGGAACGACGCGATCCCACCGTTATCTGAACTGCACGGTAGCCGTCGTTTTCAAGAGTCTTAAGTTGAGTGATGCGGTTAGAATCAACCTCGATCACCGTTACGGGCAACGCTTGCCCGTCTTCCGTAAATATACGGGTCATACCGGCCTTACGACCGACAATACCAATTGCCATGTTTCACCTCTAAGTGTACGGGGCTTGCACCCTCTATGGCCTTATGACAGTTACACAGGTTAATACCGGGCGGTATTAACCGAGGCTGATCTGAACGTCTACACCTGCTGCCAGGTCTAGTTTCATCAAAGCATCTACTGTCTTTTCCGTTGGCTCAACAATGTCGAGCAAACGCTTGTGGGTGCGAATTTCATACTGGTCGCGCGCGTCTTTGTTGACGTGCGGTGAAACCAGAATCGTGAACTTTTCTTTGCGCGTAGGCAAAGGAATAGGTCCGCGCACCTGAGCGCCGGTCCGCTTAGCGGTGTCGACAATCTCTTGCGTAGACTGGTCGATCAGGCGGTAATCGAACGCCTTCAACCGAATCCGAATCTTTTGGCTTTGCATTTTGCACCAAACTCCACTCGTAGCAGCGAACCCGTCGCTGACCTTCAAAAAAGGAGCCGCATTGTATGCATAATAGACAGCCTTGTCAACAGCTACTCTGACTGGCTCGACCGACGCATACATTGCAACTGAAATAGAAAAAGGGGCTGATCAAGTCAGCCCCTTTTCCAGATCCTACGAGTAGATTACTCGAGAATCTTGGCGACAACACCGGCGCCTACAGTACGGCCGCCTTCGCGAATTGCGAAGCGCAGGCCATCTTCCATGGCGATCGGAGCAATCAAAGTCACTTCCATCTTCACGTTATCACCTGGCATAACCATTTCTACGCCTTCTGGCAATTCGCAAGCACCGGTGACGTCGGTGGTACGGAAGTAGAACTGCGGGCGATAGCCCTTGAAGAACGGAGTATGACGGCCGCCTTCGTTCTTGCTCAGCACGTACACTTCGCACTCAAACTTGGTGTGCGGCTTCATGCTGCCTGGCTTACACAGAACCTGACCACGCTCAACGTCGTCACGCTTGGTGCCGCGCAACAGTACGCCAACGTTCTCGCCTGCACGACCTTCGTCGAGCAGTTTGCGGAACATTTCAACGCCGGTGCAAACCGTTTTGACCGTGTCTTTGAGACCCACGATTTCCACTTCTTCACCAATCTTGACAATACCACGCTCTATACGACCGGTTACAACGGTACCACGGCCAGAGATAGAGAATACGTCTTCGATAGGCATCAGGAACGGCAGATTAATCGCACGCTCAGGCTCAGGGATATAAGAATCCAGAGCTTCTACCAGCTTACGAACAGCAGTCGTGCCCATTTCGTTGTCATCACGACCTTCCAGAGCCATCAACGCAGAACCGGTGATGATCGGAGTGTCGTCAGCTGGGAAGTCGTACATTTCCAGCAGATCGCGTACTTCCATTTCTACCAATTCAAGCAGCTCTTCATCGTCAACCATGTCCGCTTTGTTCAGGAACACAACGATGTAAGGAACACCTACCTGACGTGACAGCAGGATGTGCTCGCGGGTCTGCGGCATAGGGCCGTCAGCAGCGGAGCAAACCAGGATAGCGCCGTCCATCTGCGCCGCACCGGTGATCATGTTTTTCACATAATCAGCGTGGCCCGGGCAATCTACGTGTGCGTAGTGACGGTTCGGGGAATCGTACTCAACGTGAGACGTGGCGATGGTAATACCGCGCGCACGTTCTTCCGGAGCATTGTCGATCTGGTCAAAAGCACTTGCAGTACCTGTTCCCCATACGTCATGACATACACGCGTCAGAGCAGCTGTCAGAGTGGTCTTACCATGGTCAACGTGACCAATGGTGCCCACGTTCAAGTGTGGCTTCTTACGTTCGAATTTAGATTTAGACACAGTTACACCTCTTCCTGTTACTCAAGTCTTGGGTATCAACCCTTTTTGATAATTGCTTCGGCAATGTTATTCGGCGCTTCGGCGTACCGCGAAAACTCCATCGCATAGGACGCACGGCCCTGAGTAGCGGAGCGCAGATCTGTGGCGTAACCGAACATTTCCGACAACGGAACTTCGCAACGCACGATCTTTCCACTAACACCGTCTTCCATGCCCTGAATCAGGCCACGACGACGGTTCAGGTCACCTACCACATCACCCATGTAATCTTCAGGTGTCACCACCTCAACCTTCATCATCGGCTCCAGCAAAGCCGGACTCGCCTCTAGCGCGCCCTTCTTCATCGCCATGGAACCCGCGATTTTGAACGCCATTTCGTTGGAGTCCACATCGTGGAAGGAGCCGTCGTACAAGGTTGCTTTGATACCCAGCAACGGGTAGCCAGCCAGACAGCCGTTCTGCATCTGCTCAATGATACCCTGCTGAACCGCCGGGATATATTCCTTGGGCACAGTACCACCAACGATTTCGTTGACGAAGATGAAGTTTTCGGCGTCTTCTTTGTCCAGGGGCAGCGGGTCAATCCTGACTTTAACGTGACCGTACTGACCACGACCGCCCGACTGACGCACAAACTTGCCTTCAACATCCACCGACTTGCGGATGCACTCACGATAGGCCACCTGGGGCTTACCGATGTTGGCCTCAACGTTGAACTCACGACGCATGCGATCAACGATGATATCCAAGTGCAACTCACCCATACCGGAGATGATCGTCTGACCAGACTCTTCGTCAGTACGGACCTGGAAGGACGGATCCTCCTGAGCCAGCTTACCAAGTGCAACGCCCATCTTCTCCTGATCGGCTTTTGTCTTTGGCTCAACCGCTACAGAAATAACCGGATCCGGAAACTCCATACGCTCAAGAACAATCTTGTGGTTCTCGTCGCATAGAGTATCGCCGGTGGTGACGTTCTTCAGACCAATTGCAGCAGCAATATCGCCTGCAAGAACTTCCTTGATCTCTTGACGGTCCTTAGCATGCATCTGGACCATACGGCCAACACGCTCTCTTTTCCCCTTTACGGAGTTGTAGACGGCGTTACCAGACTGAAGTGTGCCAGAATAAACCCGAAAGAACGTCAGAGTGCCAACAAAGGGATCTGTCGCAATCTTAAATGCCAAAGCGGCAAACGGCGCAGCGTCGTCAGCTTTACGGGTCTCTTCAGCCCCGTTTTCGTCAACTTCACCACGAATCGCCTTAACTTCATCCGGTGCCGGCAAGAACTCAACGACCGCATCCAGCACTGCCTGGACGCCCTTATTCTTGAACGCAGAACCACAGGTCGCGACAACGATCTCGTTTGCCAGGGTGCGCATCCGAAGACCTTTCTTAATATCTTCGACGTTGAGCTCGCCTTCGTCGAGATAGCGCATGGTTAGTTCATCGTTCGCTTCTGCAGCCGCTTCCATCATCTTTTCGCGATACTGGGCCACTTCGTCCGCCATCTCGGCAGGAACATCACGCTGCTCATAAGTTACGCCAGAATCGTCCGGATTCCAGTAGATCGCCTTATTACGAATCAGGTCGATTACACCGGCAAAATCCTCTTCCGCGCCAATCGGCAACTGAACCGGAATACATTTTGCACCCAGGCGCTTTTCGATCTGACCAACTACGCGCAGGAAGTTAGCACCAGCCCGATCCATCTTGTTGACGAACACCATGCGCGGCACTTCGTACTTATTGGCCTGGCGCCACACAGTCTCGGACTGCGGCTCAACACCGGAAGAACCACAGAACACAACAACAGCGCCGTCAAGCACACGCAATGAACGCTCTACCTCGATGGTAAAGTCAACGTGTCCCGGAGTGTCGATAATATTGATGCGATGCTCAGGATACTGCTTGTCCATACCCTGCCAAAAACAGGTCGTTGCAGCAGACGTAATAGTAATACCACGCTCCTGCTCCTGCTCCATCCAGTCCATGGTCGCCGCACCATCATGGACTTCACCGATTTTGTGCGAGACACCTGTGTAGAACAGGACCCGCTCGGTGGTTGTGGTTTTGCCCGCATCAACGTGCGCAACAATACCAATGTTTCGATATCGCTTAATCGGAGTCTTACGTGCCACTGTATAAACCTCGGCTGTTTAGAAACGGAAGTGAGAGAACGCCTTGTTGGCTTCTGCCATGCGGTGAACATCTTCCCGCTTCTTGACGGCGGCACCCTTACTCTCTACAGCATCGAGGATTTCCCCGGCCAGGCGCTGCGCCATGGATTTCTCACCGCGCTTTCGTGAAAAGTCAACGAGCCAACGCATAGCCAGCGCGTGCTGACGGGAAGGCCGTACTTCGACCGGCACCTGGTAGGTAGCACCACCCACACGACGGGACTTAACCTCTACCATCGGCTGAATGTTCTCCAGTGCCTTTTCGAACATGTCGATCGGCTCTTCTTTGGATTTTTCGGCAACAATAGTGAGCGCGCCATAAACAATGCGCTCTGCTACGCCTTTTTTACCGCTTTCCATCACGTGGTTGATGAATTTGGCAAGACGTGCACTGCCGAACTTAGGATCTGGGATGATTTCCCGCTTTGCTGCAATTCTTCTTCTAGGCATCGATAAGCCCTTAATGTCAAAAGGTCTTCAGGAACCCCTGAGATAGCATTAGCTACTCAGCCTTACTCTCATCGTTCTAACAAGCAACGATAAAAGACACCCGATCTAAAATCAGGATTTGGGTCGTTTTGTACCGTACTTGGAGCGGCCCTGCTTACGGTTCTGTACACCTTGGGTGTCCAGTGTTCCGCGAACAGTGTGATAGCGCACACCCGGAAGGTCTTTTACTCGACCACCCCGGATTAGCACAACACTGTGCTCCTGAAGGTTGTGACCTTCACCACCAATGTAAGAGGAAACCTCGAAGCCGTTAGTAAGACGAACACGACACACTTTACGTAGTGCTGAGTTCGGCTTCTTTGGCGTTGTGGTATACACACGAGTGCACACACCACGGCGCTGAGGACATGCCTGAAGAGCAGGAACATCGCTCTTGGCTACCTTGCGCTTACGAGGCTTACGCACCAACTGATTAATCGTTGCCATGTAAGCAAACTCCAAAAAACCGTATAAATGAAATCTACCCCCAATGAAGGGGGTAAAATTTAGGGGACGCAAGTTTAAGCCTACGCCCCCGGACAGTCAAGATGACTGTTCTCTTTTTAACCACCCAGGTGTGAGTAACTACCCCTAGGTGGCCGCCGTTTAACTCAGCCTTCGCGGTTGAGTTCGGCGCTCAGTGCTTCTTCAACATCGGCCGCAGTCACGCCCTGCTGTTCCAGTTCGCGCTTGCGACGACGTGCAGCGTGATACGCCAGACCGGTACCCGCAGGTATCAGTCGACCAACTACCACGTTTTCTTTCAGGCCGCGCAGGTAGTCACGTTTGCCGGTTACTGCACCTTCGGTGAGTACCCGCGTGGTTTCCTGGAACGAAGCCGCGGAAATAAACGATTCGGTTGCCAGCGACGCTTTGGTAATACCCAACAACAAACGTTCGAACCTTGCCGGCTCTTTGTCGGCGACATTGGCCGCTTCGTTGGCTTCCAGTACCCGGTTGATTTCGACAGAATCGCCGGAAATCATCTGGGTATCGCCCGGATCGGTGATTTCAACTTTGCGCAGCATCTGACGCACAATAACTTCGATGTGCTTGTCGTTGATAACCACGCCCTGCAGACGGTAGACGTCCTGGATTTCGTTGGTAATGTACCTTGCCAACTCAACAACACCCAACAGACGCAAAATATCGTGCGGGTTCGACGGGCCGTCCGAAATTACCTCACCCTTTTCAACCGTTTCGCCTTCAAACACGTTCATCTGACGGTGCTTGGGAATCAGCACTTCATAAACATCGGCGTCACGCGGAGTGATCACCAGGCGCTTCTTGCCTTTGGTTTCCTTGCCAAAAGACACGGTACCGCTGACTTCCGCAAGAATCGACGACTCTTTCGGGCGACGAGCCTCAAACAGATCGGCAACCCGCGGCAGACCACCGGTGATGTCACGGGTCTTCGAACTTTCCTGGGGAATACGTGCAACCACGTCACCCAGCTCGATGCGAGCGCTGTTCGCCATAGTCACCAAAGCGTTGGCGGGCAGGAAGAAGATCGCCGCGCCTCCCGTCGGCAAATCAACATCGTTGCCGGCCTCATCCAACATCTGGATAGCAGGACGAATGTCCTTACCAGCGGCCGGGCGCTCTTTCGGATCGATAACTTCCATCGTCGACAGGCCGGTAAGATCGTCGGTCTGGGTGCGCACGGTAATGCCCTGATCCATGTTGACGAACTTGGCTGTACCTTCGGCTTCGGCAATGATCGGGTGAGTGTGCGGATCCCATTTTGCCACAACTACGCCAGCTTCAATCACGTCGCCGGTTTTCACCGACAGTACGGCGCCGTAAGGCAGCTTGTACCACTCGCGTTCACGACCCTGTTCATCGGCGATCGCCAACGCTGAAGAGCGAGAGATAACAACTAGCGAACCGTTGCTCTTTTCCAACGACTTCAAGTTGTGCAAGCGAACAATACCACCGTGCTTGACCTGAATATTGTCTACCGCAGACGCCCGACTTGCCGCACCACCAATGTGGAAGGTACGCATGGTCAGCTGGGTACCTGGCTCACCAATAGACTGGGCTGCAATAACGCCGACAGCTTCGCCCACGTTAACCTGATGACCACGCGCCAGATCACGTCCGTAGCACTTGGAGCAGATGCCGTGTCGGGTATTACAGGTAATCGCAGAGCGCACCCATACTTCGTCGACACCAGCGCCTTCAATCGCTTCGATGGCTTTTTCGTCCAACAAAGTGCCGGCCATAATAATAGCGTTGTCTTTGTCGGTCGGAGTAAACGCATCACGTGCCGTTACCCGGCCCAGTACCCGCGCACCCAAAGGCACAACAACGTCGCCGCCTTCGATGTGCGGTATCATCAGCAGACCTTCGGTGGTTCCGCAATCGACTTCGGTCACCACCAAATCTTGAGACACATCCACCAGGCGACGGGTCAGATAACCGGAGTTCGCGGTCTTCAGAGCGGTGTCTGCCAAGCCTTTACGAGCACCGTGGGTGGAAATAAAGTACTGCAGTACGTTAAGACCTTCACGGAAGTTGGCGGTAATCGGTGTTTCGATGATCGAGCCATCTGGCTTGGCCATCAAACCACGCATACCAGCCAGCTGACGAATCTGCGCCGCGGAACCCCGGGCGCCGGAATCGGCCATCATGTACACGGAGTTGAAAGACTCCTGCATGACCGGCTCACCGTTCTCATCCATCAACGGCTTGCCATCAGGCCCCATAACCGCTTCTTTGGACAGGCGCTCCATCATGGCCTTAGAGACCTTGTCGTTGGCGCGTGACCAGATGTCGATAACCTTGTTGTACTTTTCGCCCTGAGTCAGCAGACCGGACGCGTACTGGTTCTCAATATCTTTTACTTCTTGTGTCGCAGCATCCACCAACTGGTACTTCTCTGGCGGGATTTCGAAGTCATTAAAGCCAATCGAAATGCCGGATACGGTGGCGTACTGATAACCGGTGTACATCAACTGGTCAGCGAAAATAACCGTTTCTTTCAGACCCGCATCGCGGTAACAGATGTTGATCAGGTTAGAGATCGCTTTCTTGACCATCGGCTTGTTGATCAGGCTGTAAGACAGACCATCGGGCACAATGTCAAACAACAGCGCACGACCCACCGTGGTTTCCACGATGTTATAACTCTCGCTGCGGCTGCCGTCTTCGGCGATCGCCACTTCCCTTACCCGGACTTTAACGGTGGCTTGCAGGTGTACTTTGCCCGCGCCGTAAGCGCGATGTACTTCTTTAACATCGGCAAACACCATGCCTTGGCCCAGCGCGTTTTTACGCTCGCGGGTCATGTAATACAAACCCAGCACTACGTCTTGCGACGGCACAATGATAGGTTCGCCGTTTGCCGGTGACAGCACGTTGTTGGTGGACATCATCAACGCCCGCGCTTCCAGCTGGGCTTCGATAGTCAACGGTACGTGTACCGCCATCTGGTCCCCGTCGAAGTCGGCGTTGTAAGCAGCACACACCAGCGGGTGCAGCTGGATAGCCTTGCCTTCAATCAGTACCGGCTCGAACGCCTGTATGCCCAAACGGTGCAGCGTAGGCGCACGGTTCAGCATGATCGGGTGTTCACGGATGACTTCGTCCAGAATGTCCCAGACCACACCCTCTTCGCGCTCGACCATTTTCTTGGCCGCTTTGATGGTGGTGGCCAGGCCGCGATGCTCAAGTTTGGAAAAAATAAACGGCTTGAACAATTCCAGCGCCATCTTCTTGGGTAGACCACACTGGTGCAGGCGCAAGTACGGGCCTACTACGATGACCGAACGGCCCGAGTAGTCGACTCGCTTACCCAGCAAGTTCTGACGGAAACGACCTTGCTTGCCTTTAATCATATCGGCAAGAGATTTCAGCGGACGCTTGTTAGTGCCAGTAATGGCACGCCCACGGCGTCCGTTATCCAGCAACGCGTCAACTGCTTCCTGCAACATGCGCTTTTCGTTACGCACGATAATGTCGGGAGCGTTCAGCTCCAACAGGCGCTTCAGGCGGTTGTTACGGTTGATCACCCGACGGTACAGATCGTTCAGGTCAGAGGTCGCAAAGCGACCACCGTCCAACGGTACCAAGGGGCGCAGGTCTGGCGGCAGAACCGGCAGAACAGTCATCACCATGTCGCCCGGCTTGTTACCGGAATACAGGAACGCCTCAAGAATTTTCAGACGCTTGCTGAATTTCTTGATCTTGGTTTCCGAGTTGGTCTGCGGAATTTCTTCACGCAAACGATCAACTTCTTCCTGCAGGTCGATAGCTTGCAGAAGTTCTTTGATGGCCTCGGCGCCCATGCGAGCGTCGAACTCATCACCGAATTCTTCCAGAGCTTCGAAATACTGCTCGTCGTTCAACAGCTGACCGCGCTCCAGCGTGGTCATCCCTGGTTCGATCACGATGAAGGATTCGAAATACAACACCCGCTCTATGTCGCGCAGAGTCATGTCCAGCATCAGACCAATGCGTGACGGCAGCGACTTAAGAAACCAGATGTGAGCTACCGGGCTGGCCAGCTCGATGTGACCCATGCGATCACGGCGGACGCTGGCCAAAGCCACTTCCACGCCGCACTTTTCGCAAATGACACCGCGGTGCTTCAAGCGCTTGTACTTTCCGCACAGGCACTCATAGTCTTTGATTGGACCAAAAATTTTGGCGCAGAACAAACCGTCACGCTCTGGTTTGAACGTGCGGTAGTTGATCGTTTCAGGCTTTTTCACTTCACCGAAGGACCAGGAACGGATCATGTCAGGTGATGCCAAACCAATACGGATGGCGTCAAATTCTTTGCTCTGATTCTGGCTCTTGAGAAGATTCAATAAATCTTTCATCAGTAAAAGCTCCGGATGGCGTTAATCTCGGGCGGGCACCGTTGGTGCCCGCTCACGCTGCCAAAAACAATTCGGCTCAATCGGATTCTAGCTCGATGTCGATACCCAACGAGCGAATTTCTTTGACAAGAACGTTGAAGGATTCGGGCATGCCCGGCTCCATACGATGATCGCCATCAACAATGTTCTTGTACATTCTGGTCCGACCGTTTACATCATCAGACTTGACGGTAAGCATTTCCTGCAGTGTATACGCTGCACCGTAGGCTTCCAGAGCCCACACTTCCATCTCGCCGAAGCGCTGACCACCGAACTGCGCCTTACCACCCAGCGGCTGCTGGGTCACCAGGCTGTACGAGCCAGTGGAACGAGCGTGCATCTTGTCGTCGATCAAGTGGTTCAGCTTGAGGATATACATATACCCTACTGTGATCGGACGATCGAAGGCATCACCGGTACGACCATCGAACAGTTGGGTCTGACCGGTTGTGCTAAGGCCTGCCAGCTCGAGCATGTGTTTGACTTCAGCTTCTTGAGCTCCGTCAAACACCGGCGTAGCCATGGGCACACCACCGCGAAGATTGTTACACAGGTCGAGAATCTCCCGATCGTTCAGGGAATCCAAATCTACCTGTGTCACTTCGGCCGAATGGTTGTAAATCTCATCCAGCAACTTACGAAGCTCAGCAACCTTGCGCTGTTCGTCCAGCATACGACTGATACGTTCGCCCAAGCCTTTAGCTGCGGCACCCAAATGGGTTTCCAGAACCTGGCCGACGTTCATGCGCGAAGGCACACCCAGAGGGTTCAAAACGATATCAACGGTGTTGCCGAACTCGTCATACGGCATATCTTCAATCGGCTTAACCGCCGAAATTACACCCTTGTTACCGTGACGACCCGCCATCTTGTCACCTGGCTGGATGCTGCGTTTGATAGCCAAGTACACCTTGACGATTTTCTGAACGCCCGGCGCCAGATCATCACCCTGCTGCAACTTACCTTTCTTGTCGTCAAAACGCGCTTCGTGATCTTTCTTGCGCTCTTCCAGACCCTGCTCAGATTTCTCCAGCAGCTCATTCAAATCGTCGCCTTTCATGCGCAATTTAAACCATTCCGGACGCGGCAAATTCAACAGATAATCCGCTTCCAGCTTGCTGCCTTTTTTCAGGCCTGGGCTACTGATCACTTCCTGGCCCTCAAGGGCGTTCAGCAAACGCTCGTAGGTGGCACCTTCAACAATGCGATACTCGTCCTTCAAATCTTTGCGGTACTTGTCCAGCTGCTGCTTTTCAATCACTTGCGCACGCTGGTCCTTTTCGATGCCGTCACGGGTAAATACCTGAACATCGATAATCGTACCACGGGTGCCTGTCGGCACACGGGAGGAGGTGTCTTTTACATCAGACGCCTTCTCACCGAAGATAGCCCTTAGCAGCTTTTCCTCCGGCGTCAACTGGGTTTCACCTTTCGGTGTTACCTTGCCGACCAGAATATCTCCGGCGCTGACTTCCGCACCAATATAAACAATACCGGACTCATCCAGCTTGGACAGCGCGCTCTCACCCACGTTCGGGATGTCGGCGGTAATTTCCTCGCTACCCAGCTTGGTATCCCGCGCCACACAGGTCAGTTCCTGAATATGGATCGTGGTCAGGCGATCTTCCTGCACCACTTTTTCAGAGATAAGGATGGAATCCTCAAAGTTGTAACCGTTCCAGGGCATGAATGCGATACGCATGTTCTGGCCCAGCGCCAACTCACCAAGATCTACTGATGGACCGTCGGCCAGTATGTCACCACGAGCAATGACGTCGCCCCGGCGCACGATCGAGCGCTGGTTAATACAGGTGTTCTGGTTCGAGCGGGTGTATTTGGTAAGGTTATAGATATCCACACCAGCGTCACCAGCTTCAGTCTCTTCGTTGTTCACGCGCACTACAATACGTGCTGCGTCAACACTTTCAATTTCACCGCCACGACGAGCGGTTACGCACACGCCAGAATCCTGGGCCACGATACGCTCAACACCAGTACCCACCAAAGGCACTTGTGCGCGCAGCGTAGGTACGGCTTGGCGCTGCATGTTCGCACCCATCAGAGCGCGGTTAGCATCATCGTGCTCGAGGAACGGAATCAGCGATGCGGCTACGGAAACAACCTGACGCGGTGACACGTCCATGAAGTTAACCGCTTCCGGTGGCATAACCGTGGTTTCGTTTTGGTGACGAACCGTCACCAGCTCCTCAACCAGACGATTACCGTCGTCCATTTCTGCGCTGGCCTGGGCGATAACGTAGTTGCTTTCTTCAATAGCAGACAGATACACCAACTCGTCGGTAACCAGGCCATCAGCTACTTTCCGGTACGGGCTTTCTAAAAAGCCGTAGGAGTTGGCACGGGCAAAAGTCGCCAGAGAGTTGATCAGGCCGATGTTCGGGCCTTCCGGTGTTTCGATCGGGCACACGCGGCCGTAATGGGTCGGGTGTACGTCGCGAACCTCAAAGCCGGCTCGCTCACGGGTCAGACCGCCTGGCCCAAGCGCAGAAATGCGCCGCTTGTGAGTCACTTCTGACAGCGGGTTGTTCTGATCCATAAACTGGGACAGCTGGCTAGAGCCAAAGAACTCCTTCACCGCCGCCGCAACTGGCTTGGCGTTGATAAGGTCCTGAGGCATCAAGCCTTCACTTTCTGCCAGGCTCAGACGCTCACGCACGGCACGTTCTACGCGCACCAAACCAACGCGGAACTGATTTTCGGCCATCTCGCCGACACAACGCACACGGCGGTTGCCCAGGTTATCGATGTCGTCTACCTGGCCTTGGCCGTTACGGATGTCGATCAGCGTCTTAAGCACGTCGATAATATCGGCGTGGGTCAGAATGCTTTCACCGGTGCTTTCATCGCGGCGTAAACGGCGGTTCAGCTTCATACGGCCGACGGCAGACAGGTCGTAGCGCTCTTCAGAGAAGAACAAATTGTTGAACAGATTTTCCGCCGACTCTTTCGTGGGCGGCTCTCCGGGGCGCATCATCCGGTAAATTTCTACCAGCGCTTCCAGCGGTGTACGGCTAGGATCGTTGCGCAACGTGTCCGACATGAACGGACCACAATCCAGATCGTTGGTGTACAGCGTTTCAATGTCCGTAACGCCGGCGTCCAGGATGGTGGTGATCAGCTCTGCGGTCAGCTCCGCGTTACACTCAACCAGCATTTCCCCGGTTTTGGTGTCGATCATGTCTTTGGCCAAAACGCGGCCATACAGATACTCGGTCGGCACTACCAGCTCGGAGATGTTGGCTTTTTCAAGCTGCTTGATATGGCGCGCGGTAATACGACGGCCTTCTTCAGCAATCACGTTACCGTCGTTGTCTTTAATATCGAACGTTGCGATATCGCCTCGAAGACGGCTTGGAACCAGCTCGAGCTTGCACGTTTCAGCACCAATGTGGAACTTCGAGGTTTCGAAGAACATTGCCAGCATTTGCTCGGAGGTGTAACCCAGCGAGCGCAGCAGGATGGTCGCCGGCAGTTTGCGGCGACGATCGATGCGCACAAATACGGCATCTTTCGGGTCAAACTCGAAGTCTAACCAGGAGCCACGATAAGGAATCACCCGGGCTGAGTACAACAGCTTGCCGGAGGAGTGGGTCTTACCCTTGTCGTGATCAAAGAATACACCAGGTGAACGATGCAGCTGGGAAACGATAACACGCTCGGTACCATTGATAACGAAGGTACCGTTTTCAGTCATCAGGGGCATTTCGCCCATGTAGACTTCCTGTTCTTTAATGTCCTTGATCGCCTTGTTGGACGATTCACGGTCATAAATAATCAGGCGAACTTTTACGCGCAAAGGCGCGGCATAGGTGACGCCCCGAAGCTGACATTCTTTGACGTCAAAAACCGGCTCACCTATACGGTAACTCACGTATTCAAGCGCGGCATTACCAGAGTAACTGGCAATCGGGAATACGGATTTGAAGGCCGCATGAAGACCGGTTTCCCGGCGATCTTCAGCAGCGGATTCGCTTTGAAGAAAGTCCCGGAACGAGTCCAGCTGAATAGACAGCAAATAGGGGACATCCATCACGGACGGCAATTTACTAAAATCTTTGCGGATCCGCTTTTTTTCAGTGTAGGAGTAACTCATCTGCATTCCCCAGCGTTAAATCTGATACCTGGTATCAAGAAGCAACCATTGTTCTGCTTCGGGGCCGAATTGCTCGGCATATCGCGCCGTCTTGAACGTGAATCTGATTACGGCCAGGTGGCTCAAAATCAACCAAAACCCGCGATCAGACTCTATAGCATATACAACAGAAAAAGGCCGATGGCTCATAAGCCACCAGCCTGACCATGCTAGTGCATGGCGCCGATCAGAAACCGACTATTACTTAAGCTCAACAGAAGCGCCTGCTTCCTCAAGCTTCTTCTTGGCTTCTTCAGCTTCGGCTTTACTAGCGCCTTCCTTAATAGTAGAAGGAGCGCCGTCAACCATTTCCTTCGCTTCTTTCAGGCCCAAGCCTGTCAGTTCGCGAACGGCTTTGATGACGTTAACTTTCTTTTCGCCGATTCCGGTCAATACTACGTCAAACTCGGTCTGCTCTTCAACAACTTCAGCGGCAGCGGCAGCAGGTGCAGCGGCAACAGCAGCGGCAGCAGAAACGCCGAACTTTTCTTCCATTGCTTCAACCAGAGCAACAACATCCATTACGCTCATTTCAGCAATTGCGTTCAAAATCTCTTCGTGGGACAGAGCCATGACTTTCTCCGAAAAATAATAAAATGGTGTTCAACAGAATCAAGCAGCTTCTTGCTTCTGGTCGCGGACTGCCGCTACTGCACGGGTTACTTTGGTTGGAACTTCGATCAAAGTACGTGCGAGCTTGGTGATTGGTGCCTGTGTAACCGCTGCCAGCATAGTCAACGCTTCGTGACGCGTTGGTAGCTTGGCAAGGCGATCGATCTGGTCTGCGCCCATCAAAACTCCGCCAACGGCAAGACCTTTGATTTCGAACGCTTCTTTCTCTTTGGCAAAATCTTTCAACAGACGCGCAGCGGCGCCTGGATCTTCCATCGAAAAAGCCAGAATAGTCGGGCCGACCAGGGCCTCGCCGATGCACTCGAACTCTGTGCCGCGAATGGCGATCTTAGCCAGGTTGTTACGAACGACCTGGAGATGCACATTTTCAGCACGAGCTCTTGCACGCAGAGCCGTCATATCACCAGAGGTGACACCACGGTAGTCAGCCAGAACAACAGACAGAGCACCACCGGCAGTCTCGTTGACTTCAGCGACGATCGCTTTCTTGTCTTCGAGTCTAATTGCCACTGGATTTCTCCTCGATTTCGCCGGGAAAATCCCGGCAAACCCATCTATGCCCTCGAAAGCTTCTCAAAAACCTGCCACTTTCTGCAGCAGTTGCGATTAACTTTCTACGGGCTCCTAACGGTGTTTGGGTTCAGAGAACGTCTTCACACCGTCTGCGCAGGTATTGCTTTAACCCCTGTAGCGCTTTCAACAAAGCAGTTTCGGGGGCCTGCGGTCTTTGACAGCCTTGGCTTCCGCCCAGACTACAAAGCAACTACCGATCAGACGCTTAGATTTCCAGAGCGCTCTGATCGATAGTCAGGCCAGGCCCCATGGTCGAAGACAGTGTGATCTTCTTCAGATACACGCCTTTGGACGATGAAGGCTTAGCCTTTTTCAAATCTGCAATCAGAGCTTCCAGGTTTTCCTGAATGTTCTTCGCAGAGAATTCAACATTACCCAGTGGAGAATGGATAATGCCGTTTTTGTCGGTGCGGTAGCGAACCTGACCTGCTTTAGCGTTTTTCACCGCTGTGGCTACGTCTGGGGTTACGGTACCTACTTTCGGGTTTGGCATAAGGCCACGGGGGCCCAAGATCTGACCCAACTGGCCCACAACGCGCATGGCATCGGGACTGGCAATAACCACGTCAAAATCCATGATGCCTTTTTTGATTTCATCGGCCAAGTCATCCATACCAACAATGTCAGCACCGGCTTCTTTGGCTTTCTCGACGTTAGCGCCTTGTGTAAATACGGCAACGCGAACCGTTTTACCGGTACCGTGCGGCAGAACCGTACTGCTACGTACAACTTGGTCGGATTTGCGCGCATCCACACCCAGATTTACGGCAACATCTATAGACTCTTTGAACTTGACCTGTTGACCCAGCTCAACCAAAAGGGCAACCGCATCCTCCATTGAGTATGCACGGCCAGCTTCTACTTTTTCACGAATCAACGTTTGACGCTTGCTTGGCTTTGACATGTTACAGGCCCTCCACGGTCAGACCCATACTACGGGCTGTACCTGCAATGGTCCGAACCGCGGCATCCATACTGGCGGCGGTGAGATCCGGCTCTTTCATTTTCGCGATTTCTTCAAGCTGCTCGCGAGTTACCTTGCCAACTTTATCAGTGTTTGGCTTACCTGAACCACTTTTCACGCCTGCCGCTTTCAGCAGCAGTACCGGCGCGGGCGGGGTTTTGGTGATAAACGTAAAGCTGCGATCGCTGTATACGGTGATCACGGTAGGAATAGGAAGGCCCTGCTCCATATCCTGCGTTCTAGCGTTGAACGCCTTGCAGAATTCCATGATATTTACGCCGCGCTGACCCAAAGCTGGGCCAACAGGGGGGCTTGGGTTGGCCTTACCGGCAGCAACCTGTAGCTTAATGTAGGCATCAATTTTCTTCGCCATGATAACTCTCCTATGGGTTCAAACGCTTTTCAGCTCCCCGTTTGCAGACACAAAAAGCCCGCGACGCCATGGCGCGCGAGCTTTTACTTTATTGCTGCTAAATCAGTCTTTTTCTACCTGACCAAACTCCAATTCAACCGGAGTGGATCGGCCAAAGATCAACACAGCAACCTTGACACGACTCTTGTCGTAATCAACTTCCTCAACAACGCCATTAAAGTCCGCAAAGGGTCCTTCAACGACGCGAACAACTTCGCCCGGCTCAAACAACGTCTTCGGCTTAGGCTTGTCAGCGCCGCTTTCAAGGCGGCGTAAAATCGCGTCCGCTTCCTTTTCCGTTATAGGCGCAGGCTTCTCTTTCGTACCGCCAATAAATCCGAGAACACGCGGTGTATTCTTTACAAGATGCCATGTTGCGTCTTCAAGTTCCATCTGGACCAATACGTATCCTGGATAAAACTTACGTTCGCTTTTGCGCTTCTTGCCGTCGCGCATCTCGACGACTTCCTCGGTCGGAACCAGGATCTCGCCAAACTGCTCTTCCAGTCCGTTAAGAGCAACGCGCTCCTTCAGGGTGCGCATTACATGCTTTTCGAAGCCAGAATACGCATGTACCACGTACCAGCGCTTAGCCATTGCCCACTCCCGTTAACCGATAAATCCGGCGACCAACAAACTGATTAGCGAGTCCATAACCCACAACAGCAAAGCCACAACTAAAACAAACACAATCACAATAGCTGTTGTCTGTATGAGTTCCGGCCTTGTGGGCCAAACCACTTTGCGAATTTCGACACGCGCCTCTTTTAGAAGCGCGGCAAAGCGGCCACCTCGTGACGTTTGCACTGCAATAAAAGCCGCGATAGCAGCTAATACTACTAATGCAATCACACGATAAAGCAAAGACTCAGCAGCAAAATACTGATTACCAACCACGCCAACCGTGACCAGTAAAAATACTACAAGCCACTTTACAACATCTAAGCGGCTGCTTGATTGAACAGATCTTGACTCCATAGGAATCAACTTATGTATCTAGATGTTAAAAAATGGCAGGCCAGGAGGGAATCGAACCCCCAACCTGCGGTTTTGGAGACCGCTGCTCTGCCAATTGAGCTACTGGCCTGCACCGAAACAACTCAGTGCACTTTCACTCCAGTAACACCCTAACTTGGGTATTACTCGAGAATCCTGGCGACAACACCGGCGCCTACAGTACGGCCGCCTTCGCGAATTGCGAAGCGCAGGCCATCTTCCATGGCGATCGGAGCAATCAAAGTCACTTCCATCTTCACGTTATCACCTGGCATAACCATTTCTACGCCTTCTGGCAATTCGCAAGCACCGGTGACGTCGGTGGTACGGAAGTAGAACTGCGGGCGATAGCCCTTGAAGAACGGAGTATGACGGCCGCCTTCGTTCTTGCTCAGCACGTACACTTCGCACTCAAACTTGGTGTGCGGCTTCATGCTGCCTGGCTTACACAGAACCTGACCACGCTCAACGTCGTCACGCTTGGTGCCGCGCAACAGTACGCCAACGTTCTCGCCTGCACGACCTTCGTCGAGCAGTTTGCGGAACATTTCAACGCCGGTGCAAACCGTTTTGACCGTGTCTTTGAGACCCACGATTTCCACTTCTTCACCAATCTTGACAATACCACGCTCTATACGACCGGTTACAACGGTACCACGGCCAGAGATAGAGAATACGTCTTCGATAGGCATCAGGAACGGCAGATTAATCGCACGCTCAGGCTCAGGGATATAAGAATCCAGAGCTTCTACCAGCTTACGAACAGCAGTCGTGCCCATTTCGTTGTCATCACGACCTTCCAGAGCCATCAACGCAGAACCGGTGATGATCGGAGTGTCGTCAGCTGGGAAGTCGTACATTTCCAGCAGATCGCGTACTTCCATTTCTACCAATTCAAGCAGCTCTTCATCGTCAACCATGTCCGCTTTGTTCAGGAACACAACGATGTAAGGAACACCTACCTGACGTGACAGCAGGATGTGCTCGCGGGTCTGCGGCATAGGGCCGTCAGCAGCGGAGCAAACCAGGATAGCGCCGTCCATCTGCGCCGCACCGGTGATCATGTTTTTCACATAATCAGCGTGGCCCGGGCAATCTACGTGTGCGTAGTGACGGTTCGGGGAATCGTACTCAACGTGAGACGTGGCGATGGTAATACCGCGCGCACGTTCTTCCGGAGCATTGTCGATCTGGTCAAAAGCACTTGCAGTACCTGTTCCCCATACGTCATGACATACACGCGTCAGAGCAGCTGTCAGAGTGGTCTTACCATGGTCAACGTGACCAATGGTGCCCACGTTCAAGTGTGGCTTCTTACGTTCGAATTTAGATTTAGACATCTGACAAACTCCCTAATCAACCAGGACCGTAACGTTGACCGGTAAATAATGGAGCTCATGAGCGGAGTCGAACCGCTGACCTCATCCTTACCAAGGATGTGCTCTACCGACTGAGCTACATGAGCACAAGAACTAAATTGGAGCGGGCAGTGGGAATCGAACCCACATCATCAGCTTGGAAGGCTGAGGTAATAGCCATTATACGATGCCCGCGAGCAATAATGGTGGAGGGGGCAGGATTCGAACCTGCGAAGCTTTCGCGTCAGATTTACAGTCTGATCCCTTTGGCCACTCGGGAACCCCTCCGAGCTAAATCCGCTACGCGGACCTGCAAAAACTTTAAATTGGAGCTGGCGGACGGAATCGAACCCCCGACCTGCTGATTACAAGTCAGCTGCTCTACCAACTGAGCTACGCCAGCCCACACTCGCCTTAACAACGAGGCCGGTATACTACGGATTATCTTTTGGCTTTGCAACACCTTGGCGCTTATTGAAGGCAACAAAATGGACTCACCAAGAGCAACCTGCTATGACCGGACAGGCCACTCAACAACCAAGTGCAGCCTCACTCAAAAACGAGCGCATAGCTTAGCCGAAATCACCGTGCTTTTGCCACCCTTGACAGGTGTTTCCACCAATTCTTTTTAAACTCTATGTGCATTTGCGCTCCTCAACTAATCGCAGAACCGCTCGCGATGAACTTTTGCCAGGCCATCAAGCACCAATTCCGGCTCTATCTCCCCTTGCAAACCTATGTGCTGGAGCCTTAAGGCATCGCCGCCAGTCAGCACCAGATCGCGTAGTCCATAACTCTGTATGTCTGCCAACACCCGATCTAAAAAGGCAGCGCTTAGCCAGGCCAACCCGTGATTGACGCATTCGTTGGTCGACAGCCCCGGCAGAGTTTTTAAGTTGGGTTTTGGTTCAAAACCAATACGTGCAGCATCGCTGCTCAAGCTGCGCAACATCATTTGCAAGCCAGGAAGTATGTAACCCCCTAGGTGATGGCCGTCTGCAGCCACGTAATCGACGGTTACCGCGCTGCCCGCGTCTATGACAGCAAAGCCCTGCCGACGCCTCTGCCAAGCGGCGTACATGCCATGCCAACGGTCAGCACCCATCTTTGCCGGTTGCTGATAACCATTAATCAACCCACCGCGCTCACCTTCGGACCAATAACAGGTCACCGGGACAGCAAACCGCGATTCCAAAGCCGCCACAAGGTTGTGCTGGCGCTGCTCAGAGGCGACAGTTGAGACTGCCACGGACATTACCCGCTCACCTTTGGGCAAGCACAGAGCCTGCAGTGGATCTGCGTCGCTCAAAAGACCAACGCCCTGCACTAGCACCTCGGCACTTTTCTGACGCTCAAGCCGCCATTTCAGACGCGTGTTTCCGGAGTCAACCAACAGTATCACGAGGCGACTCGCAAGCTGATTTCACCGGACCGTACAGCGAACTCGCCCTCATTTGTGCGCACTATATAATTACCACTGTGATCGATACCTTGCCCAACGCCTTGTAGCTCGCCGTCACGAGCCATAAGTTGACGACTAAAAAACACATCTCGCGATTGCCAGGAACTGCGAAACCCAGCAAAGCCAACACTCTGAAATTTGTCACTAGCATCCGCAATACTAGTAATCAGCGCACTTACTAGTGCATTACGGCTCCAAGTCATTTGCGGCCGTGCAAGCACGAGACTGGTCCAGGCCTGATCAATGGCTGGTGCCGCGGTCATGTGCACATTCAGGCCGAGACCCACAATGGCGTGTACAACGCCGTCCTGAAGCTCACCCTGCAGCTCAACAAGAATGCCGCCAACCTTGGCTCCGTCAATCAAAATGTCGTTCGGCCACTTTAGCCCTACCGGCGCAGCTCCAAGGCACTCCAGTGCCTCTGCCACCGCCACGCCCAGCACCAGACTGAGACCATCGACCGCAGAAAACCCGCCGGACAACGACAACCCCATACTCAGATAGATATTCTCGCCCGCTGGACTACACCAGGGCTGGCCGCGACGTCCACGGCCGGCTGTCTGGGTTTCGGCGGTGACAACAGGCATTGCACTCTCGCCTCTGGCCAGCATGCGCATCACTTCTGCGTTTGTTGAGTCAATTTCATCGATCACGCTTAACGCCAGCGGCCGCGAGCTAGCCGACCCGACGTTTTTCGCGATAATTTCCTGGTTCAGGAAATCCACAGGGTGTGCTAACTGATAGCCCCGGCCACGCACGGTGCGTATATCAAAACCCTCCTTCAACGCCCGCCGTACGATCTTCCATATTGCGGTGCGGCTAACGCCAAACTCCATGGCGAGTGACTGTCCGGAATGGATCTTGCCGTCATTCAAACGGGTTATCAATACCTTGGCTTTCATTCAGGGATGCCCGCGTCAATGACTAAGCGCTGGATTAAACACTAAATCCGCACGAATTCAAAGCCTATGCATGACGTTGGAATTGGCGAATCACCAGGTGGGGACCGGTTTCACTGAGGGACGGATTTGAAATCCGTCCCTGTTTTGGGCTGGTTTCGTTTTATTCAGCCAAAAAAAAGCCCCGGCAGCGTGAGCTGTCGGGGCTTTTAGCAATAAGAGTCTGACGATGACCTACTCTCACATGGACGAACCACACTACCATCGGCGCAGGCTTGTTTCACTTCTGAGTTCGGGATGGGATCAGGTGGTACCAAGCCGCTATAGTCGTCAGACAAAACGGTTGATCACTGGGGGATGAGATAGAACGCTGGCTTTTTAGGGCCGTGATACGATTTTTTCGTTGCGATATCCGCAATTGTCTTGGGTGTTATATAGTCAAGCCGCACGAGCAATTAGTATCGGTTAGCTCAACGCCTCGCAGCGCTTACACACCCGACCTATCAACGTCCTGGTCTTGAACGGCTCTTCAGGGGCCTCTAGGGCCCAGGGAGATCTCATCTTGGAAGGGGCTTCCCGCTTAGATGCTTTCAGCGGTTATCCTATCCGAACATAGCTACCGGGCAATGCCACTGGCGTGACAACCCGAACACCAGAGGTTCGTCCACTCCGGTCCTCTCGTACTAGGAGCAGCTTTCCTCAAATCTCCAACGTCCACGGCAGATAGGGACCGAACTGTCTCACGACGTTCTAAACCCAGCTCGCGTACCACTTTAAATGGCGAACAGCCATACCCTTGGGACCGGCTTCAGCCCCAGGATGTGATGAGCCGACATCGAGGTGCCAAACACCGCCGTCGATGTGAACTCTTGGGCGGTATCAGCCTGTTATCCCCGGAGTACCTTTTATCCGTTGAGCGATGGCCCTTCCATACAGAACCACCGGATCACTATGACCTACTTTCGTACCTGCTCGACGTGTCTGTCTCGCAGTCAAGCGGGCTTGTGCCATTACACTAACCGTACGATGTCCGACCGTACTTAGCCCACCTTTGTGCTCCTCCGTTACGCTTTAGGAGGAGACCGCCCCAGTCAAACTACCCACCACACAGTGTCCTCATCCCCGATAAGGGGACAGAGTTAGAACCTCAAACATGCCAGGCTGGTATTTCAAGGTTGGCTCCACGCAAACTGGCGTTCACGCTTCAATGCCTCCCAGCTATCCTACACAAACATGTTCAAAGTTCACTGTGAAGCTATAGTAAAGGTTCACGGGGTCTTTCCGTCTAGCCGCGGATACACCGCATCTTCACGGCGATTTCAATTTCACTGAGTCTCGGGTAGAGACAGCGCCCCCATCGTTACGCCATTCGTGCAGGTCGGAACTTACCCGACAAGGAATTTCGCTACCTTAGGACCGTTATAGTTACGGCCGCCGTTTACCGGGGCTTCGATCAAGAGCTTCTCCCTAAGGATAACCCCATCAATTAACCTTCCGGCACCGGGCAGGCGTCACACCGTATACGTCCACTTTCGTGTTTGCACAGTGCTGTGTTTTTAATAAACAGTCGCAGGGGCCTGGTATCTTCGACTGGCTTCTGCTCAACCCGCGAGGGGTGTCACATACCACCAGCGTGCCTTCTCCCGAAGTTACGGCACCATTTTGCCTAGTTCCTTTACCCGAGTTCTCTCAAGCGCCTTGGTATTCTCTACCTGACCACCTGTGTCGGTTTGGGGTACGGTCTCAAATCACCTGAAGCTTAGAAGATTTTCCTGGAAGCATGGCATCAATAACTTCCCGCCACATGGGCAGTCGTCATCACGTCTCAGAATTGAGGACCCGGATTTGCCTAAGTCCCCTCCCTACACGCTTAAACCGGGACGACCGTCGCCCGGCTTACCTAGCCTTCTCCGTCTCTCCATCGCAGTGATTCAAGGTACGGGAATATTAACCCGTCTCCCATCGATTACACCTTTCGGTCTCACCTTAGGGGCCGACTCACCCTGCGCCGATTAGCGTTGCGCAGGAACCCTTGGTCTTCCGGCGTGCGAGTTTTTCACTCGCATTGTCGTTACTCATGTCAGCATTCGCACTTCTGATACCTCCAGCAAGCTTCTCAACTCACCTTCGCAGGCTTACAGAACGCTCCCCTACCCCGCATACACAGTATGCAGCCGCAGCTTCGGTATCCAGTTTGAGCCCCGTTACATCTTCCGCGCAGGCCGACTCGACTAGTGAGCTATTACGCTTTCTTTAAAGGATGGCTGCTTCTAAGCCAACCTCCTAGCTGTCTGAGCCTTCCCACATCGTTTCCCACTTAACTGGAATTTTGGGACCTTAGCTGGCGGTCTGGGTTGTTTCCCTCTTCACGACGGACGTTAGCACCCGCCGTGTGTCTCCCGGATAGTACTCACAGGTATTCGGAGTTTGCATCGGGTTGGTAAGTCGGGATGACCCCCTAGCCGAAACAGTGCTCTACCCCCTGTGGTATTCGTCCGAGGCGCTACCTAAATAGCTTTCGGGGAGAACCAGCTATCTCCGGGCTTGATTAGCCTTTCACTCCGATCCACAAGTCATCCCCTGGCTTTTCAACGACAGTGGGTTCGGTCCTCCAGTTGATGTTACTCAACCTTCAACCTGCTCATGGATAGATCGCCCGGTTTCGGGTCTATGCCCAGCGACTAATTCGCCCTATTCAGACTCGGTTTCCCTACGGCTCCCCTAAACGGTTAACCTCGCCACTGAACATAAGTCGCTGACCCATTATACAAAAGGTACGCCGTCACAGAACAAGTCTGCTCCGACTGCTTGTACGCATACGGTTTCAGGATCTATTTCACTCCCCTCACAGGGGTTCTTTTCGCCTTTCCCTCACGGTACTGGTTCACTATCGGTCAGTCAGGAGTATTTAGCCTTGGAGGATGGTCCCCCCATGTTCAGACAAGGTTTCTCGTGCCCCGTCCTACTCGATTTCACTAGACTCAGGTTTCGGATACAGGGCTATCACCCACTATGGCGGCACTTTCCAGAGCCTTCTCCTACCAGTTGTCTAGCTTAAGGGCTAGTCCCCGTTCGCTCGCCGCTACTTAGGGAATCTCGGTTGATTTCTTTTCCTCGGGGTACTTAGATGTTTCAGTTCTCCCGGTTCGCCTCTTACACCTATGTATTCAGTGTAAGATACCCGACCTAGATCGGGTGGGTTTCCCCATTCAGAAATGTCCGGATCACAGCTCGTTTGCCAGCTCCCCGAACCTTATCGCAGGCTTCCACGTCTTTCATCGCCTCTGACTGCCTAGGCATCCACCGTATGCGCTTAGTTGCTTGACTATATAACCCCAAGACAACTGACTCCAAGAGGAACCACACATAGACATCCCAGCCGAAGCCAAGACGTTCCAGGTGGAACCGATTAGAGATAGTCACTCGAAGTCATACACAACCACTTCAACGACAACACCGGATAACGCTTGAAAAAATCGTTATCACTTGAACACTTCCCTCAAAGACCGTAGAGGAAAGCATTCGTGTTCTATCTCATCCAATTTGTTAAAGAGCAAATCTGACCCAGTGATCAGAAAGAAGGCCTTCAGACTTAGCGGACGCTAAACTGAAACACTTTTTTCTGTACACTGACCGAAGTCAGGGAATTCAGGGTAACCAAGTAACTCGTCATGCCTGTATAATGGTGGAGCTAAGCAGGATCGAACTGCTGACCTCCTGCGTGCAAGGCAGGCGCTCTCCCAGCTGAGCTATAGCCCCAGAAGCTACTCTACAAATTGCTCAGATCTAGGCATCGAGGGGCGCCGCATAGCGTTTCTATGCAAGTCACTCGATAACGACGAGCTGAGCAATTTTGGTGGGTCTGGGTGGAGTTGAACCACCGACCTCACCCTTATCAGGGGTGCGCTCTAACCAACTGAGCTACAGACCCGGTTTTGCTTGTCTTCGAAGCGCCTGGTCTGCGTTGCAATCCTCGTTCAGTTGGTCACGTACTACAGTACGCTTCCGCCTTCGCTCAGCTTGCGCCTTGCCAATCGATTCGAATCCGGCGCCAAACCCCTGAGGGTTAAAACCGTCGGGCCTGAAAGACCCTTTGCTCTCTTTAATCAATCAACCAAGTAATTCGTGTGGACTCTGACCGAAGCGTTCGGCATCGTTTAAGGAGGTGATCCAGCCCCAGGTTCCCCTAGGGCTACCTTGTTACGACTTCACCCCAGTCATGAACCACACCGTGGTAATCGTCCTCCCGAAGGTTAGACTAACTACTTCTGGTGCAATCCACTCCCATGGTGTGACGGGCGGTGTGTACAAGGCCCGGGAACGTATTCACCGTGACATTCTGATTCACGATTACTAGCGATTCCGACTTCACGGAGTCGAGTTGCAGACTCCGATCCGGACTACGACGCGTTTTGTGAGATTGGCTCCCCCTCGCGGGTTTGCAGCCCTCTGTGCGCGCCATTGTAGCACGTGTGTAGCCCTGGCCGTAAGGGCCATGATGACCTGACGTCATCCCCACCTTCCTCCGGTTTGTCACCGGCAGTCTCCCTAGAGTTCTCAGCATTACCTGCTAGCAACTAGGGATAGGGGTTGCGCTCGTTACGGGACTTAACCCAACATCTCACGACACGAGCTGACGACGGCCATGCAGCACCTGTGTCAGAGTTCCCGAAGGCACCGATCCATCTCTGGAACGTTCTCTGCATGTCAAGGCCAGGTAAGGTTCTTCGCGTTGCGTCGAATTAAACCACATGCTCCACCGCTTGTGCGGGCCCCCGTCAATTCATTTGAGTTTTAACCTTGCGGCCGTACTCCCCAGGCGGTCAACTTAGTGCGTTAGCTGCGCCACTAAGGATTCAAGATCCCCAACGGCTAGTTGACATCGTTTACGGCGTGGACTACCAGGGTATCTAATCCTGTTTGCTCCCCACGCTTTCGCACCTCAGTGTCAGTGTTGGTCCAGGTAGCCGCCTTCGCCACTGGTGTTCCTTCCTATATCTACGCATTTCACCGCTACACAGGAAATTCCACTACCCTCTACCACACTCTAGCCATGCAGTTCGAAGTGCCGTTCCCAGGTTGAGCCCGGGGCTTTCACATCTCGCTTACATAACCACCTACGCGCGCTTTACGCCCAGTAATTCCGATTAACGCTTGCACCCTCCGTATTACCGCGGCTGCTGGCACGGAGTTAGCCGGTGCTTCTTCTGCGAGTGACGTCAATCCTCAAGAGTATTAATCTTAAGGCCTTCCTCCTCGCTGAAAGTGCTTTACAACCCGAAAGCCTTCTTCACACACGCGGCATGGCTGGATCAGGCTTGCGCCCATTGTCCAATATTCCCCACTGCTGCCTCCCGTAGGAGTTCGGGCCGTGTCTCAGTCCCGATGTGGCTGATCATCCTCTCAGACCAGCTACGGATCGTTGCCTTGGTAGGCCATTACCCCACCAACAAGCTAATCCGACTTAGGCTCATCTAATAGCGCAAGGTCCTCTCCGAAGAGCGGATCCCCTGCTTTCCCCCGTAGGGCGTATGCGGTATTAATCCGAGTTTCCCCGGGCTATCCCCCACTACTAGGCAGATTCCTAAGCATTACTCACCCGTCCGCCGCTCGACGCCTGGTAGCAAGCTACCATCGTTTCCGCTCGACTTGCATGTGTTAAGCCTGCCGCCAGCGTTCAATCTGAGCCATGATCAAACTCTTCAGTTTAAATCATACAAGATCCGAAGATCTTAAATCTGCTCAAGTACAAAAACTCAATTCTTGACGAGTCGTTGACTTGGTATTTCTTACCGAAATACTCCAGTCAGCGCCCACACGAATTACTTGGTTAATTTTTTAAAGAGCGTTTGAGCCGTGGCTCAATCAGGAGGCGAATTATACATCGTTTCGCTGCCCTGTCAACCGTTTATTTCGAGAAGCGTTAGAAGCATTTCCTTCCAAACCCCCCAACCTAACCGGCTGGTACTGCTTGATTCGAGAGGCGCATTCTACAGCGTATCCGAACCGTGTCAACCGTTTTCGCGTTCAAAGTTTAAATCACATTCCCTAAACTTTTCAACGTCTTACCCAACAGTTTCCGCTCAATTCCTGCCCCTCTATTCCGGGCTGTCCCTCAAGCGAGATGCGCATTCTACAGACTTCTCGGAACAGGTCAACGGGGAAAGTGAAAAAAGTTCAAATCCCCGTCATCGACCTATTTCACCATAGTAATACGCGCAACCTTCTTCTTGCCGGCCTGGATAACACAGGTGTCGCCCTCAGCAAACATTCTGTCGCCCTCAAGCTTTACGCCATCTATAAAGACGGCACCACGGCTCAGCACATCCCGCGCTGCCGCACCGTTCTTAACCAATCCGGCCATACGCAACACCGTGCCAATTGCCAACTGCTCCTGCCCCTCCAGCGCAACGCTTACCTCTGGCACGTTGTCGGGTATTTCGCCTAGCGTCACACGGTTGCCTGCGGACTTGTGAGCAGTTCTCGCAGACTCTTCATTATGGAAGCGGGTAATCAGCTCTTCTGCCAGCAGTTTCTTATAGTCCTGCGGGTTAGCTCCGGAACTTACCTGGGCCTGAAATTCTTCTATTTCAGCCAGGGGCCGGAAGCTCAGCAATTCAAAGTAACGCCATAACAGCTCATCGGGTACCGATAACAGCTTGGTGTACATTTCACCAGGCGCGTCATTCACACCAACATAGTTGCCCAACGACTTGGACATCTTCTGCACCCCATCCAGACCCTCAAGAATGGGCACCGTCAATATGACTTGCGGCTTTTGGCCGTAGTTCTTCTGCAGTGCCCGCCCCATCAGCAGGTTAAACTTCTGATCGGTGCCGCCCAGCTCGACGTCCGCCTCCAGGGCGACCGAATCGTATCCCTGAATGAGAGGGTATAGAAATTCGTGTATCGCAATCGGCTGCCCACCGGTGTAACGCTTGTCAAAATCGTCGCGTTCGAGCATGCGAGCAACTGTGTACTGCCCCGCCAAAGCAATCATGTCCGCGGCGCTCATTTTACTCATCCACTCGGAATTGAAAGCAACGCGAGTTTTGGCAGGGTCCAGAATTTTGAACACCTGCTCTTTATAGGTAACCGCATTAGCCGCTACCTGCTCACTGGTCAGCGGCGGCCGGGTAGCACTCTTGCCCGACGGGTCGCCAATCATACCGGTGAAGTCGCCAATCAGGAAAATGACCTCATGACCCAAATCCTGGAACTGGCGCAGCTTGTTAATAAGCACCGTGTGGCCAAGATGGAGATCAGGCGCAGTAGGGTCAAAACCCGCCTTAATACGCAGCGGGCGCCCCTCTTTTAGTTTGGCGACTAACTCCTCCTCGGGAATTAGCTCGTCGATACCACGCTTGATCAGCGCCAGCGATTCATCAATCAATGCCATGAACACCCCACCTCATAATTTGATTTGAAACAGTTCCAGTTCACAGAGTTGGATAACAACTCTGCCTATTCGCCGAAACTTTGCTAAGATACAGCTGTTCAGTTTTTAACCATCACTGAATGGTCGCGGCGCCGTATTATAACAATCGCGCTCCGATAAATCCGTGTAACAAACACCGCAACTGTAATGTTGACGTCTGTTGCCGATGATTCTTATGCGGTAATCTATCAGCTAGACTATTAAAACCAGATTTAATACAGCGGCACAAGCTGCCGAAATGTCGACTTAAACGGGTGAAATACGTGTTCAAAACATTCCCCAAGACCCACATCACGATCGCAGCAGCGGCCACCGTTGTTGTTGTCACTGCCGTGCTGATGAGCCCGAGTGCAGATGTAGAAGCCAAGCGCATGTCTATCGCGCTTGATCTTGAATCGGGCACAGCCGCCACCGTTGTTGCTACTCCTTCTGCGGTGCCAGCATCGCCAGTACCTGAGACACAAGCAAAAGCAACCCAGGCATCGAGGATCTCAACCAACGTAAATTCGAACCTGACAACGGCCGTCACGCCTTCAACCGCGCTTACAGCTAAAGCAGAGAAAACCCTTCTCCCAAGCCTTGGCAAGCCGGCTATAGACTGGCAAGCGCTTGATATTCGCTCAGGTGATACTCTATCCACTCTGTTCAAAAAAGCCGGCTTTAACGATGGCATTATGCTGTCGGTTATTCACGGAGCAGGCGAAGCGAAGAAACTGCAGCGCCTCTACGCTGGTGAAACCATCCGCTTCGCCACGAGCTCTGAAGGTGCCCTTACAGGGGTTGAGCTTCAACGTAGCAAACTGGAACGTTTAAGCATAACCCTTGGTGCAGACGGTTTCACTGGCAAAAAAGTGGTTCGAGAGCCAGAGGTACGAACAGCGTTTGCCAAAGGCACCATCGATGGTTCCCTTTATCTGGCCGCTCGCGCCGCCGGTATGAACGACCGGCTAACGATGGAAATGTCTGGCATTTTTGGCTGGGACATCGATTTTGTATACGACGTGCGCAAAGGCGACCGCTTTGAAGTGATTTATGAAGAGCTTTATCTTGACGGCGAGAAATTTGGCAGCGGACGCATCCTGTCGGCTAACTTTGTTAATCGCGGCGAAGACAACATTGCCATGCTGTACACAGACGCTCAAGGTGAAACCGATTACTACAGTCCTACCGGCAGAAGTATGCGCAAGGCCTTTTTGCGTGTACCACTGAACGCGCGGGTTTCGTCATCCTTTAACTTGCAGCGTCGGCATCCGGTACTGGATGTTGTCAGGCCACACGAAGGCACCGACTATGCAGCTCCCCCCGGAACGCCCATTAAGGCGGTAGGCAACGGGCGGATCAAATTTGCCGGCTGGAAAGGCGGTTACGGTCGTACGGTTGTGTTGTCACACGGAGATAACATTACAACGCTTTATGCCCACATGAGCAGGCTGGGCAAAGGTATAAAAAATGGTGGACGGGTTAAGCAAGGTGAAACCATCGGTTACGTCGGCTCTTCCGGCATGGTCACAGGCCCGCACTTGCACTATGAATTCCGGGTTAACGGTGCGCCGCGTAACTCACGGACGGTCACGCTGCCAGATGCCAAGCCCATTCCAAAAACCGAACTGGCCCGCTTCAAAAAGTTCACTCAGCAACAGCTGGCGCAGCTCGACGATTTGCGCGGTAACGAAAAACTGCCTCTGACTCTGGCTTCAGGGAAGTAAACATGACCGCCTGGATAGGGCTGATGTCTGGAACCAGCATGGACGGCATAGATGCCGTGCTGGTGTCATTTGGAACCAGTGCCATAGAATTTCACGCCCGCCACACCCTGGCCTACCCCGCCGAACTTCGAGCCAGACTAGAACTGGCCGCCCAGAATCACGCAACACCCGACGAGCTGGGTGAACTGGACACACTGACGGGCCAGCTGTTTGCCAAGGCCGCCAACACTGTTATTCAGCAATCTGGAATACCAGTAGCGGATATTGGCGCGGTGGGCAGCCATGGCCAAACGATACGCCATCAGCCTAGCGGCAGCGCGCCATTTTCCCTGCAAATTGCCAACCCAAGCATTATCGCCGAGCACACCGGCGTGGCGACCGTTGCCGATTTTCGTCGCCGCGACATGGCCGCGGGGGGGCAAGGCGCGCCTCTGATGCCGCTGTTTCACCAGTCATTCTTCAGCAGCGCAGAGGAAGATCGCTGCATTATTAATCTGGGTGGCATTGCCAATATTACCTGGCTACCGAGGGCCGGAACAGGAAGCGTTTACGGGTTTGATACAGGCCCGGCCAATGCTCTTTTAGATGCCTGGTGCGCCGACCAGACTGGGCGTCATTTTGACTGTGACGGCCGCTTGGCCGAAGAAGGCACTGTCAACGAGGCGCTGCTCAGTGATCTGTTTACTGACGCCTACTTTGCAAGCCCGGCACCGAAAAGTACCGGCAAAGAACGTTTTAATCTGGGCTGGATAAAAACCCGGCTGCAGCGTTACCCGAACTTACTTGCCCCCGATGTGCAGCGCACACTGCTGCAGCTAACGGTGCTCAGTATTGCCCGGCAGATGCCGCAATCGACGGCGTTTAAAGTGTATGTGTGTGGCGGAGGGGCGCTGAACCCTGTGTTAATGCGCGAGCTGGCTCGGGCGCTTAGCCCGGCTGCCGTGTGCAGTACGGAGGAACTTGGACTCGACCCGCAATGGGTGGAACCGGTCGGGTTTGCTTGGCTGGCCCGTCGCACCGTTCTGGGACTGAGTGGAAACCTGCCAGAAGTAACCGGCGCCAGCGGGCCGAGAGTATTAGGCGCCATCTACCCAGCCTGATGAATACAGAGTTTCAACAGCTCATCATGCAGTGTCGGCAGCCAGTTAGACAACGCCAACAGCCCGTTAGATTTAGATAGAAAAGGAACTGCCGCAGCCGCAAGTGGCGCTGGCATTAGGGTTGTTCACCACAAACTGAGATCCCTGAAGGCCCTCGAGATAATCCACCGTCGAGCCTACCAAGTACTGATAACTCATCGGGTCTACCAGTAATTTAACGCCGTCACGCTCGATGATTGTATCTTCGTCGTCTTGGGCGTCATCGAATGAAAACCCGTACTGAAAGCCAGAACACCCCCCGCCGGTTACATACACCCGCAAATTAAGATCGGCGTTGCCTTCTTCATCAATAAGCTCTTTGGCTTTGGCCGCCGCACTGTCACTGAAAAACAGCGGGGCTGATACCTGTTGCTGAACTGCGCTCAAGTTCCCCTCCGGAATGTTGGCTGAATTTCAATGATTATCGTATTCTTGACTAAAACAATCAACTATTACCAGAGCGCAAACATTACGCATTAAGGCGCCTTAGACTGCAGGCTAGTTCGCCACCAGTTTGCTCCACAAAAAGGTGCGTTCGGCCTGCACTATTTCTTTGCCTCCTAGCTGCGCGACTACCTGCACTTCCAGAGGCTCAAACCCGTCGGGTAACGTGAGTGAGCCATTAATGTCCTGAAAATAGCGAAAACGAAACTTTATGCCCAAATCATCAGTCTTTGGTGATACATCACGTAGCGGTATGCCCTCTGCGCTACCACCGGACCGGCCCACCAGATTCACCGCTACCACACCCGACTGATAGCGCTTATTATTACCAACCTGGGTCAACACCAACCGAAAATCAAAACCGCCTTCGGGGTTTCTATCAATACTCAGGCGGTCAATCTGCAAGCCTTTTGCCACGCTTGCCGGAGCCATAATTTTTTTATAAAAACCCAGGTCCGAGCGTAACTGGGCATTGCGGGTTTCCAGCGCCACAATACTCTGCCGGGTTTGATTCAATGCTTGCTCATCAATCGCCCGTCCCCGCTCCAAACTTATCTGTTGCTGGCGGGCTGCCTGATACTTTTTGCGTAGCTTTGTCGCAGACGCCTCTAACTGGTCACGTTCAACTTCAACCTGGCCCAAGCGTGCAATTTCACTATCAGTTCCGTGCTGCACTCCAGCCCAGTAACCGCCAGCCAAAAACGTCCCGCAGGCCAGCGCCAACGTCAGCCAGCGCAGGCCAACACTTCCACGTTTGCTTGCCTGGGGGGCGGCGCCAACCACCCTTAAAACGCCAGGCCAGCAGCTCTTTTTACAGCTGTTGCGGCTCTCATGGCAGCATGGCCGGCGCTTCGAGGCCCATGGTTTCGGGGATGCCAAACATGACGTTCATATTCTGTACAGCCTGGCCGGCAGCACCCTTCACCAGGTTATCAATCACCGAGGTAACAATAATCACGTTGCTGCTTTCCTGCCGGTGCAGCGCCATGCGGCAATGATTCGCACCGCGCACACTGCGGGTTTCCGGATGACTGCCAAACGGCATGACATCCACAAAGGGCTCGTCCCGATAACGTTCTTCATACAATTCCTGCAACCGGTCAAAATCGCCCGGGTTATGTAATTCAGCGTAAAGTGTTGCTTCTATGCCGCGAATCATCGGCACCAAGTGTGGCACAAATGTAACACCCACCGCAGTTCCTGCAGCCTGACTCAAGCCTTGGCGAATTTCCGGCAGGTGGCGATGGCCAGAGGCGCCATAGGCTTTGAAACTTTCACCAACCTCGCCGTGCAACATACCCACGCTGGCCTGACGACCCGCACCGCTGGAGCCCGATTTGGCGTCGGCAATTAAGCGGCAGCTGTCTACCAACCTGTTTTCCAGCAAGGGCAGAAAACCGAGTTGCACCGCGGTAGGATAACAACCGGGGTTAGCCACCAGTTGGGCATCACGGAGTTGATTGCGCACTACTTCTGGCAGCCCATAAACGGCCTTTTCCGCCCACTCCGGACACTCGTGTGGCATTCCATACCATTTGACCCACACGTCCAGATCTTTCAGGCGAAAATCGGCCGACAAATCCACGACGCGCACACCCGCTGCCATCAACTCCGGCACCATTCGCATGGCTACACCGTGTGGCGTGGCGAAAAACACCAGATCACATTGGCAGAGTACAGCCACATCGGGTTCTGAAAACGCCAGATCAAAGTGGCCGCGCAGATTGGGATAAAGGTCAGAAACCGGCATACCTGCTTCCGAACGTGAGGTAATGCAATGCACTTGTGCCTGGGGATGCACCGCCAGAATCCTCAACAATTCCACGCCGGTGTACCCGGTGCCACCAACAATACCTACTTTAATCACGTTTAAGCTCCTGCTTGTCTGTTTCCTGAAATTGCATTTTTAACAGTCATTCTATCATGATAAGCCAACCGCTTATTGCAGCCCTGACCGGGGCGGCTACAATACCAAAGACAGTCTGCGCCGGATTAGACCCGGTATGAAAATCATCAACCGGCCCAGGCCCTGCATGTACCCATTATGATCCGTTCCACACGCCAGCTAACGGCGACGATGAAAGCCAGCTTCCAGCGCCGGGTATCCGGGGCAGATGCGCTGCCGCAACTGGCCATGCTGGGTCTGCTTTCCGGCTTGGTCACCGGCGGCGTTATTCTGATCTTCCGCCTCGCCATTGAATGGCCCTTGAAATATTTTCTACCCGGGGATGGAACCGGGGCTTTTCCCTCCGAGGCTTTCGAGGGTCTGGATGTTGTCACACGAGGGGTTTTACCTCTGGTCGGCGCGTTTGGCCTTGGCTTGTTGTTGCATCGTCTGGCAACTCATGACCGTAAAGTCGGTGTTGTTCATGTTATGGAACGCCTGAACTACCACCAGGGCTATATCACTGCCAAAAGCGCCTTTATTCAGTTCATTGTAGGCGTTGCAACCGTGGTTACCGGGCAATCTGCAGGCCGGGAAGGGCCCGCCGTTCATTTGGGGGCGGCTTTTTCAAGTTTGATGGGGCAGTGGATGCGGCTGCCCAACAACAGCATTCGCACCCTGGTGGCCTGCGGCTGCGCTGCGGCCATATCAGCATCGTTCAACACGCCGATTGCAGGGGTGATTTTCGCGATGGAAGTGGTGATGATGGAATACACCATCGCCGGCTTCACACCCATCATTCTTGCAGCCGTTAGCGCCGCGATAGTCACCCAGATCGTGTACGGCCCAGATCCCGCGTTTAATGTTCCTGCACTGATGACGAACTCACTGCTGGAGATACCCTGGATTCTGGCCATTGCAGTCATTATTGGTGTTGCAGCGGCGCTTTTTATTTACCTGGTGGAATACATGGGGCGCTTCAGCCACCGCCCCATCTTATTACGCGTCATTATTGCCGGCGTTCTAATGGTTCCCTTCGCTATTTTCATTCCCCAAACCATGGGGATCGGCTACGACACGGTCAATGACGCCATAAACGGCGGACTCGGCTTCTGGCTGCTCTTGAGCGTGGGCGTCGCAAAGCTCTTGATCACTGCTCTAACGGTTGGTCTGGGTATGCCCAGCAGCATCATAGGGCCTACGCTTTTCATGGGCGCGACGCTCGGCGGAGCCATGGGATTGATCGGTGCAGAGATTATGCCGGGCCACGCCTCGTCTGTCGGTTTTTACGCCATGCTGGGCATGGGCGCGATGATGGGCGCGGTATTGCAAGCGCCTTTAGCGGCGCTGATGGCATTGATGGAACTGACCCGCAACCCCAATATTATTTTGCCGGGCATGCTGATTATCACCACCTCAAGCCTGGTGACCAGCGAAGCGTTTGACCGTAAATCGCTATTCTTGACCATTCTCAAGTCCCAGGGCCTGAGCTATCAGAACTCTCCGGTAATTCAAGCATTGCGGCGGGTATCGGTAGCCGCCATCATGGATAAGAGTATCCTGCGTATCCAACGCCGGCTGACGCCGGAAGAAGCCCGTCAAATCCTGAAATCTGAGCCTAAGTGGCTGGTAATTGACGGCAGCAGCGGACCAACGTCGCTGATGCCGGCGGTAGATCTGGCACGTTTTCTGGAGGACAGCGAAAAACTGCTAAAAACCGAAGACCAGCCTCTGCCCGCGCAGATTGACCTGATGAACATACCGGCAAACCGTCGCGATCTGGCGCCGGTGCAATATCAGGCCACGCTGGAAGAAGCCTTGTATGAATTTGATAACAGCAGCGCAGAAGCTTTATATGTTCAGCGCCACGTGGCGCCGATGATTCAGAGAATCCATGGCGTTGTGCTGAAATCGGATATCGAAAGTTACTATCAATATCGGCGGAGTTAGGCATGCTTTGGGTTAAGGCTTTTCACATAATTTCGATGGTGTGCTGGTTTGCCGGCATTTTTTACTTGCCACGGCTATTTGTTTACCACGCGGCCTGCGAAGACGAGCCGGGCCGCGAGCGCTTCAAGATTATGGAGCGCAAGCTGTATCGCGGGATTACCACACCTTCCATGATCGCCACGGTATTTTTTGGCGTTTGGCTGCTCAGCTATAACCTGTCTGGCTATTTCAGCCAGGGCTGGTTGCACGTCAAACTCGTATTGGTGGCGCTGTTGATCGTTTATCACTTTTACTGTGGCCACTTGGTCAAAGTGTTCCGCGACGATCGCAACACGCGCGGCCACGTGTTTTACCGCTGGTTTAACGAATTGCCCGTATTTGTGCTGCTGGCGGTGGTTATTCTTGCGGTTGTACAGCCATTCTAAGCCGTTACTACACGAGCACTCCCAACAACAATCTCAGCGCAAGGAGAGAGACATCAAACTCCGCAGCCGTCCTCAAGTATTGATTTTGTCCGGACTGGACCCCTCCGGTGGTGCCGGTGTGCAAGCCGACATTCAATCTGTTACCTCTATGGGCTGTCACCCGCTGCCAGTGCTAACCTGCCTGACCGTGCAAGACACCCACAACGTTTATGCTGCGGAGCCGATTGACGCCGATCTGATTCGTCGACAACTCGAATGCCTGGCTGGCGACACGCCTATTCACGCCATAAAAACCGGCGCCCTGGGCAATGCCGACGTGGTGGACGTGCTGGTAGAATTTGTCCGCAAACGCCCGCACATACCGCTGATTGTAGACCCGGTGATTAAAGCCGCCGGCGGCGGTGATCTGGCAGACTCGGAACTCATTAACGCCATGCTGACGCGGCTCTTCCCCCTAGCGGAAATGATCACGCCCAACGGTGTGGAACTGGAATTGCTGACCGGCGAACCTGATCCGCAAAAAGCCGCCGCGAAACTCCAGCTGGCTGGCTGCGGTGACGTGCTGGCCACAGGTGGCCACGGCACCGGCGAAGCCATCATTAATGTGCTGTACCGCCGTGATGCCAAACCCCAGCGTTGGCATATCGAACGTATTGGTGGCGAATATCACGGCACCGGTTGCACGCTGGCATCCTCTATTGCCGCAGGCCGTGCCTGCGGCCTGTCGCAGCGTGCCGCTATCGCGCAGGCGCAAAACTACGTGCATCGTGCCATCGTTCAGGCGCTGAAAGTGGGTGAGGGGCAACCGGTGCCCGACCGGGGGGTTCTATGGGAACATTAACGCTAAAACCCGGTCTGTATGCCATTACCGACGGCTACTTAATCCCTGGTGATACACTGATATCGGCGGTAGAAGCCGTCCTGGAAGGTGGCGCAGTACTGGTGCAATACCGTGAAAAACACTTGCCGGCAGCAGAACAGCTGCGCCAGGCCAGCGCCCTGCAATCCGCCTGCAGCAATGCCGGCGTGCCGCTACTGATTAATGACAACATCGAGCTGGCCTTGCGGGTGCAAGCAGCCGGCGTGCATCTGGGCCAAGGTGATACCGCCCTGATCGACGCTCGGCGCCTGCTCGGCGAACAGGCCATTATTGGCCTTACCTGCCACGCCGACTTGGCGCTGGCGCAAGCGGCCTGCGAGCAAGGTGCAAGTTATCTGGCATTTGGCCGGTTTTATCCATCGACCACAAAACCCGACGCTTCCGCGGCCGACACGCAAGTGCTGGGACTGGCCAAAAAGTTCAAACTCCCGGTGACCGCCATTGGCGGCATTACCCTGAGCAACGCCGAACCTCTGATTCGGGCTGGTGCCGATTTGCTGGCGGTGGCCGGTGGGCTTTTCAGCACCGACATTAATGCCACCGCAAAACGCGCCCGCGAATTTAGCCGGCTGTTTGCCGAACATCGTTCTCAATTTTCTCAACGCATTTAACAGGAGCCAAGACATGACGCACTCCGAAACCCTGTTCGAACAGGCCCAGAAATACATTCCTGGTGGCGTTAACTCCCCGGTACGGGCTTTTCGCGGTGTTGGCGGCACGCCCATCTTTTTCAAAAGCGCTCAAGGCGCGTATCTTTACGATGAAGACGATCGCCGTTACATCGATTACATCGGCTCTTGGGGACCCATGATTATTGGCCACTCCAACCCGCTTATAAAAGAAGCTTTGCACGCGCAGATTGAAAAAGGCATAGGCTACGGCGCACCAACCGCCATCGAAACCGAGATGGCCATGAAAGTGTGTGAACTGGTGCCCTCCATCGAACTGGTGCGCATGGTGAACTCCGGCACCGAAGCCACCATGAGCGCACTGCGCCTCGCCCGTGGTTACACCGGCCGCGACAAAGTGGTCAAGTTTGAAGGTTGCTACCACGGCCACGTTGATTCACTGCTGGTGAAAGCCGGTTCCGGAGCGTTGACCTTGGGCATACCAAATTCTCCGGGTGTACCCGCTTGCCTGGCCGAACTTACGCTAACCCTGAACTTCAACGATATTGATGACGTGCGCGAAACCTTCCGCACCATGGGCAACGAGATCGCGGCCATCATTGTAGAGCCGGTAGCTGGCAACATGAATTGCATTCCACCGGTTCCGGGGTTTCTGGAAGGCCTGCGCGAGATCTGCAACGAGTACGGCACGGTGCTGATCTTTGACGAAGTGATGACCGGTTTCCGGGTGTCACTGGGCGGAGCCCAAGGTTTGTTCGGCGTAACCCCAGACCTGACGGCGCTGGGCAAAGTGATCGGTGGTGGCTTACCGGTTGGTGCTTTCGGCGGCAAACGCGAAATTATGGAACACATTGCGCCTCTAGGACCGGTTTACCAGGCGGGCACTTTGAGCGGTAATCCGCTGGCGATGACCGCTGGCCTGGCCACCCTGAACGCGATTTCCGAGCCCGGATTCCACGACGCCCTGACCCGTAAAACTGAAAAAATCTGCGCTGGCCTGAAGGCCGCGGCCGACGAGGCAGGTATTCCGCTGGCGGTGCAAGGGGCTGGCGCTATGTTCGGCTTTTTCTTCAGCAAGGAGTCGTCCGTCACCCGCTTTGACCAAGTGATGGAATGCGATATCGAACGCTTCAAGAAGTTCTTCCAGGGCATGCTGGCCGAGGGCATTTACCTGGCGCCGTCGGCTTTTGAAGCCGGCTTCACCAGCGCCGCCATTTCCGATGAAGACATCGAGTTCACTCTGAACGCGGCGCGCAAGGTATTTGCAACGCTTTAAAATGTTGTGCCGACGTTGCCCCAAGCAAAAAGGCCACTGCTAAACGCAGTGGCCTTTTTTTTCTAACCGCTTTTTTCTACCCGCTTTTTTCGAGCTACCATTTTGCCTGGATTACAGGCTAGCAGCGCGGCTTTCGGCCTGTTGCGCACCGGCCACATTGCCCCGGGCTCTACGAATATCGGCCAACAGTAACCAGCCTGAACGCTGCAGACGCTCGTCACGCCCCGCCAGCGACAACCCTTTAAGAGTAAACTGCTCAGCGCTGCCAAGCTGGCCGGTCATCACGTAAGCTTCAGACAGCTTGAAATACACCGCCGCAGACCGCGGTGCAATGCGCTGCGCCCGTTCCAGACGGACAATCGCCGCAGGCCCATTACCCTGCGCCATCAGGGTATCGGCCTCTTTTACCAAGCCCGCGGCCGCATCTGACATCTGATCACCGGATTCGCGGTACCCAGGCACGCCTGTTTGCTGTTGCGATTTCTGTTCAGGCGGCTGTTCGCTTTTGCGCCATATCTGCGGTTCATCGGCTGGCTTGGCGGCGCCGTCGGTCAGCGGCGGTTGAGGCGCCTGCGGACGCTCGCCGGAAGGCACGTAAATACCGCCACCAGGCCCACTGGCACAGCCCGCCAGTAGCAATACGGCACAGACAACTGTGCGGCGAAACATCTGTGCTTTATTCTGCATGTTTTTTTGTGCTCTCATTATTGAAACAATCCTTCAAACCAACCACGGATTTTTTGTGGCAGAGAGCCAGCACACGTAATTTTCTGCTGTGGCTCACTGCCGGTGATAAACGGCATCAGGCGCGCATTTTCGCATTGTTCATCGGTTAACGCCTGTTGTTGTACATTTACCCAATGGTATTGCACTCCATCGGGTACCACCGGCGTGAAACTGTTTTGTGGCACCTGAGCCATAAAATTCGACCACACCGGCAAGGCTCCGCTGGCACCCGTTAGCCGGGTAGCGCCGTTGTCGTCCCGCCCTACCCAGACGACCACCAGCAAGTCGCCGCTAAAGCCAGCAAACCAGGCATCGCGGCCATCATCGGTGGTGCCTGTCTTTCCCGCCAGCGCCAAAGCCCGGGGAACCGTGTTATAAGCCGAACGGCCCGTGCCCTCTTGCATGGTTTCCTGCATGGCGTATTGCAGCAGGTGCACTGCGGCCGGGTCCGCCACCTGGTTCACCTGCAAGCTATAGCGGCTAAGCGGTTTACCACCCGCGTCGGTCACTTCCCGAATGGTGCGCAACGGGGTGTTAAACCCTGATGTCGCAAGACCCTGGTATATCTGCGCCACATTCACCGGCGTCATCGCGACGGCGCCCAACAGCATAGACGGATAGTCGGAAATAGCCGAGTCGGTGCCAAACGCCTGCAGCGTGGATTTCACCTCGGCCAACCCGATGTCCAGTCCCACCCGAACCACCGGCAAGTTATAGGATTTAGACAACGCCTGATGCAAGGGCACTTCGCCCCGCTCCAGACCGTCGTAGTTTTTTGGTTGCCATACCGTGCCGTTCTCAAATTTCAGGGTGAAGCGCGTGTCCTGCAGAGGAGTAATCAGCGTGTAACGCTGGGGCTGTGACAAGGCGGCCAGGTACACAAAGGGTTTCACCAATGAACCTATCTGGCGACTGGCATCCAGTGCCCGGTTAAAACCGGCGTAACGCGGGTCGCGCCCACCGACCAGGGCCAGCACTTCGCCGCTGTCTTTCGCGGTCACCACCAACGCGGATTCCAGTGCTTCGTCGCCCAGAAGCGGCAGTGTCTCCGTTACCGCTTTCTCCGCAGCCATCTGCATGGCGGGGTTAAGAGTGGTAAAAATTCGCAGGCCTTCGCTGCGCAGGTCTTCCTCTTTGTAATCCCGTGCCAGGTGGCGGCGAACCAGATCGATATAGGCCGGGTAGCGATTCTGCGAAAAAGAAGCCTTGTCACTCACGCCCAAAGGCAAAGACCGCGCGCGCTGCGCGTCAGATTCACCCAAAAGGCCTGCTTGCTGCATTTGGTCCAGCACCAAGTTGCGCCTTGCCGTGGCACGTTGCGGATGGCGACGAGGGTTGTAATAACTGGGGCCCTTGACCATGCCAACCAGCAGCGCCAATTGGTGGGGCAGCAAGTCCTCTAATGCCTCGGCAAAATAGAACTGGCTGGCCAGACCAAAACCGTGAATGCTGCGTGTGCCCGCCTGGCCCAGATACACTTCGTTAAGATAGGTCTCCAGAATGTCGCTCTTGCTGTAATGCAGTTCCAGCAGAATCGACATCAACGCCTCGTTACCCTTGCGCAGCAGGGTTTGCTCACGGGTCAGGAAAAAGTTTTTCACCAGCTGCTGGGTGAGCGTGCTGCCACCTTGAACAATGCCACCAGCGCGAATGTTGGCCAGCATGGCGCGGGCAATCGAAAGCGGCGCAATACCATGGTGGTCATAAAAACGGCGGTCTTCAACCGCCATCAGGGCAGCCGGCAGCAACTCTGGCAATTTATCCAGCTGCACTAAAATTCGGTCTTCCTGATGCGCCGGATAAATACCACCAATCTGCGCCGGTTCCAGGCGCACAATCGCGCTATCCGGACCTTTGACAACCTTTAAGTTCTGCACCTGATCACCCGCTATACTCAGCGCCAGATGCCGCCGCGGCTCCTTGCCATCGGGGAAATCAAAGCCGCGACTGCTGATCAGAAAGCGCCCACCGCTGCGCTGATAACTGCCCGAGCGCGAACCATCGCCTTTGTGGAAACCCGCCAATGCCAATTCCTGCTCCAGCGCAGAGGCACTTACCGGCGCACCGCTGTAAAGTTCCAGCGGCCGGGCGTAAACCCGCGATGGCACTTCGAAGCGACGGCCCTCAAAGCGCGATGTGACCTGCGCATCCAGATACACCATCCAGCCCGCCAGCAATACCAGGCCAAGAAGTGCCAGACGCAGTAAAAGACGCCAGAAACCCTTGCGGCGAGACTGTGCGGAGACGGGCTGTTTACGAGAAGCCGGTTTTTTGCGGCCGGGCTTGCGGGCCTTATCGGTATTTTTCATGGCGGCAGTATAACGAACGCTCTGGTGTCTGGTGTGACTAATTGGTAAACCTACTGACCTTCTGGGGGTTTTGCGAATTAGCCAGACAAGACACTAGCCTTCGCAGCAGGTCAGTTGTGTGTTATTTCCGTAATCTAGCCATTATGATGTCACATCGACAATTAATGGGTTCAAGCAACACGAGGAAAACACTTTGAGCGATTCGCCTCCGAACACACTGGTTCAAGCTTTACAAAACCCGGCTTTGTACGACCATCCGGTTCACCAGTTTCAGGTTATCGAAACTCACATTTCCCAGGTTCTTCTGACCGGTGAGTTTGCCTACAAAATCAAGAAGCCGATGGATTTTGGTTTCCTCGACTTTTCGACCTTGTCGCGGCGCAAGCATTTCTGCGAAGAAGAACTGCGGCTGAACCGGCGCCTGGCAGCGCCTTTGTATCTGCAAGTTCTCCCTATTACCGGCACGCCACAGAATCCGGTGCTGGGTGGCAGCGGGGAAGCCTTTGAGTACGTTCTGAAAATGCGCCAGTTCCGCCAGGATGATTTGTTCGATCGCCAGCAGGAACGGGGCGAACTGGAGCCGGGCCGTCTGGTAACACTGGCGCGACAAGCAGCCGAGTTTCACCACAGCCTGCCGCCGGTTGACCCCGCAAGCCCGCTGGGTTCGCCCGACGCGGTCTACGCCGCCATGCAGGAGAATTTCGACCAGATTCGACCGCTGCTGAGCGATGCCGGCCAACTTGCACAGCTGGACAATTTGGAAATCTGGACCCGCACCACATTCGAATGCCATCAGCCACTGATTGCTGCACGCCACCAACAAGGCCTGGTGCGTGAATGCCATGGCGATCTGCATCTGGCGAACATCACTCTATATAACGATCAGGTAACGGTGTTTGACTGCATCGAATTCAACGAGCCGTTCCGCTGGATTGATGTTATTAACGATCTGGCATTCTTGCTGATGGATCTGGAATCCCGGGGCGAAACCGCCAAAGCCAACTTGGTGCTGAACACCTACCTGGAATATCGCGACGATTTTGATGCGCTGCCTCTGCTGCCGCTTTACAAAGCTTACCGGGCAGTAGTGCGAGCGAAGATTGCGCTGTTCACCATGGGCAATCCATCCTTGGGCGACAGTGAAAAAGAAGAGCTGATGCAGCGTTATAACGCCTACGCTCAGCTTGCAGAAGATTACAGCAGCATCCCAAACCGCTACTTTATTGCCACAGTTGGCTTATCCGCAAGCGGCAAAACCCGTGTCAGCGCCGCTTTGGCGGGCGAACTGGGCCTTATTCGGCTGCGATCGGACGTTGAACGTAAACGTCTACATGGATTGGCGCCGCTGGACGGCAGTCAGTCGCCTACCAGGGGCAACCTGTACTCCGCCGACGCCAACACAAAAACCTATGACCGCTTGGCGAAACTTGCCAGTAACCTGCTTGCTGCGGGCTTCCCGGTTATAGCCGACACGGCCTGTCTGAAAGAACAGGAACGCGCGCTGTTTGCCGCTGTTGCGGAAAACCAGGGAGTGCCCTTTGCGCTGATTCACTGCGAAGCACCAGAGGAGCTGCGAAAAGAATGGGTACGCAAGCGCAAAGGCGACGCATCAGAAGCCACAGAAGAATTGCTGGATGCCCAGAAAGACTGGTTTGAACCCCTGACAGCTGAAGAAAAAATCTATACTGCCCATCTTCGTACCGATCAGGAACATGTGGCAGAAGCCGTTGCAGACCGAATTCGACAGCATTTCGGCCTTCCCCCCAGGTAAGTTCCTGGAGCTACCAGAGCCAAAACGGATTGGATGAACGATGCTCGTTATAGAACCGGAACAGAACGCTACAAGGAAACATCATGCAAACCGACGCCGTGCATCATATTAAAGACCCGCTCTACGAAACGCTTCGCACGGAGGATATTAGCGCCTTCAATGCCAAAAAATCAGTCCGGAGCGACCTACCCAGTTTTTCTCATGGGGATTTCAGAGGGCTGGACTTGCGTGGCATGGATGCCAAAGGGCTAGACATGAGCCACGCCTATTTTCGAGGCGCGGACCTGAGGGGTATAGATTTCAGTCACTCAAACCTGGAAGGCGCCAGTATTGCGGGTGCCAAGATTTCCGGCAGCTTCTTTCCTGACCGGCTTCAAGCCAATGAGATTTTGATGTCTCTGAACAACGGCACACGCATGCGATACAGCACAGGCACGTGACAAGCAGGCAAGTAAAGCTGGACTGCAGAGCTGAACCGGGCGTCAGACTTCAAGAATAACCGGCACCGGTTCGGTTAAAGTCATCTCGCCGGACGGGCTGCCATCATCGTTGGCCAGGTTTGCCCGGTAGGCCATAATCTCTACACCTGCATCACAGGCTTGTCGCAGCAGCTGGCCGTAATGCCGGTCTATGTGATCTGCCGGCCGCACCGTTTCGATAGCCGTGTGATTCACCACAAAAAACAGCACCGCACGATCACCCAGCGCAACCTGAGCCGTAAGCTCTCGCAAGTGCTTTTGCCCACGGATTGTCACGGCGTCTGGAAAAAAGCCCTGGCCGTTCTCCTCAAGCGTTACGTTTTTCACCTCTACCCAAGCATTCGGCTTCGAGTCATGCCCGGAAAGTAACAGATCAATCCGGCTTTTTTCTTCGCCATATTTTACTTCCGGGCGGCAATGGCTATATCCAGTCAGCTCACTGATACAGCCCGCTTCAATCGCCTCGCGGGCCTGGGAGTTCGGTCTTGCCGTATTTATACAGGCAAGGGTGCCAGGAACCGTTTCAACAAGCTCCCAGGTATATGGCAGTTTGCGCGCCGGGTTATTGCTGCGGCTCAGCCACACCCTTCCATCCGCCGGTTGACAGCCCAGCATGCTGCCGGTGTTCGGGCAATGGGCGGTCACCTCGCTGCCATCGGCCAGTCGCACATCGGCCAAAAAGCGTTTGTAGCGGCGAATAAGCCGCCCCTCCAGTAACGGTTGTTCGAACTTCATGCATACCTCTTAGTCGTATGTATTGCAGCAAAGCTGGCACCTCCGCAACTTATCTGCTATTTTCCGCCAAATCCCGTTTCAGGGCGAATGCTTTATAATCCAGGTTTTATACCGTACAGCCACGGGGGCTGACGGGAAAGGAAGCAAAGCGTTCTTGTAGCAGTACTCACAAGAGGCCGGTTTCAATGACCAATAAAACAGCCAATTCAAGCGAAAACTTCACCAACTTCACTCCTTACGAAACGAAAAAGGGTGAAGAATACATGAGCGCGGACATGCTTGAACACTTCAAAGGCCTGCTACTGAAGTGGAAGCAAGAGCTGATGGAAGAAGTGGATCGCACCATGCATCACATGCAGGAAGATGCTGCCAACTACGCAGACCCCAGCGACAGAGCTACCCAAGAGGAAGAGTTCAGCCTGGAACTGCGCACCCGTGACCGCGAGCGCAAACTGATCAAGAAGATCGACAAAACCGTTGGTCGCATCGACAAAGACGATTACGGCTTCTGCGACCAGTGCGGTGTAGAAATAGGCGCCCGCCGGCTTGAAGCCCGGCCCACGGCCACACTGTGCATTGATTGCAAAACCCTGGCGGAAATCCGCGAGCGCCAGACCGGCATCTGACCTGTCTATCAACCTGTCAAAACCGCGCCGACTGCTAGTGCACCGGCGTAATTTGCCATGACGCCTAACGTTTCCTACCGCGGCCGCTTTGCTCCGTCGCCCACCGGCCCTCTGCACTTCGGCTCACTGGTGAGCGCGTTGGCCAGCTATCTGGAGGCAAAGCACCACCAGGGCCAATGGCTGGTGCGCATTGAAGATCTGGACCCATTACGCCAACCGGTAGATGCGACACCCCGAATACTCCACAGCCTGAGCGCCCACGGCCTGATTGGCGATGAACCTGTGCGCTACCAATCCCAACGCCATAGCGCTTACCGCGCCGTTGCTGAAACCCTGATGAAAACCGGGTACGCCTATTTTTGCCGCTGCTCTCGCAAACAGCTGAAGGCGAACCAGGGTCAACACCCCAACCATTGCCGTAACCATTCCTTCAACCCAAGCGTACCCAACGAACACCCTTGGCCGCCCGGCGACTTCGCCCTGCGCTTTGCTTTGCGCAGCCAACGCTTCCGCTGGACTGACCAGCTGCTGGGTGAACAGCAACAGAGCCTGAAGGCAGAAACAGATGACCCGGTGATACTGCGTAAAGAAGGCTTCTACGCTTATCAATTGGCAGTAGTGGTCGATGATATCGATCAAGCCATCAGCCACGTAGTGCGCGGTTCAGACCTGCGCACCATGACCGCAGCTCAGCATCAGATGTTTCAGGCGCTGGGTGCCGTCGTGCCGCAGTTTTTGCACATTCCTGTGATACGTAACCAGCAAGGCCAGAAGCTGAGCAAACAGAACCACGCCCCGGCGCTGGACGACGCCAATGCCAGCGCAAATCTACTGGCCGCGCTGAACGCTTTAGGCCAAAAACCGCCAGCGCAGCTGGCCCAGCAACCACCCGCCACCGTTCTTGCCTGGGCCCATGCCCATTGGCAGCGCAGCGCGATTCCTGTGCCCACCGCCCAGCACTGGTAGCCCGCCATTTCTGACAGCAACGCCGCGATCATGTTATAAAGCCATGAATCCACTGCGGCACGGTTACTCTAGATGTACATTTATCGTCTGGTTTTTTTGCTGGTCCTGGCGATTTACGTCTTCTCTCCCAATATTCTCGACTGGTGGATGTCGTCCGGCAATGCCTGGTACAGCCCGTATCTGATCTGGGCCGGATTGATTGTCATTGGCATATGGTTGGAATGGCGGCGTGATCCCAATGAATTTTAGTGCTGCCGGCCTGCTGCTGGTCAGCGTTGCGTATCTGAGCCTGCTGTTCGGCATTGCCTGGGTATCAGAGAGTGGCTTGCTGCCACGCAAGCTGGTGCGCCACCCGCTCATTTACGTGCTTAGCCTGGGCGTGTACGCCGGCATTTGGTCGGTGTATGCATCGGTGGGTGCGGCGGCGGAAACCGGTTATGGCTTTCTGGCCTACTATGTGGGAATCAGCGGTGCGTTTTTGTTGGCGCCGGTGTTGCTGAATCCTTACATGCGTATCGGGCGGGCGTATCAGTTAACCTCGTTGGCTGACCTTTTTGCCTATCGTTACCGCAGTCAGTGGGCGGGCACTTTGGTCACACTGTGTTCTGGCGCAGCCATTCTGGCTCTGTTGAGCATGCAAATTCAGGCCGTCACCAGCTCTGCCAGCATTCTTGCCCCCGATGTGTCGCCTAACGTAATTAGCGCTCTGTTCAGCGTAACCGTGGTGCTATTCGCCATTTTGTTTGGCACCCGCCGCAACGCCCACACCAGCAACCACCGCGGGCTAGTGGTTGCCATCGCCTTTGACTCACTGGTTAAGCTGTTAGCCCTACTTCTATTAGGCGGCATCGTTCTGTTTGGTGTGTTCGGCGGCCCCGATACCCTTCAGCTCTGGCTGGATCAAAACGAAGCACCCGTCGTTGACATGGCTATGACTATCGACGACGCCAATTGGCGGGCGGTTATGCTGACGTCTTTCGCGTCGGTACTGGTACTGCCACACATGTACCACATGATTTTTAGCGAGAATCCGTCTCCGGCGTCGCTGGCCAAAGCCAGTTGGGGCCTTCCCTTGTACTTGTTGCTACTGGGCCTGCCGATACCGCTGATTCTTTGGGGCGGCCAGGAGCTTGGGGTAACCACCGCGGCCAATTACTACAGCATTGGTATTGGCCAGGCCTTGGGCAGCCCCGCGTTAACACTGATGATGTACATTGCAGGCCTCTCTGCCGCCAGTGGTTTAATGATTGTAAGCACCCTGGCGCTTGCGGGCATGGCCCTGAACCACATTGTACTGCCGTTGAAAACGCCCAAAGATCAGGCCGACATCTACCGCTGGCTGCAATGGGTCAAGCGGCTGCTGATTGCTCTGATCCTGTTTCTGGCTCTGATGTTTCATGAAACCCTGGGTAAAAATCTGCAGCTGTCGATTCTTGGTGCAATCTCTCTGACCGGTACCCTGCAACTGTTACCCGGCGCCCTGGGAGTCATCTTCTGGCCCGAAGGCAATCGCCGCGGCCTGATCGCCGGCCTGCTGACCGGGCTCGCAATCTGGGTGACCACCCTGATACTCCCCTTTTCCGGCGCTGCAAACCTGCTGTTGTGGCTGGACAGCCCGATAGTGCCAAACGCCGGTAACTGGCACCTGTTTATGTTCCTCAGCCTGGGCGCCAACGTCGCGATGTTCGTAGCGGTGTCTGTGCTTAGTTCCAGCAACAGTGAAGAACGCAGCGCCGCTCAGGCCTGTTCGCTCGGAGCCTTGTCGCGGCCGCAGCGGCGCGAATTGCTGGCCACATCGTCTGCAGACTTTGTACGCCAGCTCAGCGAACCTCTGGGACAAGATGGCGCCCAGCGCGAGGTGGAACGCGCACTGTTACAACTGACACTACCCGAAGTTGAGTACCGTCCTTATCAGCTAAGGCGCCTGCGAGACCAGGTGGAAGCCAATCTGTCGGGCCTGATGGGGCCGGAAATCGCCCGTGATATGGTCAAGCGCCATTTGGGGTTCAAACCCATGCAGCGCGCAGCCCAGGATATTCGCTATGTGGAAGGCGCCTTGGGCGACTATCAGAACCGGCTCACCGGGTTAGCCGGTGAGCTAGACAACCTGCGCCGGCATTATCGTCAGACCCTGTTAAACCTGCCCATACCTGCCTGTTCAGTGGGTGAAGACGGCGAAATCCTGATGTGGAACCAAACCATGGAACGCCTGACCGGCATCAGTGCCGACGAAGTGGTTGGCGCGCGCCTGGCCACCTTGCCGCCACACTGGCACCAGCTTCTGAACGACTTTAACCAGGGCGAAGACGTGCACCGCTACAAACACCGATTGGACTTGCGTGGCCGGCCACACTGGCTGAACTTGCACAAAGCCGCCCTCAGCGGACCCGACCATGCCGAAAGCGGCAGCATTATTATGGTGGAAGACCAAACCGAGATTCGCTTGCTGGAAGACGAACTGATGCACAGCGAACGGCTAGCCTCAGTGGGCCGGCTGGCTGCCGGTGTCGCCCACGAGATCGGCAACCCGGTTACCGGCATTTCTTCGCTGGCGCAGAATCTGCGACTGGAAACCGATAACCCGGACGTTCTCGACACCGCCGACCAGATTCAGCAGCAAACCCGGCGCATCTCAAATATTTTGCAGTCGTTGATGAATTTCGCCCGCACCGGCAATCACGCCCCCGCCAACCGTTACGAACCGGTACAAATACGCCGCTGCGTGCAGGAGTCCATTAATTTATTGTCGTTGAGCGACAAAGGCTTGGGCATTTCGTACCTCAACGCGTGTCCGCCGGAGCTGCTCATTCTGGGGGATGAGCAGCGGCTGGTGCAGGTGTTTGTCAACCTGTTGACCAACGCCCGTGACGCCTCGCCAGATGGCGGCGAAGTATGGGTGACTGGTAAGGCTGACGGCTACTCAGCTATCATCGAAATCATCGATCAAGGAAGCGGTATCGCCGCCGACAAGCTTGATCACATTTTCGAGCCGTTTTACACCACCAAACCCACCAATAAAGGTACAGGTCTTGGTCTTGCACTGGTTTACAGCATTGTTGAAGAGCACTATGGCAACATTCAGGCGGAGAGTCCGGCGAAGGGTCCGGCGCAGCTCAACGCCGCAGACAGCCGCAACCCGGGCACCTGCATTCGTCTGAAGCTGCCTGCATACGAGCCCGAAGACACACCCGCTGCCTACAGCCAGAATCAAAGGTCCTAGCACAGATATGCCGCGTATCCTGATTGTTGAAGATGAAGACATCATTCGCTCCGCAGTCCGCAAGATGCTGACCCACGCCGGCTACGACGTCACCGACGCAGGCTCGGTGGAGGAAGCCGAACAACATGACTTGGGCAGTTTCGATCTGATCATATCCGATCTGCGATTACCCGGGGCTCCGGGCACCGAAATGATCCGGCGCGCGCCGGCAACGCCGGTGCTAATTATGACCAGTTACGCCAGCCTGCGCTCCGCCGTTGATTCGATGAAGCTGGGTGCCGTGGAGTACATCGCCAAGCCGTTTGATCACGACGAAATGCTGGCGTCGGTAGCCGCCATTCTGGCGCGCAAGTCCACGATCAAGGCAGCTGATGACAGCAGCGCCGTGACTGCTAGAACAACACCTCAAGCAACCGACTCAGACCCGGCCAGCATCATGTTTGGTCAGTGCGAACCGATGCAGCGGGTGTTCACTCTGATTCGTAAAGTGGCTCCCACTGAAACCACGGTGCTTATCCAGGGCGAGTCCGGCACCGGCAAAGAACTGGCGGCCCGCGCCCTGCACTTGCTGAGCCCACGGGCGACGGCCCCACTGATTTCCGTTAACTGCGCCGCCATTCCCGAAAGCCTGATTGAATCAGAACTGTTCGGCCACGAAAAAGGCGCGTTCACCGGTGCAGTCAGCGCCCGTACCGGGCTGATTGAGGCAGCCAACGGCGGCAGTCTGTTTCTGGACGAAATAGGCGAATTGCCTGCCGAAGCTCAGGCCCGACTACTGCGGGTTCTGCAAGAAGGTGAAATCCGTAAGGTGGGGTCTACCCAAAGCATCAAAGTAAGCGTGCGCATGCTGGCAGCCACCCACCGCAATTTGAAAGCGATGACCCGCACCGGCGAATTCCGTGAGGATTTGTTCTATCGCCTGAACGTAATGCAGGTGCGCATCCCCCCTCTGCGCGATCGCCAGGGAGATATTCTGATACTGGCGCGGCGCTTTTTAAAGCGCCAAGGTGCCAAAATGGGCAAACCCGATTTGCAGTTCAGCGCTGACGCCGTGCGCACTATAGAGCGGCATCGCTGGCCGGGAAACGTGAGGGAACTGGAAAATGCCATTGAACGGGCCACTATTTTATGTGACTCGGAACTGATTACCCCCGCACTGCTGGATCTGAACGGCGACGGCGACAGTGAGTACATCCCTGAAACCCTGGTGGCTGGTGATAACGAGCAAGCCCAAGGTGCAGACATCCAGGGCGATTTATCGCTGGAAGACTACTTTCAGCACTTCGTACTGGAGAATCAGGACCGAATGAGTGAAACCGAATTGGCCCAAAAGCTGGGTATCAGTCGTAAGTCTTTATGGGAAAGGCGCCAGCGCCTTGGCATCCCGCGCAAAAAAACGTCCGGCAACTCGCATTAGTCGCTGCCGACTGCTCTTACTTGTGTTACCAACTGTTTCCCTTGGTAACACTTTCCCCGCCATTTATGACCTGCCGGTAACACTTTCCCCAAATACGGGGTAACACCTACCTTCACGAAAACGCCAAGCGATTGTTTATGATAACTTTTATAAAACTGGCACGGTGACTGCTATGTATCTAGGGCACAACAACAAAAACAAGATGTGACAGCGCAGCGTGCCAACAAGAATAAAAAAATAGCTGCGAGAAGCGCTCAGTAACAAAAATAAAAATAGAGCGCGAGCGAATCGAGTGTTTTGGATGCCTGGCTTTTTAGCGGTCCCTTAGCTTGTGAAGGTTGTTGAGGCAGATAAGAATCGTCAACAAGGCGGCGCTGCCAATACGCAAGGCTTGAACAATGCTTTTGATCGCTCTAAGTATTCAAAGCTTTCTGTTTGTTTGAAATACCCTGATATTGGGGCTTACGGTGGGACACAAAAAGTAAGAAAAATCCCGGCAATAATAAAAATAATTTAGATCGTCAGATTTTTAGTGGGCGGGTTCGTGTAAGCGGATCCGCCCTTTAATTTATGGGCCCAGGTGAATGCCTGGGTACAGGCAAACCATAGCAATCCGCAGCAAACATGTGCAAAAGCGGCGCAAACCGTTAAACTCATGGTTTTTGCTCATCGCCGCTATGGCCGCAACGGATTTCAATGCCTAAAAGACTCGTCGACAAACTGCGCTCGTTCATACCCGGCAGCTCCCGGAAAAAACCTCTCGGCTATCAGCGAAGGGATATTTCACGGGACCAGCACAGTGTTTCCCGCACGGCCATCAGTGAGCCCGCCAAAAAAGTTTTGCATCGCCTCAACAAAGCTGGCTATGAAGCCTACCTTGTAGGTGGTGGCGTGCGCGACATACTGCTCAGTGGCCAACCCAAAGATTTCGACATTGCGACCGATGCAACGCCGGAAGAAGTGCACGAACTGTTTCGCAACTCGCGCCTGATAGGGCGCCGGTTTCGCATTGTGCACGTGGTCTTCGGCCGTGAAGTCATTGAAGTAACAACCTTCCGCGGCAATGCCAACCCCGCCGACGACGACGATGACGATCGCAAAACCAGCGAACACGGGCAGCTGCTGCGCGACAACGTCTACGGCAATCTCGAAGAAGATGCGCTGCGCCGGGATTTCACTATCAATGCCCTTTACTACTGCATCCGCGATTTCAGCGTGATTGACTTCGCTAACGGCATTGATGACCTGAACAACCGTCAGATGCGGTTGATTGGTGACCCGGAAACCCGTTACCGGGAAGACCCTGTACGCATGCTGCGTGCCATTCGCTTCGCCGCCAAACTCGATTTTGCCATCGAGCCGGCCACCGAGGCCCCCATTCCCGAGCTAGCACCACTACTCACTCACATTCCCGCGGCGCGGCTGTTTGACGAGGTGCTAAAGCTGTTTTCCGCCGGTTATGGCGAAGCAACCTTTGACAAACTGCGCCACTACGACTTGCTGGCACCGCTATTTCCCGACACCGCCAGCGCGCTAGCAGCCGGCGAGCCCGACGAATTAATTCGCCAAGCCCTGCGCAACACCGACGCACGCATAGCGCAAGGCAAATCCGTTACCCCGTATTTCCTGTTCGCCGCCATGTTGTGGCCTGCGCTGCAAGCCGAATGGCGCCGACGCCAAGACAATGGCGATCCGGTACAACCGGCTCTGCACGGTGCGATCTCCAAGGTGATTGGCCGCCAGGTACAGGCAACGTCTATCCCCAAGCGATTCTCCGGGCCCATGAAGGAAATCTGGGAACTGCAGATACGCCTGCCTCGGCGCCAGGGAAAACGTGCTCTGATTACCCTTGGGCACCCTCGCTTTCGCGCAGCCTATGATTTTTTATTGGTGCGTGAGAGCGCCGGCGAGCTTGAACCCGGTCTTGGCCAATGGTGGACACAGTTTCAGCGCCTGGACGAACGCGCCCAGGAGCGCATGATTACAGATCTTGACAGCGGTGAAGTCAAACCTCGCAAGCGTCGGCGTAAACCGGTTAAGCGGCCAACTCAGGATTCATGATGACCGACGTATTTGTTGGCCTGGGTAGCAACCTGGCAGACCCAGCTGCGCAGCTGGGTTGCGCCATTGCAGAACTGGCAGCCTTGCCAAATACCACGCTGGTTGCGCAATCCCCATTTTATGCCAGCAAACCGGTGGGCCCTCAGGACCAGCCAGATTATGTTAACGGTGCAGCATGGCTGAATACCGGCCTGGCGCCTCACGTTTTGCTAGACCATTTGCAGAATATTGAACAGGCCCACGGCCGCGAGCGCTTGCAGCACTGGGGGCCACGCACGCTGGACCTTGACGTCTTGCTGTTCGGCCAGCAAACGCTAAACGATGACCGTCTGACGGTACCCCACGCACAATTGTCGCAACGAGACTTTGCCCTGCAACCCCTGCTGGACTTAAACGCGAAGCTGACCCTGCCCGACGGCACCCCAGTAGCCTTGCTGCGCCAGCAGTGCCCTGACAACCAAATACGTAAACTGCCCCCAGTCGCTACAAACGGGCACTCCTAACCACCCGAAATTTGCTAGTGTTAGGGTTGGAACGATACTGTTTCAGCAGCAGATTCAATTGTGGAGATCCGGCATAGCCGGTATTTAGACCAACTATCGCAAAGGCGAGGAATTTATGGCCGTTACCATCAACACACTGCGGGAATACAAACAGCGCGGCGAAGCATTTTCCGCGCTGACCTCCTACGATGCCACCTTTGCCCAACTGGTCAGCGAAGCCGGCGTAGACGTCATTCTGATTGGCGACTCGCTCGGCATGGTACTGCAAGGCAACGACAGCACATTGCCCGTCACCATGGATCAAATGGTGTACCACGTCAGCTGCGTCGCCAAAGGCAATCGCGGCTCGCTGGTGATGGCCGACATGCCATTCATGAGCTACGGCACCACCGAAGCCGCACTGGAAAACGCGGCAGAGCTGATGCGTGCCGGCGCCCACATGGTCAAACTGGAAGGCACTGACTGGATGCGCGATACCATTCAGGCGCTCAGCGAACGCGGTGTTCCAGTATGCGCACACCTTGGCCTGACACCACAGTTCGTCAACAAGTTCGGCGGCTATAAAGTGCAAGGGCGAGATGAAAAGGCCGCAGACCTCATGGTTGAACACGCCTGCGAACTGGAAGCCGCCGGCGCCGATGTTATTCTGTTGGAATGCGTGCCCGCCGCCCTGGCTGCACGCATTGCAAAAGCCGTCAAGGCACCGGTGATCGGTATTGGCGCAGGCGCCGACACCGACGGCCAGGTGCTGGTGGTACACGACATGCTGGGCATGACCCCTGGCCGCAAACCGCGCTTTGTGAAAGACTTTCTGGTTGAAAACGGCTCCGTTGCCAAAGCCCTGGCAGCCTACGCCAAAGCCGTTAGCGAGCGCACATTCCCCGCCGAAGAGCACACGTTCAAAGCATGAGAACTGTCAACACCATTAAAGAGCTGCGCGCTATGGTTCGCGGCTGGCGTCAGCAGGGCAAAACCATCGCGCTGGTGCCCACCATGGGCAACTTGCACGAAGGCCACCTGTCGCTGGTTCGCAAAGCCGCAGAAGCCGCAGACATCGTGATAACCAGCATCTTTGTGAACCCCATGCAGTTTAGTGCCAGCGAGGATCTCGACAGTTACCCTCGTACCCTGATGGAAGACCAGAACCTGCTGATGGAAGCCGGTAACACATTGCTGTTTACGCCTTCCGCTGCGGACATTTATCCGGCGGGCCTGGCTCATCAGACCAAAGTGGTGGTGCCTGATGTCAGCGACGGCCACTGCGGTGCCAGCCGGCCTGGCCACTTTGACGGCGTGGCCACCGTTGTCACTATGCTGCTAAATATGGTGCAACCGGATTTTGCTCTGTTTGGCGAAAAAGACCTGCAGCAGTTAACGATTATTCGCAAGCTGGTGCGCGACCTGATGCTGCCGGTCGAAATTATTGGCGGCGCCATCGTGCGCGACGGCGATGGCCTGGCAAAAAGTTCCCGCAATGGCTATCTCAGCATTGAAGACCGGGCACTTGCGCCGGCTCTACACAAGATTCTTCAGACCATTGCGAAAGACCTGCAAACGGGTGACACCCACTTTGCACGCCTGTCTGAACACGCGAAAACAGAACTGCTGAATGCGGGTTTACGACCCGACTACGTTAATATTGTTAACAGCCAGACCCTGAAGCCAGCAACCGTCGATGATCGCGAGCTCGCCATTCTGGCCGCAGTGTTTCTGGGCACTACCCGGCTCATTGACAATATTTCACTGGTCCGCTGACCGGCTCCGCCCTGTTACGGAAGACTCTGTGCCCGGCGACCCAAGCGCCGGCCATTTTGCGAAGGACGCCATCATGCAAGGCCATGCATCAACACCAGCCGCCACAAAAGCCTGGCAAGCACTGTTGCACCATCAACAGCGGCTAACCACGAAGCCTATGGCACAGCTGTTCGCCGAGGACAGCCAGCGGGCATCACGCTATTTGCTTGAAGCGGCTGGCCTGACCCTGGATTTCTCCAAAAACCGGCTTGATGATGGCGTCCTCGCCGATCTGATGGCCCTGGCCGAAGAGTGCCAACTGGCCGCCCGCCGCCAGGCGCTGTTTGCCGGCGAGCCGGTGAACAACACTGAAAATAGGCCCGCGCTTCATACCGCCCTGCGAGCAAGTGCAGATCAGACTATTCAAGTGAACGGCAAGAACGTGATGGAGGAAGTTCACGCCACGCTGGAACAAATGCAGCAGTTTGTTAACGCTGTTACCGGCGGTGAACGCCGCGGTTGCACGGGCGAGCGTTTTACCGACGTGGTCAGCATTGGCATTGGTGGCTCTTTTCTGGGACCAAAGTTGGCGACAGAGGCGCTAACGCCTTATCACCACGGCGGGATGCGGTGCCACTACGCAGCCAATATCGACGGCACTGAAATCTGCGAGATTTTGCGCCAGGTAAGCCCGCACACCACGCTGTTTCTGGTGCAGTCAAAATCCTTCAAAACCCCCGAAACCCTGGAGAATGCCAAAGTAGCCCGCGACTGGCTGGTTCAGCATTGCCCGCAAACAGACGCCGTTGCGTGCCACTTTGCGGCAGTATCTGCTAACGTCGACGCCGCTCAAGCCTTCGGTATCGACGCAGACAGCCTGTTCCCGATGTGGGACTGGGTTGGCGGGCGCTATTCGCTCTGGTCGGCCATTGGTTTACCGGTTGCCCTGAGCATAGGCATGGACAATTTTCGCCAATTGCTGGCGGGTGCCCAAACCATGGACGAACACTTCATGCAAGCGCCATTAGCGCAGAATATGCCTGTGGTGATGGCCATGCTGGGTATCTGGTACAGCAATCTCTGGGGCGCCTGCAGCCACGCCATTTTGCCCTATGACCAATATTTACGCAGCCTGCCAGATCACCTTCAGCAGTTGGATATGGAAAGCAACGGCAAACGCGTGACTCGCGCGGGCGTTGCGGTCACCTACCATACCGGCCCGATCATCTGGGGCGGGCTCGGCGCCAACGGACAGCACGCCTACCACCAGCTGATTCACCAGGGTACCCGGCTGATTCCGGCAGACTTCATTATTCCGCTGGTCAGCCACAACCCCATTGCGAATCATCACGCCGATCTGTTCGCCAACTGCCTGAGCCAGTCCCAGGCCATGATGGCCGGAAAAACTCTGGAACAAGCCCGGCGCGAATTGATTGCCGAAGGCCTGTCAGCGCAAGACGTCAACCGCCTGGCCTCGCACAAAGTGGTACCTGGAAACCAACCCAGCAACACTCTGGTGATGCAGCAGCTTACGCCTTATACACTGGGCGCGATGATCGCTTTGTACGAACATCGTACCTTTGTACAGGGTGTTATCTGGGATCTGGACTCGTTCGATCAGTGGGGGGTAGAGCTGGGCAAGCAGCTGGGAAAAAACATTCTGCCGCGCCTGATGGGCCAGCCGGCACCGGCAAACGCGGGTAACAGCGACAGCTCAACCGATGCCTTGATCGCTCGTTTCCGCGCCGCCAACGGCGCTTGAAATTATACCGCCGCGCCAGCTGAAGTTGACCTTATGCAAAGGTGGGCCAGCGCGGTGTAACTGCCATAAATCCTGATAGCTTTGTCCGCACTGGGGGTGCAAACGCGACCCGGCCACATCCGCTAAAGGCTTAAGCACAAACGCGTTCACCAATATTTCGGCACGTGGTAATTCCACACCGCAAAACACGCCAACCTTTTCACCGTAAGTCAGAATGTCGATATCCAGCGTTCGCGCGGCGAAGCGGGCGCTGCCCCGAACCCGGCCATGGTCGGCCTCTAACTTCTTAAAGCGGCGCGACAACTCGGCCAGCGGCATGGCGGTATTGAATCCCGCAACCATATTCAAAAACGGGGAACCGTCAAAACCCACCGCCGGGCTTTCATACACCGGCGACAAAGCCAGCTCACCAAACCAGTCGGCCAAGGCATCTAACGCGGCCTGCAAACAGGCTTCGCGATTTTGGTTGCTACCGATACCCAACAGCACCGGAGTGCTCACAGGCGGCGCCCACGCTCGATGCTGACGCCTACCGCAGAGGCTGCCGGTACGGCGCCGGGCTTGCGAATGCTCAGCCGCAAAAACTCGATACCAAACGTCCGTTGCAACTCGGCCGCTAGTACCTCTGCGGCGTGCTCCAGCAACTTCGGTTGCAACGCCTGCAGACAGCGAATAACGCAGTCGCTAACCGCCGCGTAGTCCAGCGCGTCCTTGACGTCATCAGACGCGCCAGGCACGCGGTTGTCCCAGTCCATGTCCAGATCTACCACCAGGCGCTGGGTAATGTCCCGCTCCCAGTCGTATACTCCTACAACGGTTTCGACCTCCAGGCCCTCAATAAACACACGATCTGCCACAGACACTCCAGATGATGCTGCACTTTTTTCGGATTGAATCGGCCCGACAGCGCAGCTAAGGTTAGTTATCAGACTCGACAAATTTAGCTATTTTCGCACATTTTGGTTCAAGTCGTCTGCGCCAGCCAGGACACATCACTATGACATTTGCCAGCGCCCCCGTTTTAACGGTAATGCTGTGTGCCGCTGCATATGTTGGCGGCTCGGTGCTGTTCGCCATACCCATCAGCCGTGCCTGGCAACTGCCTGATCCGCGCGCTCAGGGCTCTACCAATCCGGGCACCACCAACGTATTTCGCAGCGGTGGCTGGGCGCCAGCAGCGCTAACGCTGATGCTGGATGCCGGCAAGGGCTGGCTGCCGGTATGGGCGGCGCAACAATGGGGGCTATCAACAACCGTTCAGGCGGCAGTGGCCCTGTGCGCAGTCACCGGCCATATGATCCCGGTGTTCTATCGCTTCAAGGGCGGAAAAGGCGTCGCTACGGTTCTCGGTGCCGGCCTGGCACTGGCATACACAACCACATTGTTGATGGCCGCAATATGGCTTTTGGTCATGTGGCGCTGGCGCATCTCGGCGATGGCGTCCTTGGTAGCAGTGCTCAGCGGGCCTTTGCTCAGCGCGCTGTTTCAACCCCACACTCTGCCCGTCTTCAGCCTACTGGCGTTACTGGTGTTAGTTCGCCACCGCAATAACCTGATTCGAATGGCGCAAGGGCGCGAAACCCGCTTCTAGCCAGCACTGCCTTCAACTTATTGGCAATGCCTGCACTCTAAACCCTAACCATCAGGCACCCGCCAGGCCGTCATCGCAACGCTGAGTCAAGGGCGGCAAGGTATCCAACGGCCAGCGCGGCACCGCCGCAATGCGATCACCGTCTTGCTGCCCTGCCCGCAAGCGCTGGGCGCCGGCGTAAGCAATCATTGCGCCGTTATCGGTACAGAACTCCGGCCGCGCGTAAAACACCGATGCGCCAAGTTTCGCCGTCATCGCCTCAAGCCCTGCCCGAAGCCGCGTGTTGGCGCTGACGCCACCGGCGATCACCAGACGTTTGCACCCGGTGAGCTTTAACGCGCGCTTACATTTGATCGCCAGGGTGTCCACCACCGCAGATTCGAAGGCCAGGGCAATATCAGCACGGGTCTGATCGCCCAGATCACCGGCTTCACGCGCGGCATTAACGGTATTCAGAGTAAAGGTCTTTAACCCGCTGAAGCTGAAATCAAGCCCCGGCCGGTCTGTCATCGGCCGCGGAAAGCGATAACGTCCGGCCTGCCCTTTTTCAGCCAATGCCGCGACTCTGGGCCCACCCGGGTAATCCAGTCCCAGCATTTTGGCGGTTTTGTCGAACGCTTCTCCGGCGGCGTCGTCAACCGACTCACCCAAAAGAATGTACTCGCCGATACCGCTGACCTGCACCAGCTGGGTGTGGCCACCAGACACTAACAACGCAACGAAAGGAAAAGCCGGTGGATTCTGCTCAAGCATTGGCGCCAACAAATGCCCTTCCATATGGTGCACGCCCAAAACTGGAATCCCCATACTGAAACCCAAAGCGTGAGCCACGGCGCCGCCCACCATTAACGCGCCCACAAGGCCGGGACCTGCGGTGTAGGCAATACCTTCGATGTCTGCACGTGCAAGCCCTGCCTCGGCCAAAATTTGCTCGATCAATGGCAACAGCTTGCGAACGTGATCGCGGGAGGCCAGCTCGGGCACCACCCCGCCGTAGTCAGCGTGTATCGCTACCTGACTGAACAACGCATGGGCCAACAAACCACGCTCGGTGTGGTAGAGTGCCACGCCGGTTTCGTCACAAGACGTTTCAATACCTAAAATCAGCATAGTTATTAGCCATTAAAATAAAAGAAGCAAAATGCAGAGGCGACGCATTTTAGCAGAAACTCGAGACCCACCTGCAGTTTCACAGAACAAACATTGACCGCAACCCAACCCAGGGGATATAGTTGCCGCCCTAAATTACGCACTGGTCGAGTTTTAATCATTCCTGCCAGTGTTAGAACCGCTCAGGGCAAGCCCAGCGGAACCCATAGAACCGAATATACCCAGGTAGGTGATTTTCGAATGCCAGCTGTTAAACTGAAAGAGAATGAGCCGTTTGACGTAGCCCTACGTCGCTTCAAGCGTTCCTGCGAAAAAGCAGGCGTCCTTTCCGAAGTGCGTCGTCGTGAGCACTACGAGAAGCCGACTTCTGTTCGTAAGCGTAAAGCTGCTGCTGCCGTTAAGCGTCACCTCAAGAAGCTTCAGCGTGAACAGCGCAAGTTTGAGCGTTTGTACTAGGTTTTAGCAACGCTGCTTGACTGCAAAATTAATCGCCTGAACGGCTACAGGCCGCTCAAAGCGATTTAAAAATGCCGCCGAGGCCTGGCTTCGGCGGCATTTTTGGCTATTGGCCATCCTGCTATTACGGCCCCGCCTAAGGCCACACTCGGAGCCCGAATGAGCGGACTGATCCCGCAACGGTTTGTTGAAGATCTGCTAGACCGGATCGATCTGGCCGAGCTGATTGGCTCTCGCGTTACCTTGAAGAAAGCCGGTGCGAATTACAAAGCTTGCTGCCCGTTTCACGATGAAAAAACACCGTCGTTCAATGTGCGGCCAGACAAAGGTTTTTACCACTGCTTCGGATGCGGCGCACACGGCGACGCGATCAGTTTTTTAAAGGAATTCGAAGGCCTGGGTTTTACCGAAGCAGTTGAAGATCTGGCGCGCAGAGCCGGCATGGAAGTGCCCTACGATCAGGCGGCCAAGCAGGAAATGCAGCAAACTCGCACGCTGACAGAGGCTCTGGATTTCGCCAGCCGTTTTTATCAGCAGGCGCTAAGCAGCGAAGCCGGTGCTTTTGCCCGCGACTACCTGCAGCAGCGCGGGCTGGATCAGGCCATTATCCAGCAATATCAGCTAGGATTTGCCCCCGCCGGCGGCACAGCATTATGCGACGCTGCGGGCACCAGCTTTAAAGAACCGCTGCTGGAAACCAAAACGGTATCCGACCAATATGGCCGGCCCAGAGATCTGTTTCGCAACCGGGTGATGTTTCCAATCCGCAACACCCGCGGCAAAACCATCGCCTTTGGCGGGCGTACTCTGGGTGACGACAAAGCCAAATACATCAACTCGCCGGAGTCTGATGTCTTTCATAAGAGCCGTGAAATATACGGCTTGTATGAAGCGCGGCAGAACTTGAAGCAGCTGGACAAGTTGCTGGTTGTAGAAGGCTACATGGACGTCATCGCTTTGGCCCAGCACGGCATTCAGTTTGCCGTGGCAACGCTGGGCACCGCCACCAATCATGACAATCTGAGCGCCTTAATGCGCCAGGTACGCCACATTGTGTTTTGTTTTGATGGCGACACAGCGGGTTTTCGCGCGGCAGATCGCGCACTGGAAAACGCACTGGAACTAATGGCCGACGGTCTGCATCTGCAATTTCTGATGCTACCCCAAGGCGAAGACCCGGACACCCTGATTCGCAAAGAAGGTGCCGAAGCCTTTAGTAGACGGATTGAAGCGGCTATACCGCTGTCACGCTATCTGTTCGATCGCCAGAGCGATGGCTTGGACTTAAAGTTGCCCGAACACCGCGGAGAGTTGCGCGCTCGGGCCGAGCCCATGCTCAACAAAATGCCCAAGTGCACGCTGCGCGACGCCATGTGGCATGAAATGCTGCGCCTCTGCAGCGGCCGCGACCAATGGCAGAAAAAACCTTGGCAGGAACGGGGTGGCAACAAAGGCTGGCAGCGGGAACGAATACAAGAACAGCGGATTGACGTAAAACTGAGCAAAGACAGCTTGCTGTGTCTGGCCTTGACAGAAGCGCCAGATCTGGCCGCAGAAGTGGCCGAAGCCGCTCGTGGCTCACGGCAATTTATTCAGGCAGCGGCCTTCGCCAACTGGATCCTAGGAAGCAAACTTGCCAATCAACCGGCACTAATTAGCGCTTTAGCGACAGACGTTCAAGCCAGAGACCGTTTTTTTCATTTGTTTGACGGCATTGAGCATATACCCGCACGCGAGCACACACTGGAAGCGGCACGGGAGCTTCTCAGCCCAACCGAGGAGGCATCGCGGCAACAAAGGTTTGTCGAATTGGTGCGCAATTTGCCCAATCTGAGTCCTGAAGAGCGCATTGAATTACGTACATTAGGCAATGGCACAAAGAACAACGGGACTTGAAAATTTAAGCACTGGTCACCATCTAACCATTCGGTGGCAGAGCATTAGGTCGGCAGCTATACTGGTTGCTTAATATTTATTTACTTTAGCGGGCTTACAGGGTGTCTATGTCGGGCAATTCGCAAAAATCACGTTTAAAAGACCTCATCGCGCGAGGCAAGGAACAAGGTTACCTGACTTACGCCGAGGTGAACGATCACCTTCCGGAAGACATCGCTGACCCGGACCAAGTCGAAGACATCATTCGCATGATCAACGATATGGGCATTCAGGTATCTGAAGTTGCACCAGACGCTGATACGTTGATTATGACTGATGGTGATTCAACCGCCGATGAAGCAGCGACTGCCGAAGCTGCAGCGGCTCTGGCCGCAGTAGAATCCGACGCCGGGCGCACCACCGACCCGGTGCGAATGTACATGCGCGAGATGGGTACCGTTGAACTACTGACCCGCGAAGGCGAAATTGTTATCGCCAAGCGTATCGAAGAAGGCATTCGCGACGTGATGGCTGCGGTTGCCCACTTCCCCGGCACCACCGGTACCGTAATCCAAGGCTACGATCGCATTGTCGAGAATGAAGGCCGGTTGAGCGATATTGTTGCTGGATTCCTTGATCCTGACGACGCCGAACCGTTCATGCCGGAAGAGCCTGCCCCGGCACCCTCTGCCAGCACCGAAGAAGCAGACAGCGAAGACGATGCGGATGATGCCGAAGAAGAAGAAACCGAGAGCGGTCCAGATCCCGAAGAGACCCGCCTGCGCTTTGACCTGCTAAAAGAAAAACTGACAGTCGCCAATGAGCTCTTGGAACAGCACGGCCGCAGCGACAAGCGCACCCAAAAAGCCCTGAACGAGCTGGGCGCGGTGTTTGCCCCTTTCAAGTTAGGCAACAAAGCGTTTGATGGACTGGTGAACGTTGTTCGTTCCACCAACGACATGATCCGTCAGAATGAGCGCACCATCATGCGCATCTGCATTCGCGAAAGTAAGATGGATCGTAAAGAATTTATCAAATCGTTTCCCGGCAACGAGATCAACTTAGACTGGGCTGAAAAAATTGCTCGCAGCAAGAAGCCCTATGCTTCTGCGATTTCCGAGCGCCTGGACGAAATCGTGCGCTTACAAAAGCGCATCAAAAACGTACAGCTGGATGTAAATTTAGACGTTGTCGACATCAAAGAAATCAACCGCCGGGTGTCCATTGGCGAAGCCAAGGCCCGCCGCGCCAAGAAAGAAATGGTAGAGGCGAACCTGCGTCTGGTGATTTCCATTGCCAAAAAATACACCAACCGCGGTCTTCAATTTCTCGATCTGATTCAGGAAGGCAACATCGGCCTTATGAAAGCGGTCGACAAATTTGAATATCGCCGTGGCTACAAGTTCTCAACCTACGCTACCTGGTGGATTCGTCAGGCCATTACCCGCTCCATCGCGGATCAGGCCCGCACCATCCGTATTCCGGTGCACATGATTGAAACCATTAACAAGCTGAACCGAATTTCGCGCCAGATGTTGCAGGAAATGGGCCGCGAGCCCACGCCGGAAGAGCTGGGCGAGCGCATGGAAATGCCGGAAGACAAGATTCGCAAAGTGCTGAAAATCGCCAAAGAGCCGATCTCCATGGAAACCCCGATTGGCGACGACGAAGACAGCCATCTGGGCGATTTCATTGAAGACATTCAAGCCTTGTCGCCGGTAGATTCTGCCACAGCCGAAGGCCTCCGCGAAGCCACCCGCTCGGTGTTGGCCGGCTTAACCGCCCGCGAATCAAAAGTATTGCGCATGCGCTTTGGCATCGAAATGAACACCGACCATACATTGGAAGAAGTCGGCAAACAATTTGACGTAACCCGCGAGCGGATCCGCCAAATTGAGGCCAAAGCCCTGCGCAAACTGCGTCATCCATCGCGTTCAGACCATTTGCGCGGCTTTATTGACGATCAAGGCAACACTTAAGCGTCACAGCACTGGCGAGCGCCTGCTCTCATCGTTATAATGGCGCTCGCTTTTGTTTGGACTTCGTAAGCAAAAGCATTGGAATACCCCGCGTTACGGGCCTTTAGCTCAGTTGGTTAGAGCAATCGACTCATAATCGATTGGTCGCTGGTTCAAGTCCAGCAAGGCCCACCACCCGTATACTCGTCAAATCTCAAAGCATCTCCAAAGCGCGAAAACGTATCGTCAACACGGAGCATTTCATGGAAAGCTGGCAAGAATGGCTGTTAATTGCATTTGGCTTGGGCGCTATTGTCCTTCTGGCGCTGTTTATATACCGCCAACGCAATGCATTAAGCGCTGATCAGCGACGTAGCGAAAAGGCGAGCGAGTTCGCGCGCAAGCGGCGGGAATCGATGATTGAAAGTATCCGCATCTTGGCTCAGGCGGTAGAGGCGAATCAGGTTGAGTATTCTGAGGCCTGCTTGCGCATCAAAGGCCTGCTGGATCATGTGGAGCCAGCGCTTCTGCAAAAATCGCCGTTTGCCGTTTTTCAGCAGGTGCACGACAAGCTACAACACATGCCTACCCATCAGGCCCGGCTGGCAACTGAGCCGAGGTTTGTCAATAAGATGGACAAAGAACGTTATGCCATTGAACAGGGTCACGCCGACGAAATTCGCCGCGCAGCCACTGCCATTCGGGTGCATGTATTCAGCGAGGGTGTGAACTAGTAGGGCGTCAAGGCGTTAACATGCCGACCATCTCCAGCACGCTATCGCGATTGGCAACCAGCTGATCGAAACGCTCGCTTACCCGCTTCGCGTCCAGTCCTAACTGTCGGTATATTCCGGGGGGAATCGGCTCACCTACTCCCAGTTCCACACCGCGTTCAATCAGCAGCTGCCGTGCCAGCCAGAGCACCTGGCTATAAACTTGGTGCTCGCCCGCAGCGGCAGAATTTTTGTGCTGACGAATGGCACTGGTTACCTCCGCCGGCATGCTCCAGTTTTCCATCAGTTGCGCTGCAATCTGCCCGCCGGTAATACCCAGCAAGTGGCGCTCGACGATGGACGAGTCCAGGCCCGGATTGACCTCCTGCGCGCGGCAAAGCAGGCTGAAATGGGGCGGGAATAAATGAGCCAGCACCAGAGTGCCGAAATTGTGCAGCAAGCCAGCCAGGTAAGCCAAACCGAAAACAGGGCGCTCAGCGCCGGTTATCAGGCTGGCAAGCAGCCCGGCACCGTGAGCCAGCCAAGTAGCCTGCTGCCAGTAATCCAGATAGCCGCGAATGCCGTGTGCCGGTGTGCGCAGCACCCGACCTAGCGATAGCCCCATTGCCAGGTTCATCACCATATCAAATCCCAACACACGGGATATAGCATCGTGCACCGAGTTTACCCGGCCGGGAGCCGCGTAAAACGACGACGATGCCCAGCTGATGACTTGCGCTGCAAGGCTGGGATCGCTCTCCACAATGTCGACCAGATCAGCCATTACAGAATTGGGATCTGTGCGCAGGCGAATGATACGGCGGGCCGTTTCCGGCAGCGGCGGTAGCTCCAGCGTGTCTTCCAGGCGTTGACGTATCCGCAAACTGGTAAAGCGCTTGATGGCAAAATGAACCTGATCACGATCATTTCCGTGGTCTGCTACAGCCTCGGCCAGGGGCGCGACAGCAACTGCGCAGCCCAGGCGATCGGCCTCACCGCACAGATTTATAAAATCATTAGCGGGCATAACCATGGCCAAGTGAGGATCTTGCAGGACCAGGGCCACTGCAGAGCCCGCATCTACCGCCGAATCGATAACCGTACGCCAGCCAGTCAGAGCCGGCAGCGCAGGCAGCTCAGCCAATCCCAGCCGGTCGCACAGCCTTTGCTGTTCGGCAGCCGGCAGCAGTGCGTAACTGTGGCCCAGCTGTGTGTTCAGCGTTTCAAGGTCCAGCAAGTCACAGCTGCGGTAAATTACCTGAAGCTTGTGGCAGCCGTCGCTAAGCAACACCATTCGCAGCAGTTGATCCGGGTCGGCTTTATCGACATCCCGCAATGCAACGCTGGTTGCGCATTCGCCAAGAGCCTGGCGAACCGTGGCCGGAACTTCCATTGGACATAACCTCGTGTTGATCATTCTTCCGTTATCACAGCAGCCCACCTGGGGATAACAACGTTGCCCTTCATCAAATGCAGATGAGATTTAAACTTCACCGTAGCGGGTTTTTTCACCCAACCAGCGCCGCAACAGGCCCTGCACCGCGGCTTTATTGCCCATAAGTCGCGGCGCTAATTCACGAACCACTTCAATCCAGTGCTGGTCGCGCTCGAAATCAGCCAGCCTGAACTGCATCATGCCAGTCTGGCGAGTACCCAAAACCTCACCGGGACCCCGGATTTCAAGGTCTTTTTCCGCAATCACAAAACCGTCCTGACTGTCGCGCAAGGCCTGCAGCCGCGTTTTACCGTTCAGCGATAGCGGTGGGTGGTACATCAGCACGCAGTAACTGGCCTGTTCGCCACGCCCTACACGGCCCCGCAACTGGTGCAACTGGGCCAGACCCAGACGTTCAGGATTTTCAATAATGATCAGCGACGCGTTGGGCACATCCACCCCCACCTCTATTACGGTGGTGGCCACTAAAAGGTCTAACGCACCGCCCTTAAATTCCGCCATAACCTCGGCTTTTTCCTTACTTTTCAATCGCCCGTGAACCAATCCAATGCGCAGGTTTGGCAGGCGCTCGGCGAGCTCGGTCGCACTTACTTCTGCCGCCTGACACTGTAACACCTCGGATTCTTCGATCAGTGTGCACACCCAGTACGCCTGCCGCCCGGCCTGACAGGCATTGCGTACCCGCTCTACCACATCATCACGGCGACCGTCGGGCACAACAATGGTTTCGATGGGTTTGCGCCCCGGAGGCAGCTCGTCGATGACTGATGTGTCCAGGTCGGCGTAGGCACTCATAGCCAATGTACGCGGAATCGGCGTGGCAGTCATAATCAGCTGGTGGGGCGCCAGCGTGCCGGCGGCGCCTTTTTCCCGCAATGCCAGACGCTGATGAACGCCAAAGCGGTGCTGCTCGTCAATAATCACCAACGCCAGACGATCGAATGCCACATCGTTCTGAAACAGCGCATGGGTGCCAATAGCAATACTGGCGGCACCGCTTGAAACCGCCTCCAGGGCTTGCTGGCGCGCCTTGCCTTTCACTTTGCCCGACAGCCAGGTGAGCTGGATACCCAAGGGCGCAAACCAAGCGCAAAAATTCTGATAGTGCTGCTCCGCCAGAATTTCAGTGGGCGCCATCAAGGCCACTTGAGTGCCCGCCGAAACGGCCTGCAAGGCCGCCAGCGCTGCGACCACGGTTTTGCCGGAGCCTACATCGCCTTGCACCAAACGCAGCATGGGTAGGGGCTGGGTAAGGTCCTGGCGGATTTCCTGAAGCACCTGGCGTTGAGCGCCGGTTAGGCGAAATGGCAAAGACTCTAAAAAGCGCTCGCTTAAATCGCCCTGCGGCAGCAACGGCAACGCCTGGCGCGTCTGAATCTGTTCGCGCACTTGTAACAGACTTAGCTGGTGCGCCAGCAGTTCTTCCATTACCAACCGCTGTTGGGCTGGATGGCGCCCTTCCAGCAATTGCGCCACCGAAGCGCTAGCGGGTGGTGAATGCACCAGTTCTACCGCGGCGGTGATGGCCGGTAACTGATAGTCCACCAATACCCAGGGCGGCAGCCAATCGTAAATGGGGTAACGCTTCAAATACGCTACCGCCTGCTGGCACAAAGCCCGCACCCGGGGCTGCTGAATACCCTCGGTAAGTGGGTATACCGGCGTTAATGTGGCGCTGCCTTCATCCGCCATAGGCGTCGGATTGGTCTGGTATTCGGGGTGATACAGCTCGTAGCCGGAACGGCCCGCCCGCACTTCACCAAAACAGCGCACCAGGGTGCCTTCGGCAAGCTGGTTTTTCTGGGCCGCGTTAAAATGGAAAAAGCGCAGGCTGACAAAGCCGCTGTGGTCTTTGAGGGTGATCTGCAAGCTACGACGCCTGCCCATCACAATATCGGTTTTCATGACCTCACCTTCCACCACCGCCACGTCGCCAATGCGCAGGCTGCCCATGGCGGTGATGCGGGTGCGATCTTCATAACGGTGGGGCAGGTGAAACAGCAAATCCTGAAGCGAAGCGATACCCAGCTTGCCCAACTTTTCTGCGAGCGCGTTGCCCACGCCCTTAAGCTGGGTGACCGGTATATCGTCCAGTGCCATCATGGCCGGCCTAGCCCTTAGCCGCTGCTGGCTTGGCGGCACTGGCCTTTGCCACAACCCGGCACTGGCTCGCCGCCAGCGACAGCACGTCAATGGCTTTGGGCCGCGGGAAAGTGACCCGCCAAGCCAAAGCTACCGTCCGAAAGGGCACGGGCGCAGCAAATGGCCGTACCGCCAGCACACCTTCGTGATAGTGCATGCCGGTGGCCGCTGACAGCGGCACAACGGTCACACCCAAGCCCGAGGCTACCATGTGGCGAATAGTTTCCAACGAGCTGCCCTCGGTCACCAGCGTGGGGCCATTGCCTTCGCTGCGCCGGGTAACGGTCGCAACCAAAGGCGGGAAGGACTCCAGCACCTGGTCGCGGAAGCAGTGCCCCGGCCCCAACAGCAGGAGCTGCTCTTGCGCCAGCTGTTCCGCGGTAATTTCATCGCAGGCGGTCAGCGGATGATCTGCCGGCAGCAGTACCACAAAGGGTTCGTCATAAAGCGGCAGGGTAACCACTTCGGCTTCCTCAAACGGCAACGCCACAATGATGGCGTCCAGTTCTGAATGGCGCAGTTTCTGGCGCAGACTCGCGGTGTAATTTTCTTCAATATACAACGACATGTCTGGCGCAGCGCGCCGCAGCTCCGGCAGTAAATGCGGAAAAAGGTAGGGGCCTATGGTGTAAATGGCACCGACCTTTAGCGGAGAGCTAAGCTGGTTCTTGCCATCCTGGGCCATATCTTTAATCACACCCACCTGGTCCAGCACTCGCTGCGCCTGCTCAACAATGCGCAGCCCGCTTTCGGTGACCCGAATGTTGCTTTTACTGCGTTCAAACAATGGGATACCCAACTCTTCTTCAAGTTTTCGTACCGCCACACTGAGGGTCGGCTGACTAACGTGACAGCGCTCCGCGGCGCGGCCAAAATGCCTTTCACGGGCGAGCGTAACAACGTATCGTAACTCGGTAAGAGTCATGGCGGGCTCCGGTGCTGAACAGCGTTCAGTGTCGACTTTATCTATGGTTCAAAGCATAAGGATTGATATTGTCTATGGCAATCGCTGAAAGCCTGAAAAACCAACGAATTTTGCTGGCCGGGTGCGGCAACCTGGGGGGCGCCATTGCCACCCTGCTGCTGCAATCCGGGGCCGAAGTGTTTGGTCTTCGCCGCAGAACGGCTCAACTACCCCAAGGTATCACGCCGGTAGCCGCGGATTTGACCCAGCCCGCGACCCTGAAAAACACACTTCCATCACGGCTGGACCAGGTTATTTATTGCCTGACGCCCTCCGATTATAACGAACAGGGCTACCACGCGGCTTATGTGACCGCCCTGGAGAACCTGCTGGTTGAATTACAGGGGCAGGCGCCAAGCCGGTTGTTCTTTATTAGCAGCACCGGGGTTTACGGGCAAGACGATAACGGCTGGGTGGATGAGGAAAGCCCTACGCAGCCGAGCGGGTTCAGCGGCCAGCAGGTGTTGCTGGGAGAGCAAACGGCTTTGGCTAGCCGTATTCCCGCCACAGTGGTCCGGTTCAGCGGCATTTATGGCCCGTCGCGCCAGAGTTTTCTTCAAGCGGTGATCGATGGGCGACTGAATCCGCCGACCCACTCACATTACAGTAACCGAATTCACGAACAAGACGCTGTTCGGGCTATCGTGCATTTAAGCAACATGGCGGCGGAAGGTGACACTCTGCAATCCTGCTATCTGGCCAGCGACTGCGAGCCGGTTCGGCTGGATCAAGTGGTGCAATGGGTTCGCCAACATACCGATTGCGAAAAGCCGGCCGAGGACGCTCGCGGTGGTGGCCGGGTAGGAAGCAAACTGTGCAGTAACCGGCGTCTGTTGAAAACCGGCTTTGAATTTCGGTATCCGGACTTTCGCGCCGGATACCGTGAGCTGATTAATCAGCGCAAAGGCGCTTAGGTCAGCACCATCACCGCTTCCATTTCGATGGGTACGTCTTTTGGCAGCGCAGCAACGGCCATCGCTGCGCGGGCCGGGTAAGGCTTTTGGAAGTAAGTGGCCATAATTTCGTTCACAACCGCGAAATTGGCCAGATCGATCATATAAATGTTCAGCTTGACGATATCCTGCAATGAGCCGCCGGATGCCACACAAACTGCTTTCAGGTTCTCGAATACCTGACGGGTGTTTGCCGCAAAATCGCCCTGTACCAGCTCCATGGTTTCTGGCACCAGCGGAATCTGACCAGAAATGTACACGGTGTCACCGGCCTTTACGGCCTGAGAATAAGGCCCGATTGCTTGCGGTGCATTTTCGGTTTCAATAATCGATTTGTTGGTCATGGTTATTTATATCCCTGTTGTTAATAAATAAAAATCCTCACCCGCCATAACGCCAGGTGTTAAATCTGACAAACCTACGATAGCAGAGACCCATGGGCCTTTAGTAGCGAACCCGGCTGATGTGGGTAACCGCCCGAATATTGCGTACCCGTCGCATTACCCGCGCCAGGTGGTGGCGGCCGGTCACGTGTACCACCAGGCTGACAACGCCAAAACGAGCATTTTGATCTTCCACGTTAATGCGTTCAATATTGCCGTCGGCCATTGCTACTGCGCTGGCCATTTCCGCAATAATGCCACGCTGACGCTCCATTTCCACCCGCAATTCCACCGAAAATTGATCGGTAATGTCCTTGGCCCATTTCAGATCGGTCAGCATGGCGCGGCCCTGCTGGTCATCTGGCAAGTGTGAGCAGGTATCTGAGTGAATCACCATGCCGTTACCCGAATCCATGATGCCCACAATCGGGTCACCAGGAATGGGTTTGCAGCAACTGGCAAATTTCAGCAGCAGGCCGTCTGAGCCGCAAATGGTCACCGGGCCCTGGCGCCCGCTTTCCTGAAGCGCTGCAGCCGCCGGGGCATCACCTTCTGTCTCCGGCGCGCCCACCACCAACTGGCGTGCCACCAGAAACGCCATACGGTTGCCCAGGCCAATTTCGCTCACCAGATCCTCAAAGCTGTTGACCTGATTGTGAGCCACAACCCGCTGCTTCTGCGCGTCAGTGATATCACCAAGACGCGTACTGAAACCTTTTAGGGAACGCTTAAGTAACGTATGGCCCAGTTCAATAGATTCCGCATGCTTATCACTTTTCACCACATGGCGAATACTGCCTCGGGCCTTGCCGGTTACCACAAAGTTGAGCCAGGCGGGGTTCGGTCTGGCGCCGGGCGCGGTGATAATTTCCACCGTCTGGCCACTTTGCAAAGGTTGGCTTAGTGAGCCCAGATTGCGGTTGATACGGCAGGCCACGGTAGCGTTGCCAATATCGGTATGGATGGCATAAGCAAAATCCACCGGCGTAGCACCGCCCGGCAGTTCCATGATTTTACCGCGGGGCGTAAACACGTAAATTTCGTCAGGGAACAGGTCTTCTTTAACGCTTTCAATAAACTCCAGCGAATCATCAGCGCGCTCGCGCATTTCCATCAAACCCTTCACCCAGCGGTCTACCCGGGTCTGGTTCACGCTGGTGCCGTTAGACGGCTCATTCTTGTACAGCCAATGGGCGGCAATACCGTTGTTGGCAATGTGCTCCATTTCTTCCGTGCGAATCTGAACTTCGATATTCACGTGCATACCAAACAAAGTGGTGTGCAGCGACTGATAGCCGTTCACCTTGGGCATGGCAATATAGTCTTTGAAACGCCCGGGCATGGGCTTGTACAAACTGTGCACGGCACCCAAGATTCGATAACAATCGTCTTCATTGTCGGTAATGATGCGGAACGCGTATACATCCATGATTTCATGAAATGATTTCTGCTTGAACTTCATCTTGTTATAAATGCTGTTCAAGTGTTTTTCGCGCCCTAAAATCCGGCCGGGCATGCCCCGCTCTTCCAGCTTTTCGTGCAGACGGCCACGAATTTCATCAATGATTTCCCGATGGCTGCCGCGCAGCTTGGTCACCGCTTTGGAAATGAATTTCGAACGCATGGGATACATCGTCGAGAACCCGAGGTCTTCCAGCTCCGTCGAAATGCTATGCATGCCCAAACGATTAGCGATGGGTGCGTAAATGTCCAGTGTTTCAGTCGCGATGCGTTTACGCTTTTCATAGGGCATAGGGCCCAAGGTGCGCATGTTGTGCAGGCGGTCCGCCAGCTTTACCAGAATCACGCGAATATCGCGGGCCATGGCAAGCGTCATTTTCTGGAAATTTTCGGCTTGGGCCTCGGCGCGGGTGCGAAATTCAATCTGGGTCAGCTTACTGACGCCATCTACCAGCTCGGCGACATCCTCACCGAACTGGTCAGCGAGCGCATCTTTGGGTATGCCGGTGTCTTCAATCACATCGTGCAGCATGGCGGCCATCAGGCTTTGATGGTCCAGCCGCATTTCAGCAAGAATGCGGGCGACGGCCAAGGGATGGGTTATGTAGCGGTCACCACTCTTGCGCATTTGCCCTTCGTGGGCCTGTTCCGCAAAATAATACGCTCGGCGCACCTGATTGATGCGATTGGTGTCCAGATAGCTGCTTAGCTCTCTGGTTAACATGTCTACCGCTGCTTCTGATGACACCGCGCCCTCACCTATTTATTAACCCCGGAAACAAAAAAACCCGAATGCATGCATTCGGGTCCTTCCATAGTCCTTAAAGCACGCTGCTATAGTGACACTATAAAACCGTGTGGACAGATTTCAATGCCTTATTACTAATCGTCCAAGTCTTCAGTCAGCAACGAACGGCTGACCAAACCCGCAGCGATTTCACGCAGCGCGATAACAGTCGGCTTGTCGTTTTCTGGCGGTACCATGGGCTCCGCACCTTTGGTGGCAATCTGGCGCGCGCGTTTGGTAGCCAGCATCACCAGCTGAAAGCGGTTATCAACGTGTTCAAGACAATCTTCAACGGTAACTCGTGCCATGATTTCCCCGACAAATAAAATGACTGATTTTGCAGACCAGCCAGTGTACTGCCAGGCAACCAATTTGTATACCGTAAAAGCCCTTACCCGTGCAGCCCGCGATGATTGCAAAGCCCAACCAAAAGCGCAGCATGGCGCTGCTGTTGCACGTTCATACGCAAACGCTGGCCGCGAACAATGGCCAGCAAATCCGCCAGGGCATGGTCGAAATCGTCATTAACAACCAGATAATCAAACTCGACGGCGTGGCTACACTCATCTTCAGCCTCCGCCAAACGCCGCTCAACCACGTCTGCGCTGTCGGTACCACGGCCAATCAGGCGCTCCCGCAGTGTTTCGGCAGACGGCGGCACAATAAACACACTCACACAATCGGGTTGCAAACGCCGAACCTGTTGGGCTCCCTGCCAGTCAATTTCCAGCACGACGTCACGGCCCGCCGCTAGAGTCTGGCGCACCCATACCTGCGACGTACCGTAGTAGTTGCCGAACACGTTTGCGTGTTCCAGGAAATCGCCGCAGCCAATCATAAGCTCGAATTCGCTGCGGCTGACAAAATGATAGTTCACGCCATCCTGCTCACCGCTGCGCATCGCTCGGGTAGCGTGTGATACCGACACCCCAAGCTTCTCATCGTGCTTCAGCATTTGCGCCACAAGGCTGGTTTTACCGGCCCCGGAGGGGGCAGAAATAATAAACAGGGTGCCCTGCTCTCCGGCATGACTCATGCAAATAACTCCCCAATCTGTAATGGCGGCCTGTAGGCAGAACCGTTAAACAAGAAATTATACGGCGTTTGGCCTGGCACCGCACCCCAGCGCTTGCCAACTGCTACTATTGGCGCAATTGACTCACCTTGCCGTCACTTTGAGGAAACCCTGCTGCCCGAACTGGATATGATATACACGGCCTGCGGTCGCTGAAGCCCGCTGGAGCAAAGACCTGAACTGGCGTTTTTCCTGCCACAAAAAAATCTGCACAGGATAGGCACACGATGACAAAGCCACTCAACTCTCTGAAAGTTCTGGACTTCAGTACACTGCTACCCGGGCCCTTCGCCACCATGGTGCTTGCTGATCTCGGCGCAGAGGTACTAACAATTCAAGCCCCTGATCGCGTTGACTTGGTTCGCACCATGCCGCCCTTCGACGGCGATCTGGCCACCGGGTATTCCCTGCTAAACCGTGGCAAAAAATCATTAGTACTCAACCTGAAAGATCCGTCTGCACAGGCTTTGGTAAAAACACTGGTGGCGGATTACGACATTGTGGTGGAACAGTTCCGGCCCGGAGTAATGAACCGCTTCGGGCTCGATTATGAAACCTTGCGTGCCATTAACCCCGGTCTTATTTATTGCGCCATTACCGGCTACGGCCAAACAGGGCCTTACAGGAATCGCGCGGGCCACGACATCAATTACCTTTCGCTGTCGGGGATTGCCAGCCATTGCGGCCGCAAAGCCGGCGGGCCGCCGCCCATGGGCATTCAAATTGCTGATATCGCAGGCGGCTCCCACCACGCCGTGATGGGCATACTAGCGGCGGTTATTCAGCGCCAGCAAACCGGACAGGGCGTATTTATTGATATCAGCATGACCGATGCGGCGTTTGCACTGAATGCCATGGCCGGCGCCGCGGCCATCGCCGGTGGCACTGACCAGATGCCGGAACAGACGCTGCTTAACGGTGGTAGCTTCTATGATTACTACCAAACCAGCGACAACCGCTGGCTATCGATTGGCAGCCTGGAGCCCCAGTTTTCAAAACGTCTGCTCGACACCCTGGAACTGCCCGAACTGGCCGCGCTGGCACAAAGCTCGAAAGCCGAAGATCAGCACTTTCTGAAAGAGGCGCTCAAAGCCAAGATTTCCGAACACACACTGGCCCACTGGCAAGCGCTTTTCCAGACCCAGGACGCCTGCGTGGAACCCGTATTAAGCATTGCAGAGGCGGCAAATCACCCACAGATTATGGCTCGTGGCCTGGTGCGCGATGTTGACCGTGGAGACGGCGTTATGCAGAAACAGATCGGGAGCCCGATTCGATTCGTATCGCACACAAGAACCGAAACAGACTCACAATAGTGGCAAGGCGCCATGCACCCAGAGCAATCGTTCGTTAATGTAGTGTGGTTTAAACGCGATCTCAGGCTGACGGATCACGCTCCCCTGTCTGCTGCCTGCAAGGCCCGATTACCTATTATTCTGCTGTATGTGGTGGAGCCCTCACAGAGGCAGAACCCCCACTTTAGCAAGCGCCATTGGCGCTTTATCATTGAGTCGATCAGCGCTATGAACAACCAGCTCACACGTGCTGGTTGTGAGGCTAGCGTTACGCTGGTGCACGGCGAATGCATTGAAACCTTGGAGCAACTGCAACAGCACCACCGCATTTACACGCTGTTCAGCCATGAAGAAACCGGCGATGCCAGCACCTTTGAACGCGACCAAAAAGTAACACACTGGTGCCAGCAGCAGGACGTACACTGGCAGGAATTTGCCACCAACGCGGTGATTCGGGGGTCGTTTAATCGCGATGGCTGGGACCGTCACTGGCAGCAGGTAATAGGCGCACCGCAGCAAAACGTTGATCTGCAGCAACTTCGCGTTATACGCCCAACAGCTCTGCCCGACTGGCAACCGCCCAACGAATGGCAGCACCCCGATTCGCAGTTCCAAACGGGCGGAGAGCTCGCCGCAAACCAGTGGATGGATAGCTTTTTCAACGCTCGGGGCCGGTTTTACAGTGGCTCTGTATCTAGCCCCATCGCAAGCCGCACCCATTGTTCGCGGCTTTCACCTTATTTGGCCTTTGGCAATCTCAGCCTACGCCAGGCCTATCAGAAATACCGCGCCAACCGACAAAACCCGGGCTGGGACCGGTCACTGCGAGCTTTTGCTTCGCGCCTGCACTGGCACTGCCATTTCATTCAGAAATTTGAAAGTGAATGCGCCATGGAACAGCGGCCAGTGAATCGCGGTTATCTGGCTTACCCCTACCGCACAGACGATGGCGTAAACGCCGACCTGGCAGCCTGGCAAGAAGGCCGCACCGGCTACCCGCTGGTAGATGCCTGTATGCGCTGCCTGCACGCTACCGGCTACATCAACTTTCGCATGCGCGCCATGCTGGTGAGTTTTCTGTGCCATTTACTGAATATCGACTGGCAGCGGGGCGTACATCACCTGGCGCGGCTGTTTCTGGATTACGAACCGGGTATTCATTATTCGCAGTTTCAAATGCAGGCCGGGGTCACAGGCATTAACACCATTCGGATTTATAACCCGGTACTGCAGTCGCAAGAACAAGACCCACAGGGCACGTTTATTCGCCAATGGGTGCCGGAGCTAGCAGAGCTGCCAGACACTCTATTGCATAAGCCTTGGTTACTGACGCCGATGGAAGAACAGATGTTCGGCCTGCACATTGGTGACCACTACCCAGCACCGCTGTTCGAACTCGCGCCGGCAGCTGCTGCTGCCAGGGATCGTTTGTGGGCTTGGCGCAGCCGGCCGGACGTAAAACAGGAAGCCGAGCGCGTATTACAACGCCACGTGAATGCCCCCGGCAGTAACAACTTCCATCAAAGAAGACGCTAATGGCCGCCAAACAACCTTTGCCGCAAAAAACCTGCCCCACCTGCGGGCGCCCCTTCGACTGGCGTAAAAAGTGGCAAAACTGCTGGGAACAGGTAGTGCATTGCTCGGAACGCTGCCGGCGTAATCGTAATCGGGGAAAAACCGGTTAAAGAGCAAACCAATGAAGTTCTAATCCGGCGGGGCTGCCCACTTCGTGCTGGTGGTGTTCACCCGAAACCAGCCGGCTATGGCGTAGCGGTCGCGCTTGGTAGGGAGGACTTCGTGGGGAAATTCTTCGCTAAGGAAGGCCACCAGAGTGCCCATGCTGGGGGTCACTTTGAGCATGCTCTGGCTCCGTTCACCATTATGGCTCTGATCGCTGTGATAAAGGGCCAACTCGCCGCCATCGCCCGGCACCCAGTCCGGGTTCAGATACAGCACCACCGACAACACCCGGTTTGATTGCCCGTTGAAAGCATCCAGATGCTTTTTATAGAAATCACCCGGCGCGTAGTGCGAAAAATGACTTTCAAAGGAAAATAAGCCGAGAAATAAGCGGCGATTAAGATACTGCTGCAACTCGGCGGCCCAGTTCAGCCAATCCTCGCCCGCAGCCGTGTCGCGCTCTATCCAGCTTATGGCGTCGCTGCGGATAAAGCTGTTGACTGTGTGAGCTTGCTGGCGCCCTACACCGGCGGGATCAAACTGGTGGCGTGGCATGCCACGCAGCTGTTGCCAAAGCCCGCCTAATAGGGGAGCTGGAACGGCATTGGGTTTAATGCTGTAGCCTTTCTCCAGTAAGTCTGCCGCAATCGCCTCAAAAACGTCCCGGCTATCACCTGCGCCACAGTTATCATCAAATTGAACCGGTGCACTCATGCGTTCACTCCCCACTGTCATACACCAGGCTTACTTCACGCTTTATTGATAAGCGAAAACCCCAAGGATATCACTCTATGTTCTGCACCTGCTCCCGCAACTGCTCAATCCACACTTTCAGGTCCACCGCGGCGCGGGTCAGGCCAGCGTCAATGCTTTTGCTGCTCAAGGTATTGGCTTCGCGGTTCAGCTCTTGCATCAAAAAATCCAGGCGTCGGCCGACGGCGTCTTCACTGGCCAGGGTATCGCGAACTTCGGCCACGTGGGCGTCCAGCCGATCCAGTTCTTCGGCGACATCGCTTTTTTGCGCCAGCATCACCATTTCCTGAGCTATACGTTCCGGGTCGAGCTCTATTTTGGCTTTTTCAAAGCGTTCGCGCAGCTGTTGCTCCTGAGCCTGAAGCAGCTGCGGCATGCGCTCACGCACGTCAGCCACTTGGACGTGTATGGCGACCAGACGCTGTTCCAATATAGCCAGCAAGCGCTCGCCTTCGCGTGTTCTTGCGGCTATCAGTTCGTTTATGGTTTGCTCAAACAGACTGGCCGCGGCGGCTTTGGCCTCGGTGTAATCCTGCTCGGGCGTTGCCATAACACCTGGCCAGCGCAATATATCCAGCGCACTGATGTGGGCAGGGTTGTCCAGAATCCGGCTAATGCGCTTGGCCGCGTCGTTCAACGCCTGGGTGAGCGGCTCATTAATGGCGAAGCTGTGTTGGGCCTGGTCGCTGGCGTGCAGGCGAAGGCTCACGTCTACCTTGCCGCGCTTCAGTTGTTTGCGCAGCTGTTCGCGAAAATCGTTTTCCAGCTCTCGCAGGCACTCCGGCAAGCGGAATGACGGCTCCAGGTAGCGATGGTTAACGGTACGAATTTCGCAGGTCAGTACACCCCAGGCTCCACGAGTTTCCTGGCGCGCAAAGGCAGTCATACTTCGAATCATGGTCGCTCCGGCATAAGTTTATCGGCCTGTTCAGCCAAGCTTTTATAGAGTCTATCAGGCTAGAGCGCCGAGCGGCGAACCGCAGCAAGCGTATTCTGTGGCGGCACCACACCGCTTGGGCCTGGCGGGTCGGAAGCCGGCACGGCCGTGCTATACTGCGCGCCCATTCATTTGCACAAGCAGGCCTGCAACCCAGGCACGCTGCTCATTAACCCATCAGGAATTTTTTATATGCGACCCAGTGGCAGAACCCCCGAACAACCCAGAGACATTCGCATTACCCGTAACTACACCCGTCACGCCGAAGGCTCGGTGCTGATCGAGTTCGGCGACACCAAGGTGATTTGTACGGCATCGGTGGAAAACAAGGTGCCGCCGTTTTTGCGCGGCGAAGGCCAGGGCTGGATTACCGCGGAATACGGCATGCTGCCCCGCTCAACCAACAGCCGTATGGGGCGCGAAGCAGCCCGCGGCAAACAGGGTGGCCGCACGGTTGAAATCCAGCGCCTGATTGGCCGTTCCCTGCGCGCTGCGGTTGACCTGAAAGCACTGGGCGAGCACACCATCACCATCGATTGCGATGTTATTCAAGCCGACGGCGGCACCCGCACCGCCGCCATCACCGGTGGCTGCGTAGCGCTGGTAGACGCGCTGAACTTTCTGGTGGCACAAAAGCGCCTGAAGAAATCGCCGCTGAAACAGATGGTTGCAGCGGTGTCCGTCGGCGTTTTCAAAGGCAAACCGGTTGTGGATCTGGACTACCCGGAAGATTCGGTTGCGGAAACCGATATGAACGTGGTGATGACGGATAAAGGCGGCTTTATCGAAATTCAGGGCACGGCAGAAGGCGCGCCTTTCGTTCAGGAAGAACTGGACAGCATGCTGGTGCTGGCAAAACAGGGTATTGAAACGTTATTTGCGCTGCAGAACGAAGCGCTTAACGGCTAACTCAAAACCCTGGGTGTCGAGGCCCAGAGATTTGATCCAAATCGGGGACGGATTTTAAATTCGTCCCCGATGTTCAAGGTCAACCTAAAATCCAATTTCGATGTCGTAATCCATCACCACCGGCGCATGATCAGAAAAACGGGTGTCATCATCAATCCAGCCGTCTTGAATGGTCTTGCGAATACCCGGCGTAGCGATCTGATAATCCACCCGAATACCCGACTGCTTGCGCCAACCTGAAGCCCACTCTGGCCACCAGGTAAACTGATTGCTTTGTTTGTTAATATCACGGAACGCATCAATGCTGCCCATTTCGTCGAACAGGCGGTCTAGCCACGCACGCTCGTGAGGCAAAAAGCCGGATACGTCCAATTTGTGATAGCGCGAACTGGCGTCGGTAACGTGATGAGCACTTTGCAAATTGGCACACACAATAAACTGTCGGCGTTTACGCAGGGTTTTTTGCATGTGTACGGCAAACGCGTCCATGAAATCGTCTTTGTGATCCAGAACGGTCAGATCATCATCACCAATCGGGTCGTCTTCCAAGCCAAGGGCGCAGGGCGCCAGCACGCTGGCGACGGACACCTTGTCGAAGTCAGCCTGAATAAACCGACCTTCGCGGTCGGCCTGCTCATTGGCAAAGCCATACATGATGGCTTTAGGGAAGTGACGGGTGTAAATTCCAACACCGCCATCTTCATTGTTTTCGCCGTCAATAAAATAGGCTTGGTAGCCTTCTGGCACCAGCTGGCGGTCTTCAACCTCGTAGGCGCGCATGCGGTGGTCCTGAACGCAGATAACGTCGGCATCTTGCCCTGCTATCCAGTCAAAAAACCCTTTTTCAACAGCCTGTTCAAGACCGTTGACGCTGATTGATACTACCCGCATACGTATTCCCTGATTCGGTTTGTGTGTATGATACCGATTTTAAGCAGATTTTAAAGACCAACAGCCCTAGAAGCCGCGCCATGCATGATTATCAGAAAAATTTCATCGAGTTCGCCATACAGCGAAATGTGCTGCGTTTTGGCAAATTTACACTCAAATCCGGTCGCATCAGCCCCTACTTTTTTAACGCGGGCCTGTTCAATACCGGTAATGATCTTCTACAGTTAAGCCAAGCCTACGCTGCAGCCATTAACCGCAGCGCTCTGAATTATGACATTATTTTCGGGCCCGCCTATAAGGGCATCCCGTTGGCTACCGTAACGGCTATGGCGTTAGCAGAAGCTGGTAACAATAAACCATTTGCCTTTAACCGTAAGGAAAAGAAAGATCACGGTGAAGGCGGAAGCATCGTCGGTGCGCCCCTAAATGGTAGGGTACTGATTATAGATGATGTCATTACCGCTGGCACCGCTATTCGCGAAGCAATTGAGATTATCCATCAGGCGGGGGCTGAACCCGCCGGTGTACTGATCGCTCTGGACCGCCAGGAAAAAGGCAAAGGCAAGTTGTCTGCCATCCAGGAAGTAGAACAGCAGTTCGCTATACCCGTGGTCAGCATTATCGGGCTCGACCAGGTACTAGACTACATCAGTCTCAACCCCGCCTTCGGCCAACACGCTGATGCGGTAACGCGCTACCGGGAATCTTACGGAGTTTGACGAATGGCAAAACACCTGACCGCTTCACTCCTCATGCTCAGCTTGATTGGCACCTGTGGCATCAGTGCTACTTCGGCCCACGCCGGCATGTACCGATATACGGATGAAAACGGCCAGGTGGTCATTGGCAGCAGCATTCCGCAGAAAGCAACGCAACGCGGCTATGACATTCTCAACAGCAATGGGCGTGTCGTTACCATTATTGCGCCCGCCCCTACAGAACAGGAGTTGGCCGAACGCAGTGCCGAGCAACAACGCCAAGACGCCCTGAAGCTGCAACGCGAACAGGACCTAAAACTGCTAAAGCGCTTCAGCCATCCAGATCAGGCGCGCAGCGCTATGAACCGGAAAATTCGTGAGCTGAAAGGGCTGATCAGCCTGAAAAAAGGCAATATTACGGTCATCTCCGGGCAGTTAAACGCCGAACAAAGTCGCGCCGCCGATCTGGAACGCTCTGGGCGAAAAATTCCCGAGGCAGCCTTGGAGAAAATTCGTCGACTGGAAGCTCAGATTCTGGATATTGAACAGGAAATTGAAAGCCAGACCCAAGACATTCAGACCCAACAGGAAATTTACGAAATAGATATTCGCCGGCTGCAACAATTAACCGACAAAAAGAAGGAAGACTAAAATAGCCTTCCTTTTTTATTGGCATTCGCCGATTTCAACCGGCCCACGCTCTTGGTGAGCATGGGCCGCTGAACGCAATCAGGCAGAAGCCGTTTCTTCAGTTTTCGCATCGCTGGCTTTGGCCGGCTCAACTTCTTTCGCTTTTACTTCTTTGCTGTCTTCAGCTTTTTCCACCTTGGCAGCGGCTACAGGAGCGGCTTTGGCTTTGTTCGGGGTGCTCTTGCGTGCCGACTTGGTGGGCTCAACAGCTGCTTTTACGTCTTCTGCTGCGGCAACAACATCGACTGCGCCTTCTTCTACGACATCAGCGCCTTCAGTTACTTGCTTTTCAACGCGCGAGATCAGCTGGGAGGTGAATTCACCAACCATGCCGTTCAGTTCGCGCAATTGGTCAAACACATTTTCACTGTAGCCGTAATAGCTCTTACGAAGGGATTTTACGCTGTGAGTGCGAGCGCTTTCTTCCAGCTTTTCAGCCATGTCAAAAGGCTTGGCAGATAAACGCTTCTGCTGCTTTTCAGCGGCGTCGATACCCTTGTTAACCATATCCTGAAGCTGTTGCTGATAAGTGGTAAGTACACCCATGGTAGTTCTCCTGTGCTGCGCTTGTTGATCAAAAGTGTTTTCGATCTATGGGTGTAGATTAGGGAGAAAAGTTAGAGTGTTCACACTAAAACTAAAAATCGTTCAAAAATTATTCTGCCAGCCGGGTTGACGACGCATTCATCACTACCAGCGGAACAGCACCCAGCTTGGCACGAGCATGCCGGATTCACTTTCACGGGCCCAGCCACCGTCGGCAGGCACCAGGTAGTACTCCGGCCCTACTTGAGGCACAACTTTTATTTCCATCACCTGACCATTCACCCGGTACTCGTAATACACCTCTTTTTCGCCGCTGCGGATAACAATCTGGGTGCCGGCGTTAGACGGCTGATAGTCCGATATGATCACAGGCTGTTTTGGTGTTTCTACAATGGTGTCGTCCAGATTACCGGTTTCCTGGGCAACAACGGTCGCTAACGGCCAGGCCAACAACACAAGTGGTAAAATGATTCTTTTCATTTTCGTGATACCCTTTTGACGATCTGTTTATGATGCGCTTATTGCCGATTTGCTGGCTTTTTCAAGCTGGTTTTGCACCCGAAATAATCGCAGTATTTTTTATCATTGCCGAACTTTTTACCATTGCCTTACTTGTTACCATAAGAGTTACACAAGGCAACCCACGCTTCAATACGATTGCAGGCACAGGCAGCTATGACTGAACAACACACTCCACCCGTGGTTCTTGTAGACGGTTCCTCTTATCTTTTCCGCGCTTACCACGCACTTCCACCACTGATGACCAGCAAAAACCACCCAACCGGGGCCATCAAGGGCGTTATTGCCATGATACGCCGGATAGACCTAGACTTCCCCGGCTCCAAAATTGTGGTGGTGTTCGATGCCAAGGGCAAAACCTTTCGCAACGACCTGTATGCGGATTACAAAGCAAACCGCCCACCCATGCCTGAAGACCTGGCCGTACAGATTGAACCCATTCACCAGATTGTCAGGCACATGGGCCTGCCGTTGCTGATTGTGGATGGCGTGGAAGCCGATGACGTGATTGGCACCCTGGCCCACGAGGCCACCAGCAAGGGCATCGATGTGGTGGTGTCAACGGGCGACAAAGACATGGCACAACTGGTAAGCGCGCACGTAACGCTGATCAACACCATGACCAACACCCACATGGACGCAGCGGGCGTTGAAGAAAAGTTTGGCGTAACACCGGCGCAGATCATCGATTATCTGGCGCTGATGGGCGACAAGGTGGATAACATACCGGGCGTGAACAAGTGCGGCCCGAAAACCGCGGTAAAATGGCTGCAGGAATACCAGAATATCGACAACTTGATGGCCAATGCCGATGACATCAAAGGCAAGGTTGGGGAATACCTGCGGGATGCCAGGGAAACCCTGCCCTTGAGCCGGATACTGGCCACCATCAAACTGGACGTAGAGCTGGCGTTCGGACTGGAAGATCTGCAGGAACGCGAGCAGAACAACAGCGCACTGCTGGAGCTGTTCCGCGAATACGAGTTGCGCAGCTGGATCAACGAACTCGAAAACTCAGGCCCCCAAACCGCCGGGCCTGCTGCTGCGCAGTCCGGTGTTGATCAAAGCACGTCTGATCAGAGCACGTCAGATAATAGCACTGCACATCAAAG